>CAVSQB010000026.1:0-175880 GCA_963729895.1 uncultured Fibrobacterota bacterium | reverse complement strand
GTCCGGCTAAACCTCTTGACCAATGGCTAATAGAATGATAATTGCACTGGAGCGGAGCGCAAAGAACGTAACCGCTCGTAATTGACCCGTAGTAATTCAATCAAGCTTTCAAAACCAAGCAGCCTTTCTCGGATAACCCGCAGTAATTCCAGCATGGTGAAGGCATACCGTGCTTGGAATTTTATAAACGACAACAGGAGATACAAGATCATGGCTATCCACACCTGTGTCATTACCGCGTTTTCGCTGGTCCCGTAGAACGTCTTTATCTTCAAGTGCTGCTTGATCCACTTGAAAAATGTTTCTATCTCCCATCTTCCCTTGTACAGTGCAGCAATTGTCGTTGCCGACAACGTGAAATTGTTCGTCAGAAAGACCAGGTTCTTGTTTAACTCCTTG
This sequence comes from uncultured Fibrobacterota bacterium, assembly GCA_963729895.1. Taxonomy (GTDB): domain Bacteria; phylum Fibrobacterota; class Chitinivibrionia; order Chitinivibrionales; family FEN-1185; genus FEN-1185. Next base: position 175,481 of record CAVSQB010000026.1, on the reverse strand, counting down.
TTGTAATACTGTATCAGTCGCAGCTTCTCCGGATATGCCTTGCTTTCGTAAAAATTCGACATTTCGACTTCCTGATCACGGATAATTCCGCGTCTTACGTTCGGTTCTTTGTGCTGTCCGACAAGATGATATGCCATGTTGGATTTTGCCAGGATCACGAATGTAACACCAGTCGTATGCAGTGAATGAAGCCAGCCAAAATCTGTGTAGCCTCGATCAATGGTGAGGATGCTGTCCGGCGGAAGCGCAGGAAAATCATATTCGGCATCTTTCACCACCCGAATGTCATGGACTTTCCCGTCCGTCATCCGGATAAACGACGGTAGGTAACCGTCATGGTCCAGAAGCATATGAAGTTTCAATCCACCTTTGCGCCTGCGATACCGTGCCCATGGAAACGATGACAGACATACGCTGATCAAGGTTGAATCATGCGTAAATACCGGAACCTTTACCCGAAAGTCATGACGAGGTGCCAATCGCTGGCATTTATCCAGAAACTGATAGAAAAGATCTTCAAACATCTTGTATGGCCGGAGAGCGAGTGCATCTGCCAGTGTACTGCGGGCTACACTCGCAAGACCAATATGTTCCCACTTATCCGCATTGCTCTTCAGACACGCTTCTACATCCCGAAAGCTGACCAAATCCTTTACCAGCGAAAAGAGCAAAATCTGCATCTCCTGCCAGCAGGTCATGCTCTTTACGTACCTGTCTCCTTCGTACCGATTAACAATGCGCCAGAATCCCTTCCGATTCAACAGTTGCGTTATCTGATTGAATATTGTATTTCTTCTGTTCAAGGGCTGCCTCCTCTTTTTAATCGTCAAAAACTAAACCTTCAACGATAAAAATAGGTTGGTAGCCCTTCTCTTGTTGTCAATTTAACCGGACACTACTGTCATTATATATAATCTTATTTATCCATAATTATCTCCGTATTCAATGGATTCAGCCTCGACTTCCACGGAAACGCGTAGTGGTCCTGCGGCTGGGCCGGCGCCGGGTTCGACGTGGCGGTGAGAGGCGTTACCGGCTTGCCGTTGGGCCACGTTCCCATAAAGCACGTGGGAGCACCGTGACCGAAGGCCAGCGACTTTGCCGCGCCGTCGTTGTCGAATGCGTATGCCGCGAGCGCGTCGAAAATCCTGTAGATGCCGTAGTAGTCGAGTGCGTCTTCTTCGCTGCGCGGATCATAGGTCCCCTTGGGGGTGTTGTGGTCGGCCGTCAACTTGCAGCACCCGAGTGAATCGGTGTTGAGTATGATATAGTTCTTTTCGGCCTGCGGGACGCCGATGGTGGTGAACAGGGAAATAGCCATGCGGTGGTCGCACACCTTGTCGTCGGCAAACACTTCGGTTATCATCTTGACGCGCCGGGGGAAGAGGCGAAGTTTTATCCTGTCGATCTCGTAGCTGTACCACGGCGCCATGAGGTACATGAACGAAGATGCCGCCCCCCAGTTTTTGTCGGTGAGCGCCCACAAAGCGACCGCGGGAATCGCGCCTGCGCCAAAGGAGTGCCCCACGAACCCGATTTTGGCGGTGTCGATCCTGTCCCGGAAATTGTCGATTGCAGCTTCAATCCCGGTCTCAATGCTGGCGTATTTCTTGACTTCCTTCGGGTCCATGGCAACCATTTTATAGGGAGAAAATACCACCACATAGCCTTTGCTTACTATATGAGAAATAAGCTGCAGGTAATGCTGCGGGTTCGGCGATGCATAGCCGTGGCAGAAAAAGACAACCGGCCGCATGCCGTGCGCTTCCTTTGGAGAGAAAACATACACATAGTGGCCGGGCCACAGCGGATGCGGAAGGCTGTCGACCGCCGTTTGCCAGGGCCCTGCTGAGCCGAATCCTTCCTCTATGGGTCCAATCGCGCACAGGGACGAATCTCCGGGCATTGCCCGGCGCGCACGCCGCTCGCGGATTTTTTCCTTTTCGTATGCCCGGTAGTTCCGGAATGCCTTTCGCGCGTAATAAGAACGGCTCCGAGCGGCATCGGGAACAAACGTGGGAGATTCGTCCCTGCGCGGATTGGCCGGGTTTTCCCACACGTAACGGCACGGCCCCGACGGCGAGGCATCGGGTGACCGGGTGACGGTGCATTCGCGGAGGGGCCGTTTGTCCGGCCAGGTCCCCATGAACCGCTGGCCGGCGTTGCCGGTATCGAATGCCATTTTCCTTGCTGCGGGGTTGCCCAAAAAAACGTAATCCGCGACGGCGTCCACGAATTTATGCACGCCGTAAAAATCGAGCGCATTTTCCGCGCCGCCGTTGCCCGCCGGGCCTGCGGCCGTGGCGTGGTCGGCCGCCAGCTTGTAACCGGGCATGGAATCGGAAAAAAGTTCAATGAACGCCTTACGGTCGCCGGGAACGCCGATGTTGTCGAATATGTCAACAGCCATGCGCCGGTCGTTGATCTTGTCATCGTGGAATATCTCCACAACGCAACAGGTTTTCCGGGGAAACATCTCGAGTTCGTCCTGGGTGATGAAATACGAATACCGCGGCGCCATCATATACAGGAAGGCCCCGTTTGCTCCCCACTGGTTTTCCACAAGGCTGCGCCACGCAATCGCCGGCACGGCCCCGGCGCCGTAGGAATGGCCGATAATTCCGATCCGCGACGAATCGACGCGGGAGCCGTACCGGATCACCGCCGTTTCAAATCCGTCCATCAGAATCCGGTATTTCTTTTTTTGTGAGGGATCGGCGGCGACGTTCTTGCAGGGAGAGAAAACGAGCATGCAGCCGCGACTCACGATGTTGTTGATAAGCGGAAGGTATGCGGCGGGACCGGACGCGCCCACGTCGGGGCAAAACAGGATCACCGGGAGTTTTCCGGCCGTGTCGGAAGGATGAAACACGTACACGTTTTTGCCCCCCCACTGGGGGTCGGGAAAACTGTCGGCGGCAACCTGGTGAGGACCGTTTGAACCGAAGCCCGAAAGGGGACGCTGGACAGGCCAATCGTTGCCAAGAACGGGGACAAAGCAGCAGACGAGCCACAGAAAGGCCGCCGTAGCGCAACGGGTGATCATGGAGAGGGTCTTTCTATGCGTCCAGTACGAACGTCACCGGGCCGTCGTTGACAAGCTCTATATTCATCAGCGCGCCGAACTCGCCCGTTCCGACGTTCGGGCAGCGCGACCGAAGCTGTGCGACAAAGTACTCGTACAGTTCCCTGGCCGGCTCCGGGGCCGCCGCGTTTGTAAAGCTGGGCCGGGTGCCCTTGGTACAGTCCCCGTACAGGGTGAATTGCGACACCACGAGTGCGCCGCCGTCGGTGTCGGCGAGGGATCGGTTCATCTTTCCCGCGGCGTCGGAAAATATGCGCAGGGAGACGCATTTGCCCGCCAAGGCGTCGGCTTGGGAGCGGGTATCGCGTGCGTGGATGCCGAGGAGGACAAGGATGCCGTGGCCGATGGAACCCGTTGTGATCCCGTTGACCGAGACGGATGCGCGTGTGACCCGTTGGAGAACGATTCGCATATATTCCATTGTTGACAAAGAGTGAGAAGATACTTCACGAGGAGGAATTCGGGGAGAGTGAAGAACCAGGCCCCATGCCGGGCGCCTGGCTTCGGCACCGGGCCTCCTTGCGGGCTCGGCCGTCGGCCTCGTTGCCGGACCGACCTATACCTGTCGGCCGGGCACCCCGTCGAGTGCTTCCAAGGGTCGTCGGCCGGCAATCCCGCTACAGCGGGACCGCTTCAATCCTCCCTGGCACGAAAATCACATGGCATTTCATCAAGATTCGCACGTTTCGGCTATCTCAACAAATGTCATTTACAACACCACCCTGAACCCCGCCCTGATTCCGACGCCACTCATGTCGCGCTTGTCAAATTCACCATTTGTGTTGCTCGTGGTCTTGGTGTCGGCCCATTGGTATTCGAGACCGAGAAACAAAGAGCTGTGCTCTCCAAGGTTGTAAAGGGCATCAACGCTTGCTTTGATGATGAGACCGTAAAAATAGGGACTCAGGGGAGTCATTGTTCCAGAGGTGTTGTCTGTTTGCTTGTAACTGTAAATCATCGAATTGTAGCCGATCTGAAAGCGGCCCACCGGGTGAACAATAAGGTTGGGAACAGGGTCGAGGAGAAAGAAGCCCATGATAGGGAACATGAAGGTGTTCTGTTCGCTGATCGTTATGAAGTGCGCTCCCGTCGAATCCTTCGCCTCTTTCGACTGTACGTTCCAAAGAAAATCCCCGGCTATCCCGAATGCCACCTTTTTATCAATCATCATGCCGTACTCGAGTTCCGCGTCGCCCGGCGGAATGCCGGTGGAAAGCAGCGCCTGAGGCCAGGTAGGCCCTATGGTGAGGGTGAGCATGGGTTCGGCCCCCGGCGTAACCGCAATGCCGGCAAGTGCGACGAAGCAAAGAACAGTCAGACAAATGCGCTTCATGAGAATCCTTTCTCTCGAGTGAAAACTCATTCTTGTTGTAACCGCAAACAGGATTGGTTGCCTCTTCGCTTAATATAATAAAAATCGGGTCCACGGTTCGCCATTTATCAGGACGCGGGCACAGCCGTGGTGACGATGTAAGAATAATCGTAATGACGTTTTTCTAGCTGGGGGAAAGTATTTTTTATGGTATGATGATTGCAACTTCGCTGCCCGCTCTGCAGGCGGCCCGCTGGATAGTGCAGTCGCAAGAGTCAACAACCTCCCCCCATATCGTTTGCAGGGGCGCTCACGAACAAAGTTGGTAATTGACAGTTAAAGGTGGCACGATTGAAGAAAGATTGTGGATGGACGGCTGTTTCTTTTGTTTCGCGTTAGGGGCGACTGGAAGTCCCGCTATGGCGGGATTGCCGGCCGACCCTCGCCGAAGGCGACTAGCAGGGTGTTGAAAAAGTCTCCCTTTTGTAAACATTTATCCTTATATTATAGGGGAACCCGAACCAAGGAGTATTGATGAGAGGTTCCCAGCCAGCCCAAGGCGGTATGTTCAGCTTCGTTTCTCCGGATTCCCGAGTGCCGGCAACACACCCGCTTCGTCGTGTCAAACAGTTTACGGACATAGCGCTGCGCCGCCTTTCTCGTGACTTTGAGGCGATGTACAGCCGGATGGGACGCCCTTCGATACCGCCGGAATGGCTTTTGAAAGCACAGATATTGATGGCTTTGTTTTCGATACGGTCGGACCGGTTGTTTTGCGAGATGCTGGACTATAACATTCTGTTCCGATGGTTTCTTGACATGGATCTGGATGCGGCATCGTTTGATCATAGTGTGTTTTCGAAGAACCGAGATCGACTTATGGAACAGGAGATTGCGCACCGGCTGATGCAGGAAATCGTGCGTCTTGCTCGTTCCGAAGAGTTGTTGTCCGATGAGCATTTCACGGTTGACGGCACGTTGATTGAAGCCTGGGCATCGATGAAGAGCTTCAAGCGAAAAGACGCGGAATCGGCGAACAAGACTGACGATGATCGGAGTAATCCGTCGGTTGATTTCCACCATGAGAAGCGAAGCAATGAGACACATCAGAGTTCGACCGATCCAGAGGCGCTGTTGGCTCGGAAGAACAAGAGAACGGGAGCGCAGCTGGCGTATTCCGGTCACGTGCTGATGGAAAACCGAAATGGGTTGTGTGTTGATATCGCCATTGCGCCAGCGACGGGGACAGCGGAACGGGATATGGCGCTTGAGCTGATAAAGCATGAACGCAGGCGCGGAAAACGCCGGATGAAGACGGTGGGTGCAGACAAAGGGTATCATGCAACCGAATTTATCAAGAGCCTGCGACGCCTGCACGTGAAGCCTCACATTGCCGAGAAGGCCAACACTTCGCTTAAAGGGTTGGATGGAAGAACGACTCGGCATAAGGGATACAGCGTAAGTCAAAGGAAACGAAAACGGGTTGAAGAGATATTTGGGTGGATCAAGAGCGTCGGTGGCCTGCGGAAAACTCGGGTAAGAGGAATACGAATCAACCAGACTGTTGCCTACGTGGTTGCCGCAGCGTACAACTTGATACGCATGGTTAAGTTGATGCCGCAAACGGTGGGGGCAGCATGAGAATGGCCTGGGAATCCGGGGAAATGCCTCGGAACGAGGCAGGTAAAACCTCTCTGACATATGTAAAGTTGAAGTTAGGTTCATAAAAAATCAACAAGAGCGCTTCTGTTAGGACTATTTCAACAACCTGCTAGGGCGGTCCGGCAACGAGGCTGGAGGCCGAGCTGGAAGGAGAACCGGCCCGAGCGAAGCGAGGGAAACGCCCATATTTCTTTCCGGACGTTCGCTTGCACCCGCTCAGCAATCCACAATTTAATTCTAATTTGGTAAATTTGCATGAAACACATAACCCTCTACACCGACGGCGCCTGCTCCGGCAATCCCGGACCCGGAGGGTACGGCGCCATCCTCAGCTACGACGGCAGGGAAAAAGAACTGTCGGCCGGATTCCGGGACACCACGAACAACCGCATGGAGCTCATGGGCGTCATTGCCGGGCTTTCCTCGCTCAAGGAGCGGTGCCGGGTGACCGTGGTGTCCGATTCTAGGTACGTTGTTGACGCAATGAGTAAAGGCTGGGCCGCAAAGTGGCGCGCCAACGGATGGAAACGAAACCGGAAAGACCCCGCGCTTAACCCGGACCTGTGGCAGCGATTGCTCGAACTGTGCGAAAAGCACGACGTGGCGTTTGAATGGGTCAACGGCCATGCCGGTCATCCCCAGAACGAACGGTGCGACCGTCTTGCCGTTGCCGCCGCGTCCATGCCGGGATTATCCAGGGACGTCCGCGCATGACGCCCGTCCGCCCACGGGACGCCAAGCGGGGAGCGCACTGCGGGACGCGCGCGTACTGTTTGTTAAGGAACCATCCGGCCCTGCTCGCCCTGCTGCTCGCCGTTGCCCCGGCACACGCGGAAACCGACACGCTTGTGGTGCGCGTGTGCAATATCACGCACGCGGGCGGCTTTATCGATCTCACTGTCTACAAAAACGACCGCCACTACCTGAGCGACGATTCATTCGTGGTGTGCCGCAGGGTGGCGTGCGACACAGCGAAGGTGCAGCCCGCGGCATACGTGCCGCTGGTGCTGCCTGCAGGCGACTACGCGTTTGTAGTGTATCATGATGTAAACTCAAACGGCACCCTCGACGCAAACCTGTTCGGCTACCCCACCGAACCCATGGCCTTTTCGCGGCCGTTCCGCCTCGGCATACGCGCCCCGCGTTTTCATGAGATCAGCCTCACGGTCGACAAACCCCGCGACACCGTGGAAGTACGGTTGTCGAAATGAGTTGGCAGGGCGATGCGCCGGTGATCGTTCACGTGCCTTATTTGTCACTATGCTCGAAAAGAACCGGGTAACGGGTCGGGACGTTGCCGAAGGGTGAGGCGAAAGGAAAACATCCTAAGCGTCAAGGAGTTTGTCCAGGATTTCCCGAGGGATTCGTTTCACCTTTCCCGCGGCATCCACGCACGCCGCTTTTACATCCCCGGTCGCGCATACTACGCCGCGCTGGTTGACGATTTCGTAGTGGAAGGTGAGGGTGACCGGCGTGTGGCCGGTGATTGAGGTGGCCACGTCGAGAACGTCGTCGTACCGCGCCGGGCAACGGTACCGGACACGGGCTTCCGCCACCACAAACAGCGTGTCCTGCTTGTGAAGATCGGCAAGACTGAACCCCAAATCCCGCAGGACCTCGGTCCTGCCGCGCTCCATGTACTTGAGGTAATTGGCGTAGTACACCACGTTGCCGCAATCCGTGTCCTCGTAGTAAATCCTTATGTGCACATGATTGGTGTGTGGGTTCATGCGGCGTGCTCCGGCTGGGGCGGGGCGGCGTCTGCAGTGACCTTCCGGTCGAGCTTGTACTCGCGGATTTTGCGCCAGAGCGTGGACCGGGAAATCCCGAGCTTCCGTGCGGTCTCGGAATAGTTGAACCGGAGTGTCTCGAGCGTCTGCCGGATATACTCGCGCTCAATGGTCTGGAGCGGCTCGATGCCGCCGTGTTCCGGACGAAGGGGCTCGCCGGCCGATAACGATTTTCCGGGCCCCTCGATGAGCAGCCTGTTCTTGAACATGAAGTCGGGCAGGTCCTTTTCCGTTATGTCGAGGCTTTCGGCGAGCACCGCGGCATGTTCGATGATGTTTTCCAATTCCCGCACATTTCCGGGATAGTCGTAATTGGCAAGGACCGCCTCCGCAGCGGGTGACACCCGGGAGATGTTCTTGTCGAGCATATCGTTGTTCTTGTGGATAAACAGCTTGACCAGGTTGGGAATGGTCTCCTTCCGCTCGCGGAGCGGCGGCAGGTGCATGCTGAAGACGTTGAGCCGGTAAAACAGGTCTTCCCTGAGCGTGCCGCCGGCGACAAGGCCGTTGACGTCTCTGTTGGTCGCAGCGATGATACGAACGTTGACCGTCCGCTGCGTGTTCTCGCCGATGCGCTTGAAGGTGCGCTCCTGCAGGAACCGCAGCAGCTTGACCTGTGCCGGCGCAGACAGCTCGCCGACTTCGTCGAGGAACAAGGTGCCCAGATGGGCTTCCTCCACAAGGCCCACGCGGTCGCGATCTGCTCCGGTGAATGATCCCTTGACATGGCCGAACATCTCGCTTTCGAACAGCGTGTCGGGAATCGCGCCGCAATTGACGGCCACGAATTTGCCGTCTGTCCTGCGCGACATGTGGTGAATGATGCGCGCAAAAAACTCCTTGCCCGTGCCGCTCTCGCCCGAGATGAGTACCGTGGACGACGTCGGCGCTATCTTCATGGCAAGCTTGAGGAGCTTCTGCATGGAGGGGCTGCCGGCCATCAGGTCTGCAAGCAGCCGCTGTTCGAGCTCGCGGTATTCCTGCAGATTGTCGACTTTTGCGGAGAGCTTGTCGGCCGCGGCCTTCAGGTCGGCTGGCCGCACCGGCTTCATGAGGTAGAACGACGCGCCGTTGCGCAGCGCCCGCGTCGCCGCGTCCAGATCGTTCATGGTGGCGAGGACAACCACCTCGGCGTGCGGCGACCGGGTCTTGATGTAATGGACCAGGTCCATTTCCTGGGCCGGCATCGCCTCTATGTCAAGAAACACGATGTCGATCTTCTCCCGTTCCAGGAGCGAAAGCGCCTGGGAGGGAGACTGCGCCGACAGCAGGTGAAAGCCGGCGAGAGCGCCTTCGTCCGGCGACGCTGTTTTCGACAACGCGTTGAGCGAGACGAAAAGAACGGTTTTCTTTGGTGGAACTGCCGCCATACTAGAATCGCGCCGAGCAAAGATTATTTTTGTTGGGCTTTGGGAAACCTTGTACTCCAAAAATATATTGAAGCCCTGTGAGGGGAGAAGCGCCGTCAAGAGAGAGGGAGACTTCCGGACCTCGGAAAGCAAGTATGGACATTTTCACCCGCCCCAGGCATCTCGAAGGATTTTACCGGCGCGCCGTTGTGTCGTGGTATTCGCGGCACACAAGGCTTGTGCGGAATCTCCTTGTATGGCTCGGAATTCCGCTCGGCCTCATCATCGCCGCAGGATTCATTCCGTTCTCGTTTGACGGGCTCAAACGCAGCGCGGAGCGCCTGGTGCGGAAAACCGGGGCCGCCTCGTGTTCGATTGAGGGAGCGTCGTTTACGCCGTGGCTCGGGCTTTCAATTGACGGACTGGAGTTGACAAAGAAGGACGGGCCGGTGCAGATTGACGCAAAGGTCCCCCGCGTGCGTCTCTCATACCGTATAATCCCACTGCTGTTCCGGTGCGCGGTGATCAAGGATTTCGCCCTTGATGAACCGCAGGTCAGCCTCGTGCTTGCCTCTACTGCCGCTCCCCGGCGGCACGCGCGGCCGTTTTCGGTCGAAGACGCCAGGGAGCTGCTGTCCGGGATCCCGTTTGCCGTAATTGTCCAGAATATTTCGGTGCGGTCCGGGGCTTTGACGGTACAGCAGGGAGGGAAAAGCCTAGTTGCCGGCACGGGCATTGACGTCCGGATGAGCGTGGGCTACAAGCAGCGGCTTACCTGTGCCGGCAACGTTTCTGCGGACCGGTTGACCGCGGGCGGCATGTGGAACGTTGATGAGTTCCGCGCGGCCGTCCGGATATCCGATCTCACGGTGACGCTGGAACGCTGCAAGGGCGATTTTTACGGCGGGACCTTGTCCGCCTCGGGTGAGGCGGACCTGGGCGAGCACACGCTGGAACGGTTCAAGGCGGGACTTTCTCATGTCAACATGACGAACCTGTACGAGGCGTTCCGGATCCGTAAGGGCCGGTGCGAGGGGCGGCTCGACGCCGATATTTCGCTTGAGCAGAGCGACCTGTCGCCCGATTCCCTCAAAGGAAACGGGCACGTCAAACTCTCCGACGTTGTGGTGCGCGATTCGCCTCTGCAAAGCGGCCTCCTTGTGTTTGTTGCGGTGCCGCAGATAAAGAACATCACCTTTTCCGGAATCACCGCCGATCTGGACGTCGGCGGCGGGAAAGTGTTAACCCCGAATATCAGGGGCGACGGCTATCCGTTCGAAGTGCGCAGCGAGGGCTGGGTCGGGTTCGACGGCTATTTCTCCCAAAAGATGAACGGGATTTTCGCCCGGGACCTGGTAAAGGACTTTCATCCGGTGATAGCCAATTCACTTGACGACGAGGCAGACGGAAAGAAATCGTTCAAGTGCACCGTGCACGGAACCCTCGCAAACCCGCACATCGACATAGACAGAAAGATACAGGAAAGGGCGGTCAACAACGTCATCGACCAGGTAAGGAAGTTTTTCGGAAAATGAAAACCAATACCATCGCCCTCGAAGACAGATTTCTCGCACCGTTTTTCGACAGGACGAAACTGACCATAGAACGCGGCGAGGGCGTCTGCGTCTGGGACGACGCGGGAAAACGGTACCTCGATTTCACCGCCGGTTGGGGCGTGACGTGCATTGGGCATGCAAACCCGGTTATCACCGAGGCCCTTGTCAACCAGGGGAAGAAGATCATCCAGAATCCCAACTCCGGGCTCACCTATTCGCCCGTGCGCGCCGAACTGCTGTCGCTTCTCGCCGGTATTTTGCCGCACGGCCTCACCCGCATCTTCTTCGGGAGCAGCGGCGCGGAAGTAAACGATGCCGCCATAAAGCTTGCGCGCAAGGTCTCGGGCAAGCTCAATGTGGTGTCCATGGAGCAGAGTTTCCACGGGCGAACGATAAGCACCGCCTCGGCAACCGGTCAGGCGATTCACCGGGAAAAGTACAACCCGCTCATGCCCAACTACCTGTTTGTGCCGTTTAACGATGTAGACGCAATCGCCCGGGTCATCAAGAATGAAATTGCCGCAGTTATCCTCGAACCGATTCAGGGGGAGGGCGGCGTAATCGTACCCGACGACGGCTATCTGCAGAAGGTGTCGGAGCTCTGCCGCGAGCACGGCGTGTTCCTCATAGTTGACGAAATACAAACCGGCTTCTGCAGAACGGGTCCTTTCTTTGCCTCGGCCCTGCCCGGAGTGGCCATCGACTTTCTCACCATGGCAAAGGGGATCGCGGGCGGTTTTCCGTTCGCCGCGTTTGCCGTTACCGAAGAGGTCGCGGCCAAATTTGAAAGAGGCGACCATGGAGGCACGTACTGCGGAAACCCGCTGGGGTGCGCGGTTTCACGTTCAGTTATCAAGTATTTGCTCGACAACGATATCCAAAGCCATGTGGAAGCCGTCGGCGCCGAAACAATCGCCGAGCTCAGGACGTGGCGCGCCAAGGATCCTGCGCTCATCACCGGCGTGCGCGGGAAGGGACTCCTTATCGCCCTGCAGGTTGCGACGAAGGAAATCGCAGCCGGTGTTTCGTCGCGATGTCTGCGCGACGGCCTCATTCTCAACGTGAAGCAGGGAAACGTCATCAGGCTTTTCCCCGCGCTCACCGTTTCGCGGGAAGAAATGCGGGAGGGGCTTGCCATTCTGAGGAACGCGCTTGATACACAATCGCCACCGTAGGAATGGAGCCTCCACGTGACGCGGCCGAACTCAAGGGCGGGCAAGGGGTGCGATATCTTATTTGTGAACCCGCTGCACCCTTTCAGCCACTATTTCACCCAGCCCGAACTCGTGAGGTTGATGCGCAAGAAGAACAGCCTGCCGCCGTTGTCGCTTGCGCTCTTGGCGGCCCTCACGCCGGACGCCTATTCGATGATCGTGTGGGACGAGGACATTGCTCCCATCGATCCCGAGACAATTACCGCAAAACTGGTCGCCATGAAACTGGTCACCCCCACGTCCGCACGGGCATATGCGCTTGCCGATCGTTTCCGAACGTGCGGGGCAAAAGTCGTTTTTGGAGGGCCCCATCTGACCGCAACGACGGTCGAGGAGGCGCTGAAGCATGCGGATGCGGTGGTCGTGGGCGAGGCCGAAGGGGTGTGGTCCGGCCTGTTGAAGGATTTTGAGGGCAATGCTTTGCAAAGAGCCTATACTTCCAAGGACCTTATTCCTTTTGCCGCGTCGGCGATCCCCCGCTGGGATCTTCTCGACATGGGAGCATACCTTTCCCTACCCGTCCAGGCTTCCCGTGGGTGCCCTTACAATTGCGAATTCTGCAACGTGACGGCAAACTTCGGCCGCACGGTGCGGGTACGGGACGTCGACAACGTGCTGGCGGAACTTGCATCACTTCCCATCAAGCGGGTCTTCTTCGTGGACGACAATATCACCATAAACCGCAGGTTTGCCCGGGAACTCGTGCAAGGACTGCGGGGAATGGGCATCTCATGGTTCTGTCAGGCCAGCATCGACATAGGAGACGATCCCGCGCTGCTGGATGCCATGGCCGCAGCAGGGTGCGAAAATATTCTCATCGGGTTTGAGTCGCTGAACAGCGGGAACCTGGAAAAGGTCGGGAAACACCACAATCTCCGGAAGGACTACAAAACCGCCATTCAAAGAATCAATGCCGCGGGTATCCATGTACAGGCCACCTTTATCATGGGGTTTGACAACGACACGGTGGAAGATTTCGAACGGTTGTGCCGGTTCAGCGCGGATGCACCGCTTCCGTTTACCGCTCTCAGTTTCCTGGCCGCCCCGCCCGGGACCCGCCTCGAACAGCGCATGAAGAAAGAGGGGCGCCTGTACGCCATTCCATCCGAAATCAACGGCGGCCTGCTTCCGTCGGTCCGGCACCCGTCTCTTGGGCCATTGACATTATATAATGCATTTATCGATACCATTCAAAAGGTGTACCGGTTCGACGCGATCTACGAAAAAACGCGCGCACTTTTCGGGGCAGGCTGGTTCGCCAGGCCCAAAAAGGACAAAGACGTTTCCGCGGCCGACAAGATCAGGCTGGGGCTGCTGCTGGCGAGGGTATATGTATTGACAAAAGACAAATGGCGGCGGCGGTTGTTCTTGTACCTGTTTTCGCTGGTCCGCACAAAAACCGTGGCGCCGGAACGCGCGGTTATTTTTCTTTTGACCATGCACGCGTTTTCGCTGTCGGTAAACGCCATGGTTGCGGAGAGGGAGGAGAAACTGGCGTTGATCCGGTCGTATACTCAGGGAAAGTAACGGGCTTCGCTCACCAACATCTAGAAAAGAATCTGGGCGCCCCGCCGCGGTGCAAGCTAGATACATTGAATCTGATTTTGGATTGCCGAGCCGGTGCAGCAAATATCCAAATGATATTATGGATTGCTCAGCGGGTGCAGCGATAAATAGATAATTCAGTTTTGGTTTGCTGAGCCGGTGCGGCGTGGGTGTACCTGCTGCAAGCCCGTACCCTCAGTTGCGCGCACCGTAGCGGCACCCGGTTAACAAAATGCAATACCAAATACAGTGCCCTTGGTCTTCCGGACGCAGCTACACCACTGAGAGGGAAACCTAAAATACCTCTGCGTTCTTGTTTCTTGCGTTAGGCACGACCGTTCGCCTCTGCAAATCCAGGGAACGCCCAGTCGCATTTGTTAATAATTAATCTACAATCCGCAATCTACAGTTCTTCTTTATTCCACCGGCGTGGGAACACTGGAGAAGTGCGCGAGGGTCTGGGGGATGGATTGTTTTGAAGAACGGATGAGTTCGGGGATGGTCACAAAAGAGTATCCGCGGTCCTTGAGGTCGCGAATGATGTTCGGAAGGGCCTGCACCGTACACTGACGCTGCGGGTTGGGCCTTGTTTCCATGCCGTCGTGCAGAAGTATGATTGAGCCGCCCCCTGTTTTCGATAGCACCCGCTGCTCAATGGTTTTTGCCGATACGCGCTGCCAGTCGTCCGGAGATACCGTCCAAGTGACGACGGTATAGTGTTCCTGCCTTGCAAGGCTCATCATCCACGGGCTTCGCCAGCCGTGCGGAGGCCTGAAATACTCGGGATCCACGCCGCACGCCTTGCGGATCGCGGAAGCCGCTTTGTCAAGTTCGGTGCGGATCTTGTCGGGCATTTCCACCGGTCCCCAGAATGGATGCGAATAGGTGTGGTTGCCCACGGTGTGGCCTTCGGCCACGATCCGCTTTGCGATGTCGGGATGGCGTTCCACGTTGAGGCCGACCAGAAAGAACGTGGCTTTTACGTCGTATTTCGACAGCGTATCGAGGATCTGCCGCGTGAACATGCTCGGGCCGTCGTCGAAGGTGAGCGCCACGAGAGGCTTGTCTTGCTGTCCGTGGGCCAGAACAGACCCGAACAGCTTGTTCTCGGTGTTTTCGGTGACAAAAAGGAAACATGCGACCGCGCACGCCGCCACCGCGTACCTTGCAAAGCTGAACCGCGACGCCGCGACAGCGTACTGCGCTCTTCTGATGTTAGGAAAATTGTAAAACGCGGGGCGCTTGAAGAGATACAGAGAAAGATCGTTGAGGTAATACAACCACAATGTCTGGAAAAAGGCAAATTGGAACCTTCGTCCCGAAGTCTTCACCACCAGTTTCCTGTCTATATGGAGTTTCCCAAGACGTTGGATGCGCTGTCCCAACTCTACATCGGCTCCCATGTTCACCCGTGGATTAAAACCGCCGCTACGGATGTATACGGAGCGCCATACCGCCATATTTGCGCCGGCAAGATGATAATTCATGCATCCGCACACTTTGCCTATGAACCGCAACAGCGGAGGGCCGTCGTGGAACGTAAAAACGCCGCTGCACGCGACAATACCGGGCTTGGAGAGATTTGTAAGGATTTTTGACAGCCAGGAAGGCGGGGCCATGGTGTCTGCATCGGTGCAGGCGATGATGTCGCCCGTTGCGGCGGAAAATCCCGCGCGAAGGGCATGAACATACCCCTGCCTCCGTTCGTGGACGACGGTTACGCCCATATTCTCCGCGATGCAGGACGTCCGGTCGGTGCAGGCGTTATCAACGACGATGATTTCGAATTCGCCGTCGTAGTCCTGCCGTTTAAGCGAAAAAATGCACTCGGCGATCAACTCTTCTTCGTTGTACGCAGGCACAACTATTGATACCGAAGGTTTTTGCTTCATCGATTTACTAATCTCAAAATGATGAAAGAGATACTGCAGGCAAATGACAGGGTCAAACGTGCGACGATCGGGCTCTTACTGAACCACTTTAAAATAATACAATAATCGCTGTTAATGTCAAGAAGAAACCGGAAAAATCAGCGCGCGTGCCTGCCGCTTCCCGGTACGTTTTCAAAGTCGGTGATTGTTTGGTGGTATGCCAATGACCCTAACACATAGTATCTTTAAACCAGATCTTCGGTTTACCTAAACTCAGCAGGAGGGTACCATGGACCGCGACAATGTGTGGGAAAAAATAAGGAAGAACTTCAAGGAAGGGGCCGCACTCTCCATCGAAAAAATCGAGGAATATTCCAAGATCGGCAAACTCAAGATCGAGGAGTACGCGGCGAAAAAGAAGATCGAAAGGAACTGCGTGGACATAGGCGAACGGGTGTTCGACCTTGCGGAAACCGGCAAGACCTCCGAAGCCGCAAACGATCTTCTGGTGAAAAAAGCGATTGAGAACATCCGGGCGCTCAACGAGGAACTCGCCCTCATCGACGGCAAAGTGAAGGCAATTTCCGAAGACGCAAGAAAGACCAGAGCCCGGGCCGCCGACCCGGGAGATCCGGTGGGCGTCTAGCACCCTATGAAAGGCCGCAAGAAGGGAATCCTGTTGGTCCCGCCGGGCGGGGCAAGAGTCCGCACGCTGAGAATACCGCGCACGCTCATCGCGGTGATTGCCGCCATAATCGCCGCTGGCTTTGTGGGGTACTTCATCCCGTTCAACGGTTTCACCCTCGACGTCGTCAAACAGAACCAGGAACGGAACCTGAAGGACCAGAACGGAAAACTTGCCGCCATGATCAGGCCGTTGTACCGGCTGCGCGTTACGCTCAGCTCCGAACTGGACCGTCTCGATCGCAAGAGGGTGTCCATCCTCGAAAAGTTCGGAAGAAAGGAAGGCGGCCGGCCGCGCGTTCACGGGAAGGGCAGGGCGCACGAGGCGAGCCCCGGCGATCTTGTTGCAAAGGTGAAGGTCGAGGAGGAACTGTTTCGGGGAATTGTCGCCACGCTGGCGCGGCGCCCCGGATTTCTTGATTCAATTCCGCTTATCAAGCCAGTGGGAGACAAATCGATGGTAAGCGCCCACTTCTCGCTCGAAATGGACCCTTTTACCGGCACGATAAAACATCACTTTGGAACCGATTTCATCGGCGTGCGGGGTACCCCGGTTTTCGCAACCGCATCCGGCACGGTGGCGCGGGTTGAAGACGGCAAGACATGGGGAAAACGGATCGTGGTCAGCCACGGATCCGGGTACAGCACGGTGTACGCCCATCTCGGAACCGTTGAGGTATTTTCAGGCAAGAAGGT
This sequence comes from uncultured Fibrobacterota bacterium, assembly GCA_963729895.1. Classification (GTDB taxonomy): domain Bacteria; phylum Fibrobacterota; class Chitinivibrionia; order Chitinivibrionales; family FEN-1185; genus FEN-1185. The sequence continues at coordinate 158,717 of CAVSQB010000026.1, read as the reverse complement.
GAAGAAAGGCGACCGCATTGCCACCATGGGACTGTCGGGGGTCACCAGCGGCCCCCACCTCCACTATGAAATCTGGCGCCGCGGCGTCCCGCTTGACCCCGAGGAAATGTTCTTCCCCGGCCCCGACAGCACCGGGGAGGTTGCGCTACAATAGACCGCACACCTTTGCGATGGTGAACAGGACGGCTATAAGCACTATCGATCCCCCGGCCGTAAGTGCCACCAACGCCGGCGTCGCCATCCCTTTCTTTTTCGCTTTCGTCTGCACGTCCGCGTCGGGCTGCTGCTCCGCCGGGTTCTTGATAAACGAGTAAATCACGTCGGAAGGCGCACGGTCGGATATCATCTTGAATTCGCGGTACAAGGCGTTTGCCATTTCCGCTGCGGTCGCAAACCGCTCTTCCCGAGCCAGCGCCATGCTCTTGTTGACCGCATCGACAACGGAAGCGGGCACGGCGATGCCGAACGAATCGAGCGGTGCGAATTCGCCTTTCGATTTCTGGCGCACCAGGTCCGATATGGTCTTCTGGGGAAACGCCCGCCGGCCCGTTATCATTTCGTAAAGCACTGACCCCACGGAGAAAATGTCGCTCCGGTGGTCGATGTCCTTGCCTTCAAGCTGCTCCGGCGAAAGATACGCGAGCGATCCCATCACCTTGCCGCCGATGGTGTGCAGGCTTACCTCGGTGGGCCGCGCTATGCCGAAATCCATCAGCTTCACGATGCCGTCCTTCGATATGATGACGTTGTCCGGTTTGATGTCTCGGTGGATAAGCCCCTTGTACACTTTTCCGTAGAGCGTGTAATCTTTGGTGTGGGCATAGTGGAGCGACTGGCACACCGAATATGCCGTGATAAGGGCCACCGGGAGCGGGAACCTGCCGCAGGCGGTAAGAAGGTCGCGGATCGACGAGCCGTCAACGAATTCCATTTCGATAAAGGGGATCTGCTGTTCCCAGTAGCCGATGTTGTGGATCTCGATGATGTTCGGGTGATGTATGTCGGCAAGGATCTTCGCTTCTGTAAAAAACCGCTCCCTCGATTCCTTATCCGACGCGTTCTTGAGAATTTTGAGCGCCCTGGTGACCTCAAGGCCTTCGTGCCAGACCTTGTACACGCTCGCCATTCCGCCTTCGCCCACAAGCTGGGTGATCCTGTTGGGTCCGATCATGTCGCCCACTTTCGGCATGGGTGACTGGTACGGGTTGACGGCCTGGGCAGGGGCCGGACGGATGTACCGTTTGACTGGTGCGTTGAGGTCTGAGGATTCATTCATGGGGCCTTACCTTGCTGTTCCGGTTCGTGCGATGAAAAGATCACCATAGTATAAAATGATTTCCATGAAATGAAAATACATTTTGACTCGACTTTGATTTTTTCGAAAGGTATTTTGAAACCCACAACGACATGAACATTCTTATTATTCGTCTCTCATCCCTGGGCGACGTGGTTCTTGCCACGAGCGTCGTGGAATATCTGAAATCCTCGTTTCCCCAATCGAACATCTGGTTTGCAACCGAGGTCGAATACGCCGGGCTCTTTTGGGCCGATCCGCGCGTGACGAAAGTCGTTGCACTTGAAAGGGGCAAGGAGGGGAAGGCGGTCTCGGAACTCTCGGGCGTGGCATGGGACAAAATTATTGACCTGCAGAACAACAGGAGAAGTGTGCGCATACGGAGGCGCATTCGTGCAAAGGCGCCGGTGTCCGTTTTCAAGAAACGGCGTGTTGAGCGCGCGGTCCTGCTGCTCGGTCGGGTCAGCCTGTACCCGCAGGGCGACAGCGTGATCGGCCGCTATGCCCGGGCCGCGGGATATTCCGGGCATGAACCGCGGGATTTCCCCCCGGCCCGGTTGTGTCTTGACGAACGCACATGCGAGCAGGCCATGCGGTTTTTCCCCTCGAGCGCGGTGGTGCGGCCTGCGGTTGCCCTGTTTCCGTTCAGCGCGTGGAAGAACAAGGAATGGCCTGTGGCAAAATTCGCGTTTGTCGGCCGCTATTTTGCCATCAAGGGCTGGGACGTCTTTATCGCGGGCGGACCGCAGGACGCGCGCGCGGGCGAGAGCCTGCGGCGAAGCATAGGAGAGCGCTGCGTTTCGGTTGCGGGAAAGCTGTCTCTGTACGAAACCGCCTGCCTTCTGCAGCGATGCAGGCTTGCGCTCGGAAATGACACGGGGCTGTCGCATATGGCGCGGGCCTGCGGGGTCAAAACGGGCGTCATTTACGGGCCCACCACGTCCCATTTCGGTTTTTATCCCTTGGGCAATCCGCCTTTTTGCGTCTTTGAGGCCTCGCAGTTCTGCCGGCCATGCCACGCGCATGGAGGAAACATTTGTCTTACGGGATCGAGGAACTGTCTCAAGAAGATCCGTCCCGAAGCCGTTATTGCCGGCCTCGAAAATCTTTATCATCAGAACAATGAGGCGGAAACAAATTTGTGATCACAGGTTTTGCGTGCCAAGGAATATTCCGGGCGCCGTGTCCCAAAACCAGTTCCTTATACTCTTGACTCTTACTCTTGCACCCATCATTTTTATACAGCATGAAAAGAATGATTGGAGCGTGTTGTGCGGTTCTTCTGCTGTGCGCAGCCGGGGCCGTGCATTCCGCCGATCTTCCACCCGGGTTTCAAAATTATGTTTCCTACTTCGCCGGCATAGACCTGCTTTCAACAGACAAAACGCTCAACCAGCAGCAAAAGGCCGAGCGGTACCGGCGGCTGTGCGCGGTGACGGGAATAGACGGGCCAAAGGCTAAGGCCATGGTCAACAAATACAAGAATGATCCGGCCGGCTGGCAGAAATTGAGGGCCGCGGTTCTGGATGTGCTCCAGAAACGAGGGTGACAACGGGCTTGTCGCCCTGCCGGTGCAACCGTACAAGCGCCCGGAAGGAGTCTTCTATGTCAAGTGATAGTCTCGCCGAATTCACCGACGCCAATTTCGAAGGCGAAGTATTGCACTCCTCCGTTCCCGTGCTGGTTGATTTCTGGGCGGAATGGTGCGGGCCGTGCAAGATGCTTACCCCGATCGTTGAAGAGCTTGCCCTGGAATACGGCGGCAGGTTGAAAATAGGCAAGCTCAACGTGGACAATTCGCCTCTCACCGCGTCCCGGTATTCGGTAAGCAATATTCCCACCATTCTTTTTGTAAAGGGCGGCAACGTTGTAGATCAGCAGGTGGGGCTTCTTGCCAAGAAGGCTCTTAAGGCAAAGATCGACCAGTTCATTTGAGGCCTGCCCGGGCTTGAAAGCGGTTTTCCATCGCCGAGGGACCGGGTTGCCTGCAACGGGAATGCCTCCGGTACCGTTCCCACGCCTGGTATTTCACCGGGACGCCGGGGGCGGGGTTCGGACACAGGACACCACGTACTCCATGAAGATTGCAGCGCTTAACCCTCCATTTCTTCCGAGATACTCCAGGGAATCCCGCTCTCCCGCTGTTGCCAAAAGCGGCACGCTGTACTACCCAATGTGGCTTGCGTATGCGGTTGGATATCTGGAAAAGTATGGGCACGAAGTGCTGTTCATCGATGCGCCGGCCGTGGGCCTTTCCTTTGAAGAAACAGCCGCCCGCATTGCGGCGTTTTCCCCGTCTCTTGCCGTTATCGACACGTCGACCCCGAGCATCTACAGCGACGTGGCCGCGGCCTCCGGCCTGAAGCGGCAGATCACCGGACTGTGCACGGTACTCGTGGGCGCGCACGTGTCGGCGCTTCCCGAACAGACTCTCCTCCTCGACCCCTCGCTCGACGCAGTTGCGTATGGAGAATACGAGGCGACGGTGCTCGATATGGCGGCGGTCCTGTCGTCGGGGAAGGGCATTTCCGGGCTTGCCGGGGTGCCAGGCATTGCCTATCGAAATTCGAACGGGGCAATTGTCCGAAACGGTCCCCGGCAATACATTGAAAATCTCGATGAGTTGCCCCCGGTGTCGATGGTGTACAAGAAGCACCTCGCCATAGAACCATACTTCTACGGCCACAGCAGGCACCCGCTTGTGGTGATCATGACCGGCCGGGGATGTCCGTTTCATTGCACCTACTGCGTGGTACCGCAGGTGCTTCAGGGCCACCGCTACCGGCGCCGCTCGGTTGCCAGCGTCGTCGAAGAGTTCGTGTTCATACGGGACAATTTCCCGCATGCAAAAGAAATCATGATCGAAGACGATACGCTCACGGCGGACCCGAAGCGGTGCCGCGATCTTTCTTCGGCGCTTATCGAAGCGCACACGACCGGCATTCCCTGGTCGGCCAATTCCCGCGCCGACGTGGATTTTCACACCATGGCCGCCATGAAGAAAGCCGGCTGCCGGCTGTTCTGCGTAGGGTTCGAAAGCGGAGACCAGACAATACTTGACAACATAAGAAAAGGGACTTCAATTGAAAAGATACGGCGCTTCGTGAAAGACGCCAGGCGCGCAGGCATCCTCATCCACGGCTGCTTTATGGTCGGCAACAGGGGAGAAACGCGCACATCGCTCGAAACCACCCTCCGGTTTGCCAAGGAGCTGAACCCGGACACGGCCCAGTTCTTTCCCATCATGGTGTATCCCGGCACAAGCGACTACCACTATTTCAAGGAAAAGGGCTGGATCGTCACCGAAGATTTCCGCAAATGGCTCACCGAAGACGGCCTGCATTCGTCGGTGGTTTCGAACCCCAATCTATCCTACGAAACGCTGGTCGATTTCTGTGACAGAGCGCGGCGTGAATTCTACCTGCGCCCGGGATATATTGCGGGTAAGGCGCTCCAGGCGCTGCGCGACCCGGGGGAATTCAACAGGCTTGTCAAGGGGTTCCGCACTCTTCTTCCGTACCTTCTGCATCGATCCTTGAAAAGAAAGCCGGCCGCATCATGCTGATCGTCGCGTTGCAGATTGTGTTCTGGCTGTCGCTGTTTCTGCTTGCGTATTCATACGCGCTCTACCCGGTTTTGCTGTCTCTTTTTGCACGGCTGTTCGGCAGGCCCGCCCGAGCAAACGAATCGTTTTTCCCCACCGTGGGCGTGGTGGTTCCCGTGTACAACGAAGAAGCGGTTGTCAAGAAGAAGATAGAGAACCTGCTCGCCCTCGATTATCCCGGCAACAGGCTCGGCGTATGGATAGGGTCCGATTGCAGTACCGACGCAACGCACACCATCGTAAGGGCCGTGAGCGATCCGCGCGTTCATTTGTGGGTTGCGGAAACGCGCGGCGGGAAGACGGAGGTGATCAACAACCTGGCGCCCCGGGTACCGGCCGAGGTGCTGTTATTTACAGACGCTAATACCATGCACCGGCCAGACAGCCTCAGGAAAATGGTCCGCCATTATGCGGACCCGTCGGTGGGCGGGGTGGGCGGCCATATCGAGCACAGGTTTTCCCGGAAGGAATTCGAGGAGGTGTTGTACCGGTCGTTTGAGTCGCGGCAGAAGGTGCTTGAGTCGCGCTTGCACAGCACCATCTCCGCGTTCGGAGGGTTCTACTCCGTGCGAAAGGAGATATTCAAACCCATTCAACACAACGCCTATTCGAACGACGACGTCCTGATTCCCATGAATACGATCCGCAGCGGGCGTAGAATGATCTTCGACAGCGAGGCCGTATCGGAAGAAGATACCACCGAAAACATCAAATACGAGTTCTCCCGCCGCATCCGCATAGGAGCGGGCAACTTTCAGGCTTTCTTCTGGCTCCTCGATTTTCTCAACCCGCTCAAGGGATGGCCGTGGTTCTGCTATGTGTCGCATAAGGCAACACGATGGTTTTCCCCCTTCTTTATCCTTGCCGCGGCCCTGTCGTGCCTGCTGCTTGTTCTGGCGCGGGGGCCGGCGCTCTATGCGGGCCTCTTCTGCACAGGGCTCTGCGGCATCGCCGTTGCGCTTTCGTACCTTGTGTTCCCCCTTCCGTTTGTGAGGCCGCTGTACTACTTTATATCGATGAATGCCGCTCTGTTCGCGGGGTTCTTCCGGTATCTGGGGGGAATAAGAACTGCGGTGTGGTCGAGGACCGAGCGGAGCATTGTCAAATAGGAATACGGTGTATGAGCTTGAGCACGGGGCTCGTCGGGTGTCTGTCATTTCACAAAGGAGAATCCTGCGATGCAGAAAATCGAATACATGTCGGTGGCGCACCAGGTAATGTCCCAGATATGCTCCGGCGGTGCGTTTCTTACCGCCCTGGCCGGCGACGACGTCAACACCATGACGATCGGGTGGGCATTACTCGGCTTTATCTGGGGCAAACCGATGCTCACCGTTGCGGTGCGCACAACGAGGCACACCTTCGGCATCATAGAACGAGCAAAGGATTTTACGGTGTCGGTCCCGCTGTCGGGCATGACCAGACAGCTGGAGTTCTGCGGTACAAAATCCGGGCGCGCCCACAAAAAGGCCGAGGAGTGCGGGCTCGAGATGTTCCCGGGCACCAGCGTCCATTCGCCGATCGTGCTCGTGCCGGGGGTCCAGTTCGAGTGCCGGATCGTGTACAAGTCGCCGATGGACCCGCGGAACCTGATTGAAGAGTACGCACACCTGTACCCGGAGAAGGATTATCACACGCTTTACTACGGGGAAATTGTGGAGTGCTATTCGACGGAGGAGAGGAAGGCGAAGTAGGATAAAATTGAAGAGATCTCCAGGTGTTTCATTGTCATTGCGAGGAGCGAAGCGACGTGGCAATCTCAACCTCCCCCCGGGGAGGCTTTCAATGTCCTCATCACGGGCTTTCGACTCATCATGCGTACCAATAACGTATTTTAATCCGTTCACATCAGTTATCAATTCTCGCTAACAGTCTCTTCACAAGGCGGAATGTTCCCGTGTCGTCATCACTCAGCTCGGCTTTCTCCCGGTTTACAGCTTTTGCCGCCTCCAGGCACGGCCTGTGGATCTCGTGCGCGGGCGGCGCGTTGTACGCGCTTGCGATGCCGCCGTTCAACGGCTTGCTGCATCCGGCATTCACGTTTTTCCCCTTGTTAAGTTTTGGAATGTGCCTGCCGCTGTTTCTCGTGAGCCTTGCCCCGTCGCTTCGCGGCGCCGCGTGGCGCGCATTTTTCTTCGGCCTGACCGCTTCCGGGTGCCAGTTCTACTGGATCGCATGTGTCGTTCCCGAAGGCCTGTGGCACCTTGTGCTTATCGGCGTCGCGCTTGTCTGTTTGTACGAGGGCCTGTACTTTCTTGCGCTCGGCCTGCTTTTCCGCTGGAGCAGGAAGACCTTTCCGGCGCTCATCGTTGTCGTGTTTCCAGGGATCTGGGTGGTCGTTGAATACCTGCGCAGTCTTGGCGAGATTTCGTTTCCATGGAACTCGGCCGGTTACGCGCTGACGCCGCTTCTGCCGCTGTCCCAGCTCGCTTCGGTCACCGGAGTGTACGGGTTGAGCTTTGCCGTTATCCTGGGCAACGTGCTGGCATGGAAATTCCTGAGCAGGCTGAAGCGCAAAGGATCCATGGATCCTGCACTTCCGGCATTCGCGGCGGTCCTCGTCGGCATCTCCGTTTGGGGATTCGTGCGGATGAATGCCGGACAGCCCGCTGGTGTCAAACCGACGGCAATTGCATTGCTTCAGGGGAATATCGACCAGAACCACTGGGGCAGCAATTCGCTCGATTCGTCATTTTCCATTTTTGAGGAGATGCTCAAGAAGGTTGCACTGGACAAACCAGACCTTGTGATCATGCCGGAAAGCGCGCTTCTCTGCTATCTGCTCCGGCGGCCGCAGCTTGCCATGAGGGTATCGGCATGGTCGCGTGAACTCGGGGAACCGATCATCATGGGCGCGCTCCATTGGGACCCTGCGCCGCGCGGCTCCCGCGACGACTACCTCGTGTACAACACGGCTTTCTACATCGATCCCGTTTCACAAAAGTACTCCCCGTACTATAAGATGAAGCTCGTGCCGTTTTCGGAAACGCTTCCGTTTACAGGGGTGTTTCCCATCTTGAGCCGCGTGAACCTCGGCCAGGCCGATTTCAAGACCGGCAAAGATCCCGTCGTCTTTCCAATAGGGAATACCGTCAGGGCCGGCCCGTTCATCTGCTACGAGATCATCTACCCCGGGTTCGTGAGGGACAGGGTGAGGCGCGGCGCCAACCTGCTGGTCAATATCACCAATGACGGCTGGTTCGGAAAGACGTCGGGCGCGTTCCAGCACGCGACGATGGCGCGCATGCGCTCCATTGAAAACGGCGTGCCGCTCGCCCGGGCGGCCAATACAGGCATCACCATGTTCGTTGACCAGTTTGGCCGGGTGAAGGGGAAGACGAATCTTTACACGCGCACATTCCTCGAGGGAAATCTGGAAATCGCCAGAATTCCCACCCTGTATACGACGCTGGGCGATTGGCCGGTGCTGGTTTCCGTTCTCTTCATTGCGTACGGCATCGTCCTTGTGGTAATCCGTCGCAGGCGCCGGAAGAACTAGGGCGCAAACAGCAGGACCATCTTCGAACACAGCGCTTTTTCCGTGGTACTGTGAATCGAACATGCGGCCTCGACCGCGTTTCCGTTTCTTGAAAGGGAGATGGTTACTTCGTACGGCATATCCGGCACGCACATTCTTGAAAAGCGGGACTTTGCAATCCCCGTGAAGGCCGAATTTACAAATCGCTCCACGATCCTTCTGCACAACCCGACCTGGTACACGGCGGGAATGACCGGCCGGCCCGGGAAGTGCCCGGCAAAAATCGGGTCGTCCTTTGAAAACATGAATTCGGCGGTGAGTTCGGATCCGTCGGGGGACGCGACGACGTTCTTTGTTGCATATATCAATGCCGTATCCATTCGGGAATCCTGAGTTCGGTTTCGTCCTTCATGTCCGGTAAGGCACCCGCAGTCCCTTCACTCCGGTAGCGTGCGCCGCCCAGCGAATAAGCTCTAAGATAAACTGCGGCAGATGTATGCGGGCACATTTCTTCCGGTGGTTTCTTCACGGCTGCGGACCACGGCAAAGGCCCTGCTGCCGTCCTGTCCATCCTGACAATTTCGGCAGCTCTCGTTTGACTAATCTGCCCCCTGTACGGTATATCCCGAACACTATGACGACAGCTCCAACCATCCCTTAAAATTTCCTCAAATGTTTGACGTCCGTTGAGGCAATTTCGATTGTCGCATCACTGGATTTGTTTCTGTTGCTCCGAAATAACCTTTGCAAGGGCACGCAACGGTACGGGCTTCTCGAAAAATGTGGTGTTAGGTGCACGCAGTTTGTCTTGGGCAATCTCCGAAAGATAGCCGGAAAGCATGACTTTTCTCACTTGTGGCGGAGCTGACTCAATAAGCTGGAGCCCATCGAATTGCGGCATCTTATAATCGGTTATGAGCAGGTCCACGGGGTTGTGGGCAATAAACTCCTTTGCAACAATCGAGTCATTGAATGTGCGGACTTCCACTGCCTGGCCTACTAGCGGCAAGAAACTCGCCAGAAGTTCGGTGATTTGTTTTTCATCGTCCACTACTACAACCTTAAGCTTATGACTCATTTTCGTGCCCTCCTTGCCAGGGTGTTCAGCTGCCCGAAATGCACTCTTCCTAGCTCAAAATCACTTCTTTGGTTACGAATCACCCTTGGCAACCACAAAATAGAACAGCAATTATTGCTCCATCTTCTCTTATGAAGCTGAACTTGTCAGCGGCTACTTCGGCATCCTCTTTGCTTTGTAATACATTCAGATGAAGCAACGAAACGGAACTGTTTTAAGGCATGAATTCGACGGGACTTTTGAGTAATTACAGAGGGAAGGGAAGAAAACACAAGAGGAGGAAAAGCATGATTACAATTACAGGCGCAACAGGCAAGACAGGATCAAAAATTGCAAATTTGCTTATCGAAAAAGGAAAAAAAATTCGCGTTATTGGAAGATCTGAAGAGAGACTCAAAGTATTCAAAGAGAGGGGTGCTGATATTGCCGTCGGAGATCAAGGCGATTTTTCATTCTTAAGCAGGGCCTTTAAGGAAAGTGACGCCGTTTACCTGATGATTCCGCCAAGAATGGATGTAAACGATTATCGAGCGCATTACAACAATATGGGAAACATTGCAGTGGAGGCTATACGGAAATCCAAGGTGAAACAAGTTGTCTTTTTATCAAGCCTTGGGGCGGAACTGGATTCCGGGTCTGGTCCTATCATTGGGCTTCATGATATGGAATTAAAATTGGGCATGCTGAAGAAAGTCAGCATGGCGATTGTCAGAGCAGGGTATTTCATGGAAAACACGTTGATGAATGCTTCACTGATAAAAGATAAACACATCAACGGAAATACCACTCCGCCTGACGCACCCATCTCTATGGTCGCAACCAAGGACATTGCAGGAAGAGCTGCAGAATTGTTGGTAACGCGGTTATCAACCGGTTGTACAATCATAGACTTGTTTGGAGATCGAATCTCGTACCGAGAGGCAACAAGACAGATTGGCGAAGCCCTTGGGATGCCGGACTTGCCCTATGTTCAATTCTCCGACACAGATGCCATCGCAGCGATGACGGGTATGGGCATGAGCGATAACTTGGCCCGTTCATTTGTGGAATTATCTCTTGCCATAGGAAAAGGGATGATCCATCCGACCCTAATCGACCCGTTACGACCCAACGTTTCCACTTCTTTCAGGGAATTTGTCCAGGAAGTATTCGCCCCAGCTTTCAAAAAAGCAGCTTAGGCGTCAATCCTAAACGCCACTATGACCCTGAGGCCGGGATGAATCTTCCGGCCTTTTTGCTGAAATTGCACCCGGCAGGCCGGTTGGCGTGAAGGTGCAGAGGCGACAGTTTCCGCTGCTTGCAGGAGAATCCCTCGCAGGTCCGACGCTGGCTCTGACAATCGATCAGAGAGGTCGATTCGCTCAGGTTATCACAGGATTCCTCGATGAAAGGGCCGGATTGTATATTTGCCCTTCTTGTGAATTTGGAACCCGAAAGGACACTTCATGCTCTATCGGAAACTCGGCAAAACAGGGATTGATCTTTCGATTCTTGGATTTGGATGCATGCGGCTCCCGACCATAGGTAACAAAGCTGACAAGATAGACTTTCCAAAAGCGACCCAATTGCTTCATTATGCAATCGACCACGGGGTCAACTTTGTTGATACAGCCTATTTCTATCATGCGCCGGCCTTCCTTCAGCGTGGTGAAAGCGAAGTCTTTCTGGGTGAGGCGTTGTCAGGAAGCTGGCGGAAAAAGGTTCATCTTGCCACCAAAATGCCGGTTTTTAAAATCAAGGAACGCGAGCAGATAGATGCATTTCTGAAGGAGCAGTTGGAAAGATTGAAAACAGGTTATTTCGACTTTTATCTCCTGCATGGCCTCGATGGTGAAGCGTGGAATAGGATGCGCGATCTTGGCGTCCGCGAGGTTTTGGATAAGAAGAAAGCCGAAGGAATGTTTAGGTTCCCTGCCTTTTCGTTTCATGGAAAGGCTGAAGACTTCATCCGAATATGCGGCGAATACGACTGGGCATACGCGCAGATCCAGTATAACTACATGGATGTAGCTTTTCAAGCGGGACATAAGGGCCTAAGGTATGCTGCTGATAAAAGGAATGGGTGTGGTGGTGATGGAGCCGTTGAGAGGCGGCAAACTCGCTCAGAATCTTCCTGCGGAAATGGCGTCGGCCTTTCTTACGTCCACGAAACGGAGCCCCGCAGAATGGGCATTACGCTTCGTTTGGAACGAATCCGGCGTATCAAGTCTTCTTTCGGGCATGAACAGCATGGAGCAGGTGATTGAAAACATTCAGGCTGCCGACGGCGGGCTTGCGAATTCTCTTAACAAAGAAGAATTGTTGATGTTTGACAAGCTGCGAAGTGCACTGGAAACAAGAAAAAAGGCGGATTGCACGGCCTGCCGATATTGCATGCCATGCACATCCGGAGTTGATATCCCCGGTGTTCTGGCTGCCCTCAATACCGCCGCGATCTGGAATGACCCGAATCCATGGCTTGCTGGTTACCTCCGCATAGACGGCAAAGCAAGCAAATGCACCGAGTGCAAGGCGTGCGAGCAGGTCTGTCCACAGGAGCTTCCTATATCATCACTCATAAAAGAAGCGGTTTCGTTATTCAAGGAATAGAGGAAACAAAAGCGATGTTTGGCTAGTAAACAAATCGGTATCTGCAACGGGAGGTACAGTTTATGAAGGTAATGGTATTCAGCGGCAGTCCTCGAAGATCCTGGAATACGGCAACCTTATTGAACAAGGCGATGGAAGGCGCAGTTTCAAAAGGTGCGGAGACGGAACTTACCCAGCTTTACGATCTCAATTACAAAGGTTGTGAGAGTTGCTTTTCGTGCAAACTGAAAGGCGGCAAGAGTTATGGCAAGTGCGTTGTCAAAGATGAGCTAACACCCTTCTTGGGCCGAGTTGAAGAAGCCGATGCAATAATCCTTGGCTCTCCCATCTACTTTGGAGCGGCAACCGGCATAATGAGGTCATTTTTGGAACGTCTTATGTTTCCCTACTCTGTGTATGATCGGGAACGTTCATCTCTGTTCAAGAAGAAGATACCGACAGGATTCATTTATACCATGGGTGCACCGGAAAGCAGGATCAAAGAAATGGGATGGGACCAACAATTCAAATTGATGGAATCGATCATGAACAGGATTTTTGGAGGGCCATCAGAGTCGCTGCTAGCTACCGATACGTATCAATTTGAAGACTATTCCAAGTATATGGCCTCAGCTTTCGATGCTGAAGCCAAAACTAAGCGGCACAAGGAGGTATTTCCAAAGGATTGCCAGAAGGCCTTTGAAATGGGCGCTAGGCTTGCCGAATAGATTGAAGAATATTCGACACACCACTGAGAAGAATTGAATCAAAACAGATAGTCGTTCACTTCGCCTTCCTATTTTTCGGTCTTCTTGCCTTCCGAAAATGCGTCACCTAGACAAGGGCAACTCCATAGAAGCCGCGGTCTGCAGGATCAAAGATCAACGCTTTTATCTTCTTGATGTCCGGATTTCCGTCTTTTCCGAGCGCGTGCAAATCGACAAAACAGCCTGAAAAAGTGCGGAATTTAGTTAAATTTCAAGGCGTCACGTGTATATTCTCAACTGAGGACGGTTCGGGCAATCCTTATGATCCCATTCAAACGCGTACTGTTCATGTACCTGCCGCTTCTTGCAGCATGCGCAGCTGCTGCCCCTCTTTCCGATTCTCTGCCGATTGAAGGGCATTTTTTACAGGCCGGCCGTCCGGTGAGCCGCTTCCGGGTTGAGAGGTTTTTGCTCAAGCAGGACACCAGCGCCGGCTTGGCGGACCGTTCCCTCGGCTACAAATGGAGCGGGCACGCAATCGGCGCCACACTGTGGTGCGTCAACCTCGGGATATTCGCCTATGAAATCAACCAGGTCCTTGAGGCAATCAAGAACCAGAGCATCAGTATCGACACCACCGGAAGAAAGGAGCCCTTCAGCAACAGCCTTTACAAATTCACTATCCCGCTCACGATCGGCACCGAGGCGGCATCGTTTGTCCAGTCGAGACTGTACGACCGCTCAGACTACCTGCTGCATGAGGGTGCGCTTGCCTATAACGCCTCGGCGATGAAGAAGTTCTCCAAGGACGCCGAGCCGGACCTGCGCATCGAAAAGAAGGGCTATGGCGCCTACACGCAAGGCGGACTGGGTTTTTCCGAACCCGTCTTGTACGGCGTACTCATGGACCAGCCCGCATCGCGCGCCCGCTCCGTGTGGTCCGCGGTTTTCAGGGAAACCGGCATCCAGGCCGGCGCATGGGCCGGCACTTTCCTGGGCCTTGCCCTCATCTCCTACCTGCAGGAATATTTCGGGGATACTTCGTTTGCAATAGATAAGAAAGCGCGTGACCTCAACCTTACCATCGGCGTCAGTCTGACCGCGTTCAGCATTGTTACCGCGGTGGTTTCATCGGTGATAAGAAACAAGGCGATTGAAAAGTATAATGCGGCCCTGCCGAAACGGAATGTCCCAACGGCTCCGGAAAGACAAGGGATGATCGAGGGCAGGCCCGCGGCGGCGCCCGATTCATCCCGAACGGGAATAAGCGAGGGGCCGGGAAAGGCATTGACAGATACTACTGCGGTAAAGAAAGACAGCGTTGGGGTTGGAAAGTAGGAGGGGTGGCGCCGGAATTGGAACCGCACGGCGCAGGGTTCGTCCGGCGTTCACGTTCGATCAGTTCTTCTCTTCTTTCTTCGGCATCGCATAGCCAGCACAATCAAACAACTCGTTTATTCCCACAGGTTCGAGCCCGGCCTTCTTTACTTTCTCAAAAAGTGCTTCAAGCTGCTCCAGGATTTCCTTCTTGTACTCCGGTTTGGGCAGACAATCGTGCAGCAGGACGACGTCGCCGGCGCGCACCGCAAGGGCCGAAATCCTTCGGATGCCTCCCGGTTGTCTATTGCCGCCGTCCCGGGCGCTCCTGCTCCAGCCGACGCAGGCCATGGAAAGCCGGGCAAGCGCGCGGCCGAGGTGCGGGTTGGCAAGTCCCACGGGCGGCCTGTACAACAGTGGTTTTGCCCCTATGATGGCGAGGACAATGGCCTGCGCGGCCCCAATGTCGCGCACCATCGCTCCCGAGAAGCGGAAATTTGACGCGAGCGAGTGGGTGAGGTCGTGACATGCAACGACATTGCCTTCGGAAAGCATGCGCTTCACGATGCCGGGATTCGCTTCCGCCCGTTTTCCCACCACAAAAAAGGTCGCACTAAACCCGAAACGTTTGAGCAGGTCAAGAATGTCGTTTGTTAGGTTTTCGTCGGGACCGTCATCGAACGTGAGGCCGATAGCCCTGGGCTCTGCCTTGTTGCGGATGAATGCGCGGACAAAGAAATTGCTCCGCAGGTCGAAGATGCCCCACACAAACACCGCGACGTAGGGGACGGCCAGCATGGCCACAATGGAACGCACCTCGGGCAGGACCAAAAACGCGATGGCGAGACCTGCAAGGGAGACGAGCCAGAATCCAAGCGTTGTCATACGGTTACCTCGATGGCCGCGCAGGCCATTGACGAAGGTGAATAAGACGGAACAATGAATGTTCCCGGACCGGCGGAACCAAGGACTGCGTGCACCTGAAGGGCGGCGCTCAAAAACGATCGGCAGTCTTCCAGCGGCCGCACCGCTGCGGCTTTGGCGCCGAACGATTCCGCAAGCGCGGCAGCGCACGCTTCGGGAGTGTGCGGGCCGACGGGCGTCGGCGTAACGGCCCGGATCGCGGGAAGGCATGCCGGGGAACTCCTGTCGAGAAGCAGGGCAACCGCGCCTTCCTCGCCCATGGCGGCAGTTCCTGTTTGGCACTCTATCGACAAATGCGGGGCCAGTTCTTGCAATAATGGAACGGCTTCGTCCACCGCCACCACAAGGCACGGGAACGAGTCGCCGGGCAAAAGGCCGCACACGGCAAGCGCCGAGGCGAATGAATTCTGGCCGTCGCACAGGGTCAGGTTGGGACCGTCTATGGAAAACTCGAGCGCGAGTTTCCCGGCCATGCTGTTGTGCACCGACGCTATGAAATTCCTGGGAGAGCCGAACCCGTCCTTGAATACGCCGTCAAGGAAGTTCTTGGTTTCGTCAAGAGCGCCCAGGGCGGTGCCGACGCACAGGGAACGCGGCTTTTCCGAAATCGTTTTGAGCAGCCGGGCCGTTGCAGCATAGGCCATGGTCCAGATGCGCGGGTCGCGGCGCTTTATGTGCGCGGGTAGTTCGGCCTGCCACGCACCGTCCGCACCCGGAATCGCCGCGCTGTATCCGCGAATGTTAAGGGCACTCATCATGTGAAAATCCTATGCATCAAGCGAAAAAACGGCAGAGGCGTTGTTACCCCCGAAACCGAACGAATTCTTGAGAATATGGCGCATGGGTGTCCGTAAAAAGTTCGACGGGGCCAGGCCGATGGCCGGATCGGCCTGTTCGAATCCCGCCGTGGGAGGGACGATGCCGTCCTGCATCGCGCGCACCGCGAACACCGCCTCGAGTATTCCCGACGCGGCAAGCGTGTGGCCCAGCGTCCGTTTCACAGAGAAAAAAGGAGGGACCCGGCCGAAAACGGCCCTGAGTGCTGCGATCTCCGACCTGTCGTTGTCCGGAGTTGCCGTGCCGTGGGTGGCTACGGCGCCGATATCGGCGGGCGAGACTTCCGCTTCCGCAAGCGCGGCGGCGATGGCTTTTTGGGCGCCGACTCCCTCGGGATGCGGCGCGGTCATGTGGTGGCAGTCGGCCGAGGCGCCCCATCCGGAGATACGGACAAGGGGCATGGCGCCGAACGCGGCCGCCGTCTTTTCCGATGCGACAAGCATCGCGGCCGCGCCTTCGCCGAGGCTCGTACCAGCCCTGCGGCCGTCAAACGGTTTGCATCCCGTGGGGTCGATGAGCATGAGGCTCGAAAATCCCCGGATGGTGAGCAGGGCGAGCGCGTCGGCACCCACGGCGAGGCACGCGTCGAACGCGCCCTGCTCCACGAGACGCTTTGCCGTTCCCACTGCGTGAAGCCCGGTGGAACAGGCGGTAGACAGGGTGACAAAGCCGGCCAGCCCGAACGCGCGGCACACAAAACCCGAGGCGGCGCACGGTTCGTGAAAAGCAAGTTCTCCGGCCGCGCGTGACGCCACGGCCGGATCGGTGCGGTACGCCCGGTAGAACAGTTCCGACCGCGAGATGCCGCCCACGGTGGTGGCGAAAACGAGGCCTATCGACAGGCCCCGGCGGTTCTTTACAACAGAGAGCGCTTCACGTGCGGCGCTGCAGGCGAGCGCGATGGTCCTGGTGGGCGAGGCGAATTCGTCGGAAAGGCCGGCCACCTGGCCGCACAGCGGCGGGGCCTTGAGTCCGCTTTCGAAAAGAGACAAAGGAGTGAGGCAATCTTTTCCTTGGAACACCGCGTCGCATCCGGCGCGCACGCCAGAACCCGCGGTGCAGATGGCACCCATGCCGATGAGAGGGAGTGCAGCCAGAAGACGATCACCCTTTGGAACGGTTGTTCTGGATGTAGCCGGCGAGCGCGCGTACCGAGGCGAACACCTGCCTGCCGACCTTCACATCGGGGATTGTTACCCCGTATTCCTTTTCGAGAAGTACGAGCAATTCGAGCGTGTCGATGGAGTCGAGGCCCAGCCCGCCGCCGACCAGGGGCGCGTCGGGGTCGATGTCCTGGGGCTTGACGTCAGACAATTTGAGGGCCGTTACTATCTGGCTCTTGAGGGTGTCGATCAGAGTTTCCATTACGGTCCCTTTGAAAGAGAGAGCGTTGAAGCCACGTCGCATGATACTGCAACGACGCGTCCGCTTTGCTGTGCGGTCAAGAGCCGGACAAGGTCTGTGAAATATAATTCGTCGCATGCGTGCGCCGCCCCATTGTCCCCGGATGCAAACGACGCCTCCATCTCCATGCCGAGCCCGCCCGGCTGCGGCATAGTTGTCAGGAGAAACGCGCAGGCGCGGCAGGTGCGGTCTGCCGCTGGATCGAACAGGGGACTGTCCGCGTCCGCAGCTTCAACCGCATTTACAGATAGAGAAAGCGCGCACGCCGCCTTGCCGGTTTCGAGCAATGACACGGCAAGTTCCAGCGCGGTAAGGCCGCTTGCGACGTTGCCGGCAACCACCCTGTTGGGCCCTTTGAGGCCGAAGTAAATGGCGATATCGGCGATGGCCGACGACGGGAGCGTTGCGGAAAAGACAGCGGGGCTGGGAAAACCTGCACGCACCGATTCGAGGTACCGCAGGTCGGTGGAAAGCGAGCCCGCGGAAATGCCGAGAGTGATTGCCGCCGTTTGACCGTCGGCAATCACATAACGGGAAAGGGCCGCCGCTGCCGCGCAGAACGCAAGCCTGTCGGGAAGCATGAGCTTGCCGAAATTCACGTACGGTTTATCCAGTACCTGGTCCCGGCGGACGTCGCGGGGACCGGCCTGACCGGCGTCCCACGGCTGCGTGCCCGAAGGTCCCGCAATGCCCTCGGGAAGCACTGCGCCGAATGAATCGATAACGATGCGCCTTTTCATTGCGCCTCCACAAGCACCACGGCGGCATTGATGCCGCCGAACCCGGCCGAAAGGCACAGCATCGAATTCTTCTTTGGCAACTGGGACGATGCAGACACCGGGATGGGTTCGTCCACACCATGCGCCGAGAATCCGGCGGTGGGCGGCACGAGCCTGCGGCGCAGGCATTCGGACGCGACGCAGATTTCCAGAAGCGATCCCGCGCCGCTGGTATGGCCAAGTGCGCCTTTTACCGAAAAGCAAGGAGGAATTTCGTCGCCGAACAGGCGTGCAATCGCCTTTGCCTCCATGGCATCGTTATAGGCGGTGGCTGTGCCGTGGCATTTGACGCTGCCGATATCGCCTGGCGGCATTCCCGCGTCGGAAAGCGCGGCTTTGGCGGCGCGGAAGAGCCCGTCGCCGGTACGCGACGGCCCGGTGCGGTGGTTGGCGTCGTTCGAGCTTCCCGCCCCGGCGACGACGATGTCGTCTGCAAAGGGCTCGCGAAATGTCAACAAGGCGATTGCCGCGCCGTCGCCCATGGTAAGGCCGTCGCGGGCCGCGTCGAACGGCCGCGCGCCCGCGGACGAGAGCGCCGACAGCGCATGGAACCCGGTTGCCACGAAACGCGAAATGCCGTCGAAGCCGAACAACGCCACCGCTGAAGCGCGGCCCGACACGAGCATCTCGCGGCCGATTTCCACGCCCGTTGCGCCGGATGCGCACGCGTCCGAGATTACGATGGTGCGGCAGGCGGGGACGCCCAAAACCTTTTTCGCATAGTCTGCCTGCGACGAAAGCAACGGCAAAAACGCGTCCGGCGGCGCGCCCGATTCGCAGAATTTCTCGAGCCCGGAAATATCCCCTTTTGCCGCGCAGAAAATAAATGCCGTTGTATTTTTGTCAAGGCCGGATGTGTCGATGCAGGGCGCAAGCGTTTCCGCGGCCGTTGCAAGGCCTCGCCAGGATGGGTCCTTGAACGGCACGTATGCCGCGGGCACGCCGAAGCACGGGCCGGGCACGATGGCGCTCGCCCCGTCGAACAGGTCGGTAACCGTTTCCTCAAGCGAGCCCAGTCCGCAGAGGATGCCGCCTTCTTCGAGAATCACTGCTTTGTGTGAAGGCGCGGTCACGATTGCGCCGCCTTCAGGAAGCCGTGCGCAACCGGAGAGCCGCCGCACGTCACATCGCATTCGAAAAGGCCGAGGCTGCCAAACCTTGTTTTCACCCTTATATCCGCGACTACGACATCGCCGGCCGTCACGTGCCGGAAGAAAACGAAATCATCGATGCCTGCGAGCACACCCTGCCGCATCGCCCGGCCCGAGCCCATTGCCTCGCACAAAACTGCTGCCTGCGCGCAGAATTCAACAATGCCTTCGGCGGACAATCCGGGACCGTAGTGTTCGTGTGGGCCGACCCTTCTTTCGCACCGGATTGTCCCCTTTTCATATGCGATGATCCTGTCCACGACAACGGCGGGCGGCCGGTGCGGAAGCAGGGTTTCGACAGGGGGAAAGGTTTGCACGAAAGGAGCCTTTGCGGTTGATTGCCTGCGAACGGAAATTGAAAAATAATAGAAAGGGTTTCGGACCGGGGAAACATAACTGTGGCCTTCCGAGGCACCCCCGACGGCTGCGTGTACGCGGGAATGACGGAAATGGCCGGGATTTGTGGCATAAATAGTCGTTTTTCTCCGGACAAAACGGTATTTTTAGTACGCCCCTCCGGCGCATACGTGATTGCACCTGTGACAGAAAAGGAAATCGTCCCATGTTCGATCTTCAGTTCATCCGCGACAACTCCGACCTCGTCAAGGCCGCGGCGGCCAACAAGAAATGCCCGGTTGACATAGACAAGATTCTGTCGCTCGATGAGCGAAGGAGGCAGATAATCCGGGATGTGGAGCAGCTCAAGAGCGTCCGCAACGCCAGGTCGCCCGAGATCGCCCAGTTCAAAAGGGAGAAGAAGGACGCGGAGGCGGCCGGTCTCATGGCTGAGATGAAGGCGCTTTCCGAAAAGGTAAAGGATCTTGACGACCAGCAAAAAGCCGTGGAAGAAGAAATCCGGTTGCTGGCGATTTGGGTTCCCAACATCCCTCACCGCAGCGTGCCGCACGGCGGCGGCGAGAAAGATAACGTCGCACTCGGCGAATGGGGAACCGAGCCTTCATTCGATTTTGCACCCAAAGACCATCTTGAGCTCGGCACCGCACTCGACATCATGGATTTTCCCCGCGGGGCAAAGGTGGCTGGCGCCGGGTTTCCCGTGTACAAGGGCGCGGGCGCGCTGCTCGAACGGGCGCTTATCAATTTTTTCCTCGACACGCACACGCAGAAGGGCGGGTACCGCGAAATATTCCCGCCCTTCCTCGTGAGCGCCGACAGCCTGTTCGGCACCGGGCAGTTGCCCAAATCGCAGGACCAGATGTATTACATCGGTGAAGACCGGCTGTACTGCATTCCGACGGCCGAAGTGCCGGTCACCAACCTCCACCGCGACGAGATCCTCGATGCGGAGCTGCTGCCGGTAAAATACTGCGCCTACAGCGCGTGTTTCCGGCGCGAGGCCGGCTCCTACGGCAAGGACACCAAGGGGTTCCTGCGCGTGCACGAATTCAACAAAGTTGAGCTTGTAAAGTTCACGGTCCCCGAAACGTCCTACGACGAACTCGAACTGCTGCGGCGGGACGCAGAGGGTATCCTGCGGGCGCTCGGCCTACGGTACCGCATTCTTGCGCTGTGCGACGCGGACCTGTCGTTCGCGGCGGCCAAGTGCTACGACCTCGAGGCATGGGCGCCGGGCGAGAAGAAGTTCCTTGAGGTGTCGTCGTGCAGCAATTTTGAGGATTTCCAGGCGCGCCGCATGAACATCCGCTACCGGCCGAAACACGGCGAGAAGCCGCGCTTTGTCCACACACTCAACGGCAGCGGCCTTGCTACCGCGCGCATCCTGGTCGCCATTTTGGAGACCTATCAGACGGCAAGCGGGTCGATCCGTGTTCCGGACGTTTTGCAGCCGTATATGCACGGGATGAAGGAAATTGTGAAAATATAAAGATGAATCGGTGGGGGAAGGTTCCCCCTGGGGTTCAGCCATCCGGCGCATGGCAAATGTCAATATCAATTCGCGCCTGATGTCTGAACCCACACCCCCTCCTGGGTGCACCCCTCGCAGGACTATTTGCAAGAATCAATCTTGTGTTGTGGGGGTACCCGCGGAGAGAGGATGGTACAGGTCTGAGGAAAATCTCTGTTCGCTTTGGAATGCGGGGTGCTGAAGGCGGAGGGCATAGGCGTTAGAAATAGATTTAGGATTTTGGATTGCGGATAGAGAATTAGACCGATTGCAGTTTTGTTGTTCGCGTTAGGCCGGACCGAGCAATGCGAGGGGAACGCCCATTGGGAATTTAACCGTTTGAAGCACGTCTTTGCATATAAGACGACAAGAAAGAATAACCTTTAGATTAAGATCATATGGCAAATCCAACCTTCTACCGTTTCCTCATGCGAATCCGGCCGTTTACCGGACGGTATGTGCTGCTGCTCGCCTGCCTTGCCGCGTTTATCTGGTACGCGCAATACACGCGCACCATCATCATGCAATTGCAGGAAGAGTCGGTGAGCGTGACCCAGACCTACGCCGAGCTCATCCGCACGGCAATCACCGAGCGCATGAACAATGAAGAAATGAACGTCATCTTCGAGGAGATCATCCGCAAGGCGAATATTCCGGTCATCATCACCGACACGCTGTGGAACCCCCTCATGTGGCGGAACATCGTGGTGGGCCCGTTTTTCCATCGCACCGAGGTCCCGACGCACGACACGTCCGCCTCCGCAATTGCCAAGATCAGGGCGAATGTTACTGAGTTCAAGAAGAGCTACGCGCCCAAGGTTCTGTACCTCAGCGAGACGCATTCGAGGCTCGGCTACCTCGTGTTCGGCAACAGCGAACTCATCCACAGCCTCTCCCGCATGCCGTATATCGAAGCGGGACTGGTGGCCGCCTTCATCTTCTTTGCGTTCCTGGGGTTCCAGAACATCCGTGTTACCGAGCGAAGCAACCTCTGGGTGGGACTTGCCAAAGAAACCGCGCACCAGCTCGGCACGCCTATTTCATCCCTTATGGGCTGGGTCGAATACATCGGATCGCTTACGCACGCGGACGAACCGATCGACCCTGAGGACTTTGTCAAGCAGGTGCACACGGTGACGGACAACATGGGGAACGACCTGCTGCGGCTGCGCAAGGTGACGAGCCGGTTCTCCCAGATCGGGAGCGTCCCCGCGCTTGTTCCGTGCGACTTAAACGCCGTGCTCAACGACGCCGCCACCTATTTCCGCACGCGGCTTCCCTTCTTGGGCAAGCACATCGAAATCCGGCTTTCGCCGGGCGCGATACCCGCCATCGCGGTCAACAAGCAGCTTATCGAGTGGGTGTTTGAAAACCTGCTCAAGAATTCGGTAGACGCAATTGTGAAGCCCGACGGCCTCATCGAAATAAAGACCGACTATGTGGGCGCCGACAGGATCGTGCGTATTTCCCACACCGACAACGGGAAAGGCATTTCGTGGGAAGACCAGAAGAAAATATTCGCGCCGGGTTTCACCACCAAGAAGCGCGGCTGGGGCCTGGGGCTCACGCTGGCAAAACGGATCGTGGAAGATTACCACAAGGGAAGGATCTATCTTTCGTGGTCGCAGAAAGACAAGGGGACCACGTTCTTCATCGACCTTCCGGTGGGCCCGGATAAACCGGCCGGGGCCGAACCAAAGGCCGGCAGAGCATGAGATCAATTATTTTCAGGCAGGCTGAAGGAGAAAAGATTCACCACGGAGGCACGGAGAACAAGAAGAGAATCCAAAATTATAGATTGAAGATTAATGATGGCCTTTCATTTCTCCGCGTCCTCCATGTCTCCGTGGTGAGTCCGAGTTCCTATTTTTCGGGCGATAAAGCGAGGCACCCTTCATGAGCGGCAACCGCAAGACGGTCCTGTGGGCGGACGACGAGATCGAATTTCTCCGGGCGCACATCATGTTCCTGGAATCGCGCGGCTACAACGTGACGCCCGTGTACTCCGGCCACGACGCAATTCATCTTATCCGTGAAAATTCCAAGGCGTTCGACATCGTTTTGCTCGACGAGCAGATGCCGGGCAAAGACGGACTTACCACGCTCGAAGAAATCAAGGAAATTGCGCCCGATCTTCCCGTGGTGATGGTGACGAAAAGCGAAGAAGAGCATGTGATGGACGAGGCGCTGGGCAAGAAGATAGACGGGTACCTTACCAAGCCGGTCAACCCGAGCCAGATCCTTTCGATATGCAAGAAGCTGCTCGATTCGAAGCAGATCATTTCCACGCAAATCACCCAGAAGTTCGTGCGTAACTACTCCGACACCCGCCTTGCGTTGTCCACGCGCATGACCGCCAAAGACTGGGCGCGCCAGTTTGAGGGGCTTACCAAATGGGATCTCGAATTGGAGAAAGTGGAAGACGAAGGGCTGCGCCAGGCCCATGCCGGCCAGAAATCCGACTGCAACACCGCGTTCGGCGATTTTATTGCGGAGAACTACGGCCAGTGGCTCAAGGGCGAAAATAACCCCCCGCTTTTGTCTCCCCACATCGTGGAGACGTTTCTGGTGCCCCGGCTTAAGGAAGGAAAGAAAGTCTATTTCGTGGTGCTTGACTGCATGCGGCTGGACCAGTATTGCGCGATAGAAGTTCTCCTGCGCAGATATTTTGACATCGAACGCAACTATTTCTATTCGATCCTGCCTACGTCCACCCCGTTCGCGCGCAACGCGCTTTTTGCCGGCAAGTTCCCCATCGACATCGCCAACGATTACCCGGACCTGTGGAAAACGCCGAGCGACGATGAGAGCAGCCTCAACCGGTTCGAACGCCAGCTTCTTGCAAGAAAGCTCAAGAGCTGCGGGCTGGACTACGCAGACGATCCCAAGTACGCCAAAATACTTGACGCATCAGACTCCAAGGAATTTCTCAAGAAGATTGCGTCGTACGAAAAGGACCAGCTCGTTTCCATTGTCGTCAATTTTGTCGACATGCTCACGCACAGCCGCTCAACGTCGAGCATCCTGCAGGAGATTGCGCCCGACGAGACCGCGTTTCGCTCGCTCACGCAGTCGTGGTTCCAGTTTTCCACCATTTTTGCGATCCTCAAGGAATTTGCCACGCAGGACTGCACCGTCATTCTTACCACCGATCACGGCTCCACCCTGTGCACCCGCGGCACCGAGGT
Source organism: uncultured Fibrobacterota bacterium (assembly GCA_963729895.1). Taxonomy (GTDB): domain Bacteria; phylum Fibrobacterota; class Chitinivibrionia; order Chitinivibrionales; family FEN-1185; genus FEN-1185. Next base: position 134,521 of record CAVSQB010000026.1, on the reverse strand, counting down.
GTACGGTTCCCGCGAGACCTCCAAGAACCTGCGCTACAAGTTCGGGGAGAACATAACCTGCGACGAGCGGCACGCCCTGTTTCTGTCCGATCCCACCGTGTTCAAGCTTCCGGCGTTCTCCCTCAACTCCTATTGCATCATCGCGCGGGAGAATTACTATTTTGTCTACCCCGACAAATTCGAGAATTACCAGCGGCAGTATCAGAACAGCTTCCAGCACGGCGGGATTTCCATGGAGGAGATCATTATTCCGCTAGCTATTATGAAACCTAAATAGAGATGTTTTTAGTAATTTGTTAATGGGGGAAGTTTACCCCGTCGGGTACTTCCAAGGGTCGTCCCCCTGGGGTGCAGCTGCCGCCGCCTTTCTCTTGTGAAACATATCAATGCAATCAAGGCGGCGGCGATCTGCACCCACACCCCCTCAGCAGGTGACCCCCTACCAAGCATAGTGGCAAGCGTCAACCCCCGTGCGGGGGCACCAGTGAAGCTTGGTTGACAGCTGATCCTAAGATGCCTTCTTAATTTCGCATTAGTTAATGGAATGTCGAGCCCACTTATAGACTCAAAATGGATAAAGGGAAAAAGGCCGACTTGAGCAAAGAGTACAGTTGCGCTTTTTCCTAATCGGGTGCTTCTAGGGTGCGCCCAGCAGAAGGTTCGGGCTTGCAGCGGGTGGCCCCCGGCTGCACCCGCTCAGCAATCCAAAATCGAATCAAGAATATTCTATCATGAGTTCACAAATCATCTCACACTCAGTCGAAGAAACCAGAGCGTTCGGCGCGCACGCGGCAAAAACCGCCCGTCCCGGCGAGGTGTTTGCGCTCGTGGGCGGGCTCGGAAGCGGCAAGACCGAATTCGTGCGCGGGTTTGTGGAGGCATTGTGCGGACCGTCGGAAGTGCGGAGCCCCACATTTTCTATTGTCAATATCCACGACGCGCCGGAGTTTCCCGTCTTTCACTTCGATTTCTACCGGCTTAAGAAACAGGAGGAACTCGTTGAAACGGGGTTCTACGAGTATGTTCGCGGCGACGGCGTTGTCCTTATCGAATGGGCCGACATGTTTCCCGGCGTTTTGCCGCCGGAAACGAGGATGATTCGGTTTGAGGACAAGGGGAACGGCCGGCGGGCGATAGAGATGGCGTAGCGATTGCTGAGCGTGTGCGGCGAATATCAAGATCAAGATACTGTTTTCAGAATACCTTTGCGTTCTTGCTTTTTGCGTTAGGCAGGACCGAAGGGCGCGCGAGAGCGCGTTGCCGGGCGACCCCGCCGGACGCATAGGGGCGATCCGGCAACGAAGCCATCCGGCCGAGCCCGGAGGGAAGGCCGACCCGAGCACGACGAGGGGAACGCCCGCTTCTTACTCTTGATTTCTTGGTGCCCCACAGCAGAAGATTGGATTCTCGCCCAAACTCCCGCTTTGGGTCACCCGGCTCAGCCATACACATGGATTTGATTTGTATGCAGAATTTGCTGCGTGTATACGGGAAACAACCCGGCACAAGATTCCGCCCGCTCATTTCATGTTGGGAATCATGCCCTTCATCATGTCTCCCATACCCGCGGGAAGCTCGAACTTCTGGTATCCCTCCGGAATTTCGAAATCCGCATCGTCGGGCGCAGTCTCCTTTATGTTCTTGAGTTCCTGCGTCATCTCCACCTTTCCGGCTTTGCGGTATTCGGTTTTTACCGCATAGGCAAGTTTCTTTGAGACCCATTGGGTCATCTCGCCGAGAGATTTGTCTTTGTAAATGTACAGGGTTTTCTGGCACGGGTAACCGGCCACGGTCTCGTCGCCGAGTTTCTTTATCTCCACCATGGAATCCGCCTCTTTGCGCAGCCCCGGAGCGTCCTTGTAGGAAACCGTGTTCATTTCCATGTATTGCTTTTTGTCCAGAAGGGTCCAGGTAACGCCCTTGTCCAGACGCATGATCACCGCCGATTTCCTGCCTTTGTCGGCCTTTTCGACCCGTATCCTGTCGATCTTGACTTCGAGCTTCTGGGTATCCGTCTTCCCGTTTCTCAACTGGACCACGTCGGCGGAAAATTCGCCGAGCTGGGGTTTATTTTGGGCAAAAGACAGACCGAAAACCAGACATACGGCACTCACTGCACACAGAAAGCGCATGGCACGCTCCTTTCGTTGGAGGTGAAGGAAAAGGGTTATCTACTGCGACTCCGCCATCACGCCTTTTTTTCCCCGGCCAGGCACGCCACTATCACTTCGTGAATCTGCGATCGGCGCACCTTGGTGATGACGAATTCGTAATCGGAAAATTGCAGCCGTTCCTTTTTCTGGATGACCTTCTTGGTCCTGGATCGTATCCACGCGTCGACGGGCGTGGGCTCGTCCGGAAAACCGGGGCACACCTTTTCCCTGAGCTCGCTCATGGGCGTAGCGCCTCCCACCAGATAGCGTTTGTCGGGCATGGCGCGCACGAAGCGCGGAAGGATGTCGAACTCGTCCTGGATCTCGCCGAAAACCTCTTCGATGATGTCTTCGAGGGTCACCAGCCCGCTCACCCGGCCGCCGTCGTTGCGCGCGATTGCAATGTGATCGTGGCCGAGTATCATTTTGTTAAGCACGTTCGAAGCGTTTTCGGAATCCTGCACAAACAGCATGGGCCGCATGACGCCCCGTAGCGACGGGTCCTTCGGATTGATGTGCAGCGCGATGACGATGTCCTTGAAGTTGACGTAGCCGATGATGGCATCCAGGTCGCCGCCCTCGGCGAGCGGGTAGCGGGTGTGGTAGTGAAGGTGGGCGGCGATGAGGGCGTCGGTGAGCGTCATGGAGCTCGACAGGAATTTTATCTGGTCGCGCTTCATCATCACTTCCAGCACGCGGGTCTTCGACAGGCCGATGCTCCGCATCACCAGCCTGGCCTGTTCTTTACTTATAAGATTATTGAGCGCGGCAAACCGGGTGAGCACGTTGATGTCGCCCAGCGCGTCGGCCGACGATTCCTTGTTTTTTCCCATAAAGGGGCGGGTAAGAAACTGCGTGACCCAGAGTACCGGCGTCATGGCGGCGACGACGGCCTTGAAGGGAATTCCGAACACCGTGGCAACCAGCCTGTTGTGGCGGTACCCGAAGGTCTTGGGCAGGATCTCGGACCACAATATCATGACCAATGCGAAAATCACGGAATAGAGCGCCACCCACTTGACGCCGAAGAGGCTGCTGAATTGGGTCCCGGAAAGCGCGGCGCCGACGGTCACGGCAAACGTGTTGATGACGAGAATGGTGGCAATCGGTTTCTGGATGTTGTCCCGGAAGTTCTTCCATATCGAGCCGAGCAGTTGCCGGCGCTCGGTGATCTTGGCGATGTCGGCAAGCGACAGGCTCATGACGCACGCTTCGAGGAGATTGCAAAGGAATGCAACTGCCATGGTCACGAGAACGGTGGTGATGAACAAGGCCACAAGGGCTCCTTTGCGGGAAATCGACAGATTGTCGTAAAAATATAAAATACACTGCGAACATCCGGCGATCACAGACTTCGCTTATCTCGAAGTGCGATCAATCAAATGCATTTGGATGGCTGTGCCGGGTGACCCCATAGGTGGAGTGGCGGCAAGAATCCAATCTTCAGCTGTGGAGCACCCACGAATGGCAGTTGTGAAGGCCGAAGATGGATTCCGGAATTTGTGAGTGGCGAGGATATGAAATCAAGATTCGGCCTTTGTACCGTGCGGCTGCCGAACTTGACAATTGTGGCATTGATCCTCCGCCCGGCGCCAGGATGGACTGGAGAGTGCGTTGGAACGCAGTGCTGCCTGACCGCGGCGCGGATGTCGAGTGCCGCTCCCCTCGATACATCCCCGCGGAACACTCCGGGAGCGGCGTATCGAGACAACGCGCCTTCGCGGCAGGCGGCACCGAGGCCGAAAGGCCGAGCTCGAAAGGAGAGCCGCCGCTGCAAAGCAGCGGGGCGCCCATTTCAATTTCATTAGTAATGTTTATGTGCCAGCAAAATTCCTATCCGTAAATAACCTGCACCAGCCATGTGGACAGGAACGGCAGGTAGGTGATGGCCAGCACCGCCGCGAACAGGACCAGGACAAACGGGAGAATCAGGCGGTACATCGTCGGAAGGTTCTCGCCGAACCGGTACGAGGCGAGCTGGAGGTTGATGCCCACCGGCGGCATGAGATAGCCGATTTCCAGGTTGGTAAGGAAGATGATGCCCAGGTGCACGGGTGCAACCCCGAACGCCGCGCCGAGCGGCGCGATGAGCGGCACCACAACGATAATAGCCGAGAAGATGTCCATGAAGCATCCCACCACGAGGAGCGCGGCGTTGAGCAGCAGCAGGAAGACGTACTTTGAATGGATTGACGCCTGGGCCCACGTTGAAAGGCGCGCCGGAATTTCCGCGTCGATCACGCAATAGGAAAGCCCCTTGGCGGACGCGAGGATCACCAGGACGCCTCCGACGATGGGAACGCAGGTGAGGAGCGCCCGCGGCAGGTCGCGCACTTTGATGTCGCGATTGACAAACACCTCCACGATCACCACGTAGAGGACCGAAATGGCGCTCGTCTCCACCAGCGTGAAGAAACCCTTGAAGAACCCGACGAGGATGAACACGGGCAGCAGGATTTCCCAGGTCGATTCCCTCAGGGCGGTCGCCGCTTCCCGGGCGTCAAACGCCACCCGCGGAATTTTGCCCCGCCCGGACGTGACGGCTCCGACGGCCGACATGACGGCAACCACGAAAAGGCCGGGAACGATGCCCGCCACAAAGAGATGCCTGATGTTGACATGAGAGACAACGCCGTAGAGGATGACCGCGAGGCTCGGCGGGAACAGAAGGCCCAGGCTTCCGCACGACGTGACAAACCCTTGGGAGAACCCCCGTTTGTACCCGCTTTGGACAAGGATGAACGACAGGAGCCCGCCCAGCGCAATAATGGTAACGCCCGAGGCGCCCGTGAACGTGGTGAAGAACGCCGAGACCAGGATGGCCATGATGGTGAGGCCGCCGGGCATCCATCCGAACAGCGCCCTAAACAGGCGGACCAGGCGGACGCCCGCTTTACTTTCGGAAAGCATGTACCCAGCCAGGGAAAAGAGCGGGATGGTGGGCATGATGGGGCCGGTGAGCATGGTGTACGATTCGTTGGGAAGCGCGGCGAGCTGGCCGGTGCCGAACAAGTAGAGTTGGGCCAGCCCGCCCAGCACCACGAAGATGGGTGTGCCGAGCGCAAACGACATCACCAGGACCAGTGCAAGGGGCCACACGAGGCGGCCGACGAACGGCGCGCACACCGTCAACATGAGCACCGGCACCGCCGCGCCGCAGGCGGCTATTGTTTTGCAAAGAATTCCCCTGGGCGCGTGGACAACGAAGCGCAGGGCCATGACGGCGAAGCCCGCCGGCATGATGAAGGCAACCCATTGCGCCCTAAAAACGCCGACGGTCTGCAACGGGTCGATGCCTATTTTAACAAATGAGAAAGCGGACCAGGCCAGGCAGGAAACAACGGCAACCGAGATGCCGGAGGCGCCGGTTGAAATCCACACGCGCCACGATGCCGGAAACAGGGAGACGCCGGCGGCCACGCTCAGGTGGCGCTGCTCGCGCGATGCAAACATACCCCCCACAAACGTGATCCACAGCACCAGGTGCTGGACATAGTCGGTGGAGCCGAGCAGCCCCGTCTTGAACCAGGTCCGCGCCGCTATTTCGATAACGGGAACAAGGCTCAAACATGCGAGAACGACAACCGCAAGCGCGTTCTCGGCGTTCCACGCCAGGCGGGCGGTCTTCCTAAGCAAGGATTTCATGGTGGAACGGGCGGGCCGTTACTTCGGGTGGGCGGCGCGGTATTCGTCATCGTACTTTTTTACCGCCTGGTAGGTATCGTTGTTGATGTTCTTGAGGAAGCCTTTTTCGAAGCCGCCCTGAACGGCGGCGCGCCACGCGTCTTCGGCGGCGGGCGGAACCGGGTTCACCACAAGCCCGTTTTTCTTCATGACGTCGAGCGCAGCGGCGTCGGCCTTCAGGATCTCCGCCTGCATGTCGCTGCCCACCTGCACGGCAGCAGCCTCAAGTTTGGCCGCAAGCGCCGTATCGAGCTTCGACCAGGCATTCGCGGACACCACGATGCCGCCGATGAGCGGCGCCCATTTCATTCCGCACATGTTCTTGGCGAGCCCGAACCATTGATACGACGCGGCCGTAAGGGGAGTGGCCGAAAACGCGTCGATCATTCCACTTTGCAAAGAAGGCATGATGTCGGTGGGCGTGAGGGGGATCACGTGGAACCCGCACTCCTTCCAGATCTGCACGGCGTCGGCGTCGCCGGCCGACACGAACATCTTCCGCTTTTTGAGGTCGTCGGGCGTCACCACCGGGCTCGTTGAGAAAAAGTGCACCCATCCCACAAACGACCAGATTATCACCTTGAATCCCCGCTGCTCGAGTTCCTTGGCAAAGGCCGGCTTCATTTTGTCGAGCACGTAGTCCAGTTCGGCATTGCTCCGGATAAACAGGGGAAGCTGTACGGTTACGATGTCCGGGTAAATGCGCATCAGGCCCACACCCGACAGCCCGGCGGCGGTAAGTTGACCAATGCGCATTTTGCGGATCATGTCCGATTCGTCGCCCACGATGCCGCCGGGGTATATCTTGAGTTCCACGCCGCCGCACGAAATTTTCTGCCATTCGGCGCCGAGCCTGTTGAGACCCTTGTCCCAGGGGGATCCGGCCGGCGCAAGGCTGCCCAGCTTGATGGTGAGGCCCAACGCGGGCGCCTGCGCAAGCAGGACCGCGGCGACGAGAAAGCAAACCGGAGATCGCATGGTCATTGTACGGTGTCTCCTTCTGCGGACAGGAAGTAATCGTCTGCATGTTCGAGAAGCCATCGCGCCTTATGCTGGTTGAGAATATTGACAAGCCGGTTGTTGAGATCCTTGTTTACATTCACTTTGAGCGCGGTTTCGAGCAGGGCCTTGAATTCCGTCAGGTTCTGGCTCCTGACGCACACCGTGGTGGCAAGCGCGATGTAGGGGCTTACTTTGGCGCCTTTCGAATACTTGACCGCAAGCGCAAAATGTTCGCGCGCCTTGGGCTCGCTCCCGCCCATGGCGGCCGGCATCGAGCCGTAGTACAAGAGGAAGAACTCATGGGCCGCACCCTCCCAGTAGGAATCTTTGAATTCCATGACTTTCCGGATGAGAGCGACGGCCTTTGGAATGTCGACGGTGAGCCCCACGTCGCTCTTGTCGGCCATGGCCGCGGCCATCCACGACATGCCTGCCCAGTACAAATACGACGTATCTCGCGCCGTGACCCCCTTGAACGCGGCGTCGTAGTCTCCCTGGTTCAGGTTGTCGGTGAAGTGCGGATGGCGCACCGATATCGCCTTCAGGATGTCGTCTCTTCCCCTGAGGTAAAGGTGTTTGGCGCGCTGGAGCATCTCTTCTTTTTGTTCGAGCTCGGCGTAGGACATCTCCTCCGCCGGAACCTGGACAAATGCGTATGCATACATGCACAGCGATCTTCCTGCGGCAAGCAGCAGCGACGGATTGTTGGGCGAACCCGCGAGCAGCGATTCGTACAATTTGATCGTAAACGGCATCGCGTCGCCCACCAGTTCGGGATCGTCGTCTGCGGAAAAAACCGAGGAGCTGCTTTCGCGCGACAACGTACCGGCTACGAAGTTCGCGGTCACTTTCTTCATTGAACAGCCGGAAAGGAGAAAGGCGACCGCAGCGATCAGCAACGGATAAGGGATTCTTCCAGATAGCGGTTTCATGGTTCCTGCTGCATCACGTCGGGCTGCAACCTGCGCTCTGTACGATGGAAAGGGATAATCCCGTTGGGATCGGCGCCTTTGGGCAATTTTTTCCGTGCCCGGAAGAGATGGGGGCACGCCGATCAGACACTATTATATCCACCGAATCATGGATTTTCTATACCTTTCCAATATAATCTTTCCGGACGCATTGCCTCAAATTAAATGTAACCGAAGGCTTAATCGAAACACGCACCAATTGATTCGTTGCCTCATAATTAAGGTAACCCAAGAAAAAAGGGGGTTACCACTATGGGGCACAAAGAAAAAGAAGCATATCGGGAAGCGATACGACAACGATATGCCCATTCCAACAGAGCCGGCAAAAAGCAGATTCTCGATGAGTTTTGTGCGATTTGCCGATACAATCGCAAGTACGCTATCCGGCTACTTGGAAAACGCAAACAGAAACAAAAAGCCAAGCGTGGAAGAAGACCCTTATATGCTGAACCGCTTTTTATTAAGGCGTTACAGTACATCTGGAAAGCCTCTGATTTCATGTGCTCTCGCCGCCTTAAGGTTGTCATTCCAGTATGGCTGCCATTCTACGAACAATCCTTTGAACTGCTTTCCGAGGAAGTCCGTGCGCGGCTCCTCTCTGTCAGCCGCTCCACGCTTGACCGCGTCCTATGCCCTTTACGTACGCGTATGGGCAAGGGATTGTGCGGCACCAAGCCCGGCTCCATGCTGCGCAATCAAATCCCCATCCGTACCGACAACTGGGATATTACCCAGCCTGGATTCATGGAGGCGGATACGGTTGCCCATTGCGGCACCAGCCTTGCCGGAGAATTTGTGTGGAGCCTTATCATGACTGACATCCATACTGCTTGGACCGAAGGCCGTGCTGTGTGGAATAAGGGCTCCCAGGGTGTCATTGAGCAGGTTAAAGACATCGAACGACGAATACCTTTTGCCCTGCGTGGCTTTGACTGTGATAACGGGTCCGAGTTCCTCAACTATCATCTCGAACGCTACTTCGCCGTGCGACAAGACCCTGTAAAGTTCACCCGGTCACGTCCCTACAAGAAAAACGACAACGCCCATGTCGAACAGAAAAACTGGGCGCAGGCCAGGCACATGCTTGGTTATGATCGGATCGAAAACCCCGACACGCTTCCCCTCATTAACGACCTCTATGCCAACGAGTGGTCTCTCTATCAAAACCACTTCTGTCCATCGCTGAAACTCAAATCTAAAATCCGGATAGGATCTCGATACCGCAAGACCTATGAAGAACCGAAAACTCCCTATCAAAGAATCGTTGAATCACCTTACATAGCTTCAGAAGTCAAGCAAAGCCTTGAACTGACCCACCGTGCTCTCAATCCATTCCAATTAAAAAAGACTATCGAAAGAAAACTCAAAACCATTTTCAACCTTGTTACGGTTACCTCATTTGTGAGGCATCGAATCTGACCCTTCGGTTACCTTTTATTATGAGGCAACACGGTTTTAAGCGCTTATCTGATAATACGGGCAGAACCGATTTTTCTTGCCGGAAATGGAGAACCATATTGTATTTATGTGCAAGCTTGGCGTCCCTAAGTACTGAGTTCCGAATGTTTACCTTCCCGGCGGCTATTCGTGGACGTGCCGCGCGCGCCGCACTTTGGCGGAGCTTACGGGAGGTGCGACACGAAGGTCCGGGCCGCCTGAAGCGCCTGTATACCATGCACGCAGAGTTGCACTGAGAGTGAAACCATGCTCGGCAAGGCGGACAAGACAAAAGGACAGATTGAGGCCGAAATCAGCGAGGCCGTCTCGCGGTTCGAAAAGGAATACATGGGGCGCGGTCCGCTTGAGACACGAACGTATATCATCGACGACATGGTGATCGTGCGGCTCAAGGGCGTGCTTACCAGAGCGGAATACCGGCTTGTGAAGAGCGAGCGCAACTCCAAGGCCCGCGATCTTATCAAGCAGGTTCGCATCGAGCTGCTTGAAAACGGCCGGCCGCTGCTCGAGGATATTGTCAAGGACATCCTGAAGCGCAAGGTGAAAAGCATGCATACCGACATCAGCACCATGAGCGGGGAACGGCTGATCATTTTTACGCTGGACAGGGCGGCGCTCGACGAGTGAGGTGCCGACGCGACGGGGTTTCCTTGTTTGTTTCCCGTTTTGTGGTGACCTACGGTGACAACGCGCGCCGCACCCGCACGAAGGCGCGGTCCAAAGTACCCTTTTAATATATGCGACATGTGCAATTATTGTGTCGAATCATGCGACACGTTGACCAAGTCCGAAAAACACCACCGGGAATTGACTGCAACGTGCGCCGTGTTACGACGTGACCAGCATTAGAAAACGTGACGGAGCACTGCGGGCGACATGACACGTTGACTTCAGACGCTGGACATGTGCCCGCTACGGGCGAACGTAACGCGGCTGTTGGTTGCTTTTAGGGCGCCGTTCCAAATCATCCTTGGATCGGCTCATAATTACCAAATGCTTTGCCCAGCTTATTTCTCCAACCAATGGTTGGAGTTTCTTGTCCCGACTATATTCAAGAAAAAACTGGCGCATATACCACAAATTCTGTGCGGAAAAACCCACCATGCCCGGGAATTCATTTTGAAGGTCTTTTGACAAATTGAGAACAACGGATTTTCCCCATCCATACTTGGTTTGCCGTTCAAGAATCTTTCTTCCAATGTCCCAGCATAAATTTATCAATTTCTTGTTCACCGCTTTGAACGCTGCATATTGAGAAGAACGAATACGATCTCTCACTTCATTCAACAAAACGGCGTATTCTTTCGATGTTTGAATGCTATTCATCTCTATCCTTTGAACAGTATGAAAATTGGCTATTTTCAAATCTGCGGACGCAAGCTTATGCTTCCTCGATTTCACAAGATTCTGAAATTTCTTCCAGGGTCACCTATTTCCGAATTACAGGGCGGTCATTATCTGGTTGCTACCCTATCCCTCCGTTCCCATCATCCGTGATGTCAATCCGAGATCCTTCAGTTTTCCATAACGAAGCAGCCAGATTTTCCTTTCTTTGTCCCATCTTCTGCCTGCTTTCTTAACCTGCTTCTGGACTTTCTTTTCGTTCCACTGCACCCGTATCAAAACTATTTCATCCTTGGTCGGCTCCGGCTTCCATGGAACCTCGTCTATTTTCAGTTCCACGGTTTTAAAGCGTTTGTGGAGCGCTTCATCATACCGGTATCTCACGCACACAAGGCTGTCGCCGTATTGACGCACCTGTCTGGCAGTGCCGCGGTCGCCGGGATGACAAGGTGAGCCTCACTTTCATAATAAGAAACTAATAATCGCCCATGCCTCGGGCCATTGTCGGCTACCGAGGTATTCGGCCTCGCGGCCTGCCGCGGCGATCCAAAGATTTCCTTGCCCTTTTTCTCTGTTCGGCTATTATTTTAGTGGGTCGTCCGGAAGCTGTGCGCGGGCGCCCTGCGGCGCAGGCTGCCCAGAATCCGGAGGACAACACCGTTGACAGTTGTGGACTGGTAATCAAGCCCTGGTGACTCCTGCGAAAGAGGCAGCCTGGGGGTGAGGACCAAAGAGGTGCCGAAGCGGCAGTTCTCTGGTCTTTTTTTTTGACCGGGATGTCCGGGATGAAACCGTGCTGTGCCGCAGGGAATGCGGAAACAGTCCGACAAAAAAGAAAGGATGGCCATGGCATCGAAGGCGACGACTTCCAACGGGAAACTCAACGAATGGGTTAGAGAGGTTGCGGCTCTGTGTCGACCCGCACGCATCCACTGGTGCGACGGGAGCCAGACGGAATACGACGGCATCTGCGCCGGCATGGTGGCCGCAGGAATGGCCACGCCGCTCAATCCTGCAAAAAGGCCCGGCAGTTTTCTTTTCCGAAGCCACCCTTCGGACGTGGCGCGTGTGGAAGACAGGACCTACATCGCCTCGCGCTCCCGGGAGGATGCCGGCCCCACGAACAACTGGATGGACCCGGCCGAGCTCAAGAAAAAAATGACCGGATTATATACGGGGTGCATGAAGGGCCGCACAATGTATGTGGTCCCCTTTTCAATGGGGCCCATCGGTTCTTCGATAGCAAAGATCGGCGTTGAAATCACCGATTCGCCGTACGTGGTCGTCAACATGCGAATCATGACGCGCATGGGAAGCAAGGTGCTCGAGGTGCTGGGAGACAACGGAGACTTTGTTCCCTGCCTGCATTCCGTGGGCTCTCCGCTAGTTTCGGGCCAAAAAGATTCCACGTGGCCCTGCGCCCCCGACATTGCGAACAAATATATAAGCCATTTTCCCGAAGAACGGACCATCTGGTCATACGGGTCCGGCTATGGCGGAAACGCGCTCTTGGGCAAGAAATGCTTTGCACTGCGCATCGCCTCGGTGCAGGCGCGGGATGAAGGGTGGCTTGCCGAACACATGCTCATTCTCGGCATAACCAATCCTCAGGGGAAGAAGAAATACATCGCCGCCGCGTTCCCGAGCGCCTGCGGCAAGACCAACCTGGCCATGATGATCCCCACCATTCCCGGTTGGAAAGTCGAAACGGTCGGCGACGATATTGCGTGGATGAAATTCGGGCCGGACGGCAGGTTGTACGCCATCAACCCGGAGTCCGGCTTTTTCGGCGTTGTGCCGGGCACGTCGATGGAATCAAACCCGAACGCGATGCTCTCGATACAAAAGAACACGATCTTTACCAACGTGGTGCTCACCCGGGACAAAGACGTTTGGTGGGAGGGAATCGGCTTTGATCCTCCCGAGGGCGGGAACATCGACTGGACCGGCCAGGAATGGGACATGACGGCCCGCAGGGCGGGCGCGCACCCCAACGCCCGTTTTACCGCCCCTGCGACCCAATGTCCGGCAATTGATCCGGCATGGGAAGATCCGCAGGGTGTGCCCATAAGCGCGTTTCTGGTTGGAGGCAGAAGACCGACCACAATTCCGCTCGTGCATCAGGCGTTTTCCTGGAACCACGGAGTGTTTCTCGGATCAATTGTCGGCTCCGAGACCACCACGGCAAACATCGGGGCTGTGGGCATTGTGCGCCGCGACCCGTTTGCCATGCTGCCGTTCTGCGGCTATCACATGGGAGATTACCTTTCGCACTGGATAAAAATCGGCACAAAGACCTCCGCCGAGAATCTTCCCAAGATTTTCTACGTCAACTGGTTCAGAAAGAGCGATGATGGAAAGTGGCTGTGGCCCGGGTACGGCGAGAACAGTCGCGTTCTCAAATGGATATTCGAGCGCACTGAGGGAACCGGCGCGGCCGTTAAGTCGCCTATCGGCTACCTGCCTTCGCCCGGGGCAATCGACACCAAGGGATTGCCCGTGTCCGGCGAAGACATGAAGGAACTGCTCAAGGTGGATGCCGGAGAATGGAAAAAGGAACTTGAGGGAATAAAGGACCATTATAGAAGGTTCGGCTCCAGGCTTCCTCCGGCGCTTGCCGACGAATTGGCTGCCTTGGAAAAGCGTCTTGGATGATTCAGGTACAATTATTGACTTGGCCTGGATTTGTTATATATTTATCCTCCAGGCCAAATCCGCCCTTCCCAGGCCTTTTCTTCAAACAGACAAATTTCGTTACCGTGCATGATTATTGAAGGAAGTAATTAGTGCCCTGGTTCATAAAATCGAAATCCACCGAAGAGCAGCCCAAGCCTGTCAAAGACGATATTTGGGTCAAGTGCGATTCCTGCAACGCGCACGTGTTCAAGGAAGATTGGTGCAATTCCCTTAATGTCTGCCCAAAATGCGGTTACCACGGCAAGTTGACCGCATATGAGCGGATCGGTCAGATCCTTGACATCGATACGTTCAAGGAGATGTTCACCGCGATAACTGCCTCCGACCCGCTGTCTTTTGTTTACGCCAAGGGCAGTTACAAAGACAAGGTGAAAGAAGCCCGCGAGAAGACCGGGCTCAACGAATCCGTCGTGTGCGGCATCGGGAAGATCCATGAAATCGCCGTTTCAATTTCGGTGATGGACTTCCGGTTTTTCGGCGGCAGCCTCGGAAGCGCTACGGGAGAAAAAATCCTCCTGGCCGCAAATTATTCCTATGAACACAAGATTCCGTACATCATCTTCTCCGCCTCGGGCGGCGCGCGCATGCACGAGGGAATCCTTTCGCTCATGCAGATGGCCAAGACATGCGCGGGCATTGCGCGTCTTCGGGAAAAGAAAATCCCCTACCTTTCGGTGCTTACGGACCCTACGACGGGAGGCGTTGTTGCAAGTTACGCCATGGTCGGCGACGTCAACATCGCGGAACCGGGTGCACTGGTTGGGTTTGCGGGCAGGCGCGTGATAGAGCAGACCATCAAACAGAAACTTCCCGATAATTTCCAGACCTCGGAATATTTTCTGGAGCACGGGTTCATCGACCTGATCGTCGCGCGGAAAAAGCTCAAAGAAACCCTTAAGAACGTTCTCCTGTACTACGCCCGTTAACCGGTCCGGCCAAGGCGCATCCTATGAGCGACTATTTCGATTTTGAAAAGTCAATTGCCGAAATGGAGAAGATGATCGAGAAGCTCAAGTCGATCTCTCCCGACAAGAACCATTACAACGACGAAATAGCCGAACTCGAAAAGAAATGCCAGCAGCAGAAACAGGAGCTATACGGAAACCTGACGGCCTGGCAAACGGTGCAGATTGCGCGCCACCCCAAGCGGCCCGTGCTCCAGGATTACATTTCACTCGTCTTCTCCGATTTCATCGAACTGCACGGCGACCGGTCCTTCGGCGACGATGCAGCGCTTATCGGCGGGTTCGCTACCATCGGAAAACGCAGGGTAATGCTTATCGGCCACAACAAGGGCAAGAACGTCGACGAAAATGTAAAACGCAATTTCGGCCAGGCAAAGCCGGAGGGATACCGCAAGGCGCTCCGCCTTATGAAACTGGCGGAAAAGTACGGCTTGCCCGTGCTGTGCTTTATCGACACCCAGGGCGCCTATCCCGGCATTGAGGCGGAGGAACGCGGCCAGCCCGAGGCGATCGCTACGAACCTTACCGAAATGGCCAGGCTCGCGGTTCCCATCATCGCTCTTGTCACGGGAGAAGGCGGCAGCGGAGGCGCGCTGGCCATCGGCGTGGGCGATGCAGTGCTCATGCTGTCGCACTCCGTGTATTCGGTGATTTCCCCGGAAGGCTGCGCGTCCATTTTGTGGCGTGATGCGTCGTATTCGCCCCAGGCCGCCGAGGCGCTCAAGCCCACCGCACCGTCGCTGCGCGCGCTCGGCGTGATAGACGAGATAGTGCCCGAGCCGCTCGGCGGGGCGCACCGGAACTACGAACTGACGGCGCAGGAAATCAAACGCGCGCTGCTCAAGCACCTCAAGAGGCTTGCCGCGCAGTCGACGTCGAGGCTCCTGCGGCACCGGTTCGAGAAATACTCGAAGATGGGGTTGTTTGCAGACTAAGAATAAGATTCACCACGGAGACACGGAGAACACGGGGCAAAGAAGAAAAGATTCACCGAGGGAAACGCCCAGATACTTGTCTTAGAATTGAACCAAACCGAACAGGACATATCCATGGCCAGGGCGAAAAAACAAACCATTGAGAACAAGCTGCACAAGATACCGCTGCGCATCACCGACACCACCTTGCGCGATGCGCACCAGTCGTTGTGGGCCACGCGCATGCGCACCGAGGACATTGTCAAGATCATCGACACCATCGACAATGTGGGTTACTATTCCCTGGAATGCTGGGGCGGCGCGACATTTGACGTGTGCCTCCGCTTTCTCCGGGAAAACCCGTGGGAGCGCCTGCGGCTCATCAAGTCGAAGACGAAGAAGACGCCGCTGCAAATGCTCCTGCGAGGCCAGAACCTGGTCGGATACAAGAACTATGCCGACGACGTCGTGGACCGGTTCGTGGCGCTTGCCTGCGAAAACGGCATGGACATCTTCCGCGTGTTCGACGCGCTTAACGACACGCGAAACATCGAGGCGGCGGTGCGGGCGGTCAAGAAGCACGGCGGTCACGCGCAGGGCACCCTGTGCTACACCATCAGCCCGGTGCACACCATCAAGAAATTCGTGGAATACGCGCGCGAGCAGAAGCAGCTCGGCGTTGATTCGATCTGCATCAAGGACATGGCCGGCATCCTGTCGCCCATGATGGCGGAACGCCTGGTGAGTGCGCTTATCGAGCAACTTGACATACCGATACAACTGCACTGCCATGCCAGCTCGGGCATGGCCATTTCCACCTACGTCGAGGGGGTGCGCGCAGGCGCGGGAGCCATCGACTGCGCCGTCGCGGCGATGGCGGGAACCAGCAGCCAGCCGCCGGTGGAAACGCTTGAAGCCATTTTTTCCGAGACCGATTACCACGCCGACCTCGACAAGGACGCGATGCTCAAGGTGCACCGTTACTTTGCGGATCTGTATCCGCAGCGCAACACCGACACCTCGCTCGTGTTCTGCATCGACCCGCAGATCCTTATCCACCAGATCCCGGGAGGCATGATCTCCAATTTCCGGTCTCAGCTTTCCAAGCAGAACGCCCTTGACAAACTGGATCTTGCGCTTGCGGAGGTGAGGCGCGTGCGGGAGGACCTCGGTTGGCCGCCGCTCGTGACCCCCACGAGCCAGATCGTGGGCGCGCAGGCGGTGATGAACGTCCTTTCGGGCGAGCGGTACAAGATTATTCCGAACGAAGTGAAGGATTATTTCCGCGGCCTGTACGGCCGGGCGCCGGGAAAGGTGAATCCCGAACTTGCGAGGAAAATTCTGGGAGACGAAAAGCCGATCACCGTACGGCCGGGAGACACCATTGCGCCCATGCTGCCCAAGGCGACGGAGGGAATTGACCCGAAATACATCAAGAATGAAGAAGATATCATTTCCTACTGCATCCTGCCGGAGCCGAGCATGGAGTATTTCAAGTGGCGGGACCTGCCCGAGGGGCAACGTCCCGAAACGCCCGCCGATCTCGAGCTGAAGAAATTCCTGAAAGTTCCGGAAAAGAAAGCGCGGGAGCCGGAGCAGGAAAAACAGGAAGGCACATCGCTCGACCAGATTCTGCATCCCGAGGATTACCGCGGGCTCGGCGAGCTTCTGGGCAAGGCCGGAGGCCTGCAGCTCGATGAATTGACATTCAGGAAGGGCGATTTTTCGCTCTCGCTCAGGTCCGACACGACCAAAATTCCCGTTATCCCGAAACCCGCGCCGTCCGCCGTCCCGAAAGCGGGTGAAGAGAAGAAACGGCCCGCCGAGGCGCCGCCCGTGTCCGTGAAGCAGGAAAAACCCTCGGTCCCTGCGCCTGAGGGGATGACGATCAAGGCGCCGCTGGTGGGAACATTTTATTCCACGTCCGGTCCGGGCAAACCCAAGCTTGTTGACGTCGGCGACGTGGTTGATGCCGGCGCCAAGGTGTGCATCGTTGAGGCCATGAAGCTGTTCAACGAGATTGTCACCCCGGTCAAGTGCAAGATCCTCCGGTTCCTGGTGGAGGACGGCGCCATGGTTGAGAAAGACCAGGCGCTCATTGCTATTGAGGAAATAAAGTAGGACGGCGGCAGGGACCTGTCTCCCCCCGATGTTTGAGGTGCGGACGACCGCTTCGCCGGGCCGTGCGAGTACATTACGAATCGACAATTCCCCTCCCCCCGGCGGCGCACTTTTGCCCTTCCCCTGAGCCCGCTTCAGCAGCGTTTTCCCCAGCCGTGGGCCGACATTCCATAATTGTCGGTGCTGCGTTGATTGTGCGCAGAAACGTTGATTTCCATGGGTGAGACAGAGTAATTTTGAAGCGTTTCACAGCGAGCGAAATTCCGAAGTCCTGCTGCCGGTTTTTCGTTGCTGTTGCTTTGGGCCAACTTATTTGCACGAAAGTAATTGCGGCAGGGATGGGGGAACGAGAGAATGATTTTTCTGCTTCCGGGAAGAAGAGCGTTTTATGCACATTGTCATTCTGTTCCGGCCCCCGAGTTGTTGTCCGCCAAAGAAGCGGCCAAGGCGGCGATTGTTGCGGCGTTTGTTCTTGTCCTGTGTACCTGCGCCAAAGCGCAATCGCCCACCGAGCCGATTATCAACCGGTTCGGTCAGGTGGGACTTGAGTACACCGAGTCTGCAAAGACGCTCGGCATGGGCCGGCTGGTGTTTTCGGCATTCGGAGACGCGAGCCTCGACAACTCCATAGTCCAACTTGTCAACCTTGACGCGACGCACCTCCCCGTTCTGAATCCGCAAGGTTCCCCGTACGACATCATGCCTTCAATCGGTTTCGGCATCCTGAACTTCCTCGATATTTCCGCGACCCTGCCCCTGTACATCGACAACATGTCCCGGTACGATTCCCTTCCCCCGCCGCCAGAGAAGAGCTATGGCGGGATACAAGGAGGATTGGGTGACTTGGAATTCAAGTTGAAATTGCAGGTGCCGCCTCGCAAGGGTCCCCGTGTTCTTGACATGGCGTATCTCGCGAGCGTCAGCCTTCCCACGGGCGACAAGACGCACGGCTATTTTCCGCGCCACACCTACTACCTGCTCAAGGATTCCACGGTGCTGACTCCGAGCGGCGATTCGGCGCAGGCGCTCTCGTCCTGCTATTCGTCGGGCATTACGGAAGTGGAACTCAAACTGCTTTTCACCTTCAATTGCTGGGAACACGACGACGTCATACCGCTCTTACTGCATGTCAATCTTGGAGCCCGCATCCTGGCGGCGCGCGGTTTCGATCAGGTTCTCCTGTTCAATGCCGCGGCCGAATACCGCCCCGCCTCGTGGATTTCGCTCTACACCGAAGCAAGCGCGGAACCGCGGCTGGGCAGCATAACCGACGGTTTCAAGATCGGAAACGATCCTCTCCGGCTGTCGCCCGGAATCATCATCCACATGCCCGAAGGCTTGTTTGTTTCCCTTGGCGCCGACTGGGGCCTCTCGTCGCAGGCCCCGATTACGTATGAAGCACAGAACGCCTACACCATAGCGCGGCTGCAGCCCAACTGGAAGCTGAACGCGTCCATCGGCTGGTGCGGCTTTCTTTTCAAGGTTGAACCGGCGCAGAAGGTCCGGAAGAATTTCGACAGCGACAACGACGGCATTCCCGATTCAATTGACAAATGCCCCCAGGTTCCCGAAGACTTCGACGGCTTCGAGGACGAAGACGGATGCCCGGACTACGACAACGACAAGGACGGCATCGCGGATTCTCTTGACGAATGCCCGGACGATCCCGAGGATTACGACGGCTTCCAGGACAAGGACGGTTGTCCGGACCCGGACAACGACAAGGACGGCATTTGCGATCCGTGGGTGGCGGATCAGCACCGCGAAAAGCAGTACGAAAAGTTATGCAAGGGCAGCGACAAGTGTCCCAACCTTCCCGAGGACATGGATAACTTTGAAGACGAGGACGGATGCCCGGATTACGACAACGACCTCGACGGCGTACCGGACAGCTTGGACAGATGTCCAGACGTGCCCGGTCCTGCCGACAATTTCGGGTGCCCCAAGGAGGTCCTCCAGGAATCGCCAAAAGCAAAAGAGATTAAGCGGGGCAGGCTCATTCTCAAGGGCATCGATTTCAAACCGAACTCCTCCGACCTCGTCTCGGAGTCGTATCAGAAGCTCGATGACGTTTTCGAATCCCTCAAAGCGTATCCAGAAGTGAAGATTGAGATATGCGGCTTTACGGATAACTCCGGCAACGCCGCGGCCAATAAGAAGCTGTCGTTACACCGGGCCGAAACCGTGCGGGCGTATCTGATTCTCCGCGGAGTTGATTCTTCGCGCATCAAGGCCATCGGCAGGGGAGGGGAAGACCCGATTACCAATAACACAACGCCCGAAGGCCGTGCGTTCAACCGCCGGATCGAAATGAGACGGATCGACTGACACGACAGTCCACGCCCCGGCGGCGGTTGGTGCGCTGGCAAAGGAGACCGGGCCGATGGATCCGGCGCAAAGAATTCCTTTTTGCTGTTTGCTGTGTCTGTTCGCCCTCATGGGGTCGTGGGCAACCGACAACACGGACGGCCTGAACGGCCTTGTGCGCACCCAGTCGGCAAAGACCCTCGGGCAGGGCAGGATGAATGCCGGGTTGGGCGTCGAGGTCGAGCAATCGTCCGATTATGTAAAGGGCCCAACCTGGGATATCACCCGGATCGAACCGGATGACAAATCCATTGCAAATGTGATCCAGGACCCGGCCAAGCTTATCTCCTCAGATTTCTATCTCTCCCTGGGGCTCCTTAATTACTGGGACCTCGCCGTGGCGTTGCCGGTGTACTACGACTGGAGCGGATTCGGACCAACGGACGCGGGACTCGGGGACGTTGAGCTCACCACCAAGTTCATGCTGCCGCCGATATCTTTTGACAAGTACTTCTACCAAGCCATCCTCGTGTCGGCCACGTTTCCAACCGGCACCAAGGGAGACGGTCTCTTCCCGCGCCACCTGCCCCATGCGGTGGATACGGCGCTGGGTCAAACCCAGTATTTTTACACCGTGGCGTACGTAACGGTGAAACCGATGATAATCTTTACACTCGACCTGGGCAAGCGGGCGCCGCTGCAGATACACGCGAATCTGGGCGGGGTCTTTACGGACGTGAACTCCCAGAACACGGTGTGCGGGGCGCTGGCCCTCGAGTACACGCCGGCGGAGTTTGTCGCCCTTTTTGCCGAAATAACGGCGGAGTCGAGGTGGAGCAACCTCTCGTCGGGGTACGATATCCGCAAAGACCCGTTGTGGGTCACTCCGGGAGTGCGCGTTACAACGCCGACCGGCCTTTACTTTTGCCTCGCGGGGGAGTTCAGCCTGTCGTCGAACCGCGACCAGGACAGGTACAACTGGCACGAGAAGGGGTTCACCTACTCAACCGGAGTCCAGCCTGCCTATGGAGTGCAGTTTACCTTCGGGTGGAACGGATTTCGCACAACGCAAGACCGTGATCACGACGGTGTTCCCGATAACGTCGACAAATGCCCCGACGATTCGGGGCCCGCCTGGAACAACGGGTGCCCGGACCCGGACAGCGACAAGGACGGCATCTGCGATCCGTGGGTGTCGCAGAAACACCAGGAAAGCAAGTACGCCGCCGTGTGCAAAGGGGTAGACAAATGCCCTACAAAGCCGGAAGACGTGGACGGTTTTGAGGACGACGACGGCTGTCCGGACCTCGACAACGACGGCGACGGGATAGCTGATGCAAGGGACCAGTGCCCCAACGAACCCGAGGATTTCGACGGCTTCGAGGATAACGACGGATGCCCGGATTTCGACAACGACCGCGACGGCATTCCGGATTCTATTGACAAATGCCCTAATGAGCCCGAAGATATCGACGGTTTTGAGGACGACGACGGCTGTCCCGACCTCGACAACGATATGGACGGCGTGCCTGACCTCAAAGACAAGTGCCCCAATGTACCGGGGCCGGCGAGCAACAACGGCTGCCCCGATACCACGTCCACGCCCGCACCGGTGAAGAAGGAACTAAATTTTCCGCAGCAGCAGACCTTGCGCGGGGTGACGTACCGGAAGAACTCCGCGGAAATGACATTTGAATCGCTCCAGTGGCTGGACCCTGTTGCCACAACCATGAAGGAGTTCCCGGAAATAGAAATAGAAGTTCGCTGCTATTCCGATGGACTTCTCAAATCTGCGGCCGCGCTGCAGCTCACCCAGATGCGCGCGGAATCGGTAAGGCAGTATATTATCAATCAGGGCATAGATTCCCCGCGCGTGCGCGCCATCGGATACGGGGCCGCCGATCCGATTGCCGACAACCGGACCGCGGCGGGCAGGGCGCTCAACCGCCGGACCGAAATCGTGCGCGTGAAATAGACACGGCTGCTCTTGACGGAATCGCATGCCGTGAAACCCCGCGCAACCAAAATCCCCCAAGGGACTGCATTCCTTGATAAACGGCTCCATCACACGCTTTTTTGAGGGACACGCCGGGGCCTTTCGCCTCATTATGCCCGCGGCGATGCTGTTTGCGTTGCTGGCGTTTCTTTGGCCCCCGGCGTCGCCGTCCGCCGCACCGTTGCGAAAGAGTCTTGAGGCGCTGTCTGCGAAAGATACGGTCTGCAAGGTATGGGTGATATTTACGGACAAAAATCCTACTGCCGGTGCCGGCGGGGTCTCGCCGCGCGCGCTTGCGAGAAGGACGCGCGCGGGTGTTCGTGACGGAGGATTCTCGGATGTTCCGGTGGCCGAAACATACCTGCGCCAAGTTGAACTCCTGGGCGCCAAGCGCGCCAACATCTTCAAGTGGGCGAACGCCGCGAGTTTTACCGTCGCATCCCCGCAGCTTGACGCAATTGCCAACCTTGCCTGCGTGCGGGATCTTATGCTGGTACGGTCGTTTGTCAATACGCCTTTACCCACCGCAAAAAGCCTCGGCAAGGCGGCAGCGTTCAAAGGAGATTCGATCTACGGTCTCGCCTTTGCCCAGCTCGCGATGCTCAACGTGCCGCCCGCGCACCGCCTCATTGAGGCAAAAGGCCCAGCGGCGCCCGGAGACGGTATTCTCATCGGTATGTTCGACTCAGGATTCCGCCTCCAGCACCGGTGCTTTTCGTATCTTAATGCTCACAATCTTGTTGTTGCCGACAGCAATTTTATCGACCACAACAATACCGTTTCCGATCCGGATTCCGTGGCAGACAACCCGGCGAGCGCATACTACCAGAACGACGAACACGGTTCGTGCACGCTCGCGACGATCGCAGGGTACGATCCGCCGCAATTCATGGGCGTTGCATGGGGCGCGCATTTTATCCTGGCCTGCACCGAAGATTCTCCGGTTGAAAAACATTACGAGGAAGACAACTGGGCGGCGGCCATGGTGTGGGCCGAGAGCCTGGGCGTCGACATTGTGAACAGCTCGCTGGGCTACAACAACGGTTTCTCGCCGCCCGACACCGATTACACGTTTCAGGACATGAACGGCGTTACAACCATCGTCTCCAAAGCCGCGGCGATGGCAACGCAATTCGGGGTCATCGTGGTGAATTCCATGGGAAATGACGGTCCCGTCGCGGGATCGCTTTCCGCTCCCGCAGATGTCAAGGACGTCGTGTCCGCGGGCGCGGTTGACGGTTCTTTGTCGGTAGCCGATTTTTCGAGCAGGGGACCCACGTCCGACGGCCGGATAAAACCTGATTGCGTGGCACTGGGCGTGGGAGCGTGCGTGCCGCAGGTGTACAACGGGAATAATACTGCATATACCTACGAAAATGGAACTTCGTTTTCATCGCCGCTGACGGCCGGCGTGTGCGCGCTTGTTCTGCAGGCGCATGCCGGGGATTCGGCAGGGGCCGCAAGAAACAGGCTGTATTCGTCGTGCTTTTTCGTGCCGGGCCAGACTTCCGCGAATAACGCCTCCGGCCGCGGCGTGCCCGATGCGCTGCTCGCCTGCCTGGCCGATAACCAGACGTACGTTACCGTTGCCGATTCTTTCGGCCGGAGCGTTGCAGGCGCAGTGCTTGCCACAAAAGCGGGTGAACAGGCCGGAACCAGCGACAGCGCCGGGTACGCAATTGTCAATCTGGACGGATCGTTTCCCGAAACGCTTTCCGTGAGCAACCCGTTGTTCCTTCCCGGAAGCGTGGTTGTCGCGTCGAGACACTCGCGGGACACGGCAGTCCTTGCGTCCCGCTTCATTGTGAGCGTGTCGATGCGCGATTCGCTCGACTCTGCTGCGGTGACGGGAACAGTCTTCTGGCGGGAACTCGGGGATTCCGCCTACGTTTCACAACAGACCGATTCGACCGGCACCATACTCATCACCTCGATAGAAACGCCTCCCATTGAGTTGTACGGCGTGGCCGCCGGGTACTTCAATTCGGCCGGCGCTGTTGTCAATCCCTCGGGGAACGGGACGACGTTTGAAACACTCAAGCTGAAACCCAGGCCCGCGTCGCAATTCGTTATCTTTCCCAATGTGCTCGACATAGGCGCCAAACGGCAGCAGCTCACCCTCCAGTTTACCGCTTCGCAAGACGACCCCCGTTCCTACTCCCAGCTCTTTACCGCCGCGATTCGGTCGATAGACGGCGCGCTCGTGTGGCAGTTTTCCGAGGTGCTCCAAGAGCTGAAGCCCGTTGTGCTCCAGTGGCCCGATCCGGGCAGGACGGTGGCGCCGGGCGTCTATTTCTTTATTGTGAAGTACGGCGGGAAAACCTACAAGCGGAAATTTATGGTCATTGGATGAGCCAGCCAAATCCCCAGCGGAACGTTATCCCCGGCATAAAATACCCCGGCACATAGGCATACTTGCGGTCGAGCAGGTTGTCCACTTTCCAGAAGATGTTGAACGCCTGGATGTGAACGGAGGTCCGGAGCGAAAGGTTGTGAATCTCCCTGTTCCACAGGTTGATTCCGCCGTAGGTAACCGTGTCGCGAGCGCCCCAGTAATCGTACACCAGGTCCACGGTGATATGTTCGCTGGGGCCGATCGGTTGCGCTTCGTAACTGAGGGTGGTCTGCGACTTGATAAAAGGCCTTTCGTCGGAGACAATGAGCCTTGAGCCCAGGGCAAACCCCAGCCACCTGCCGAACATGGGCATCGCCATGAGCGAAACCCGGGGCTGTTGGTACGGCATGGTGCCGTCGGGCCAGAATCGCGCGGCGGCTGAGGTGTCGACGCCGGAAACGCCGCATATCCCGGCCGAAAGGCCGATTTTTTTATACCCGAGAAAGAGTTCCGCGCCGTAGGCGTTGTAGACATCGTAGTACGACTGTACGGGAGCGTTGAGCGAGTCGTAGGGGAAAACAAAAGGCAGATGGTCGCGAAACGCAAACAGATGGAGGGTCTGCCTGCCCGCCGCCGCCGAAATCTCGGCGGAGTACACAAAAGAATGGTCGATTGCGCCGCCGGCAGGCTTGATCGCGCCGTCACCCAGCGAGCCCTTTACCGATGCGCTCAGCGCCCGAAAGGAAAACTCGTGCCGGTAGCCGAGGCGCGCATCGCACAGGGATGCGGCGGCTTTTGTGCGGTTGTAGAACGTCCGCTCCTGGTGTTCCACGGCGCACGTCGCAAGCAGCGTGTCCGCCGGGAGGGGAAAAAAAGGCTCCACCGAAATCTCAATATCGGTATTGCGGCCGGTTTCCTGCGTGTCAACGGGCGAGTTCAGCACGGGGATAGTCGCGGAGTTCCCTTCAGCCACCGCCCGAGCATCCATGTTTATCATGAGCCTGCCCGCGGGAAACGATCTCGCCTGGGCCCGAAGGGTGTTTGCGTACCTCCATATGGTTTCCCACTGCAGGAACTGATTGTTGAGGGAATCGGTTTGCTGCATCGCAAGATCGTTTGTGGCGTCCTCGTACGAATAGGACAGCGAGGCAGTGCCCCAGCGTTCGGTATGAGAGGCAAGCCGCAAGGACATCTGCGTTTCGTTGGACAGCGGGTTCCTGCCGCCGTTGGCGAGTTGCGACGTGTCCGAGATAAAATAGTTGAAAAGTGAGGTCATGTCGCCTGCGGTACTGTAGGTATACGGGGCGAAATAGCGGTAGTTGGAGCACAGGGAAACGTCGAAGGTCTGTGTGATGGGCCGGGCAAACCGCACACCGAGCACATTTTCGTCGAAAACGGCGTTTTCCCAGAGCAGATCAGTCTGCGGGATCACCAGGCCGTAGGGAATCTGGGTGCAGGCAATTCCGGCCGGCGCGGCAGCGACGGCCGCGTCGATCTGGGTTGCGAACAGAACGTCGTTCCCCGCAAGCGCGGTCGGGCAGTCGGGCAGTGCGCTATTGTCAAGGAACACCGAGTTGGGCAGGAGCGGAAAGCCGTACAGCATGAACCGGTTGGTGCCGCTCGACAGAGAAAAAGGGACCGCCACCACCGCGGGCATGGTGCGCACGGCATCGGTCAGGCCTATCGCGTCGGAGTGCAGAAGCTGCGAGGGGCCGACCTCCGATGCGCCGAAAATGGAATCGGGTGAGGAAGGAAACCTGGTGTACCTTTCCTTGCAGAGGGCGATTTCCCGAAACAAGGAGTCCCGCTTGACGGCCCTGCGCAGGGAATCTGCGGCCAATGCCGCTGCCGAAGCGCGCGCCGCTTGCCGGTTGAGCGATGCTGCAGCGGTGTCTCGTACCCCGCTCGTGTCACGCAATCGGTTCACCCGGGCCATAGAATCCTCACCTGCAACGGGTGGCGAAGCGGTCGCCGCCTGGGGTGCCTGCTTCGCCGCGCCCAACCATGGCGTGGCCGGGACCGGCTGCGCAAAAACCGGCGGCGGCGCGAGCACGCATACAATGAACAAGGCGGCAAGAACGGGAAAAAGCGTGGCTATGGCATCAGTTTGTTTCCGGGTTTCGTGCGACAAAGCGCGCTGCTTTTCCGCGCACGTTCGCGGAAAAAGACTTCGTGAAGGCATCCTGCAAGAACTCCGTTGCGGTTTTCCGGAAGAAAGGTCGACTGTTATTCTGCACGGCTCCGCCGAAGGCGGCCGGACAAGACTGTACCAAAATACAAATTGCTCTCCACGCTCAGGCGTGAAAAATGCCCCGGTTACGGCAATCTTTTCCACGCATGTCCGTAGTATTCTGCGTCAATATATATTTCTACAGAAGCAACTTCACCAGGCGAAAACCTGCTCTCCATCATGCACCCAAAAGACAACCGTCGCACCGGACATTCCCGTCTATCCCTGTTTTTGTTCAAATGCGCGCTGCCCTCGGTCTGCATCGCGGTCGCCTGCGGCGGATGCCTCTATTTCAACCTGTTTTACAATGCGCAAACCTCGTTCGATACCTCACTCAAGGCGCACCAGAAGCTCATCAAGGACAATCCCGACACCGTTCTCACGCTTCCCCAGGACGTGGAGAACGGATACAAGAAGACAATTGACAAATGCTTAAAGGTGTTCGAGTTGTACCCCACAAAGAAGGAATGGCACGACAAGGCGCTCTTTCTTATGGGAAAAGCGGAGTACTACCTTGGAGATTTCGACAAGGCGATCCGCACTTTTGCCCAGTTGCAGCGGGAGTTTCCGGCGAGCCCGCTCGTGCCCGAATCCTATGTGTTTACCGGCCGCGCGCAGTTGAAAAAGGGGAACCTGGAGGAAGCGGAGAAGACGTTCACGAGTGTGCTCGAACGGTATCCCGATCTCAACAGGAATCAGGACGTGAGCATGCTCATGGCCGAGATCGTGATACGCAGGGAGGGAAAATCCCAGGCCGTGGTAATGCTCGAAAAGATATATAAGAGCGCCAAGACGAACGACCGAAAAATGGAGCTTGCAATCAAGATTGCACAACTCTACCGGGACCTCAAGCTGTACGACAAGGCCATCGCGTTTTTGCGCGGCGCCCCTCGTGTGAGGGATTTGACCGATCAGCTCTATCGCATCGATTTCCTGCTCGTGGCGTGCCTTGCCGACAAGGGAGACCTTGGCCGCGCGCTCGACCTCGTGAACGTTTTGATTCTTAACAAAGTGTACTACTCGCGCGTCCCGCTGCTGCAGTTCCAGAAAGGCGGGATACTGGACAAACTCAACAGGACCGACGAGGCGATTGCCACGTACAAACAGGTTACCGAGAGTCCGCTGGGGGGCGACGCCGTGGGACTCGCCTGGTTTGAGCTCGCGGTCATCTACCAGATGAAGAAGGGAAATCTCAAGAAGGCCAAGGAATGCTTCGACAAGGCAGCAGGCTCGCTCAAGGACCCGGACAAAAAGGACATCGCCACCCGGCGCAGTAAGGCCATAGACATCATCCTCAAATTCGCGGATGGAAAGATGCCTGTTGATTCGGTAAAGGTGGACCTCGCGTCGAGCGCGGATTTCAAAGTGGGCGAGCTGTTCTGGCTTGAGCTTGACGAACCGGACTCCGCGTACCGGCACTACTGCAAAACGATGGCGGACACCCAGTTCAGGGCGCTTGCCCCAAAGTCCCTGTATGCGGCGGCCTGGATAGCCCGGTATTCGCTCAAGGACACCGTCAAGGCCGACAGCCTGTACCGGCTGCTGCTCACGCGGTTTCCGGCAAATGTCTACGCCCAGAAGGCGCAGCAGGCGCGCGGCGACAAGGTCACCATTTTTACGCGGCAGGATTCGGCCCGCAGCGCCTTTGAGGCCGCCGAGCAGATCTTCCTGGACAACGACAACCCGGATTCGGCCGCCGAGGCCTATGTAGGGGTGTACAGGGAATTCCCCGGTTCCGATTTCGGGCCCAAGAGCCTGTACGCCGCGGCCTGGATCTACGACAATGTTCTTGACAAAAATAGAACGGCAAAAGGGCTGTACGAAACGCTGTGCGATTCGTTCCCGAAATCATCCTTTTGTCTCAACGAGGCAAAGCCCCGTCTCAAGGTAGTTGCCGATTCCATGGCTGCCCTGCGCGCCCGGCGCAGGGCGGCGGCAGCCCAAGGGGGGAAGGCCGCGCAGAACCCTGCTGTGGTGCTGCAGAAGCCGCTCGACACCGCGCAAACGCTGCTCACCGACAAGGATTCTTCAGCCGCGCGCAAGTCCCGCATGCCGTCTCAGGTAAACGGGCAGGCCGCGGGTCCTAGTCCTTACGGCGGTGGCGGCCCCATGCGCGGGATGTACCGCGGAGCAATGCCGCCGCAAATGACGCCGCAGGCGCAGCCGTCGTCCGCTCCGGTGCAGGCGGCTCCGGCGCCTTCTCCGATTACGCAACCATCTGCTCCCGCACCATCGGCGCAGCCCGCCGCGCCTTCTCCGGCTGTGCAACCATCTGCTCCCGCACAATCGCCGCAGCCTGTGGCTCCCTCTCCGGCCATGCAGCCGTCCGCTCCGGCACACGCCGGCGCGCAGCTATCCGATTCCGTCATGAGCGTGAAACCTGCACCCCAACCGTCGCTTCCGGCGGCTCCTGCGGGTAATCCCATGGCCGCTCAACCGCAGGCAATTCCAAGTCCGGATTCCGCTGTTCCAAAGTCCAGGTAGACACGTAGGCTCGCCGGTACCTCGCGCGGTCTCTTGCCCCCCAAGAACCCTTTTGCACATCAGGGGCAGAAACGATATTTATTCATCGATGCCATAATTCCCGGTTCGGCCTTTACCGGCCCATGTGTTTACGCGCCGCCCGGCGCCGGCAATCCGTACGTGCGAAAGGATGTTCCATGCGAACTGCGATGCTCACGCTGACGCTTGCTCTGCTCCTGCTCCCCGCCTTTGCCTCAGCCCAGAACGTTTCCACCAAAGAGGCCGGCGCGTACGCGCGAAAATCCGTGACCTATATCAACGCGCTGTGGTTGATGGACGAATCGGCGCGCACGCTCTCGCCCGACAAGGTGGCGCTGATACTCGACAAAGTAAAGCAGGCCGTTTCCATGCCGCGCTTCGATTACAACCCGGTCCCCGATTCCCTGCTCGGAGATTTTGTCGCGCAGGCGAACGCGGTGCATTATCCATATGTAAATGAAGCCATCAACACTGCCGGAGGCGCCGATCCCATGCTCGACAGCCTCGCCGCGGTCATGGAGCGCACCGTGGTCCCCAGGATTTGTGCGGTTGTCGATCTCAACAAAGAAGCGCGCGCCGCCGGCCTCACGAGCGAGCAGCAGAGAAATTCCTTTATCGCCGACAAGGCAAAGACGCTCGGCATTACCATGGAAGACGTCGAAAAGGTGATGAATTCCGCATACATCTATATTCCGCTCATACGGGGCTATACTTCACAGCTCAAAGACAGCTCCTATTCCACCGGTTTTGCCGCCGGCATCATCTGGTTCCGGATTTCCGCCCAGGGCGAAAAGGCGCACGCAATTCCCGTGGTGAAGACCTTCACGTATTCGAGCGGATTTTCCGTGAGGGACCGCAACTACGCCACCGAAGCGGGCATGGTCGGCTACAAGGAATTCGCATTTCGCGCTGCTGTCAAGAACGCGGCGCGCAACCTGGTGGTCGCCACCCAGCAGATCCCGGATTTCAGGCTGTCGGGGCAGGTAATTGACAAAGGATTCATGGGCGTGGGATTCAACCTCGGCAGGCGCGAAGGCGTCAGGGTGGACGACAAATATCAGATCGTGGAGATATCCGAAGATTCTATGGGCAACCAAACGACAAAGAAATCCGGATGGGTGATGGTCACCTCGGTCGCCGATTCCACGTCAAAACAGGGATACAAATCAAAGGCGGAGGTGATCGGCGGAAATCCGTACACCGGCGCGGTGCTCAGCGAATATCCGCGGCTGCCGCTCGATTTGCTGATACGGGGACGCATGTTCGCGTTTACCACGCCCGACACGGTTACCCCCCTGTTCAACCACCTGTCGCTGAATAACGGTTACGGGGGCGGACTTGACATAGAGTATAACATCGGCAAATGGTTCGGCCTCAACCAGTTTTTCTTCGGCCTGTCGGGCGGCTTGGGGACCGGTGCGGTTTCGGGCTCCAAGAGCGATTCCATCGACCACATGGAAGAGTATGATCACGGAAGCGCAAATTTGAGCTGGATGTTCAACTGGTCGGCGGAAATATCTCTTATCAAGAAATTCTATATCGGCCGGCTCGCCATCGTGCTGCAACCCGAAGCGGGCTACCAGTCGTTGATCCTGGAAACCGACAAGTGGACAAACACAACAACGAACAACGACGAATATTACAGGCTCATAAATGCCGCTCTCGGGTTCGCCGCAAACGGCGCGCTCGAATTTGCGGTTTCGCCTGCCGTCAACATCGGCGTGGGCGCCGGCTACCAGTTTTATGGGAACAGCTCGAGCTGGGATTATTCCTATAAGAATGGGTCCGGCGGCTCCTGGCAAAACATAGCAACCATCGACAACGACGCTCCGGTAAACCACACCGGAATTACGGCGAGCGTCTATTTTGTCTGGTCGCTGCCGTCCATTGCGTTCGACCCGCTCGATATGCTTCATGGGGTTGCGGGAGGAGTAAAATAGAAGGGCTTCAAGTTCCAGATTGAAAGTTTGCGGAAAGCCTTCGCGGTTTGACAAGCTGGAACCTCGATCTTGCACATGAACGATTTTCACCTTTACGAAAGGACCGGACCCATGAACAAGCTTTTTCTCAGTTGCATCGCCGCCGCCTTGTTCTTCCCGTGCTCATATGCAAAGGATTCAAATCTCCCGCTGTCCAGCCAGGCCACGTTCGTGGAGACCTATTCGCCGTCGGAGGTGACCATTCAGGCAACCGGTCTCGGCAAGAACGACAAGGAGGCCATCCTCGACCTTCGCAAATGCGCGGTCAATTTTGTTTTGAGCCTCGGCACAGATCCGCTGCTGTCGACCCAGGCGGCCAAAAACCAGTTTGGCGGCATTGCCGAGGATTTCTTCGACAACGCGAATGTCAACAAGTACATCACCTGGGAGGCAAATGCGGTGGTTTCGGCGGTCAGGACCAAGCTGCCCAACGGCAGGGACGGCATGAAGATCACCAAGGCGGTGCGGGTCAACAAGAAAATGCTCACCGACGACCTGGTTGCAAAAGGTATCATCGCGTCGCACGAAGAATTGTCGGACGCCGCGGGCATGCCCACCATCATGGTGATTCCCGAAGTTCCCAAAGACCAGACCCCGCTGCAGGTGTTCGACGCAAACCCTCTTGCAAAGCACGCGGCAGCGGTCATCGAGAGCTATCTTACTGCACGCAAATACGACGTGGTGGTGCCTCGGGCCATGGACCAGATCAACGAGATGACACGGCTGCATGGCGACATCAAAGGCGCGGAAGAAGACATGGGATACCAGCTCGCCCTCGCTTTGGGCTCCGATATTTATATCGTGTTTGCAGGCATGGTATACGAGCAGAACAAGGTAACGCTTCAGATACGGGCGTACGAGACCACCACGGGAAGGCTTTTGGGGACCGAAACGGGATACAGCGCGGCGCGGCCCGGCCCGGCCGAACCGCTCGTGGAAGAGGCGGTGAACAGCGCCACAGACAAGGTGCTGCAGCGGCTTGTCAATTACTGGCAGGACGACGTGAAAAAGGGCATCCAGTACAAGCTCGTTTTCAAGAGCTTGTCCGGCACCATCGACGAAAGCGTGAAGGATAAAATTTCCGATCTCATGGACGCGACTTTTGCCTTGTCGAAAGAAAATATCGTGACCGACAAGACGCTCGACTACAACGTGTGGGCCAAGAAGGCGGAGTTCAACAAGTCGTCCAAGATCTACCGGGCCTTTCGCGACGGACTGAAGAATGTGGCCAAGATTTCGCAGATAGCAATCAACAAGAAGCTTATTATCATAGGGGTGGAGCCGTTGTAAGAATCTTGAGTCGTTTTTGATCAATCGGGAGAAAAGGGATGGTCAAGAGAAACCATCCCCTTTTGATTGGCCTTCGATTCCGTCATCAATTTCCCCGGCGTGCAACCCTGCATGGGGAACCCAGGTGGTGCCGACATGCGAGCGAAGATCACAAATTTTCGCAAAGAAAAAAATGAACCCCGACGATTGTCGGCACCTGACAAGGCGCTTTCAAGAGTCGGGGCTCTTTAGCGAATTGGGTTTATTCGGTTTGTCAGAATTGATATCCCAGCTTCAACACCCACCACCAGGAGTGGCAAGAACGCAGCATTTCCTCTGAATCGTAAAAGGCATTGACCGGCGATTCATTACGGATATGATCGCACGCGATTTGACCCACCATGTAAAAGCCGTTCTTGAAACTCTTCTTTGCGTAGAACGCCCATTTCCAGTTGTCCAAAGTGGCATACGTGTGAGGATCCTGGTCCGTTTGAGAAGAAGGGACGGGAACGGGTAAGTACAGCGCCTGATCTTTGTATTGGTAATTGTTTGGATACATGCAGCCATAATATTCGAGTTCTGCCGTGAATACATCGAAGAGGCTGAATTTCTTGAACTCAAACGACGGCAAATTGATTCCCACCATTCTGGGGGTCTTATTCCGGAACACGTCGTACCCGTAGGGGTTAGCCTGGCTTGCAGGGTAATCCTCCCAGCCCAGCACCGCCGCCTCTCCGTATATTTTCAAACCTTCTTTTCCAAGAAAAGTGAAATCGTCGCACGATGGGCAGAAAATCCGTTTGGGATCAAACGAAATACGGGCCATTGCTTTCAATCCGGCGGAGGTGTAATAACCTGTATCCCCTGAAACAATATTTCCGAGAGAATCTGTAACCGCATTTTTCACGTACAAGTTTTCCTGGTCCTTTGGCGAAGTGAGGCCCGCGTCGGCAGGAACGAGACTTTGGTACATGCCGCCCACGCCGATATTCAGGATTTTTGCAATGTCGAAGTTGGCAATATACCCGAGGTTCAAATCAAACCAAGGCGGCCTTTCGCATGATGATGTCAAGAGAAGGTCCTGGTGAAGCCACCCGAACAGGTCGCTGCTCACGTACAACCCCGCAAGCCTGGCCTGCGGATAATCAAAATTATTAATGAGGTATGCCGGGTAGGTGCCGCTTCTGTAAAGATATTCGCCGAGGTCGCGGGCATCCGGGTTATACTTAAACGGAAAGTAGCCGAGGGTGAACTTGAGATAGGGCGATTGCACATCCCCCAGGGAATAAGAACCGAATGCACGGTCAAAATAGAAGTTGTAGTACATTTGTGGCAAGTAGAATCCCTCTACTCCGCCTTTCTCATTTTGGTTGAAGGTGTTAAAAGACATTTGCCCTTCGACTCTGGCTTGGATCTCAAAACGGTCAGTAACTTGTTTTGACACCCCGAAATTGACATACGTCTCCATCTCATCCTGGTGAGGTGTACTGCTGGTCAACATGTAAGTATTTATGAATTGGCCGAATTCTACGGAGGCGAAACCCACAAAACGGAGGCCAAGTGCTGTCAGTCCTTTTGTATTGGTTTCAGACGAGCCGGTCGAATCAATTCCTTCCGCACTTGCCGCTTGTGACAAGCCGCTCAAGCACATGAGGCCGATAACTGCTGCAATCCAAAGCCTGTACTTCATCATTCGTAAGACTCCTTTGAGAAAGGTTTATTGAACAGTTCTTTAGAAATACCGGTTTTGCAGATCCTTCCATTGCACCTTCGTAAGCACAATCGTCATTGCGAGGATAGCGCGGCAATCTCCGGTTCTGCTCACCTTTTGGGTCGATTGCATCGTCGTTTCACTCTTCGAAACAACACTATGGGAATTAATCGGCCGCCCTCTTCGGAAGAAACCGACGCGCTGCCGTGAGTCGTGGATTTTCAGACATGTATCGAAACGACGATAGGGCGATAATAACCGACTATTTAGAATATAAGATAAAAACAATGCAAGTCAAAATGAGTCAAAACAACTTGGGAATGCACTTGGCTATACCCCCGAAAACTTGCTCATTTGAGAAGGGAGTTTTCCGAGTTATTTTAAACTAACTAGGAGGACTCATGAAAGGCAAGCGCTACAGTGAAGAGCAGATTTTTCGGATCCTGCAAGAGGGCGACCGCGGAGCCAAAGTCGCTGATCTTTGTCGTCAATATGGTATTTCAGAGAACACGTACTTCCGTTGGAAGAGCAAATACAGCGGACTTGAGCTCTCTGATCTGAAAAGGATGAAGGAGATCGAGGGCGAAAACAGCCGGCTCAAGCGGATTGTTGCAGACCAGGCACTTCAGATCGATGCAATGAAGGAAGTGCTGCAAAGAAAATAGTGAAGCGTCCTCAGCGTAGGCTGACTGTGGACGCACTAATGCGGCAAGGCCTGAGTCAACGGAAAGCATGCGGACTTCTGGGTATGACACCGGCAGGGTACCGCTATCGACCGCAGGAATCGGCTTTGAACAGCGAGTTGAAAACAAAAATGCATGAAACCATTTCATCGTTCCGTTCATGGGGCTTTCCGACGCTTTATTGGTATCTCCGCAACCTTGGGTACATAGTAAATCACAAACGTGTGCATCGGCTCTACAAGGAAGAATCGCTTCAGAAAAGCAAGCGGAGGAGGCGTCAGAAACGCAATAGCCAACGGATGCCGTTGACGCTGCCGGATCGGCCAAGCCGTCGCTGGTCAATGGATTTCATATTCGACAGTACTTCCGACAAGCGCAAGCTGAAATGCCTGAATGTTGTCGATGACTGCACCCGTGAGGCTCTTGCAATCAAGGTAGCACGTTCTATTCCAGCACTAGGAGTCTGCCAAGTTCTAGACCACCTGGTGGCCAGGTACGGAAAGCCGGAAGCTCTGTTGACTGATAACGGCCCGGAATTCCGGAGCAAAGAACTCATGCTCTGGGCAATACGAAACCAGGTAAGGCAGGAATTCATTCAGCCCGGCAAGCCCAGCCAGAATGCTTTTGTAGAATCATTCAATTCGATATTCAGGGACCAATGCTTGAATGAAAACTGGTTCATCTCATTAGAGGACGCAGAAAGAATAATCGAACATTGGAAGAACATTTACAACCGGATACGGCCACACGGATCACTAAAGGGGAAAACACCTGAAGAATACAGAGGTCAATTCAAAGAGAAAACTCCCATTTCGACTGAGAAAGTAATTGGGGTATAGCCACACTTGAGCCACGAAGGCCGTTCAGCAGAAGGCCGCCTATATCGTCACACAAAATAAACGAACCCCGTTCGATTGAGCGGGGTTCGTTTATTTATATACCGACCGGTTATTTCGTTTCGGTGTTGTCGCTTGGCTTGTCAACGTATACGCCGGGAGCAACGCGATCCGTTGCGGACTCAGAAACTCTTTTTCCTGATACCGTAAACTTTGCTGCACCCGTACCTTGCAGCGTATTGTTGAGACCCAGAATGTGGCGCCCGGCGGATGACTTGGTTCTCGAGGACGCCGCAGGATTATTCACAACAGAAACGCCGACCGGGTACCAGACGAAGTCGTCCATTGACAAAGGAGTACTGCTGTACTCTATTTGATTGCTCCCAATGATTACTCTGCCGATGTAGGACGTCTGTCCATTATTATGCGCGATTACCACGATGCTGGAATCGGGGTTCTTAAATGCCATTACTTCCGGTGCATTGGTTCCGGCTGCGGTGCAGCCTAGGCGCACGGCCCCGGTCCGAACATACTTGGAAAACTGTGCCATATACCAATAGATGGGCATGATGTTGTATGTCTTGGCAGTTGTGTTTATCATGATCCCGGCTTCGCACCAGTTATTGGACAGGTTCGGGCCTCCTTGCAGATCAAGAATCATGTTCCAGTCAACCCAGCCTTCGGAACCATTCGAACAGTCGCCAAAAATATCCTTGGCATACGATTCGGCGCTGTTGGCCCATGAAGGGGGATTGCCTTGATTGTAACCGGTTATGCATTGTTCGGTTGCGAGGATGTGCTTGTGCGGGCCGGCAATGTCATATTGCGTGTAAACCTGATTAACGGCGCTGAAAAGATTCTGGTAGTCGTACCAGTGAATCGCCTCTCCCCAGACCATGCTTGTGGCAGTGGGATCGGCATAGAAAGTGTTTGCCCACTGGACCATCATATCTCTGTTGTGGTCAAGAAACATGACGTGCAATTTGCCGGTATCAAGGTTATTGCTCTGCAGGGTTGGACCCAGATAATTCTTGAGAAAATCGCGCTCGGTAACATCGGTAAAGATCATGGATGGCCAACTCTGGGTTGCTGCCGGCTCGTTCTGGATTGTCACTCCCCATACGGGAACACCCGCAGCAGTATAGGCCTGGACATATTTCACAAAGTACAAGGCCCAGGCATTTTGCGTATTGGCATCCGTTTTCAAGGTCCCGCCGTTATCCATATTGTTGTTCGATTTCATCCACGCCGGGGCGCTCCACGGTGAACCGAATATTCTAAGGCTTGGATTTTGAGCCAGTGCATCCTTCTCCCATTGGAGAATAAATGCGGAGTCGTGAGAAACACTGAAATGGCTCAGCGTATAGTCTGCGGCCTGATCATCATAACTGTACAGGACGTTAGAAAAATCGCTGGCGCCCATCTGCGAGCGGCAAACCGAATAGTTTGCGCCTGTGGGGCCGAAATACATCTTAACCACTGTAGCGCGGTCTGCTGGGCTGAGAAAGTTCAAAGCCCAGGCCCCTGCATCGGTGAAAGAACCGCCGAACCCCATCATGGTCTGATATGTAGTCGCCGGGTTCACGGTAACTGTGACCTGCTCCGTGGTTCCGGCAGCGTGAAACGAAAGCGACTGGGTCTTGCACTGGTCCCCGCCGCTGGATGATCGCATCCATGTGACGTTCTGCCCATACGCTGTGCCAACCATGACGAGCCCTATGGCTACCAGCAGCATGTTCCTCAAGATCGCAGCCGACCGCAAAAATCTGTTGAGATTCATAAAGACACCCTCTTGTTAAAGTGATTGAATTTTATTCGCATTCAGTTAAATTGAATCCGGCCTCATCTTTGTGTTGCCATGAAGGCGCCAGTCAGGATTCCGATTCAAGACCTTTTCTTACCAATTTCCCCTTTCGTTGATCAGGCTCCCAACCTGTCCCCGTATTGCATAATATAATAAATTTTGCCAAAAATGTCTGGGCTAAAACAGCTAAATTCTTCGATAATGTGCAAATTGGGATTGCGAACCAGGGATCGCCCAAATATTTGTTCGACCTCTTACCGCTCTTCGATCAAATTGACCCGCTTGACCGCCGTGAACCCGTCGCCTTCCACACGGAATATGATGATCCCGTTTGTGAGTGAAGCGTTCTTCAGGCTTATGGAATGGGTGCCCGCGGTGAGGAACTTCTTGGTGGAGAGCTGCGAGATCTTCTGGCCGCTCACCACGTATGCCGACACCGAAACATACTGGCTTCTTGCGATAAGCAGCGACAGCGTCTTTGACGCGGCCGAGTAGGAGATCACGGGTTTCTTTGCATCCGCGACTTTTCTCGGCACGGGCAGCGCGGCCGTTGTTTTCCCAACAGAAACAATGAGCGTCGACGCGCTCTTGTCGTAGCCGATCATTTTCGCGGTGACTGCCAGGGTGCTTGCCGTGTCGTTATCGACGAACGCGGGAAAATCCATGGATTTCGATCCGCCGGGTGCAAGAACGATCTGCGTGGCCATCATGGTGCAGGCAAGCAGCCTGCCATACCAGTCGACCGTGTCTTTGGGCGGCGCCATGGCGATCATGTCGAACTGACAGCCCGACGAGAAATCGTAGGTGACCGTTGCCATTGAGTTGTTCATGACGGTGTAGCGCACGGCAATGCTGTCACCCCGCACGTACTGCGATTTTTGGGTTGCCACGATGAACTGCACGTCGTCCACCGTCGTGGTTTCTGCGTTTGAATAGGATGATTGCAGCACGAAGTTGACGGTCACGGAACTGTTGGAGAACAGGGTTGCCTGGCTTGATTCCTGGGCATATCCGGACTTGGAGGCGGTGACCGTAATCGTGTTCCCCGTGTAGGTCACGGGAATGCTGTCTATGGCATACAGGCCGGCGCCGTTGGTGATCGCGGTGTAGGAGTTACCGAGGATGACCGCGGATTTCTTTGCAAGAGGCTGCAGAAGCAAAGGGAGATACACCGACACGCTGCATCCCTGGACAGGCGAAAGCGAGCAGGGAAGCCCGAGCCCGGGCGCGGGGCACTTTTCCTCCTTGACGCTGCCCGTTACCGTGCATATCGCACCAACCGTGAGCATCGAAATGCTTACGAGCGTATCCGGTGGAACGGTTATGGAAACGTCCCGCGACTGGTAGCCCGCGGCGACGATCCCCAGGTCGTAGGCGCCCTGGGCAACGCTTGCAAAAGCAAATCTTCCGGAGGCGTCCGTAATTGTCGAATCGATGATGGTGTACAAAGGATAGGCGATAGCCGCACCCGGGCTGGAAAGAAGGACCGGCGAGATACCGGTGGTTTTCAGATACACCGACGCATTCAGAATCGGAAGCACTTCGGTGAGCGCTCCCGGGTCCCGGATCACGCTGCCGCTCACCTTGTAGGAAACGAGTTCCTGGGTAACCATGAATGTCGCCACGGTCGCGCCCCCGCCCGTGCTGTCGACAACCGTGTAGGTCCCCACGGCAAGCTTGCCGAATGCGAATTGCGGACCGTAGTTGGTGACGACGGCGAGGCACGGCCGGCCAAGCAACAGCGGCGGATTTTCTGAATAGGTAAGGGAGATTACATAGTTCTGGGGGCATGGCGACTGCACGCAGAGGAACTTGCTCACCTGCGTGATTTTGAACGACCCGGTATACGTCGGCACGCAGGAATTGTCGGATTGACCGAGGACAAGCCACAGCCCGACGCTGTCGTTCTGCGTCGGCGCGGCAGGAGTGAGAACCGGCTGGGGATACGCAATGGCGGCGGGAACAAGGACCTGAGCGTCTGACCATGCGCCCAGCAGGAGCATGCCGGCCAGCAACCTTACTGCAACGCTTCCCAGGTTTTTCATCGCGAGCCCCCGAGGAGTAACTATCCCGGATTTCGATGGTCTCGGCAAAAAATGCGACTGTCCGGCATTATTATGACAATAATCTATAATATATCACCAAAGTACTCATCTTGTCAAACATTGCCGATAAAAAAGTGTCCCTGAGATTACCTGAGCGTCCGATCATCATGTTTAACGCATTGATATTATTACTCCGGTAAATGAACTACCCGAAGCAAGCTTCGAGGAATTTAACCCACAGCAATTAAATGAGCACAAAACAAGACATCGAGCATGGTACAACAGCCACAACTCTTGGGCATTTTTCACTGGCGGAGACGCCTGTATCTTTAGCTTGGTTCCGGCCTCGGGCCTGGCGGTGAGGATTCGAAAAGAGCAGTGCGTGCATAAAGTCTTTTCTTCTTCATGCACCATTCCAAAATTATTTTAGAATATCAACGATCCATCTTCACCGTCCGTGATATCAGACGAAGGTATACACATGAAGCTTACCATTTCCAAGACCGCGCATTTCCAGACCCAGATCGTGTTTCTGACAAAGGAGAACACGGCCGGCGTCCCGGATTTCGAAGCGGAGAAGAACGGCGTTACGGTTCGTTACGACGGGAAAAAAGCGTTTATCTATTGCGGGCTGGGCGAAGCCGACAAGGTCACGGCGGCAACCATCCGGGCCGCGGCAGGCACCGGGATCAGGTTGGCGCTCGCGCTCAAGAGGACCGACGTGTCGGTGACCGTCCCGCGATCGGGACGGCACGTGCGCGACCACTCGACGCCCGCCATCGAAGGCGCGCTTCTCGGCGGCTACGCATTCACCAAGTACAAGAAGGAAAAAGGCCGCGCGGTTTCGTCCCTCGAACTTGTGGGCGACGGCATACCGCAGCGGGACGCGCTCCGCATCGTTTCCATATGCGAGTGCGTCAATTTCAGCCGCGATCTTGTCAACGAAAATGCGCATGTCGCGCATCCGGAGTTCCTGGCCGGTTCCGCCCTGTCCATCGCAAAAAGCGGCAACCTTGCCGTCGAAGTGCTTACCGAAAAGGAAATCGAAAAGAAGGGGCTTCGCCTGCTTGCCGCGGTAGGCCAGGGGTCCGAGTATCCGCCCCGGCTTGTCGTGATCGAGTACCGCGGGAATCCCGGATCAAGAGATTCCACCGCAATCGTCGGAAAAGGAATCACCTTCGATTCGGGCGGCCAGAACCTCAAGCCGACGGGCCATATCGAAACCATGCGGTCCGACATGGCGGGCAGCGCGGCCGTCCTGGGCGTCATGAAGGCGCTTGCCGGCCTGAAGCCCAGAATAAACGTGGTAGGCGTGTGTGCGCTTGCGCACAACGCCATCGGCGAGCACGCCTTTTTCCCCGGAGACGTCTACGCGGCCTACAACGGCACCACGGTTGAAATCGCGAGCACCGATGCCGAGGGAAGGCTCGTGCTCGCAGACGCCATCGCCTATTGCAGGGAAACGCGCAAACCGTCCCGCATCATCGACCTTGCCACCCTCACCGGAGGGATCCTCACAAGCCTGGGCACGAGCGTGGCCGGGCTGTTCTCAAACGACGACGACCTCGCGAAGCGTCTGTTCGCCGCGGGCGAGGAATCGGGCGAGCGCCTCTGGCGTTTCCCGCTGTACGACGAATACGCCGAATCGATCAAGAGCGACATCGCGGACCTGCGCAACGTCAGCAGCTTCAAAAAAGGTTACGCCAGTTCGATTACGGGCGCGGCGTTCATCCGGGAATTCGTGGGGACAACGCCGTGGGCGCATCTTGACATTGCAGGAACAGCGTTCAACGAAGAACCGGCGCAGGGGGAAGTGCCCCAGTTCGCCACGGGCTTCGGCGTGCGCCTGTTGTTGAAATTCCTCGGTGTGGAATAGTACAGTACTTGTATGCAGCTCATCAAATCAAAGTCGCGCACCGTTGCTCTCGTGGGGATCAACCATGAGAGCGCGGCACTCCTGTTGGAGTTGCTCGATACCGATGGCGTGCGTGTAATCCGTATTGTCAACCACGATGCCGAAGATCTGGGCGACCTCAAGCATTTCCCCCAGCTCGACATCATCATTAACACCACCAACGACGCCGCGGTGTACCGCGCGCTCCGCAAGCTCAACCTGCCCAACGTGGACATCCTCAGCGGGCTGTCGGCTCGCATCCTGTTTACGGCAGGCGCCAGCGACCTGCTCGGGTCGGGCATTACCGAAGACAAGACCAGGCTGCTCAACAGCCTGCACGAGATTCGCGAGGCCATTTACCTGTCGAAAAATAAGGAAGAGCTGCTCAAGCTGGTGCTCAACGTCGCGATCCGGTCGAGCGGGGCGGATTCGGGATCCATCATGCTTGTCGACCCGCAGAAAAAAACGCTCAAGATCGAGATCGCCGACGGCCTGGATGCGGGCATTGTCAAGTCGACCACGCAGAAAGTGGGGAAGGGCATTGCTGGCACCGTGGCGCGGACAGGCATTCCCTTGCTCATCAAGGGCGCCGCCGACCGGGAACGCTATGCAGCCGATTTTGAGCGCAAAGACCTTGTCTCTTCCATTTGCACGCCGCTTGTGATAGGAAAGGAAGTGGTGGGCGTCCTGAGCATCAACAGTAAGACCGAACAGCGCGTCTTTTCGGAGGGCGATCTCGCCTATGTGAAGAAGCTCAGCGATTTCACGGCCGACATCATCAAGACGTCCAAGGAATACGAGCGGTCCGCCAGTTCCACGTTCCTGCTGTCGTTGCTCAACAACGCCCGCGATATCCTCACCCTCAAGTATTCGTTCGACGAGCGGGTGAACCTTTTGCTGCTCAAACTCGTCACCGCGTTTTCCGGCGAAATCTGCAACTACTACGATTTCTACTCCGACAAGGGCGTCTTTTTGGCCAAGGCGTCGAGTTCATTCAACCTTGGATTGATAAAAGGGAAGAAACTCAAACTCAACGACTATTTCTCCAAACTCGTGCTCGAAAGCAGCGATGCCGTGGCCCTGTGCGTGCCCGACAAGAAGGACGGCGGAAAGAAGTGGTACCTCATGCAGCCCGTGCGCACGGGCGGCGACATGGTGGGGCTCCTGTTTCTGCACGTTGTCTCGGATGCCGAGGACATGAAAGAGGAGTCGGCGCTGCTCAACAAAGTGGGCGACATGATTGCGGCCGAGCTTTCAAAGAGCCTCGAAATGGAGGCCTTCCGGGTGCAGTCCATAAAGTTCTCCGCCATATCCGAAGTGTCGTTCGACCTTGCTTCGGCGCGCAGCAAGACCGAGCTGGCAAACCTGCTCAACTCGCACGCGTGCATCATCCTCGAAGCGGAGAGCTCCATACTCCGCCTTTACAATCAGGCAACCCAGGCGCTCGACGTGCTCGATTCGTTTTCATTGCAGACGTTCTCCCGCCTCAAGGAAGTCGAGGCGCTCGACGGGATCATCAGCCGCGACGTCATACGCAACAAAAGCGCCTTGCTCATCAAGGACCTGAGCAAGTCGGACTATGCATGGGTGGGCGCGGACTCGCGTTCGGTGCTCAGCATGTACCTCGAACGCAACGGCAGGATCATCGGGACGCTTTCGCTGTACGACAAGAAGTCGATCGATTTATACGCGCTCAAGCATTTCACGCAGAAAGACAAGGAAATATTCCTCAACTTCTGCCTCCAGGCCGCCAAGGCGCTCGACAGGTTCATTTCGCCCGACAACGGGGCTCCGGCGGCGCGGCCCTAGCGGCATTTCCCCTCACCGGTTTTCCGGTTATGGAAGCAGCAGCGTGCAATGAACGGAAAATCCCCGTCATCCCGGAAGTCATTTTTCAAACACGGCCCTGCGGTCCGTTCCGCGGCCGTGTATTGCGTTGCAGGAGCCGCGCTCTACTGGGTGTTTCACGACGTGGATCTGGCCCGGCTCTGGCGCGACATCCTGCATATAAGCTGGCCGATTGCGCTTTTGGGAATGATCGTTGACATCGGCAGGTACGTCACCCAGAGCATCCGCTGGAATTGCCTGCTCAGGCCGCTCGGAAGGATCTCCATTGCACAGACCTTCAAGGCGCTGTACGCCGGCATTTTTCTCAACCTCATCCTGCCGCTTCGCATGGGCGAGATCGGACGCGCCTATCTCGGGTCCCGCTATTCCGGCGCGACGTTCCCGGCCGCCGTGGCGACGATGTTTGCGGAATACCTGATTGACGGCATCTGGCTTGCCGTGGGCATCGGCGCCGTTGCGCTCGTTGTCCCGCTTCCCTCAAACGTCGTGCTTGCCGCACGGATTCTGGGCATTGCCGTTCTTGCTGCCGTTGTCCTGTTCGTGTTCTTCGTATTTTTCCGAATCTCCGAGTCCGTGTTCACCGCCGGAATTCCCGGGCAGTCATTTGGGCCGGTCCGGGCAGCGGTGTCGTTCGTCGACACCATACGAACCGGGCTGCGCGTGGTCGGCAGGTCGGGGCTGTTCTGGGTTTCTCTTTGCGTGTCGTCGCTCGATTTTCTTTTTCACATCGCGGCGTTCTGGATCATCATGATAGCCTACGGCATAACGCTGCCGTTTACCGTTGCGGCAGCCATCCTGCTTTTCGTGTTTGTGGGCCTCATTATTCCCAACACGCCGTCGAACGTAGGTACGTTCCAGTTCCTGTGCAAGCTCGGGCTCGTCCTGTTCGGCGTGGACGCGACAAAGGCCGCCGGGTTCTCGGTGCTGTTCTTTGTTATCGTGCTGATGCCGCAAGCGGTTATCGGGTGCATCGCTTTTGTGCGGAGCGGGGAACGGTTGTTCGAGATCAGGGACCACATCGCTTCACTTAGGTTTTCCATAAAGGGGTAACATCGTTGTATGGAGTGCAAGGCCGTTTTGTTCGATCTCGACGGGACATTGCTTGACACACTGGAAGACATCGCCGATGCCGTGAACCGGGCGCTGGCGTCGCTCGGGTTGCCCGTGCACCCGAAAGATGCATACAGGCGGTTCGTGGGCGAAGGCATCGGCGTGCTCGCGCGCAGGGTGCTCCCGCCCGGCCGCCGGGGCGAGGCTGACGCCCGCGCGTGCCTTGCCGCGATCGGAAGGGAATACGGCGCCCGCCTGCTTGTCAAAACAAAACCCTATGCCGGGGTTCCGGAGCTTCTGCGCGAACTTGTCAAAAGGAATATCCGCTGCGCGGTGGTCACCAACAAGCCTCAAGGGCTTGCCGTCCGGTCGGTGGAGACTCTGTTTTCAGACATCCCCTTTGGCGCTGTGCTCGGCGAGCGAGAAGGCGTTCCGACAAAACCGGACCCCGCAATCGCGCTTGAGGCGGCCAAGGCGCTCGGCGTCGTGCCTGCCGAATGT
This sequence comes from uncultured Fibrobacterota bacterium, assembly GCA_963729895.1. Lineage (GTDB taxonomy): Bacteria > Fibrobacterota > Chitinivibrionia > Chitinivibrionales > FEN-1185 > FEN-1185. Next base: position 90,222 of record CAVSQB010000026.1, on the reverse strand, counting down.
GTTTACGTAGGCGATTCTGGCACCGATATGGAGACTGCTGTTGCGGCGGGAATGTTTCCAGTAGGCGCGCTCTGGGGATTTCGGGGAAGGGACGAGCTTGTCGGCCATGGAGCGAAGGCGGTGATTCAGCGCCCGTCGGAATTACTTGAATTGATTGATAAGAAGTGTTATGAAAACATGGCAGGAATTTTAGGAAGCGACGGCGATATGCTTAAGTCGCTGATGGATGATAAGAAACAAGAGCGGGAGCTGTAAAACCTGCCGAAATGAAAGGTTCCTCTTTTTCGTTGTCAAAAAGTAAATTCCTATCAACAATCGTCCTGCTGAAAATTGTGTGGAATCTCATGTTGACGCTTCAAGAGTTTTGTGAAAAGGTACATTGTAAAGGAGTTCACCCATGGTCACCGGACTCGTGCTTCTCAATGTCGAACGCGACAAAGTTGACTCCATCGCCCAGCGGCTCTCGGATCTGAAGGGAATTTCGGAAGTGTATTCGGTTGCCGGCAGGTACGACCTCGTCGTCGTCATCCGCACAAAGGACAACGACGCGCTTGCCGAACTTGTGACGGGTTCCATGCTCAAGATCGAGGGGATCCAAAAATCAGAGACCCTCATCACCTTCAAGGTGTATTCGAAGCACGATCTGGAGAGCATGTTTTCGATTTGAAGGGGCTCCTGCAGAATGCAGATTGGCGACTGAAAGGCGGTGGTCCGCTAACCCAAGATGCTGAAATAGAGATGAGAGTGAAGCCTGCATGGTCCGACCGTTAGTGGCCCCGGAAGACCTTATTCTTTCAAAGCTTGTGTGGATGAAACAATCGCAATCCGAACTCCAGGCGAGGGATGTTCGCCAGTTGCTCGCGCACGTAAAAACCCTGGAAATGGACTATCTTGGAAAATGGTCAAGAGCTCTAGGAGTTTACGATTTGCTCGAACAGGCCAAAACCTGTGAATGACACCGCTCCGGACGTTGAAATGCTTCTTGCTGCGATGTACGCATCGCGTGCTCCGGCAGAGCGTCTAAGAATGGCGTCAAGCATGTTTGAAGCGGCAAGAAGGCTCGTTGAGGCGGGATTGCTAAACGAGCAGCCGGGTCTAACCAAACCGCAAATTCGCGGCCGCACGTTCATGCGTCTCTACGGCGATTGTTTCAGCAACGAAGAGATAAGGAAGATGGCGAGCGAAATTCCGAATATGCAACTAGACGACAACTCGTGAACTAGATTTTTTCCCCCTCTCCGTCATCGTGGCCCTCATCCTCGTGAAATTCCTGGTCCTCGTCAACAAAATCGTCGTTTTCCTCCTCATCCTCCAATTCCACTCCGTCCGCAAGGATATAATCGTCGTCCTCATCTTCATCGCCGTAGTACCCATCATCTGTCTCCTCTTCACCGGCATACGTTTCATCGCTGATGTCAATCTGTTCATCCGGCTGAACGTTGGGCTCGGGCAACGGGGCGGGCGGCGCAATGACCAACGGCATGGTAGCGGGAATTCGAATAGCATCGTCTTTTTCTTCCTGCTCCATGAGCGCCATTTTCTTCTGTTTCCTCACCACGGTAACGCCGAACGCGACGAGGAAGAGAAAAACGACAACGACCCAGAAGGCATAGTAATCGGCGAACACGAACACGAGCTGGTAGCGGGACGTAATGTCTTTACGGGCAAGAAGCTCGAATTCCGACGGCGCGAGGGAGAGCACTGCCTGAACGCCCTGCCAGAACGATCCGGTCTTTCGCGCCGAATACAGGATGTCGGAGAGCACCTCGATGCCGTATTGCTCAATAAGAAAAAGCACAGCAAGGTGACTTTGTGAATAGGCGAGGTCGGCCCGGTTCCTGCCGAAGCCGTTTACCGAATCTATTGACGAAAGCGGCATCAGGCTGTTGGTGAAAATGGCCTTCGAGACGATGACGTTTTCCTGAAACGAAAGCTCGCCGGACAGCGTCATGGCCGCGCCCTCGTGGAACCAGCGGGGAATATACAGCCCCGGATAGGCGCGGGCGAGCACGGCGTGAACAAGCTCATGCCGCGTGATCTGCGCAAAGCTCTGCTCCAGAAACGGCTTCACCGTGGTTGGCACCACGATGAGGCTGCCGCCGATGGTGCCGCCGCCGCCCCATTCGGGAAGGGCATGGTCGAAGTTCTCTCCTGCGTTGTCGGTGTAGTAGACCACGCGCAGCGGAGAGGGATCGGGCCGCTGCCGCGGCGCCACGATGCGGTAGATCCGGTAGTACTCGGCAGTCATGGCGGTCTTGTCCACGTCCGCGGGGATAATGCCCTCAAAATGTAATTGTTCGGCCGGCGCAAGCGCAGCAAACCATAGCGGCAAAACAGCAAACAGTTTGTTCATGATTTCGTGTCAATTCCACAGGACCGAAAGATACGATTTTGGTTTGCTGAGCCGGTGCGGCGTGGATGTACCCTTGGCAAGCCCGTACCTTCGGTTGCGCGCACCGTACAAGCACCCGGTTGCAAAATTCTCAACCGAATGAACCAGTCAACTTTTCAACCCTTCAACTTTCCAACTCGTCAACTTGGGATTGGTTCATCGGCCTTCACAACAGCAGGTCTCGGGTGCCCCACAACAAAAGGGGACCTCTAAAAATTGCCTAATTTGCCCAATTAATGCTTGACAAAGGCTATTTCGTCAATTATTTTAATTCCAGACAACAAACCTGCGAACCCACTACCGTCTGGAGGATATTGCGATGGGACAGATAGGCCTTTTTGACCTTGAGAATCGCCTTTCCGAGCTTTCCGAAATGGGAGACCCTCTTGAAACCATCAATCGGGCCATACGTTGGAAGAGTTTTCGTCCTGTTATTGACAAGGCTTTTCGCAAGGAACGGAAGAGCAACGCCGGTCGTCCACCGTACGATTATATCCTGATGTTCAAGATTCTCGTGTTGCAGACGATGTATGGGCTTTCCGATGCGCAAACCCAGTTTCAGATTCTGGACCGATTGACGTTCAAACGGTTTCTTGAACTCACTTCCGAGGATAGCATTCCCGACGAGAAAACGGTCTGGTTGTTTCGGGAAACGCTGACACAAGCAGGCGTTGTCAAGAAGCTGTTTGACCTGTTCGGTCGTCAGTTGAACGAAGCGGGTTACACTGCCCAGAAAGGCCAAATAATAGATGCGAGTTTTGTCGAGGTACCTCGCCAGAGAAACACGCGGGAGGAGAATAAAGAAATCAAGAACGGGGGCACGCCGCAGGAATGGGAAAAGCACCCTGAGAAACTTCGTCAGAAAGATGTTGATGCGCGATGGACGAAGAAGAACGATCAGACGTTTTTTGGCTACAAGAACCATGCGTCGGTAGACGCGAAGCATAAAATCATTCGAGACTATGCGGCGACATCCGCAGAAGTGCACGACTCCAATATGCTTGAACCTCTCCTTAATCCTGAGAACACGAACGCGGACGTGTTTGCCGACAGCGCGTATCATTCGGAAAAGGCGGAACAAAGGCTTGATTATCTCTGGTACAGAAGCAAAATATGTGTCAAAGGGACTCGTGGCGCACCATTGACGGAAGCACAATTGGCACAGAACCGGAAGAAATCCAAAGTCAGATCGCGTATAGAACATGTGTTTGCTCAAATAGAAATCATGTTTCGTGGCAGGATCAGGTGTATCGGGCGGCTGAGGGCCGCGGCGAAGATAGGACTCCTGAACCTGGTTTACAACATAAAACGCTTTGCATATCTTGAGTGCCACGCCTGAAAAGCGGGACAGGACCGCACAAGGCCCCCAAAGGGACCGAAAAAAGAACAGTTTTGGGCACCTATCAGACAAATAGACGCCCTGACATCGCGAAATAATACTATCTGTCAACATGATCTTGGAATCTACTATTTTACAGAATTTTTAGAGGTCCCCAAAAGTTTGGATTCTCGCCACAGCTCCCACTATGGGGTCACCCGGCACGGCTATCCAAATGAATTCTAAATTTTATCTTTCCTAAACCTAGTAATTATTCAATCTAATCTAATAAAACTCATCCATCCTGATATTATTTTTTCCTGAGAACAAGTAGGACACTACGACTGGCGCTTTGGATGGAGCCTACCATCGGGAAGTGATCTCCCAATCTGTCGCGCGCCTGGGCAGAGGGTCGGAACCGCATTAGAAAAGGAGACCGCCATGCCGCAATCCGCTCTGGCCGAATACCTTTTGCACACCTCGCCCGGCGCAATCGACTCAGGTTTTCTCGCCTACATTGCGAACCTCACCGAGATTTCGAAAGTGGCGCCCCGCGTGGCGTCATCCATTGTCAAGGAACTCGCCGACCAGCGCAGCAACCTGAAGCTGATTGCGAGCGAGAACTACTGTTCTTTGTCGACGCAGTGCGCCATGGCGAACCTGCTCACCGACAAATACGCCGAAGGAATTCCGCGCCATCGCTTCTACGCGGGGTGCGGGAATGTCGACGATATCGAGGAATACGCGGCACAGCAGGCATGCGCGCTGTTCGGCTGCGATCATGCCTACGTGCAGCCGCACAGCGGCGCCGACGCCAACCTCATCGCCTACTGGGCCATCCTCAACGCGCGCATCACCGCGCCTGCTCTCGACAAGCTCGAAGACACCAACCCCGCGCACATGTCGCGTTCCGATTGGGACGCGCTTCGGCATGCGGCGGGCAACCAGAAGCTCCTAGGCATGGACTACTACTCGGGCGGCCACCTGACACACGGGTACCGTCAAAACGTGTCGGCCCAGATGTTCGATGCGTACACCTACAGTGTGAACAGGGACACCGGCCTTCTTGACTACAGCGAAATCGCAAAAATGGCGATGGAGATCCGGCCGCTCATTCTTCTTGCCGGGTACAGCGCGTATCCGCGCGCGATCAATTTCAAGACGCTCCGCGGAATTGCCGACAGGGCCGGCGCCGTCCTCATGGTGGACATGGCGCATTTTGCCGGGCTCGTGGCGGGCGGCGTGTTTACGGGCGACTTCAATCCGGTGGCGCACGCGCAGGTGGTGACGACCACCACGCACAAAACGCTGCGCGGGCCCCGCGGCGGCCTTGTGCTGTGCACCGAGGAATATGCGGACCACGTTGACAAAGGGTGTCCGCTCGTCATCGGCGGGCCGCTTGAGCACATCATCGCCGCAAAAGCGATTGCGCTCACCGAGGCGAACGCGCCGTCGTTCCGCGATTATGCCGCCAAGATCGTGAGCAATTCGGCGGCGCTTGCCGCCGCCTGCATCGCGGAGGGCATGACCGTGGCAACCGGCGGCACCGACAATCACCTGATGCTCATCGACGTGCGCTCGTTCGGGCTCACGGGCCGCCAGGCGGAGGGCGCCATGCGCGAATGCGGAATCACGCTCAACAGAAACTCCCTGCCCTTTGACCCGAACGGCCCGTGGTACACCAGCGGCCTGCGCATCGGCACGCCCGCGGTCACCACACTTGGCATGGGGGAAAAAGAAATGGCCGAGATCGCATCGGTCATCAAGCGCGTGCTGGCCGCCGCGAGGCCGGAAATCAGTTCGTCAGGCGAGAACGCAGGCAAGCCGTCAAAAGCGAAATACACCATAGGTGAGTCTGTCAAAAAGCAGGCGCGATCGAGCGTGCAGAAGCTTTTGGAGAGATTTCCCGTATATCCGCAGATCGACCTCGAACTCCTGAAGAAACATTTCGGACAATAGAAATGCAGGGCCGGGTCAGCGGTCCCTGCCGCCTCCGGCGTTGATCCACGACAGGATCTCCTCCTGCGTGCGCCCGTCGAGCGCTGCCGCGTGGGCGGCCGTGGGAAACGAATGTTCCCGCACCTCGCGCACATAGCCGGCCACGGCGGCCGCCAGCATGTCTTTACCGTTTGCAAATGTCTTCACATGACGGAATACCCGCGGCGACAAGCCCGCCATGTCGTGGAACACCTGCACCTGGCCGTCGCATCGGGGCCCCGCGCCGATGCCGATAGTGGGGATGCGGAGCAGGCGCGTAAGGGCGCCGGCCAATTCCTGCGGGACAAGTTCGAGTACGATCATAAAAACGCCGGCCTCCTGCAGGCCAAGGGCGTCGGCTACAAGGCCTTTGGCCTCGTCAAGCGTCTTGCCGACAACGCCGGGCCCTATACGCGACTGTGGAAGGAACCCGATATGGCCGCACACCTCTATGCCGCAGCGGCGCATTGCTTTCACCCTGTCGGTGATTTCCGCGCCGCCTTCCATTTTGACGGCGTCTGCCCCGCACGCCAGAAACCTTTTCGCGTTCTTGATTGCCGCGGTGCTGGTTGCATAAGACTTGTAGGGCATGTCGCCGACGACGAATGCCCGGCCCACGCCCCGCGCCACCGCCGACGTGTGGTGAATCATGTCGTCCATGGTGACGCGCGTAATGTCGTCGTAGCCCAGAACCGTGGTTCCCACGGTGTCGCCCACAAGCACGATGTCAACTCCGCATTCGTCAAGAATACGGGCACAGGGGCAATCGTAGGCGGTAAGCATGACAATGGGCAACGACGCTTCTTTCATTTTTGTGAAACCAATCGCCGATTTCTTCATGAATCCTTCTTTCGCGAGCCGCCTGCCCGGGCTTCGCTGGTGAATGCGGACCGGAACGTTTGTCCTTTTCCGCGGGTCTGCGCAAACCATTTTCTTGTCGTTTCCACTCGTTAAAATACATATAATTACGGAGGAACAAAACTGCAGCCCGGGAACTTCGTGCGGGAACCGCGATCACGGCTCGTGTCCATGATCCGCGGCTCTCCCGTTTCGGGAGCGAAGAAGGGTGTGTTCTTTTCTATGCCTGTAAACGACTTGGATTGGCGCAGACAGGTTCGAGGTTGGGCAAGCCAAGCCTCGGGTAGCGTGGTGCTTGTGGCCTTTTGGATCGCTGCCATGTCGTGCACTGCAGCAGCGCAAATCCTTCGCATCGATTCGGCGCAGGTGTGCAAGATTCCCCTGATCCGCCACGATAGCCTGTTCTTTACCCTCGACGTATTCGCCAGAGGATTGCCGAAGCACTACTGGTATTACTTCGACAGGATGAAAAGCGCAGTGGTCGTCGAGTTGTTCGACGTTCGCATTGACGAATGGGAAACCGCGTTCCCCTCCGGCAGTCCGTTTAAGGGCCTTCGGGCAAAAACCGCGGAATGCAAAATGGCCCTTACGGGAGTGGAGACGAGGCTCCTGCTGACCGTCGGCCGGGGAGAAAACGGGCAAACGCTGTGGAACAATTCGGTCGAACTGCACGGCGGATACCTGAGCGTCACCATCGGCAAGACAATAACCAAGTATGCTAAACCGTCCCGCAAGAAGATGAAGCGGTCATAACGCCCGGCACCATGCCTGCGCCCAGCGACCGTCGGTGGGTTGAGGAACGGCGTTTCTTCTCAATCCCGGGTCACACAACTGGCTTTCCGCGGTGCATCACATAATGTAGTTTATAAAAAACAGGCAATCTGTTGTCATCCCAATCTACAGGGCACCGACTATCCGGAGGGGCATATGGCAGGCGTGAACAAGGCGATTCTGATCGGCAATCTCGGGAAGGATCCGGAACTCCGGTATTTGCCAAGCGGCCAGGCGGTTTCGACGTTTTCCCTTGCAACGACGGAAAAATGGACCGATAAGGCGGGACAGCGCCAGGAACGTACCGAATGGCACAACATTGTCGTGTATGGAAAGACAGCGGAAATCGTCAACCAGTATCTTAAGAAAGGCCGTTCCGCCTATGTCGAGGGGAGAATTACCACTCGTTCGTGGGACGACCGCGACGGCAACAAGAAATACAAGACCGAAATAGTCGCAAACACGGTCCAGTTTCTCGGCGGCCCGGGCGGCGGCGGTCCGGCGCAGGATGCTCCGGCTTCACAGGATGCGGTTTCCGAACCTTCTCCGGAGTTCGACCAGGCTTCCCCCGCTGCCGGTCCTGCGAACGCATCGGACGACCTGCCGTTCTAACGCCGGCTGCAATCACAGGTGCGGCGATACGGCGCGCGCACTGCGGAGCGCCGGCCGGGTGAAGTTTCAAACGTCTAGAAAAGGATTGACAAAATGGGTGTGGACATTCTTCTTCTGGTGGTTATGGGCGGAATAACGCTGCTTGCCTACATGGTTGCCGTCAATTCGCACGGACCGACGCGGCTTTCCATTTCTTACCTTATCGCCACCGTCATACTGGCGGGGACCGTTTGGATGACCGTGCAATATGTCAACAACGACCAGAACACCCGAAACCGCGAAGAACTCAAGCGCCTCGAAGTGGAGAAGCAAAAGGCGGAAGATCAGATGCAATCCCGCGAACAGCAATACCAGTCGGCCATGAAGGAAAACAAGGAACGGCTCGGTCTTGCGGGGAAGCTTAACGCAGTCATTACCAGCGGGACCGCGCTCGCAACGCAGCTTGCGAACATGGACATGCACGACCAGTCTCTGGAACTCGACGGCCTCGTCGGCAGGGCGGCTGAGGCAAAGCGCAAATGCGACGATCTTGCCGCTGAATTCGGCAAGATTGCCGTTTCGGACAATGTGTTTGCAGAATGCGCAAACCAGATAAAGGAAGGGCTCGCGCTGCTCGCCGAATCCGCGCAATATGCCGTATTGTTTTACAAAGCGGAAGATACTGCGCAGGAGGAATTGCGTGAGCGGATCATGCGGCAGAAGGCCAGAAACGCCCGCGACAGCCTTCAGAAGGCAAGTTCTCTTATTGCAACGATCAATGCGCAGTGAGGTGCGCGGTCCCGGTAGCCGGAAATCCAAACGGAGTATGACTGTTCCGCTCACGGTTATGCTCCGCTTTTTTATGGATAAAGCGCGGAATGTCGCATTGTTTTCTTGACACTTTTCGGCTTGAGGAATTATTTTGAAAGTTTTCCTAACATGCAGTTCAACGCAAAACGAATTCCGGAAGGACACAGCGTTCTTTCTCAAAACATACCGGTAACCGGTGAGAAGGCGCAATGGCTTGCCACGGCAGGTGATGTCTTCTGCACCGCCGACGTGGACCGGTTTCAGACGCAAATTCACCTGCATGTCAGGTACCGATGCGTCGCGCGGATGCAGTGTTCCCGGTGCCTTACCCCGATAACGCAACCGTTATCCGGAGAATTCCGGCTTGTACTGCAGGAAAAAAGCCGGTCGCAGGACAGACGCACGCTCCCCGAAGAGGAGGTTGATCTTTTTTTCGACGAGGCAACCGGGGACGTCGACATAGCTCCGCTGGTTTTCGACGAGATTATAGTGTCGTTGCCCATGAAGCCCTTATGCTCCGAACAATGCGCAGGCATCGCGGTAAAGAACGATCCGGCGATCGTCGTTGATTTGGCGGGAGAGAATCCGGAGATCGACCCGCGGTGGAAAGCCCTTGGGAAGCTCAGAAACAAAGAAACCAAGTAGACAAATAGACAAAGGTAATTATCCAGAGGAGGAAAAATGGCGCTTCCCAAAAGGCGAATATCCAGCACACGTCGAGACAAACGCAGAACGCATTTCAAGATAAAGCCGAAAGCACCCACGCTTTGTTCTCATTGCAAACAGCCGAAAATGGCCCACCGCGTATGCCAGAACTGCGGCTTCTATGCTGGGGTGGAAAGAATCCAGCCGGTAGACTAAGAGTTCATTTGTGAATAAGGGTTGCCGGCGAAACCGGGCGAAAAAGCCGCAGGCGTGGAGGCCAAAGCAGGCCTGTCTCGTAGTGATACGCCGCCGATGCGGCCCGACAAAACAAACGGTTCCTTCGAAACAGTGGAGTCCGTGTTGTGGTGCGCGGCTAGGCTCTAAAGCCGGACTGACGATAAACCGTTTGCCGGAACCGGATTGAAAATGCGTCCTCTCCGTTTGGCCATTGACGTCATGAGCGGCGACAACGGCTCCAGAGTCATCATCAACGGAATTCTGGAAGCACGACGCATCATAGGCGACCCGTTTGCCGCCTATTTGTGCGGCGACTCGGCAAAAATACGTTCGCTTCTGGAGGAAGCCGGCGGAAACCCGGAAGACGGAAAGGGTCCGCTGATAATTGAACACTGCGGCGACCGCGTTGAGCCGGGAGACATTCCGACGCGGGTGTGGAAAACAAAAACAGACGCACCCATAATCCGGATCGTTACGCTCCAGAAACAGGGCAAGGTCGACGCATCCATAAGCGCGGGCGATACCGGAATTCTGATGAGCGCCGCCCTTTTTGTCCTCGGCCGCCAGAGGGAGGCGCTGAGGCCGGCGCTCGCGGCTTTTCTGCCGACCGCCGGAAAAGGACAGATCCTGCTTCTTGACGTTGGCGCAAACCTCAACTGCCGCGTGCAGCACCTGGTTTGCTTTGGCCACCTGGGATATTCGTACGTGAGAAAATACTGCAACAATCCTTCGCCGCGGCTCAAGCTGCTTAACATAGGCGAAGAGCCGACCAAGGGAACGCGCGTGCTGTTCGAGGCGGGGCAAAGGCTCGAAAAATCCTGCACAGGATACTGCGGGTTTATTGAAGGGTCGGGCGTACTTCGCGGAGAAGCGGACGTGGTGGTATGTGACGGTTTCGCCGGCAACGTGCTTCTTAAGGCGTGCGAAAGCTTTTACTCGCTCGCACGAAGCGTGCTGGACCCCAAACCAGGACTTTGGGAGAAGGTCGAAAACGAAGTGGACAGCGTGCTCAATCCCGAAAATTATGGTGCGGTGCCCTTTCTGGGCATTCGAGGCACGGTACTCAAAGCGCACGGGAGTTCCACGTCAAGGGCAATTACAAACGCGATTCTTACCTCGATAACCGTGCTACGGAAGGATGCCCTTACGGGAGACACGGCAACGACGGTGAAAGGCATACGATAAGGTGACATACAAAAGAATCGCGCGCATCGTCTCGGTCGGCACAAGCGTTCCCGAGCGTATCGTAACCAACAAAGACCTCGAGAAGATTCTTGATACATCAGATGAATGGATTTCCACGCGCACCGGCATACGGCAACGCCACCTGTTCGCTCCGGGAGAGGACGCCCGGGCATACGAGCTTGGCGGCAAGGCCGCGTGTGCCGCGCTTTCCAATGCGCGGTGCTCGCCGCTCGATGTCGACGGCATCATCTGCGCAACATTTTCGCCGGATTATTTCTTTCCTTCAACCGCATGCAAGATCCAGCAATTCATCGGCAATACGCGTGCATGCGCGTTTGATGTGTCGGCGGCGTGCGCAGGATTCGTGTACGCATTGTCCATCGCCGATTCCATGATCGTGTCGGGCCAGTGCAGTCGCATGCTCGTTGTTGGGGTCGAAATAACATCGCGAACGGTCGACTGGACCGACCGCAGTACATGCATTCTGTTCGGCGACGGCGCCGGTGCAGTGCTCCTCGAGAAGCGCGAAGACGGTGATAAAGGGATCCTTGCCACTTATCTGAAAAGTAACGGGGCGCTGGGAGATATCTTATACCTGCCCGCATTCGGGGAACATCGGTACATGAAGATGAACGGCAACGAAGTGTACAAACACGCCGTGCGCCTCATGGGTGATGCAACCGAGCAATGCCTCAAGAAAGCAGGCCTGTCGATTGAAGATATAGACCTTCTTATCCCGCACCAGGCTAACCTGCGCATTATGGACGCCATGGCGAAACATCTTAATCTGCCGCGTGAAAGAATGGTGACCAACTTGGACAAGTATGGAAATACTTCGTCGGCATCCATTCCGCTGGCGCTCGCGGACGCCTGGGCCGACGGCCGGGTCAAAGACGGCACCGTTGCCATGTTCACGGCGCTGGGCGGCGGCCTTGCGTGGGGTAGCGCGGTAGTCAGATTCTAAGATTCACTGCAAAGGCGCAAAGACCGCAAAAAGGGGAAAACATTTGATGCGATACACGTTTCTCTTTCCCGGACAGGGTTCCCAAAAAGTGGGCATGGGGAATGATTTCATCATTTCTTTCGACCTCGCCAGGCGTCGCGTTGATGAATGCAATGAGGTGCTGGGGCGCGACCTCTTTGCCGTAATTCTGAAAGGTCCGGAATCGGCGCTCACTCAAACGCAGAATACCCAGCCTGCGCTTTTTGCGGTTGAGTCGATAATCTGTGATGTCCTGAAAGAAAGAGGGATCGTGCCATCGTTGTGCGCCGGACATTCGTTGGGAGAATATTGCGCCCTGTATGCGGCCGGGGCGATCTCGTTTCGCGCCGGACTCGCCATGGTTGCGAAAAGAGGGGAACTTATGTCCCGTGCAGGTGAGAAAACGCCCGGAACCATGGCTGCCATCGTGGGACTTTCCCGGCCGAGGATACAGGAGATCCTTGCTTCAGTCGGCGGTGTTGTTGTGTGCGCAAACGAAAACAGCCCGGACCAGACCGTCATTTCAGGAGAGGTTCCGGCAGTGACCCGCGCATGCGAGGCTCTCAGGAACGCAGGTGCAAAGCGCGCCGTAGTCCTCCCGGTAAGCGGGGCGTTTCATTCCCCGCTCATGGCGTCTTCGGTAGAAGAGTTCTCCCGTTTCCTGGAACCTTTTGTCTTTAAGGACCCGGCTTGTCCGGTTGTTGCGAATGTGACGGCAAGCATCGAGACATCGGGCGCCGCAATCAAACGTCTTCTCGTGAAACAACTCACGTCGCCCGTAAGGTGGGTAGACTCCGTTGCGACGCTGGCTCAAAACGCGCCCGGAACCTTATGCGAAGTTGGCCCCGGGTCAGTGCTCAGCGGTCTGGTGAAAAAATGCAATTCGGCCCTGAATGTTGTTTTGTGCGGAACAGTTGAAAACATATATTCAATGGTTCGCTGAAGAAAGATTGTGCGGCGGATCCAATTCTAATTGTTATCGGGTAAATTGGCAAGGCAACCGGGTAGGACAGGGGAACAAGCGGCGTGATACGTTTGGAAGGAAAATATGCCCTTATTACAGGTGCCGGCCGTGGTATCGGAAGGGAAATCGCCCTCACGCTGGCGAAGGCCGGAGCGAATATCGGGGCATGCGACGTGGATATCTCGACCGCAGAATCGACTGCCGCCGAGGTTAAGGCATTGGGTGCATCCTCTCTTGCCCTGCGGTGTGACGTCTCGAAAGCTTCGGACATCGCCCAAATGGTTTCGGATTTTAATGCACGTTTCCCCGCAATCGATATTCTCGTAAACAACGCGGGCATCACCCGGGACGGCCTCATAGTTCGCATGAAAGAGGAAGACTGGGACCTTGTGCTTTCCATCAACCTTAAGAGTGCATTCTTGTGCTGCAAGGAAGTTTCGCGCATCATGATGAAAGCTCGCACGGGAAAAATCATCAATATCGCTTCGGTCGTCGGTCTCCGGGGAAATGCAGGGCAAGCAAACTATTCGGCGTCCAAGGCCGGGCTTATCGGACTTACCAAGACGCTGGCCCGTGAATTCGCGAGCCGAAACATCCAGGTGAATGCGGTCGCTCCCGGATATATCCAAACTGCCATGACCGACAAGCTCTCCGCTCAAGACAAGGAAAAACTTGCGTCCCAGATTCCAATGCAAAGGCTCGGCTGGCCGCTCGACGTTGCGAACGCCGTGCTGTTCCTTGCATCGTCTCTGTCCGATTACATAACCGGGCAGGTAGTTCCGGTTGATGGCGGGCTTGTTATGTAAACAGGAAGAAATCATTTTTAGAAGGACCCAAAGGTCCCCGTCGTACCTACATCAATCTCGAAAGGAGTTAAGCGTGAGCGAGAAAGAAACCAAGATTAAGCAGATTATCGCCGAGAAGCTTGGCGTATCAGAGGACAAGGTGACTCCGCAGGCTTCGTTTGTCGAAGATCTTGGCGCAGATTCACTCGATCAGGTCGAGCTTATCATGGCTTTTGAAGATGCGTTCGATATAGAGATCCCCGACGAAGACGCGGAAAAACTCCGTACCGTCAAAGACGCCATTGAGTATCTGGAAAAAAAGCTCTAACCGCCAACGAAAGTTGATGCTTGGATGTCGAAGCGAGTAGTGGTCACCGGCTTGGGAGTTGTTAGTCCGGTAGGCAATTCCGTGCAGTCGTTCTGGGATTCCCTGTGTCAAGGGAAATCGGGGATCGATTATATTTCCACATTCGACACCGCGAATTATCCGTCGAAGATCGCCGGTGAAGTCAAGGAACTCGATCTGGAAGGCCTTGTTGATCTCAAGGAGGTCGGCAGGACCGACCGATTTATCCTCTTTGCCCTTGTCGCCGCAGACATGGCGATCAAAGACGCCAAGCTCGATCTTGCTCGTGAAGATCTCACCCGTATCGGCACCATCATCGGCTCCGGCGTGGGCGGGCTCAAGACTCTGGAGGCCGAGCACGCCAAACTCCTGTCACGGGGGCCGGGCCGTGTTTCCCCCTTTCTGATCCCCATGATGATAACCGACATGGCGGCAGGAAGGGTTTCCATCGGGTACGGGCTCAAGGGACCTAATTTCTCCGTTGTGAGTGCATGCGCATCGGCCGGGCACGCCCTTGGCGATTCGTTCCTCATGCTCAAAGCAGGCATGATGGATGTTGCCATTGCCGGCGGCGCCGAATCGGCGATCACCCCCCTGTCGTATGCCGGATTCTGCTCGCTCAAGGCCTTGTCGACGCGGAACCAGAATCCCCAGAAAGCAAGTTCGCCGTTCGACAAGAAACGCGACGGCTTCGTCATGGGCGAAGGGTCGGGAATCGTCGTGCTCGAAACACTCGATCATGCGAAGGCCCGCAACGCCGTCATTTACGGCGAACTCCTCGGATACGGCGCAACCGGCGACGCGTTCCATCTCACCGCTCCGTCACCCGACGGCGAAGGTGCTCAGCGTTCCATGGCCATGTCGCTGGCGTCGGCCGGAATCAGACCAGAAGACATCGACTACATCAACGCGCATGGCACGTCCACCGAACTCAACGACAAGCTCGAAACCGTCGCCATCAAGAAGGTTTTCGGCGAACACGCCGCGAAAGTGAACATAAGTTCCACAAAGTCGATGACAGGCCATCTGCTCGGCGCGTCGGGCGGCATTGAGTTCATCGCCACCATCCTGTCCCTTTCCTGCGACATCATCCATCCGACCATCAACTACGAAGACCCGGACCCGGAATGCGATCTCAATTACACGCCGAACACCGCCGTGAAACGGAAGGTGCGGTACGCGATGAAGAATTCCTTCGGGTTCGGCGGTCACAACGCCTCGCTGGTCGTTGGAAAATATGAATCTGCGTAAAAGGCCAGGCGATCTCCTCAGGCTAATTTTTTCGCATCGCGAATACCGCCGAATCGATCCGTCGCTCGCGACATTCCAGAAAACAATCGGGTACAAATTCCATAGCTGCGCCCTGCTCACCCTCTCGCTCACGCACAAGTCGAGCGTGGGGCCGGACGACAAGAAAGGCCTCATGTCCAACGAGCGGCTCGAGTTTCTCGGCGACGCCGTGCTCAACTGCCTGGTTACCGAACACCTGTACCATGCATATCCCACGAAATCAGAAGGCCAGTTATCAAAAGTAAAATCCCTGGTGGTGAGCAGAAAGATCCTCGGCGAGATCGCACAGTCCTTCAGCCTTGGCGAATACCTGCATTTCGGCTATTCCGAAAGGAAATCGGGCGGTAACCAGCCGATGTCGATAGTATCGAACGCGTTTGAGGCGGTGCTCGGCGCCGTCTACCTTGACGGCGGCCTCGAAAAGGCAAGAAGATTCCTCGACAGGTTTCTGTTCGGCAGCATCGACGCGTTCCTCAAGGACGAAAGTAATACCAACTACAAGAGCAAGATCCTGGAGCTTTCGCAGCGCGACGGCTTCGGCATACCGCGCTACCGCGTTGTATCCGCAAGCGGTCCCGAACATGCCAAGGAGTTTACCGTCCGCGTCGAGGTGGGCGGCGTCCCGCTCGGCGAAGGAGCCGGCCCCAACAAGAAAGTTGCCGAGCAGAGCGCCGCGCGCGAGGCGCTTCTCGGGTACAGCAAGGAAACGATTACACTTAGTAAAGGAGTGCTCACCCCATGAAATGGTTTCTCACCGAAGAACAACAGATGATCGTCGAAACGGCCCGGGAGGTCGCGCACAAGAAGATTTTGCCCGTTCGCGAACACTATGACCGGGAAGGAATTTTCCCCTGGGACGTGGTGCGTGCGTGCGCCGAGGCCGACCTGTGCGGATTGTACATTCCACAGGAGTACGGCGGCATGGGCGGCGGCGTGTTCGAACTCTGCCTTGCGGTTGAGGAACTCTCCAAGGTTGACGGGGGTATTTCGCTTGCCATCGCGGCAACCGCGCTGGGCACCTTTCCCATCCTCTTGTTCGGCTCCGATGAACAAAAGAAGAAATACCTGCCCGATATCGCATCGGGAAAGAAGCTCGCGGCATTCGGCCTCACCGAGGCCAATGCCGGGTCGGACGCCCTCGGTATGAAAACAACCGCGGTGCTTTCGGGTGACCGGTACGTGCTCAACGGCACCAAGCAGTGGATAACCAACGGTGAGAACGCCGAGATCTACGCGGTGATGGCAAAGACCAACCCGGCAAAGGGAGCTCGCGGCATCAGTGCATTCATCGTGGAAAAGGGAACGCCGGGATTCACGTTCGGCAAGCATGAAGATAAGATGGGAATCCGGGCGTCGAGTACCACCGAGCTCGTGTTCCAGGATTGCAAGATACCCAAGGCCAATCTGCTTTCGCGCGAAGGAATGGGTGCCATCGTTACCATCAACACGCTCAATTATTCGCGGCCCGGTGTGGGCGCACAGGCGCTCGGCATTGCCGCGGGCGCGCTCGAAGACGCCGTAAAGTATTCGCGCGAGCGCATCCAGTTTGGGTCGCCCATATCCTCGTTCCAGGCGGTTCAACACCTGCTCGCCGACATGGCCACCCAGATCGAGGCTGCTCGCGCACTGATGTATGCAACCGCGAGGACTATTGACGCAGGCGAAAAGAAGTTCGCCAAGGAGTCGGCAATGACCAAACTGTTCTGCTCCGACACGGCGATGAAGGTCACGGTGGATGCGGTGCAGGTGATGGGCGGCTATGGTTACATGCGCGATTATCCGATGGAGAAGCGCATGCGCGACGCCAAGATCACCCAGATCTATGAAGGCACCAACCAGATTCAGCGCAACGAAATCGCTCTTGCCTTGATAAAAGGCGCAGCTACCGAATGATCTGCTGCGCGCTTGAGGCATTATCGTGGTTGGGAGCTTCTTGGGAGCGAAGCAATCCCATAGCGAGCGACTATGGATATGTTTTTTTTCCATAGGGATGGAAAATTGTCATTTCATTCCCTAAGGTGTGGTAATAGCGCTTCGCGCTGGATATTGTGTCATTGGCCTTTTCCTCGTCCCGCGGGACGAGGTTCTTCAATTTGGGTGAATATGTGGAACCTGGTAAGAGTCCGTTGGAAGACATGGAAATTGGGCTGAGTTGGCACAGATGTTGCATTTTTCTTGCAGACTACAGCAATAAGACGTCATTCTGAGATGCGCTCTATCTAGTTTCTATGGGTGTTCCTGAGTCCTGTCACCTCTTTCCAATCGAGCGTTGCGGGGTGGTAGCGGGGGCGCGTTTTTTGAGATAAAGCACCGGTTCCATGGCTCTCGTATGTAGCAAAATTGGGAGGCCAATCATGGCGGGAAAGAAGAAAAAGCCGGTTAAACGCGGCACTGTCGCAAAAGCGGTAAAAGCATTCCTAAAAAGAGAATCGAGACCTACGAAGGCTGCAATCGCTAATGCCGCGCCTAAAGAACCATCGGTTCCAAAGAAGCCTGCAGCCAAACGGTTTGAGCCCCTGGCAAGATCCACGGCCGCTCCCGCAAAAGAGATTGAACGGAAAACACGGGTCCAGCGTGTGACTGCCGGGAAAAATGGTAACGGCAAGGTTCCCAAGGCCGTTCATTCGACCTTTGTATCTCCGCAGTCTCCCCTAACTGGGCCCAAATACTTTTTTCAAACCGACGTTCCGGATTCCTACAACGACACCTACATGCGAGCCATGCCGCGCGACCCGGAATGGCTCTTCGTTTACTGGGAAATAAGCGAATCTTCCCGGGAATCCCTTAAGCGCAAGATGGGGGACGCCGCTTTCCAGACCAGCAAAAAGCTCCTGCGAATCTGCGATGTGACCGACATCGATTACAATGGGTCCAATGCCCAGAGATATACCGACATCGAGATCAACGACTATGCCAACAACTGGTACGTGCACGTGCCGGAATCAGGACGAGCATATGTCGTCGAATGCGGGTTCCTCACCTCCGACGGAAAGTTCTACCTTGCGGTCCGTTCCAATGTTGTCAATGTGCCCCACTACGGCCTCAGTTCCGTTCGGGACGGGGAATGGAATTCCATGAATACCGACGAACTCCTCCGCATGTCGGCCGCCGGACTCAAGCGCGGCTTGGGAGCAAGCGAGCAACGGTTCGGCGTCACCGCCGAAAATGCCGAGACTCCCGAAAGCATTTTCGGACTTGCCGCCGGAAGCGGATCGGGCATGTTCGGCGCGCCGGGCAGCAGGATGTAGTCGATCCGATTGAAAATTGCAGATTGGGTTTAGAAGGCGGAGTAAACTGCAGCTTTGCCCAGTTTCAACAGGACTGCGCTTCTCTTCAACGCAAGGCACAAGAACGTTACCCTTCGGCAACGCCGGAATGTTGTTGACATGAGAAGAAGAAGGAATTATTCTTCTTCTTCGCCATTCGCCTCACCTTTTGCACCAATTCGGAAAAGGGGAAGACCATGATGCGTTTCCGTCTCATCGCATTCTTCTTGACGTTTTCGGTTCTTGCCGTGTCCGCGTCAGACAACTACGATATGCTCACGCATGCCGTCATACGCGCCATCGTCACGCGCGATTCAGCCGGTCTTGTTGCGCTCCTGCCGCAGAAAATGGTCTGCTATCCTTTGGACACCATCAGGACGGACACAAGGCTGCAAAAGCTGGCCAAAGACTTTTCAGTTCAGACCGACGGTTATTATAAATATGAGAAGAAACTCGCCGCCGTTCCGGCCAGACAGGGCGCATCGTTTCTGACGGCCAATTGTGCCGGAATGTACAACAGAGACGCCTATCCCGTTGCCGAGTCCGATTTCACCCAGGTGAACATCGCAGGGAAAAACAGGGTTGAGATCGTGTGCAAGGCGCTGTGCGGCGTTTCGAAGCTGCACCTCGTGTTTGTCCGCAAAGACAAGTCAACGTGGGCGTTTGCGGGGGTGTTTTGGGAGGCGGCGAGGAAGGAAGGGGAGGGACGGGAGAAGAAATAAGCGGGATGGCGCGGGCCTCGTGGCGCGTCGCGCGTCCTACGAAACAGTCTTTCCGAAGAAAATCTTACCTTTTTGAGGAGGTCTCTACCATGATCAAGACTGCAGTCATCCTTGGCAGTACCCGCCCCGGCAGGCTCGGCGAGGGAGTGGCCAAATGGGCTTACGAAATTGCAAAGAATCGTACCGATTCCGAGTTTGAACTTGTGGATATCAAGGACTACAATTTGCCGCTGCTGGACGAACCCATGCCGCCGTCCATGGGCCAGCATCTGAACCCGCATACCAAGGGCTGGGCCGCGAAGATAGATTCATTCGACGCCTTTGTCTTCGTGACAGGGGAGTACAATCATGGAATACCCGGCGCTCTCAAGAATGCAATCGATTTCCTGTACGGCGAATGGAACAACAAGGCGGCCGGATTGGTAAGCTATGGAAGCATCGGCGGAGCGCGAGCCGCTGAACAAATGCGACTTGTGCTGGGAGAGGTTCAGGTAGCCGACGTCCGCGCCCAGGTGATGATCTCGCTCCACAACGATTTTGAGAACTATCGCGTGTTCAAGCCCAATGCAGCGCACGAAAAGTCGCTTGGCGTCATGCTCGATCAGGTGGTTGCCTGGGGCAATGCCCTCAAACCCTTGCGCAAGAAATAGGGGAGCTGCAGCTGCAAAACCGCGTTTTCCACACGTTCCATTTACCGCTAAATGAAGTTCGCCCCATGTGATTGAGCAGAAAAACTTACCTGTCGGAGTTCGACAGGTTTCTGGATATTTGGCGGCAGTGGAGCTTTGTTTTCGCGTTAGGCAGGACCGCAGGGTGCGCTGAAGCGCATTGCCGGTCGACCCTCGCCAAAGGCGACTGGGGCGAGCCGGCAACGAGGCCGAACGGCCGAGCCCGGAGGGAGGGCCGACCCTTTGTAGAGTCGCATGGCGGTGAGACTCTACAAAGGGGAACGCCCAGCTTCTTAATCCGATTTCGACTTAAGCACTCATCTATATTTCCATCCTCGCCAAACCCGCATCGCCCTTTTTTCCCTCACCCTGTCCATTCGCCTGAAAAAGAAAATCAGGAGCACCCCCGCCAAGAATCCTCCCACGTGCGCGCCCACCGCAACGCCGCCGCCGTTCCTTCCGCCGATTGCCGGTATCACGCCGAGAAGTTGCAGCATAAACCAGTAGCCAAGCATGAAGTAGGCGGGAACAATGATCCGGGTCACAAAGAAGCCGAGAAACACGAGCATGTGAATGGGAGCGCGAGGGTACAGTACGATGTACGCACCCATGACTCCGCCTATCGCGCCCGAAGCGCCTATCATGGGCATAGCGCTGCGAGGGTCGAGAAACATCTGCGTGCCGGCCGCGGCCAGGCCGCACAACAGGTAAAAAAAGACAAATCGGAATGAACCCATGGAGTCTTCCACATTATCGCCGAATATGGCGAGAAACCACATGTTACCGATGATATGCAGCCAACCGCCATGCATAAACATGTGTGTGATAAGAGTGTACCAGTTCTGCGAATTCTCAACGACGCAGGCAAACCCGCCGCCCAAAGGGACCTGCGTTCCGGGCGCAACCAGACCGAGCAGTTCGCCGGGCACGAGTCCGAAGTGGCACAGAGATTTTGCCATTGCCGGATTAAAGCCTGCGCCCTGAACAAAAATCCAGACTGCGGCGTTGATCGCTATGATGAGGAAGACGACAACCGATTTGTGAATCGTGGGATTGTCATCTCTGATGGGGAACATCGGGAATTCCCGGGATGCACTGTGATACGGACAGGGGCTCTATCAAAGTGCGGATGTCGAATGCCTCAGCCCGCGCAATCCCCGCGACAACATCACTTGAAGCAGTAATGTTTCTTCACGGGCTCCCTGATGTCCCATTGGCATTCGAGGCCCTTGGGGAACCGGACGAAATCACCTTTGCCGAATTCGAACCGCTTTCCGTCTTTTGTCCAGACAATCACTTTTCCCTCAACGAGGTAGCATTCTTCGGTTTGCTCGTAGAACCAGTCGAATCGCGACACTTCTTTTTCCCACACAGGCCATGTCAATACACCCTTCTTCCGCAGTTCGGTCTTTGTGGGTCTTGATATTTCAATGCTCATTGTGGCTCCTTTGTCCGGCATACCACAATATACGTTTTTTCACCGGCCCAGGATTGGCTTTATGAGGGAGGAACAGGTGCTTTTTGGTTCATTTCCTTTTAATCGGGATATATATTTGGATGACCAAAATCCGCGAAAGACTTCTCCCGAGACAGCCTGTTCCGTGAAATGACAGCTTTGCCATGAATGTCCCCACCCATATAGGCATCATCCTTGACGGCAACGGCCGCTGGGCAAAGGCGCGCGGGTTGCCGAGGTCCGCCGGGCACCGGGCCGGCACCGATGCCACCCGAAATATCGTGCGATCGTGCGGTGAGCTTGGAATACGCTATCTCACCATCTACGTTTTTTCCGCGGAAAACTGGGGCAGGCCGCAAAGGGAAATAGCCCTGCTTATGGACCTCCTGGTTGAAATGACGCGGCGGGAAATCCGGGAACTCAACAAGAACAATGTGAGGCTTCACGCCATCGGCGATCTCTCCAGGCTTCCGCCCAAGACGCGCAGGGAGCTTCTTGCCGGGATCGAGGCGACAAAAGGGAATACCGGGCTCAATCTGGTGCTCGCGGTGAGTTACGGCGGCAGGGCCGAAATAATAGAGGCCGTAAAGGACTTCGCCCGGGACGCGCTTGCCGCACCGTCCCTCATCGGCGACCTCACCGAGGAAACTTTCAGGAAGTATCTCTCTACGGCCGCGTTTCCCGATCCGGACCTCATCATTCGAACGGCCGGCGAAATCCGGACCAGCAATTTTCTCCTTTGGCAATCGGCCTACGCAGAGTTGTACTTCACCGACGTGCTGTGGCCCGATTTCGACAAGAAATGCCTGATTGAGGCGATCAACGATTTTAACAAACGCGAACGCCGGTTCGGAACGGTTAAGGAGATCGTATGATCGATCCCCGCAACCTGCGCCGGCGGCTTCTCTTTGCGATCCCCGCCATTCCCATCGGGTGGTGGGGCATGAATTCTAACCTGTCGCTGGTTCCTCCCGGTTCGCCGTACCACATTGTGCCCGGTATGGTGATCACCATCGCGCTTATCATCATGGGCGGGCTCGAGTACAACCGGATGCTGGCGGTCTTCTTCCCGAGAAACGCATTCTGGCTCGGCTTGGTGTGGCTTGCCACCGAGCTCGTTCTCGGCATGTTCAAGTTGTCGATACCCCTGCGATATTCCATTTTCGTTCTCCTTCTTATCGTTGCGTTCGAGGCTATCGTGTGGGGAAAAAGGAATTCGGGCAGGTGGAGGCGCGCAAGCTTGTCGTTCTCCGCAGTCGTGTTTCTTTACATTGCGGGAGTATCCATCCTGTACCTGTTCGATCCCGGTTTCCAGTCTTTTTTCAAGTCGTACGGCCCCGAAATGCTTTCCAGAATAGGATTTGTCCTGGTGATAGGGTCGGTGTTCCTGTGCGACACCATGGCCTATTTCGTGGGCTGCACCTGGGGGAAGCACCATTACAGCAACATCAGCCCGAACAAGACCGTCGAGGGAAGCATCGGCGGATTCGTGACCGCGGTTGTCGCATATTCGGTGTTGTGGACCTTCCTTCGCAACCCGGCGTATCCGTGGTACCTGGGAATCTTTATGGGACTTATCCTGGGCGTTTTTGCCCAGGTGGGCGACCTTCTGGTGTCCCTCATGAAACGCTACTTTGGGGCCAAAAACGCCTCCGAAATACTGTCGGGCCATGGCGGCGTCCTTGACAGATTCGGAAGCGTGTTCGTGGCGGTTCCGACGCTCGGACTTTTTTTGCTGGCATTTGCCACCGACGAGTATGTGAAAACGCTTGACGAATATCTCCGTCTCCTGCAAAGCAAGCAGTACGAAAAAGCGTATGATATGACCGGGCAGGTCGACATTGCCTGCTCGAACGGAAGCGGCAGTGCCGCGTTCGGCGCACGGGCGGGCCCCGAAGAATGGATGCTGCAGAAGAAACGAGCCGACGTGGTGAAGACAGGCAAGATCGTAGAACTCAAATACTGGGAAAAGGATTCGGTCCGCTCATGGCAATGTCAATCCGCTCTGGGCCTGCGATGCTTCAAGATGAAGCTCTATTACAAATGCAATGCGCGTACCGCAACCGCCCCGCCCGGTCCCGAGGGCTGGCAAACGCGGTTTGCCTGGCTGAGCAACGGCGCCGACTCGAAGATTCGGGTAATTGCGGAATCGGCCGTCGGACCGTGACCCGCCCCGCCCTTTCTTGACAAACGGAATGCTGGACGAATGAATCGAACAAGAATAGTGCTTCTCGGCGCGACAGGGTCTATCGGCACCAGCGCGTGCAACTGCATCAGGCGGTTCCCCGACCGCTTCGAGATCGTGGGAATGTCGGCGCACGGCAACCGGGAAAAGCTCCTGAGCCTTGCCGAAGAATTCCGGCCTAAATCGGTGTGCATAGGCAGCGCCGCGGCCGGCGGCAGCGGACGCCGTTTCGATGGGAACGTGCGCGTGTTCAACAATGATGCGGGCCTCGAAGAGCTTGTCAACGAGACCGAGTTCGACGTGCTGCTCAACGCGCTCGTGGGCGCGGTGGGCCTGCGGGCAACCGTCGCCGGGCTCAGAAAGAACAAACGGGTGGCGCTTGCGAACAAGGAAAGTCTGGTGATAGGAGGCGACTACATTACCTCCCTTGTCCGCAAGGGGTGCGGGGAGCTTGTCCCCGTTGATAGCGAGCACAGCGCCATTCTGCAGTGCCTTACCGGCGAGAGCCATGCCGCGGTGGAATCGATAATCCTGACGGCCTCAGGCGGCCCTTTTCGGACCCACCCGCTTGACAAATTCAGAGACATTCGGCCCGCGGACGCGCTGAACCACCCCACCTGGAGCATGGGCAGGAAGATCACCATCGACGCGGCAACGCTCGTGAACAAGGGGTTTGAGGTGATCGAGGCGCATCACCTGTTCGACATGCCTTACGACCGGCTGCGCGTGGTCATCCATCCCCAATCCGTCATTCATTCCATGGTGGAATTCCACGACGGGGCGGTCATGGCGCAAATGGGCGTTCCCGACATGGAATTGCCGATCCAGTTTGCGTTGTCATACCCGAAGCGGTTGGAGCTGAAAACGCGGCGCCTGAATCTGGCCGAGCTGCGCGAGCTCACGTTTTTCGAGCCCGACTTTGCGCGTTTTCCCTGCCTTGGGCTGTGCCTTGCCGCAGGGAGAAGCGGCGGTACCATGCCTGCGGTGCTCAACGCGGCCAACGAAGTGGCGGTCGCCGCGTTTCTTGCCGGGACTATCCGGTTCGACATGATCGCGGAATTGCTGCGGGCGGCCTTGGACGATCATTCGCCGGTGCCGGCGGACGCCATTGAGGTCGTAGAAGAGGCTGACAGGAGAACGCGGGCGAACGTGAGCAGACTTATTTCCGATTGGACAAGAAACGAGGAACGGTCCCATGCCCTCCGATAGAAACGACAGCCACTAATGATGCATTTTTTTCACAGCGCGGCGATCATCACGATCTTCTTTGCCGTTGGACTCATCGTCCTGGGCATTCTCGTCCTTGTTCACGAACTGGGACATTTTATTGCGGCAAAAGGATGCGGCATACGGGTTCTGGCTTTCTCGATCGGGTTTGGGAAACCGCTGCTCAAGAAGACCGTCGGCGGCACCGAATATCGCATCGGCGCTGTGCCGTTCGGCGGGTATGTTGCCATGTCCGGCGAGCACCCGGAAGACAAACCGGTGGTGGAGCCGGGTGATTTCACCTCAAAGCCCAAATGGCAACGCGCGATTGTGGCCGTTGCCGGCCCTGCCGCAAATTACCTCTTCGCAATGGTGTGCCTGTATTGTGTTTTTGTCGCGGGCGTTGACGAACCGCTCTATCTCAAGCGGCCGATTATAGGCGCCGTGAGCGACAGCTCAAGCGCCATGAAGGCGGGATTTCGTGAAGGCGACAGCGTCATCGCCATGAATGGGAGACCCGTGAGAAGCTGGGAAGACATAGAACGTCAGCTTTCTTTCCGCCAATCGCGCTACGACATCACCTTTGCGCGCGACAATGTCGTGAGTACCAGGCCGCTCGTGATGGCGCAATGGAATGGCAGGGGACTTCCCAAAGAACCGACCGGAGGATTGTTTCCCGTGTATTCTCCCACGGTCGGCAGCGTCGGCCAGGGTACGCCCGCGGCCGCCGCAGGCTTCAAGGCCGGCGACACCGTGGCTGAAATAAACGGGAAAGAGATCTTTTCCTGGGACCAGCTTACGCAGGTGGTGATTCATTTCGACAGCACCGCAGGCCCCATGCGGTTTTCCGTGAAACGCGGCAATGCCATGGTGCCGCTGGCGGTTGTCCCCGTATTCAAGAAGGATGTGCACAGATTCCAGATCGGCGTCACGCGGGGAAATTCAGCATCTGTTAAGGTCCGCTACGGACCGGTTGCCGCGGCGCGAAAGATGCTCGGGGCAACGTGGGAAAATACCACCATGGTTTTCAACGTCATCGCAATGCTGTCCACCAAGCAGGTGTCAACCAGGGAGCTTTCCGGGCCCGTCGGCATTATCCAGTGGATCGGCATCGTGGCGGTTGCGGGACCGGTTGAAATCCTCAAATTAATGGCGCTCATCGGCATCAACCTGGCCATTCTCAATTTATTGCCGCTTGTCATTACCGACGGCGGGCTGCTGCTGTTCCTGCTGCTCGAGGCGCTGCGCAGGAAACCACTGTCGATAGCGGCGCAGTCGATAATCAACCGCGTGGCAATCGCGTTTTTTATCCTGTTGTTCATGTATGTAACCTACAACGATCTGGGACGGCTTCCGGACCTTCTCCGGATCATGACGGGACGGTAGGCATGACAAAGCGCAGAATGTCGATGGCATCGGTGTGCGCGTGCGCGGCGGCCCTGTGCGTGTGGCCTGTGCATGCGTTTGAACAGAAGACGGCGGTTCCGGACACGCTGAATGCGGAACAGCTTCACCAGCTCGATTCCGTCGAAAACGTCTTTGTGGTGCAGCAATGCTGCAACGGCGAACTTGCCGCATGCCTCAAGAAGTATCCCACCTGCACCATTGCCGGGCGGCTGCATTCGTTTTTCAAGTGGCTCGTGGCGCGCAAAACCTCGTCGGCAACCATAATACAGGAAGCGGGAAGGCGCTACGAGAGCCTTACTTCGACCCGCAAGGGCATCATCGACACGACGGTATTTCCCATCGCAGGCGACAAGCGTGCGCCCGTGCTGATAATTGGATACGTAAGCGCCGTATGCCCCATATGTCACTTCGTGACGCACGAGCTGTACGATGCGGTGACCGTGGGAGTCCTCGCCGGCAAGGCGCGCCTCATGATTAAACCCCTGGGCAACGGGTTCGCAAACCGGTCGCTTGTGGCGGCCGGCGGCATGGGCAAGTTCTGGGACTTCTTTATTTCGCTCGCCAAGAGCAAAGGCCGTGTCAGTGAAAGCCTTATCTACGCGATCGCCGACAGCCTGAACATGTCGCACGCTGCATTCAAGCAGCGCGCAAACTCGCCCGAAGCGGATTCCGCCGTCGCCAGATCAACCGCAGAAGCCGCCGCCAACGGCGTCACCCTGACTCCCACGTATTTTGTGGACCGTGTGCGCTACCAGAGTTACAAAGACCCTCTGTGGCTTATTGACGCAGCAGAGTACCGGTACGAGGCGGCAAAGAAGGGGAAATAGCGGCTTGTCCGGGCACCTCGCGCCGGCCTCCGGTAAACCACGAACCCTCGGAAGCACCGCCATGAAACTGAGCGTTGCCTACACCTTTGAACCGGGTATTATCCCCACACTGGCAAAATTCCCTGAAGTGAAGGAGATTTACGGCAAGCTGTCGCGCGATCTCATCGGCGGCGGGCGGTCGACCATAACCTTGCGGCCCACGACGAGGAGGTCTCTTGCGTCGTCCGTGGCCGAGGCGCACGCGCACGGTCTCAGCTTCAATTACCTGATCAACGGGGCCGGCTTATACGGCCTGGAACAAACCAGGCGCGGCCAGGCGGCCATTCGCCGCCAGCTCGACGGGCTCGATGAAATGGGAGTGGACGCCGTTACCGTTGCCTCGCCCTATCTTCTGAGGCTTGTGAAAAAGCAATACCCTCGCTTGATGGTGCGCGTGGGAGTATTCGCGCTTGTCGACACGCCCCATAAAGTGGTGCAATGGGAAGACATGGGCGCGGACACGATCTGCGTGAGCGCGATTGCGTGCAACCGGAATTTCACGAAACTCGAAGCCATCAAGAAGGCGTCCCGGCGCGAATTGCAGCTCATTGTCAATGCAAGCTGTCTGCTCAATTGCTCGCACGAACCTACCCACATGCATCTGCTCACCCAAAGCTCAATGTCGCGGGGAGGGCGCAAGGGATTCTGCCTCGACTATTGTTTCCTCCACTGTTCGTCGAGCAAGCTGAGAGACCCGTCGTTGTACCTGCGCGCAACGTGGATCAGGCCCGAAGATCTTCACTTCTACGAAGAGATCGGGTTTCATTCGTTCAAGATTGTGGAGCGAAGCTGTCCCGGCGATCTTCTTGTCAAACGCGTTGCCGCGTACGCTGCGCGGTCGTTTGACGGAAATTTGCTCGAAATAGCGGGGCCCGTTGCCCAGATAAAACGCGAACAGAACACGCCGTTTGCGCAGCGCGCAAGGATGATGACGGTGATGTTCAAACCATGGTACGTCAAACTCTCCGCGCTTGCGGCGATGAAGCGCTACGCCGAGATGGTCATTCTGCACGACTACGGCCGCGCGACGGCGCCGGTCTACATCGACAACAAGGCGCTCGATGGATTTGTCGAAGGGCTCCGCACCCGCGATTGTTCCACGGCCGACTGCAGGCGTTGCACGTATTGCTCCTCGTGGGCCGAAAAAACCGTGCGCATCCGGAGCGGGTATCGAAGCGATGCGCTCGCGCTGGCTGAGGAGCTTGACAAAGGTTGTATCGCCAGCACTCACTGGCTTTCGGAGCGAGCGTCGAGGGGGTAGGACCGCGCGGAGGAAGAAGGTTCTCCACGGAAACACTCCCGTTACTCCCGGTATTCCTCCAGCACCAACCCCGCATTGTGCCCGCCGAACGCGAACGACTGCGTGATCGCTTTGCGAATAGGGAAGTTCCCGGGCGTTCTGACAAAATTGAGATCGCGAACCGGCTCCTCCAGGTTCTTGCACGCATGGGTCGTTTTATGCGCAATGCTGAGGGCCGTCACCGCCGTTTCGATGGCGCCGCCGGCGCCGATGGCATGCCCGATGAGCGATTTTGTTGAATTGACAATCGGCTTTTGTCCGAAGCACTCGTCGATGAGCCGCGCCTCAATCTCATCGTTTGCCACCGTGCCCGTCCCGTGGGCGTTGATATAGTCGATGTCCGAAAAGGCAAGACCCGCGGAACCGACAAGCAGGTGAAGCATGCGCCGGATCTGATCGGCCTGGGGGTCCATCATCATGATGTTGTGGCCGTCGAAGGTCTCCGCGAATCCGGTTATTTCCGAAATGATGGATGCATCGCGGCGAAGAGCATGGGAAAGCTCCTCAATCACGAGGATGGCCGCGCCGCCTTCGGCAAAGAGAAACCCGGAGCGGAGCCTATCGAACGGGCGGTTGGCGGAATGAGGATCGTTTCCCGGATTGACAAGCGTCTTTGCACAGTCGAACCCGCGGAATATCCCGCCGAATTCGTCTCCGAGAAATTCCACGCCGCCGCACAGGGCGCAGTCCGCGCGGTCCCCCCGGATGGCCGAGAACGCCTGTCCAACGGCGACCGTGCCCGCGGAGCAGGCGCAGCTCACCGTGGTGTTGGGTCCGTGGACCGAGTACTTGATCCCGATGTTTGCGGAAACGGCATTGGGCATAGTCATTGACACAATGAAAGGATTGAACCGCTGGGGCATGCGTATGTCTTCGCTCGCTGCATCCGCAATGAGCCTCGCCTCGGGAAACGGCGCCTGGCCGCCCGAAAGAAGCGGTCGAAGGTGTGAGAATGCGTTGGCAAGCGGGGACACAATATGATACGACTGGCTGAAGATGAGGGAGGTAAGGCCGCCGATGCCGCTGCCACAATAGACGGCAACGCGCCCGGCGTCAAGACCGTCCAGAGAAAACGTGTTTTTCTTTTCATTCTTGAGGGTACTGCGGATGCGCGAGCTGTCAAGGGCTTCGCGTGCGGCGCACAGCGCAAGCATTGAGGACGGATCGAGTTGCATCTGTTCCACGCGGCTTATGCCGAGGCCGGAAAAATCGAGTTTCGGAAGCGGCGCCCAGATCGTGGAGGCATACTCGGCGTACCGTTTCCAGTGGGCGGGAATAGGCGACACGGGCGCGACGCCGGCCAGGCAGTTGTTCCAGAATGTTGCGGCGTTCGGGGCGCCCGGGGCGATGATCCCGATGCCGGTGACGACGACGCGGCGGTTCATGAATGCGCGAGGGCGGCCCGCGCCTTGACATAGTCGAACACTGCGCCTACCGTCGTGAACCCGGCCGCTTCCTGGTCTGATATCTGGGTGTGAAATTCCTCCTCGAGCGCCATGAGGAGGGAAACGATGTCGAGAGAATCGGCGCCCAGGTCTTCCTTGAAGCGTTTGTCAAAGGTGAGCGGCTGGCTGCCCGGTTTGAGGACTTCACCTATCACTTTTGCCATCCGGGCCATGATAAGCGCATCGTTACCGACAAGTTCCATAGGGAGTTCCTTTCAATTCGGAAACCGCAGGCGTTGTATAACGAATGGGTACGATTTCTCTTCGCTAATAGCTATATTTATCCGTTGCGCCCGCACCAGCCGAACCGTCCGCGGGACTCCACAACATTCAAATCTAAAATAAATACTCCGTGCGGCCCGTGAAGCATTAATTGGAACAACAGGGAAACTTATGACGACGCACGCCTCGGCACGAAACGGACTTCAAGGGCCGCGGATCGCCGGCATCGGAACGGCGGCCCCGCCGTTCGTGGTGGATCAAGGCACGGCCGACACGCTCATGTCGCGGCATTATGCCGGCATTCTCAAGCCGCGCACCCTGGAGGTGCTGCACCAGGTTCTGTCTCATCCGAGCATCAGGCAGCGCCACGTGGCTGTTGACAACGAGGAACAACTGGTGATGCTCAAGGAAGAAGACCCAGATCGCCGTATCGACAGGTTCACCCGCTGGGCCGTCGATCTTTCCGCGCAGGCCGTCACCCGGGCGCTGGCCGGACAAGACTGTTCATGCAGCGATATCACGGCCCTCGTCGTAAACACCTGCACGGGTTATATCTGCCCGGGTCTTTCGACCTATCTTGTCGAGCGCCTCGGGCTCTCTCCCGCCGTCGGCGCCTTTGATCTTGTGGGCAGCGGATGCGGCGGCGCGGTCCCCTGCCTCCAGGTGGGCGAGCGGCTGCTTGCCGGCGCGGGTGACGGCATCGCCGTGTGCGTGTCGGTGGAGATTTGCAGCGCCACCTACCAGATGGGCGATGATATCAGCCTCGTTATTTCCAACGCCATTTTCGGCGACGGGGCCGGAGCGACCGTGCTCCGGCGCGGAAGCGAGGGCATTTCGCTTGTGTCAAGCATCAGCCGTTATGACCCGGCGTTCCGCGAAGACGTCCGGTACGTCTACAACAAGGGCCGGCTTCACAATAAATTGTCGCCGCAGCTTGCAAAAGTCGTGGGGGAAGCGGTACCGCCGATGATCCGCGCGCTGCTGGAGCGGCACGGTTTGAACGTCCGCGGCATCAAACACTGGGCCGTGCATCCGGGAGGCGACAGGATCATCGAATCGATCAAGACCGGTCTTGGACTTTCCGAGGAACAACTGGCGGTCACCAGACAGGTGCTTCGGGACTTTGGCAACATGTCGTCGCCGACCGTGCTGTTCGAGCTGGAGCGCCTTGCGGCGGCCGGAATCGCGCCCGGAGAATGGTGCGTGATGGTTGCATTCGGCGCGGGGTTTTCTGCACACGCCTATTTGTTACGAGGATGACGTTATTTCGCCCGGCAGATGATAAGTTCGACAATCCCGAAAATGAACCGTTTTGATTGCGTTACGGGAAGACCGGATTCCGCCAGCAGCGAATGGAGTGCCGGGCGGTCCGGAAACAGGCGCAGGCTTTCGGCAATGTAGCCGTAGATTTCGGGGTTGCCATGGAGCACAAGGCCCCACAGGCTGCCCCAGAATTTGAGCAGCGCGTATTCGATTGCCGCGGCGAGCGCGTTGGGCGGTTTGGAAAAATCAAGGAAGGCCGCCGTGCCGCCCGTCTTAAGCACCCTTTTGACTTCCGCGAGGGTTATTTGAAGGTCGGGTGCGTTGCGAAGCGCATAGCCGCCCGTCACGATATCCGCGCACGCGGTCTTGAACCCGAGTGCCCCCATGTCCTGGGCCGCAAACGCGACGCCGGGATGGCGCTCTTTGTGGGCCGAGAAAAACATCTTCGGGTTAAGGTCTGCGGCGGCGACTCGCGCATCAGGAAACTTCCGCAGGAGCGCCAGCGCCAGATCGCCGTTTCCCGATGCAATATCAATGACACGGGGCGAATTGTTTGCGGTGATCCTGGACGCCAATCCTTTCTTCCAGGACGAGTCCCTGCCAAACGAAAGGCCTCGCGTTACGAGGCCGTAGCGTTTTGCAACAATCCCGAAAAGCCATTGGTTGTACGAGCGTTTTGAGAGCGGTTCGGCGAGAAAATCTCTTTGATGTCGCTTGGCCATGGTATGAATGTTGCGGCTACTTGTAAAAGATGCCCGATCCGAAGCGTTCTTTCGCGGATCGGGCCTTCACTACAAACTACTATCGGGTCGCCATGTTTCAAATACCCGACATGTCCGCGCGTTTTTTTGTGCCTGAGCGGATGGACGATACCACAGGATCGGAAGAGGAATTGATCCGCACGCTGCGGGATTTCAGGATCGTCAACCTGTTGTTTTCCCGCAGCCGCACACTTGTCAAACGGTATCTTCTACCCCACATGCTGAAGCAGGGCGGCAGGGAACTTATTGTGGCCGACCTCGGCGCGGGCGGGTGCGATTTTGCCTTGTGGTTTACTGGAGTGTGCCGCCACAACGGTTTGAACGTGCGGGTCCTATGCATCGACAACGATCCCCGGGCGGTTGCATACTGCAGGCGTGCCGCGCACGGCCGAAGCGACATCATAGTTTGCGAAGCATCGGCGTCTTCATTAGACGAAATAGACAGTCGCATCGACTATATCTTCTCCAATCATTTCCTGCACCACATTGAATCAACCGAGATCCCCGGGCTTATCAAGAAGATCCATGATGTTTCGCGTTGCGGTTTTCTCATCAACGATCTGGCCCGCAGCGCTCCGGCATACGCCGGGTTCGCACTGTTCAGCCAGGCTTTCTTGCATAGCGGTTTGTCCCGTCACGACGGAAGGCTCTCTATTCGCAAGGGGTTTCTCAAGCAGGAATTGGCCGATCTGGCGACGCGGGCGTCTTTTCCAACGCCTTTCATGGTGGGCACGCTGCACCCGGGAAGAGTGTTCCTCTGTTGCCTGAAGGAAACGGGACTGCTGCAGACGGGAGCATCCGTCAGTGCTATTGCGGAGACGGCGTCATGATCGTGCAGGGTATACGCGCGTGGGCTTGTGCGGCGGTGATACTGCAAGCGTTGCTTGTGCGCGCCGAAACGCCGCCGTGCCAGGTGCAGCTCGACTCCGGGGACGCCGCGTATGCACGGTTCGACAACGCAACGGCCCTCAAAAGGTTTTCCCGAGCGGCGAGCGAATGCCCTGACAGATACGATGCCATCATGAAAACCGCGCGTGCGTTCATCGATGCGGGCGAAGACATGTACTCGAGAAAATCCGATACGCTGTATCTAGAGGGACTACGGTATGCCGACACCCTTCGAAAACGGTACCCCGATTCGGGCCAGTCCTATTTTCTCACCGCTGTTGCCGCCGCCGATCTCGAAGAATACAAAACCGGGCTGCAGCGGATCAGTTTGGCACGGATCATCGATTCCAATATTCGCACGTCAATTGCGAAAGCCCCCGGGTTCGCTCCCGCGTATATCGTCTTGGGAGCCTATTGCAGGGAGGTCGCGGAGGCGAGCCCGATCCTGCGGACGCTGGCCGGCATTTTCTACGGATGGGCGCCCCGGGGGACGCTTGCCGAATCGGAGCGTTCGCTTCTGAAGGCGACAGACCTTGCGCCGCAAAATGTGTACGCCAATTTGGAGCTTGCCCGGACGTACGTCGCAATGGGACGCAGGAAAGAAGCAATCGACATTCTGGAACGCATGGCGTCCTATCCGCGAGCCTGGCATCAGGATGATACGCTCCAGGCAGAGGGGCGACGGCTGATGGCGCGCCTCGTGTTGCCTCATAATAAAAGGTAACCGAAGGGTCAGATTCGATGCCTCACAAATGAGGTAACCGTAACAAGGTTGAAAATGGTTTTGAGTTTTCTTTCGATAGTCTTTTTTAATTGGAATGGATTGAGAGCACGGTGGGTCAGTTCAAGGCTTTGCTTGACTTCTGAAGCTATGTAAGGTGATTCAACGATTCTTTGATAGGGAGTTTTCGGTTCTTCATAGGTCTTGCGGTATCGAGATCCTATCCGGATTTTAGATTTGAGTTTCAGCGATGGACAGAAGTGGTTTTGATAGAGAGACCACTCGTTGGCATAGAGGTCGTTAATGAGGGGAAGCGTGTCGGGGTTTTCGATCCGATCATAACCAAGCATGTGCCTGGCCTGCGCCCAGTTTTTCTGTTCGACATGGGCGTTGTCGTTTTTCTTGTAGGGACGTGACCGGGTGAACTTTACAGGGTCTTGTCGCACGGCGAAGTAGCGTTCGAGATGATAGTTGAGGAACTCGGACCCGTTATCACAGTCAAAGCCACGCAGGGCAAAAGGTATTCGTCGTTCGATGTCTTTAACCTGCTCAATGACACCCTGGGAGCCCTTATTCCACACAGCACGGCCTTCGGTCCAAGCAGTATGGATGTCAGTCATGATAAGGCTCCACACAAATTCTCCGGCAAGGCTGGTGCCGCAATGGGCAACCGTATCCGCCTCCATGAATCCAGGCTGGGTAATATCCCAGTTGTCGGTACGGATGGGGATTTGATTGCGCAGCATGGAGCCGGGCTTGGTGCCGCACAATCCCTTGCCCATACGCGTACGTAAAGGGCATAGGACGCGGTCAAGCGTGGAGCGGCTGACAGAGAGGAGCCGCGCACGGACTTCCTCGGAAAGCAGTTCAAAGGATTGTTCGTAGAATGGCAGCCATACTGGAATGACAACCTTAAGGCGGCGAGAGCACATGAAATCAGAGGCTTTCCAGATGTACTGTAACGCCTTAATAAAAAGCGGTTCAGCATATAAGGGTCTTCTTCCACGCTTGGCTTTTTGTTTCTGTTTGCGTTTTCCAAGTAGCCGGATAGCGTACTTGCGATTGTATCGGCAAATCGCACAAAACTCATCGAGAATCTGCTTTTTGCCGGCTCTGTTGGAATGGGCATATCGTTGTCGTATCGCTTCCCGATATGCTTCTTTTTCTTTGTGCCCCATAGTGGTAACCCCCTTTTTTCTTGGGTTACCTTAATTATGAGGCAACGAATCAATTGGTGCGTGTTTCGATTAAGCCTTCGGTTACATTTAATTTGAGGCAATGCGGCCTGAAAAGGTAGGCGGTTCAGGCATGGACATGGCGCTCCAAACAGGATATAATAGAGAATGCCCGTTTTTACGGATTCACCGCCGGACCGCAACGCGTTCGGTCCGGCGTACGACGGATGCACCACATGAATATCGCGAACGTCCTTCTTGTCACCATCGATGTCCCCGAGCTGAGCAGCCAGCTGTTGTCACACGGGTACAACCCGCTCCTCGTGCCCGACATACCCTCCATTCTCGACATAGACGTCCCGTTTGCCGTGGTGCTCATCAGCCAGGAAGCCATCGGCGGGGCAATGGCCGAAGACATGGAACGGCTCTATTTCGTAAGCAACGGCGTGCCCATCGCCGTGTACATAAGCGACCCGGGCCGCATTTCCCCCGCGCTCAGACGCGCGCTTGACGAAGGGACACTCGAACGCGTGTACGCGTACGAGGTGGCAAACGGGCTTGCCACGAGCAGGATCGACCGCATGTACCTGGGGGCCGGGCTCGACACCGTGGTGCGAGCCTACCAGCAGGCGGCCGACGAAAAAGATCTCCTGCAGAAGGAAATGAACCTCCGCAACCGCATTGTGGAGCACGAACGGGAGATCAATGTCAACATCACCGGGTCCATCACCTCAGGCCTTGTGGTTGTTGACACAACGGGAAATATCTTCCTTATCAACGAGTATGCCCGCAGACTGCTCAAACTGACAAAGAACGATATCGTTGGCGCCGCGTATCGCGAGGTATTTCCCGAAAAGATATCGCGCTTCGTGGAGAATGCGCTCACAAGGATCTCCGGCCAATGGAAGCGGCACGAAATGAAGAAGATCACGGTCGACGATGCCGTGCTGGAAATCGCCAACTACCGGATGAACGACCACGCGCACAACCCCGTCGGCCTTCTTATGCTCATCAACGACATTTCGGAGCAGGAGAATACCACCGCCCAACTTTATAGATCGGAAAAGCTCGCGACCGTGAGCACCATGCTGTCCGGGCTTGCGCACGAACTGCGCAATCCCCTGTCCATCATCAGCGCGCGATCGCAGATGGCGCTCAAGAAAACGGAATGGAACAAGGAGTGGGCGGCCAAGAACTTCGAATCGATTGACGGCCAGGTGAACAGGTGCGCCTCCATCCTCAACAGCCTTCTCGACTACACACGCTACAAGGCCACACAACCGATGCTTCACAAAGTAGAAGACGTTCTCGACGAAACCCTCGCGCACGTGGAATATCTGAGCATATTCGACGGCATAACGATGGAAAAGGACTACCGGGCGGGACTTGTGGTGTTCGGCGACCGTTCCCGGTTTGTCCAGATATTCCTCAACATCGTGCTCAATGCAGCCGATGCCATGTCGGGCAAAGGCGTGCTTCGGCTCAGTACGAGGGCCGACGCGCAGGACACGGTGCTCGTGGAGATCCACGACACCGGCTCCGGCATCGAGTCGGCCGCCAAAGACAGGATATTCGATCCCTTCTTTACCACAAAAGAACCGGGCAAAGGGACGGGTCTCGGTCTCGCCGTGGCGTACAAGATCATCCAGGATTCCGGGGGAGAAATCTGGTTCGCGTCCGAACCGCAGAACACGTCATTTTTTGTGCGGCTCCCCTCGGGAAAGAGAAAGGTGTATGAACGAAAAACTGCTGCTGGTTGACGACGAGGCGGACTTCCTCGACGTGCTCTCCGAGTTCCTCAGGGACGAAGGGTACGCGGTGGCCACCGCGTGCGATGCGAAAGAAGCGCTTCAGCGCCTGAGCGCCGGGCCGTTCGACCTCCTTCTCTCTGATATCAACATGCCGGGAATGAAGGGATTTGAGCTTATCAAGGAAGCGGGCCGCCTGTATCCGTCGCTCAAAAGCGCGCTCATCACGGCCTACGACGTCCGCGACTACCTGTACATGGCGAAGCACTATAATATCGGCAACATCATCACCAAGACGACGCCGTTCAATTTCGAGGAGGTGCGGCTGCTTGTCAAGAACATCCTGTCCGAAGACGTGTTCGGCCTCGACCGCTACGTGCACGGCGGCATCCAGCAGATTCGTATCCGCAGCACCAACGAAATCGAAGGGGTCATACAGAAAATCATAGCGGAAATGCCCGACCTCCGGCACAAGCGCACGTTCAGGCAGGTGCTTAACGAGATTATCATCAATGCGGTGTACTACGGCGCAAAAAGCGAGCGGGGCGACAGGAAGGAGTCGTGGCCGCTCGTGGTGAACCTTTCGGCCGACGAGGAAATCTTCATCGAGTGGGGCGCCGACGAGGAGAAGGCGGGCGTCGCCGTGCGTGACCAGAAGGGTATTTTGAAAAAAGAGGAAGTTCTCTACTGGCTCGAACGCAATGCCACCAAAGGGGACAACGGCGTATCCATCGGCCTGCTTGACGAACACGGCAAGGGCCTTTTTATTTCCCGGGAAACAATCGACCGGTTCATTGTGAATATCAAGCGCGGGAAGAAGACCGAGATCGTGATGCTCAACTACCGGGAAGGCTTGTACGACGGGTACCGGCCGCTGTGGATCCAGGAATTCTAACGGGAATAGATTGACAGTTAATACGAAACCGCATCTTTGAACCTCCGGTGAAACCATCCGAAATAATGGTCCGGGTAATTCCTGATCCATCGAGACAGCACGTCGTTGTGCGCGAGCTGGACCGCCGCAATGAACGCCTCCTTGCCGTCCCGTGACACGGCAATGGCTGGGGCAGTTTCGATCACGACGCGGTACGACCCGTCCGGCTGCAGCAGCGCGTAGGGGAGCACGACGCCGCAGTCCGTTTTGTGAATAATTCCCGCCGCGGTGCGGACCGTGTTGGCCGGCTTGCCGAGAAAGGGAACGGGCGTGCCTTGCTCCCCGGCGTACTGGTCTATGAGCATGGCGATTATCCCGTTGCGGCCGAGAACGGTCACTATCTTGCGGAGCGCGCCTGACGCGTAGATGGGCGTTACCTTGGCACTCTTCCGTTTTGCAAACAGCCATCGTTCCACCAACGGGTTGTGCATGGGGCGGGCGAGCACGTTGAGGTCGGGAAAATGCGATCCGAAAATTGAGGCGAGCAGTTCCCAGTTTCCGAAATGTGCAAGAACGGCGATCATGCCCTTGCCTTTGGAGAGGGCACGGGTGACGGCGGCCAGGTTTTCCACGGTGTACGGCGGGGGCGTGCGGCCGGCGCGCAGGAAATCGGACCCGTACCTGCCGATGTTGGCGTAGAGGCTCCTGATGATTTTCCGTTTGTCCCGTTCGTCAAAAAGAGCGGTGTGGTCGAAATTCCGCTCAACCACCTTCCGATACACGCCTGCATAATACAACATCGATCCGATTGCCGCCCCGAACCACAGTGCAACCGGGCGGGGCGCCAGCATGAGGATCTCGGCCATCCTGAGTCCAATGTATTCGACACGGTGGGTGAGGAATTTCACCGTTGCTCCCGTGCGCCCCGCCTTGTGCGTCTCGACCCGGCAAAAACACCTCCCGAAAATCCGCCGATTCCGAGCATGAATCCGAAATCGTACCATTTGCCCGCGTTGGGAAATGCGTAGATCCTGACGTGATCCGAAAAAAGGCTGGCAATAAAGGCGATGGGCGCGATGAATCCCTGCCAGAGCCCTTTGAAGAATCCGGGTGCGCCATTGACATGCGAAATTAACGGCGGTTGCGTCGCGGCGCAGGAGAAAAGAAAAACGGCAACGACCGACGCGGACACAATCAGGGCAAGGTGAAGGGTTTTCACTGGAGGCCTTTCGACGGCTGAAAAACGGCAGGCCGCTTGCTTGATCACGGCAAGTCGGACACTCCACAACAACCTGCTTCAAAACTACGTATTACGCTCCTTCGGGGGCAAGCATCTCACTCGCGGGTGAAGCAACGGTGATTTTGTGCGGGCGGGGTGGAGCGTTTTGACCCTGCGAAGATTCCGCGCCGGCAAACCCCCGGTTTCGAGCACGAGCCTTCGGCGCCGGCCCGGTTCATTTGACTTTACTTCCCATCCGAAGTATATTAAGGGCACACTTTACAAATGCATAACTGAGTTTCCAAGGGGAGCTGGTATGAAGCACATGGTTGTTTTGCTGGGCGCCGCGGCGGTTGCATCGGTGTTCGGCCAGGGCAATGCCGATGAGATTGCGGTGGTGCGGGCCTTTCTCGACAGCGCCGGCCAGAAAAGCACCAGTGTAGAGAGCGTAATCAAAACAGACTCGCTCGGGAGGATAGTATATCTGGATTTGACAAATAAAGAAATGGAGAAGGGCGGCATCAAGAGTGTCCCGCCCGACATCGGAAAACTCACGGGTCTCACCACGCTGCTTCTCGGCAGAAACGACATCACCCAGATTCCTGCTGAAATCGGCGCACTTGCAAATCTTGTCAAGCTCGACCTGCAGTACAACCAGATAACCGAATTACCCCCCGAGCTGGGGAACTGCACCGCGCTGCAGGAACTGGACCTTCGCCAGAACCAGCTTACCATGCTGCCTCGTGAGCTATTTGCGCTCAAGTCGCTCAAGGTGCTGCAACTGTGGGGCAACCGTTTCACCTCGCTGCCCGAGGAAATAAGCAAGCTCGCGTCGCTTCGCGAGCTGTACCTTATGAACAACCGGCTCATTACCCTACCACCCACCATTACCAAGATGAAGGGCCTTACCTACGTTGATTTCCAGGACAACAAAATCTGCACGCCGTCCGACGATCTCGCCGCCTGGCTCAAGAAGTGGGACGACAAATGGAAATCGAAACAGAAGTGCTGGTAACAAGCTTCCGCGATCCCGCATGCGGGTGCCAAAGGTAACAATTGTGGAAACGGTCTCATGCCGGCGCCGGGTCCATAGGGCTACTCCGGCTCATACAACAATCTTTCCTTTGCCCAAACCATAACCTTCCCGGGCGTGCAATCACATAATTTTCCACCTATGGACCTTTCTCCCGGGAAAACTACAGGGGCTGGTTCATTTCTCCCCGCCTCGCGGGAAGAAATGCAGGCCTTGGGCATGGAACAACTCGACGTCATCATCGTCACGGGCGACGCGTATGTCGACCACCCTGCGTTCGGCGCCGCCGTGGTCGGCCGGTACCTTCAGTCGCTCGGGTGCTCCGTGGGTATCATCGCAATGCCCGATGCAAAGAACCCCGCCGATTTTTCCGCGCTCGGTGCGCCCAGATATTTTTTCGGGGTGACGGCGGGGAACGTGGACTCCATGCTTTCGCTGTTCACTGCCCAGAAAAAGCCGCGCAGCGACGACCCGTATGTTCCCGGCGGTGTTGCCGGCAAAAGGCCGGCCCGCGCCACCATCGCCTATTGCAACGCCCTGCGCCAGACCTTTGGCGGCGTGCCTATCGTGATCGGCGGGGTTGAGGCCAGCCTGCGCCGCATCGTCCACTACGACTACTGGTCCGACACGCTGCGCCAGCCGCTCCTGCTCGACGCCAAGGCGGAGCTCCTTGTGTACGGAATGGCCGAACACCCCTTGCGCGCGATCGTCTCCCGTTGCAAACGGGGCGAGCCGCTCGACGGAATGCTTGACATCCCAGGTACCGCCGTGCGGCTGGGCAAGAACGCTTTTGATCAGGCGGCATTGGACCCAAAGCGCCGGTTCGTCCGCCTGCCGTCCTTTGACGAAATCAGAAGTTCGAGGGGGGCTTTTTCGCGGATGACCCGGCTGTTCTACGAGAACCCCGATGCCGCGTTGCTCCAGGAATGCGGTACCCTTGCGGTACTTGTCAATAAACCTGCGGAGCCGTTGACGCAGGGGGAAATCGACCGCATCTACGAACTGCCGTTTGCGTACCGGCCGCATCCTTCCTACGCGCAGGCGATTCCGGCGTTCGAGCAGGTAAAGGACTCCGTCACCGTGGTGCGCGGGTGCTTTGGCGGCTGCAATTTCTGCGGCCTGGGCGCACACCAGGGAAAGACGGTGCAGAGCAGGTCCAAGGAATCCGTGGCGCGCGAAATAAGAAAACGGTCGTTGCTCCCCGGATGGAAGGGGGTCGTGTCCGATCTTGGGGGGCCCACCGCCAACATGTACGGCCTGTTCTGCAAACGTCCCGAAGACGGCTCGTCCTGCCGCAGGAGAAGCTGCCTGGCGCCGTCGGCGTGCGCGTTCCTCCACACGGGCCAGTCGGCGTTCGCCGATCTCATCCGAACGGTGTGCGGGCTCGACAGGGTAAAGCATGTGTCAATAAACTCGGGGGTGCGCATGGACCTCGCCCTGCTCTGGCCCGAGATCATCGAGGTGATCGCCAAGAAGGCCACCGGAGGTCAGCTGTCGGTGGCGCCGGAGCACGTGGCGCGTCCCGTGCTTGCAGCGATGGGAAAGCCGGAAGAAACGGGCTGGGCGCGCTTCGAGGAATTGTTTGCAAACGCGAGCGCGCGAGCCGGAAGGCAGCAGTACCTGGCGCCGTATTTGATTGCCGGGCATCCGGGCAGCACGCATGCAGACGCCCGGGAACTCGGCGAGTACCTGAGGCGCAGGGGCATCCGGCCGCGTCAAGTGCAGGAATATATGCCGATCCCCATGACCGTATCGTGCTCCGTGTATGCAACGGGCGAAGACCCGTTTACAGGCAAGAAGGTCGCCGTTTCGTACAAATTGAGTGACGTTCGCGGGCAGAAAGATCTCATCATGTGGTGGCGGGAACCGCCCGCGCACCCTGCGGTCCCGCGGCGGGGAGGCCGCCGGTGAACAACGGTTCCGCACAATCCTCCGTCGTGCCGGAGCCTGTTAATCTTGCGCGTCGTAACGATATCGTTCACGCAACCCACCAGGGTGACTTCTGGAAACCGTGTCCCGGTACAACGGCCGGATACTTGTGCTGCGGGTACCAGATTCTCACTCCGCTTACCGGATGCGGCATGTACTGCAGATACTGCATTCTGCAGGCATACCTGGAATGCCAAAGCCAGGTTGTGTTTGACAATTTTGCCGATCTGGAAAGGGAAGTACGGAATAAGCTTGCCGGTCGCACCGGCGTGGTGCGTTTTGGCACCGGCGAGTTCGGCGACAGCCTGTATCTGGAGGACAAACTTCACCTATGCGATAAAATCGCGGCGTTGCTCGATCCGTATCCGAACGTGCTGGTGGAGTTCAAGACCAAGAGCGCCGGCGTCAACGGTTGTGCCGCACTAAAGAACCCCTCCAAAGCGGTCGTCGGTTTTTCCATGAACACGCCGCGCATGGTTTCCCTGCTTGAACAAGGGACGGCTTCCATTGAAGATCGCCTTGCCGCGGCACAGCGCTGTCTCGACATGGGCTTCTGGGTCGCCTTCCACTTTGATCCCATTGTGTGGTATCCCGAATGGGAGCGGGAATACCGCGAGGTGGCATCCCTGATATTCCGCGCCATTTCCGATACGTCAAGAATCGCATGGTGGAGCCTGGGCGGGTTCCGCTCGTCGCCGGCGCTCAAGGCACTGCTGAAGAAAACAAACGAACATTTGCCGTTGTTCGCGATGGGCGAACTCGTGCAGGGAGAAGACGGCAAGATACGCTACTACCGGCCGATACGGGTGGAATTCTATTCCGCAATCAGGGATGAAGTTGAAAAGCGCGACCCTCGAATTCCCCTTTACTTGTGCATGGAAAGCCCCGAGGTGTGGATGCAATCGGGGATGATGAAGAGGATACCGGGCGGATTGGCAAGGTATTTGGATGACAGGGCGGAACAAATGCTGGGAATTTCTAAAACATAAGAGTATTCTGGCGGGGGAAGTTCAGCTTGTCTCAAATCTTGACAATAGGTTTGGGCGTTCCCCTCGCTTTGCTCGGGTCGGCCCTCCCTCCGGGCTCGGCCGGATGGCCTCGTTGCCGGATCGCCCCTATGCCTCCGGCGGGGTCGCCCGGCAACGCGCTCTCGCGCGCCCTTCGGTCCTGCCTAACGCAAAAAGCAAGAACGCAAAGGTATTCTGCATTTCCCCCTCAGTGGTGCAGCTGCGGCTGGAAGACCAGGGCCACTGGATTTGGTCTTGGATTTTGTTAAGCGGGTGTTTCTAGTGTGCGCGCAGCAGGAGTTTCGGTCTCGCCAAAAGAGGCACCTCGCCGCACACGCTCAGCAATCCACATGATTATCTCGTTATTGCCGCACCGGCTCAGCAAACCAATATTTTATTCACCCCTGTATATGGAATGAAAATAGTAATAACCCGCCATCATCCATCAACCATTTTTATGGTATGAAACCCCTCGCAATCGGCTCGGTTTCCCTCGGCGAAATTCCCCGCGTGGTCGCCGTCATCGACGAATTCATGGACATGCACCGCTTTGCACTGCTTGAACGGAACGGGATTGACATTTTAGAAATCAGGTTGGATCTGATAAGCTCCGCTATTCCTTCGCTCTGCGTGTATGTCGACAAGATCAAGAAGACAACGCACTTCCCCTGCATCTGCACCATCCGGGAAACGGACGAAAACCGGGAAACGCGCCTCGACATGTTCAAGGCGGTCATGCCGTTTGTGGATGCGGTCGATGTTGAGATAGACGCATCAATCAACCGCCAGGTGATCGCGCATGCGGCGGGGAAAACCGTGATCGTGTCGGAGCACGATTTCGAGAAAACGCCGGATATTACGCATTTGGAACGCATTGCGGAAAAGGCCGTGGCGCTGGGCGCCGACATCGTGAAAATCGCGGTCATGGCGCACAGTTACCGCGACGTGGCGCGTCTGCTCATGTTTGCCGCGGGATTCGACAAGCCTCTTGTCGTTATCGCCATGGGCGCCTGGGGCGCCATCTCGCGGGTCGCGGCTCCGGTGTTCGGTTCCCTGTTTACCTATGGCTACGTGAACAAATCCGTGGCGCCGGGACAGCTTCCGATCGGCAAACTCGTTGAAGAACTCCGCCTGTATTATCCGGCGTTTGACGGCAGGTGCGGCCGTCAAACGTAGGTCGCTGCAACGCGGCGTTACCGCAGGACGGCGCCTGTCGGGGCGGGGCGGGAAGGATCGCGGCGTTTCCTTCGCCGGTATACCAAGATCCGCATGATGACGGTTGTGACAAGTGCGACAACCGTGAAGATGATCGAAATGGACAATTGGTAGTCGATGTTCTTGAAGACCTTCATATCGTGCCGCAGCTTGACCCCGTCCAGATAGCTCAACCGGTCGTCGAGTTTTCCAAACCCGTTCTTCATCTCTCCGGTGATGATGTCGAGCGCTTCGCGTGCGGCCCCGGATTTCGACAATGCAATGAGGGAATCTATGATGACCGCGCATTCTGCAAACGCCGTGCCGGCCTCCGCAACAAGCTGGGCGCTTTTCCTGGTGCGGTAGAACGGTTTCGACTTTACAAGGAGCGATTCCACTTCGCGCTTGTACGTGA
Source organism: uncultured Fibrobacterota bacterium (assembly GCA_963729895.1). GTDB lineage: Bacteria > Fibrobacterota > Chitinivibrionia > Chitinivibrionales > FEN-1185 > FEN-1185. Next base: position 46,101 of record CAVSQB010000026.1, on the reverse strand, counting down.
GGATTCTCTCGGTGACCACGTATTTCTCGTCGGTGTCGGTGAGGAGAAACAAATTGTTCACGTCCTTGCCGATTGAGAGGAGCTTGATCCTTGCGGATTGGATGTAGTTCTGTCCGATGAGGTCGCTGTTGAACATGACCTCCAAATCGTTTTGGAGCGAAGCGATGTACTGGATCGTGGAGATGTTGGCGACAAGGGCAATGGCCACGGCAATCACCAGCCCCCAGGTCGGGTTGTTGATGAGGGTGCTACTGGTCTTTCGGACAAATGCAGGTACTGCGCGAATCATTACAAAATCCTTTGTCCCGGGCCGGAGTCGGCGTTGCATCCTCTTATCGTTGTGACCCGTTTCACCCCTATTTCCCGCCCGTCATCGCCACCAACCCCTCCAGCTTGGCCATTGCCTTGCCCTCGTCAATCGACTTTCGCGCCATGGCGATTCCTTCGGCCGGGCCGTTTGCGATCCCGCTCGCCGCGATCGCGAATCCTGCGTTGAGCAGCACAATGTCGCGGCGCGCCCCCTTTTCCCCTCCGAGCACGCTCCTGACAATAGCGGCATTGTGCGGCGCTGTTCCGCCGGCTATGGTTTCGATGCGGCTGCGGGAAAAGCCGAAATCCTCGGGTCGTATGTCATACGATTTTACCGAGCCGGCAAAGACTTCGGCCACATGAGTTTCCGCACTGATGGTGATTTCGTCAAGATGATCGGCGCCATGCACAACGAATGCATGTGTGCTCCCAAGGTTGAGAAGCACCGTTGCCATGGTGGTGGTGAGCTCGGACGAGAACGCGCCGAGGAGCTGGCAGTGCGCCATTGACGGGTTGGTGAGCGGGCCCAGAATATTGAATATGGTGCGGATACCGATTTCCTTTCTGGGGCCTATGGCGTATTTCATCGCCTTGTGCAACGACGACGCGAACAGGAAGCAAATACCTACTTCGTCAAGGCACCGCTTCATGGTGTCCGGGCCTGCCGAAATATTTACCCCGAGGGCCTCGAGCACGTCGGCCGAACCGCACGCGCTTGACACGGCCCGGTTGCCGTGCTTGGCCACCGTGGCGCCCGCTCCCGCGGCGACGAAGGCGGCGGCGGTGGAGATGTTGAAGGTGCGTGCGCCGTCCCCGCCGGTTCCGCATGTGTCAACAACATGGCGCGCATCGCGCGGGATGACGTGGGTGGCCTTGTCCCGCATCACCCTGGCTGCCCCCGTGATCTCCTCGGGTGTTTCGCCCTTCATGCGAAGCGCGACAACGAACGCGGCGATCTGTGCGTCGGTTGCGCCGCCGCTCATGATGTCGTTGAACACGTCGCTCGACTCGGCAACAGTCAAACTGTTTCCGACGGTCACCTGCTTGATTGCCTCAACAATGGTCATGCAGAGCCCTTTCCACACGCCGGATGCAAATGCGAACAAAATATATATTCTACCATGGTGCGGGTCGCTTGCGCCGATGCTGGTCATGGGTTGATAAACAACCGGGATAGTTGTACAATTGAACATGCCCATCATAAAAAAGAAGCCATGGCCTTCGGCCGTTTTTTTGTCTTCAGCCGCGCACTATGGCGATGTCCCGAAAAACGACGGCCGGGAATTCTGCGTTTTTGGCAGGTCGAATGTGGGAAAATCGTCGTTTATCAATCACCTGTTCGGAAACAAGACGCTGGCGCGCGTGTCAAAGACGCCCGGCAAGACCACGCTTGCCAATTTCTACCGGGTAAGCGACGGCACGGTGTGGGCCGACCTGCCCGGTTACGGCCACGCCGAGCGCGCCAGGAGCGAACAGATCAGGTGGTCGCGGCTGGTTGCCGAGTATTGCCAAAACAGGAAGAACCTGCGCGGCGTGATCTGGCTGTGCGACATTCGCCACCCCGGGCTGGTTCTTGACAAAGAGGCACACTCGTGGCTCGTCTCGCTGTCGCTGCCGATGCTGGCGGTGCTTACCAAGGCCGACAAACTCCCGGCGCAGCGGCAGGCGGCGCATGCGCGGCAGTACGCCGCGGCGTTCGGCACGCGGCAACCGCCGGTGCTTTACTCAACGTCAACCGATGCGGCGCGGGAACGGTTCTGGAAACGGTACGCCGAGTGGGCCTCGACACTTTAACAAACTGGATTTGAGCGCATGGGCCGATTGGTTCCGTTTGTCGACAGGCTGGGCGCCTGGGCGGTGTCGATGTGCAGGATGGTGTTCGCTGTCCTGGGGCTTCTCCTTGACATCGGCGCCGTGTTGTTCGCGGGCGGGAGAAAGGGGATCGCCTCGTCGTTCAAGCAGATCGTCAACCAGATCCTGTTTACCGGCGTGGAGGCGTTCTGGCTTGTCGGCATCATCGGCCTTCTCTGCGGAATCACCATCATCATCCAGGCCATGACCAACATGCCGAAATTCGGCGTGGGCGAGTATTTCGGCAACATCCTCATTCTTGTGGTGATCCGGGAACTGGGGCCGTTCTTCACGTCGCTGGTGGTGGTGGGCAGGTCGGGTTCCGCACTGGCAACCTATATCGGCAATATGCGCGTGTCAAAGGAGCTGTCGGCCCTCGAGGTGATGGGCATCGATCCGGTCCATTTCATCGTCATGCCTGCGTTCGTGGCCATGGTGGTTTCGCTGGTATGCCTGTCGGTGTATTTCGACGTCATCGCGATCATCGGCGGCTATTTTATCGCACAAGTCAAGGTGAGCATCCCGTTTGGTATTTTCATGAGCACGGTCCTCGATGCGCTGGTGTGGCAGGACATCCTGATTTCCATGATCAAAAACGTGCTGTTCGGGTCCATCATCGCGCTGGTAAGCTGTTACTACGGGCTGGCTGTCACCAACATGCGGGAAGTGCCGCAGGCGGCGCTCAAGAGCGTGGTGGGATGCATGATAACGACGCTCTTGATCAACATCCTGGTGACCGTGATCGTGTTCCTGTATTCCTTTGTCCGGTAACCGTGCCGTGTTGCCTCATAATAAAAGGTAACCGAAGGGTCAGATTCGATGCCTCACAAATGAGGTAACCGTAACAAGGTTGAAAATGGTTTTGAGTTTTCTTTCGATAGTCTTTTTTAATTGGAATGGATTGAGAGCACGGTGGGTCAGTTCAAGGCTTTGCTTGACTTCTGAAGCTATGTAAGGTGATTCAACGATTCTTTGATAGGGAGTTTTCGGTTCTTCATAGGTCTTGCGGTATCGAGATCCTATCCGGATTTTAGATTTGAGTTTCAGCGATGGACAGAAGTGGTTTTGATAGAGAGACCACTCGTTGGCATAGAGGTCGTTAATGAGGGGAAGCGTGTCGGGGTTTTCGATCCGATCATAACCAAGCATGTGCCTGGCCTGCGCCCAGTTTTTCTGTTCGACATGGGCGTTGTCGTTTTTCTTGTAGGGACGTGACCGGGTGAACTTTACAGGGTCTTGTCGCACGGCGAAGTAGCGTTCGAGATGATAGTTGAGGAACTCGGACCCGTTATCACAGTCAAAGCCACGCAGGGCAAAAGGTATTCGTCGTTCGATGTCTTTAACCTGCTCAATGACACCCTGGGAGCCCTTATTCCACACAGCACGGCCTTCGGTCCAAGCAGTATGGATGTCAGTCATGATAAGGCTCCACACAAATTCTCCGGCAAGGCTGGTGCCGCAATGGGCAACCGTATCCGCCTCCATGAATCCAGGCTGGGTAATATCCCAGTTGTCGGTACGGATGGGGATTTGATTGCGCAGCATGGAGCCGGGCTTGGTGCCGCACAATCCCTTGCCCATACGCGTACGTAAAGGGCATAGGACGCGGTCAAGCGTGGAGCGGCTGACAGAGAGGAGCCGCGCACGGACTTCCTCGGAAAGCAGTTCAAAGGATTGTTCGTAGAATGGCAGCCATACTGGAATGACAACCTTAAGGCGGCGAGAGCACATGAAATCAGAGGCTTTCCAGATGTACTGTAACGCCTTAATAAAAAGCGGTTCAGCATATAAGGGTCTTCTTCCACGCTTGGCTTTTTGTTTCTGTTTGCGTTTTCCAAGTAGCCGGATAGCGTACTTGCGATTGTATCGGCAAATCGCACAAAACTCATCGAGAATCTGCTTTTTGCCGGCTCTGTTGGAATGGGCATATCGTTGTCGTATCGCTTCCCGATATGCTTCTTTTTCTTTGTGCCCCATAGTGGTAACCCCCTTTTTTCTTGGGTTACCTTAATTATGAGGCAACGAATCAATTGGTGCGTGTTTCGATTAAGCCTTCGGTTACATTTAATTTGAGGCAATGCGGTGCCGCGGCTCCGATGCAAAACCTGTGGAAATGTTTATTGATTCGAGTGTATGATATATGACTAAAGCTTTTACGGCCAGCGACATAACATTCTCGTTTACAGAGGCGCCTCTGCTCAAGGGAATTTCCCTGAGCGTTGCCGCGGGCGGGACGGTGGCCATAGCCGGACGGAGCGGGTGCGGAAAAAGCACGCTGCTTGAACTCTGTGCGGGCCTGCGTACGCCGGCAAGCGGCAGCGTCACCTGGGACGGGGTCGACATCGCCCGACTGACGCACGAGGGCCTCATGAAGGCGAGGAGGAATATCGGCTACGTTTTCCAGAAGCACGCGCTCATTCACAACTTTACGGTATACGACAACATCGCGCTTCCGCTCAGGTACCACCGGCATCTGAACGAGCGCGACGAGCGCGCGGCGGTCAAGGGCTGCATGGAGAAACTGGGCCTGTTTGACGTAGATGGGAAATTTCCCAACGAATTGTCGGCCGCACAGTCACGGTGCGCCGCGATTGCCCGCGCGGTGATCATGGGGCCTTCTGTCGTGTTCCTCGACGAACCCACTGCGGGCGTCGACCCGGTGACAGCCGGGGCCATCGCCGATGTCCTTGTGGAACTGAACGCGTCGCGGGGGATGGCACTCGTCATGATCTGCAACAACGTGGAGATACTTAAGATAATGAAATGCCCGGTCGTGGTTCTTGACAACGGCACATTATACGATTACAGGGACCCTGCACGCGGCCACAACGGCCCCGATATGTTTTCGGCGCTTCGGAACGCACTATGAGCACATCGATGGACATGCAGCGTACGGCGTCTGAGCCGTTTTACCGGCGGCACCGGAATCTCGCGGTGGGTCTCTTTATCCTCGTTCCGCTCATTGTGCTGCCCGTGGTTCTCGTGGTTTCCGTCTTCCGCGCCGATCTGCTGGTGAAATGGGATTATCTCTATGTCAAGTACGACACCGCGGGAGGGCTTGCACGCAACGGCGCCGTCACCATTCTCGGAATGAAGGTCGGGTACATCCAGGAGGTGTCGCTCAGGAACGCCGGGTACGTCGAAGTGGCGATGAAAATAAAAAGCCGGTACATGATGTTTGTCCGGCGCGACAGCAAGGCCAGACTGCAGCAGAAAAATGTCGCCATCGGCGACTGGGAAATCGATCTCACGCCCGGAAGTCCGGGCTCGTCCCCGGCAGCCAGCGGCGACACGCTGCAATCCGAGGTGCAGGCGCCGCTTGCAAAAACGCTGGACCAGGTGACCAAGACCGTCGAAATCCTGCAGAAGATCCTGCAGGAAATTCTTGACGGCAAGGGTACCGTGGGCCGTCTCATCAAGGAAGACACGCTTGCCACGCTTGCCAACGCCGTCGGAAGAAACGCAAACGGGCTCGTGGTGCGCGCGTACGCCACGCTGTCCCGCGTGGACACCATTCTGGTGAAGGTCGCGGCAATCGGTGACAAAGGGAAAGGCATTGCCGATTCGGCGGCGGGCATCGCCTCCAAGGTGGGCGCGCTTGTCACGGATGTCAATCTCCTTGTCAACAGCATCCGGACGGCATCGCGCGACCTGCCCGGCCTGATGAACAGGGTCCAGACCGACATTGCCGAGGTGGAGCTCCTGCTGAAGGCGCTCCAGAACAACGTGATCGTCAAGAGCGGGATCAACAGCCAGGCCGATCCGCTGCTCAACGACAATCCTTCAAAGAAGTAGCCGGGCGAACCATGAAACACCGCATCGCCTTCGTCGCCTGCGCAGCGGTTCTGCTGCTCATGTGCTCCTGCGCAGACCCGCTCAAGGGGAAGCCTCCCTACTGGTACGACGGCTATGTGTACGGCACGCGCGCAGCCGGATTTTTTGAAGAAGGAAAACTGACAAGTGCACTTGCTTTTTACAAGAAAGGACTCAACCAGGCCCGGGTCCACGACATCCCCGAGCAGGCCGCGTTGTACCGGTTCAACATCGGGCGGTGCATGCTCGAACTCGACAGATACGACAGCGCAGCCGCTTGTTTCGCCGCTGCCCGCCGCGAGTTCTCCCTCTGCGGCAAAGAGGCCGAGTCGCGCCAGGCCGCCGGGTTCGCCGCGCTTTCGTATTCCGCGGCAGGCGAGGCGGACAGCGCCTTTGCGTGGTACAAGCTCGGCGTCATCACGCCGCAGAAGACGGCCGACAAAACCTTCTGGCTCATGGTGCACGGCCGCCTGGTATGGGCGCGCGACCATACAAAGGAAGCGCTTGCTTATCTCGACGAGTCGTACGATCTCTACAAGAAGGAAAAGTCCTGGCACGGGGCGGCGGAAGCGTGCTTCTTCCGCGCCAAGGTGTATTACTATTTCGGCGAGTACGACGAGGCAGCCAGGCTGCTCGACGAAGCGCTTGCGCTCGGCGATAAAACGAAATTGCGTTTCGACAGATGGAGGATTCTGCTCGCCGCTTCCGCAACGAGTTCCTGCATGAAGAACGAAGAAAGAGCGCGGTGGTTCTACGACCGGGCCGCCCAGAGCATGGCTGAGGGAAAGTCGGTCCCGCCTGAGGACAGCGTGAGCGTGTGCAAGAAAGAAATTCCGTGGTGAGAGGCGGGTCCAAAAGGTGAATGTACGAATGGACATTGTTCTTGAATACTTGATAGAGAACAGACGTCATTGTGAGCAAAGCGCGACAATCCCCGCTAATCTGGCTCTGTGAAAAGCCTCCCAACCCCCTGAGGGGGCATAGGAATATCTGTCCGGCAAGACGCACGGGTGCCCGGCACGGAAAAAGTTCTTGACAGTTTGTAACTGTCAGCATCCATAGTGCTTCTCCGGTCTCTTCTTTAACTTCCTCCGCAACACTCACGATCCATTATGATCGTGCCACACGACGTTTCTTATGGCCACGATGAGACCCTCACGCCTGTTCAGTCTTGGGGGCGCGCTCGCTCTGCGAAATTGCAAATCCCTTATCATGGCATTGCCTTTCTCAATCGTGACATGCTATCTTTAACCTAACAGGAGGGGCGCATGTCCTTTACAGCTGTATTTAAAAAGGTTCCTGAGGGCTACATCGGCTTCGTCGAGGAAATCCCTGGAGCAAATACTCAGGGTGAGACACTCAAGGAAGCTCGCGAAAACCTAAAGGAAGCGATTGGGCTTGTGCTTGAGGCAAACAAACAATTGGCGGAAAATGACATTAAGGGCATGAAGGTAATCAGGGAAGATTTCCCGATAGCGGTGTAGATGAAACGCAAAGATTTATTGCGTCATCTTCAAGAGACCGGTTGCATTCTTCTGCGTGAGGGCGCAAAACATTCTGCCTTTATCAATCCTTCCAAGCGAAAAGTATCCACTGTTCCGCGTCATAGGGAAATAAACGATTTTCTTGCAAAAAAAATCTGCAAGGACTTGGAAATTCCGGCGATATGACCTTTTCTCCGCGTCCTTCAAATCCCGCGCACCAGCTCGACGGGTGACCTGAAGTCATATTTCGTTTTCTCATTGTAGCGCCAAATCCATATTTTCCTACAACCCCAGCACCATCTGCTTTATCATCCTCGTTGATTTCGACGCGGCTTCCCAGAAGAAAAGTCCCACGGGGATAGGAACCGCATTCTCGTAGCCTTTTTCATAGGCAACTGCTTGCTTTCTGGCAAGCTGCCGATGGCCGGCGTCCTCGATGGCGACGTCGTCCTCGAGTTTGAGCACGGTCTGTTCGAGTTCGTCGTGCGCGTAGCTCGACACCTGGCTCTCGATGGTGAAGTACAGATCGACTGCGCCGCCGGGTTTGGCGGGAGCGAGGAAGCAGGAATCCCTGAGGAATTTCGCGATGAACGCGTCGCTTGCGAAATCCTTCGGAATGTCGAGATTGCTCACCGCATTCACTTTGTAGGAAATTGAAAAGGTTGCGGGGGTAATATTGAACACGAGCGTTTGTTCCGGAAGGGTGACGCCCAGATCGCTGGCATCAAACGGGGCCGCGCCGTTGACCACGGCCCCAAAGTCCGGCCTCAGGTACAGCATGGTGCCTTTCGACACAAAAGGAATCCTGAAATCGGCGAATGAAACCGAACCGCTGGGATCCGTGATACCCGAGCAGAGCTTCTTGCCGCCGGGCAGGAAGCCGGTAATCGTTATGCCGGCAAGCGGCGTGGAATCCACGACCGCCTTCACCCCCAGGGGTGAGGCGAGGACCGTGCCCGGTTTCCCGGAAATAATGTATTCCTGCGACCGAACCGAGAATTTGTTGAAGAAGTTCTGCATGATCTTGCGGGACTCTTCGAGCAGAAAGGAACGGGGCGTCGATTCGTCCGACACGCCGATGGGCGTGCCCATGCGCCCCATGGTATAGAAGATGGTGCGGATTCCCAGATTGTAAAGATCGGCGGTGGCGTTGTCTTCCAGCGCCTTCTTCATGAGGGTGTAGAACCTGAGCGAGATCGAATAGCACCGTGTGTTGTACGATTCGAGCATGGCGCTGACGTCTTCGCCCGGGATGGTGATGGTGACCGTGAGGTCGTGCCCGGCCATCGACCGGTCGACGTTTGCCTTGTTCAGACACGAATCCGCGAACGCGAAGAAGTGGAACCGCTGGATGGCGTTCGACGTATCGACGGTGACGTCGGCCTCTTCCTTCATCCATTCCCATAAATCAATCTTAAAACTGTTGATTGCCGCGCCCCGCACCTGTTCCGACAGGTCATTCGACAGCGGCTTCTTCAGCCTGAGGGAGGAGGCGCCCGAAACCGGGCGCGCCAGCGCCGCATGCGTGCAGATAAGAGCGAGGACTGCACACGCCACAAGGCAAAGGCCGCTTCTTGTCTGCATCAACGTCTCCTTGCACCAACGGGGTGCCTGCACGATCCTAAAGATATATTTGCAACTCCGGCTCCTGCAAGCGCGGCACGACGTGATCAGCACTTGACATTGTGCATAACCATGTTTGCGAGTTCGGCCGCCTGTTGGCGGGTGACGGCCTCGGCGTAGCAGCGGATGATCGGCTCCGTGTTCGACGGCCGCACATGTACCCATCCGTAGGCACGGATGATCTTGAGCCCGTCCTGCCGGTCGATGATTTCGCCCTTGAACCGGTCGGCGAGCGCCGAGAGCAGCGCGGCAGGATCGCCCGAGCAAGGGATCTTTTCCTTGACAATATAATAACCAGGCCACCGGGACGCGAGCTGGGTAATCGGTTTTCTGCGGCGCGCCATGAGTTCGAGGATAAGCGCCATGCCGGCAAGGCCGTCGCGCACCGTGGAAACCGCGGGGTAAATCACGCCGCCGTTCCCTTCGCCGCCGGCCGTGCAGCCGTGAGCGGCCATCGCCTCAACAACATTGGCTTCGCCGATCTTCGCGCGGATCACGCGCACGCCGTAGGCGCGCGCCACGTCGTCCACCATCATGGAGGTGGAGAGGTTTGTCGCTATCGGCGACTTCGCCTTGTCAAGGATGTCTTCGAGCGCGAGCACGAGCGTGAGTTCTTCGGTAAGGGGCTGTCCCTTTTCGCCCATAAGGGCCAGCCGGTCGGCATCCGGGTCGAAGACAAAGCCCCCCCAGAAGCCCTCCGAGGAGGCAAGGAGATTTGACAAGTCGGATAAATGCTCCGGCCGGGGCTCCGGATTATGGACGAAATCGCCGTCGAGCTTGTTGTGCACGCCCGCCCATTCAACACCGAGACGTTCGAGCAAGACGGGGAAGATGACGCCGGCCGCGCCGTTAATGGAATCCACGGCGACCTTGATGCGTGCGGCGCGTATGGCCTCCACATCGACTGCGGCAAGGATCTTCCCGATATGCGGCCCCACCGGGTCTTTCTTCACGGGCTCTTCGGAACCGGGGGCAGTGCCTCGGGAGGAGAAAAACGCCGGTTTCCAGTCCTTGACAAAAGGACCATACACCTCGTCGCATTCCTGCCCTGTAAACAGCCTGCCGCTGGCGCGTATCATTTTGTAGCCGTTGTAGGGAAGCGGGTTATGGCTTGCCGTGATCATGATGCCCGAGCTCGCGTGGAAATGGGCCGTTGCGACGCATGCGGTCGGCGTCGGCGCAATCCCGATGTCCACGGGGGAGCCGCCCCCGGCGGCGATGCCTTCGAATATCCCGGCTGCGAGCGCGGGTCCGGACGGACGCGTATCCCGAGCGACAACAATGTCGCCGCCGCCGCACAACCGGGTCTGGACCCGGGCCAGGGCACACACGAAATCGGGCGTGAGCGTTTCGCCGACAATGCCGCGAACGCCCGAGACGGTCATCATGGGAAGGTTGCTCACACTAGGTTCCCCTCGGTTGCAAGTTGACGGATGTAAGTCAAGATCGCGGTAAACCCTGAACCGGATTCCGGCAGCGGGACCCCGGTTGCAAAAAAACGCTCCAAATAAAACTAAATCATTACACACGTTCGTATTCTACTTGCGTTCGGCGGTCGTGCCGGAGCGTTTTCAAGAGATCCAAGATTCGGCGGCTTTTCTTTTCAAACGCAATATATTATTTATGGATACGCGGTCTTCCGTCGCCGGGACGACGGAACGAACGCCGACTACTTCGGAAAACATGCGGAACCACTACTGACGGCGGCCATGCCGCCTGCCAACGTACGAGACAAACATGCCCATAGAACTGCTGTATATCGTTCCGATTCTTGCCCTGGCGGCTCTCGTATTTCTTCTTGTTTTTAATGCACAGAAACGCTCGGATGCCGCCAACATTCCTCATGCCGGTCCGGTCGCCTCGGTCCCGGGCGGAAAGCCGACCGGCGATACCAGGTTCCTCGCTGCACAGCGGTCCACAGAGGAGCGGCTCAACGAGTACGAGCAGACAATCGCTCAAATCAACAAATCCTTATCGACGCAGCAGCAGGTGATTGAGAAATTCCAGGAAGAAAACAGCTCCTCCAGCAACGAGATACAAAAACTCAACGCCAAACTGCGCGAGTTGCACAAAGAGTACGATATCGTGATCAGCGAAAACTACTCGTTACGCGCAAAAGTCAAGAGCCTCCAGAAGAAAGCCGAGGCTGGGCCTGCGGCCCCGTACATGACGGATGCGGGAGCAAACGGAGTGGCGGCGCAGAATGCCTCGCATGGAAGGGAACATGTCGAGATGAACATGAATCTGTACGAAGATACGCGGCTGTTCAAGTCCTCGTCGCTGGACGACACGAATGAATTCGACGCTGGGGACGACGAGTAATTTCCTCTTTTTCCGCCTTTTCTGTTCCCCGTGACCCCTTGGTGACAGTAATTCTCCATTTTTTTTCCTCTTAAAGCCAACCTGTTGTGGCAGATGAGATCAAGCTATCCAACCTGTTGTGGTTTGGTGCCTCGCATAAGCATCAAGAACAGCTTGGAACAAAATTCTCCACGGTTTTTTGAAGAAAAAGACTTGACTTTCCTATCTCTATTTAGTATTCTAAAGGGTGACATAGGGGAAGATAGGGGAGAAAAGGAGCATATTAATGTCCCGTTTTCGTGGAAGATTTGATCTCTGTCTCGATAATCAAGGCAGGATCAATATTCCGGCGAAGTTCCGCAAAGTTCTGGATCCCGAAGCTGCGGAGACATTCGTTATCTGCCGCGCTCCGGGCGGATGCCTGCGGGCGTTTTCGCAGAACATGTGGAACAAGTACGAAGACGAGATTTCGCAATGGCCGCAGACGCCGGAAACCGTGCGCCACAAGACCCTTCTGTACTCCACACTGCACGAATCAAAGCTTGACGCGCAGGGAAGAATCTCCCTTTCATCTTTGCAAATGAACATGGCCGGCCTCGCGAAAAACGTCACGTTGATCGGCCAGAACGGCTTCATAGAAATATGGGACACCGACCGCCTCAATGCCTATCTTGGCACGCAGGACAATTTCGACGAGGTGTTTTTCAAGTCGGTTGAGGACGCTGCGAGGAACATTGGACGCTAGCGGTGTCTATCATGTCCCGGTACTGGTGCAAGAGGCCATGGAAGCGCTTGCCGTCCACCCCGGCGGCGCATATCTGGACGCAACAGCCGGGGGCGGCGGCCACCTGAGGGAAATCGCGGCAAGACTTGACAATAGAGGAACCATCATTGGCATCGACAGGGACCCCGACGCAATCGCATGGATCAGCGCGCACCCTGAACGCGGCGGTGCAACCGTCGTTCTGGAACAGTGTCCGTTTTCCCGGTTCGACACGGTTCTTTCGCGCCACCACATCGGCCCCGTCGACGGCATGCTGCTCGACCTGGGCGTGTCGTCGCATCAGATTGACACACAGGAGCGCGGATTTTCGTACATGAAAACCTCGGACCTCGACATGCGCATGGACCCCGCCGCCGGCATAGGCGCAGCGGAGTTCTGCGCGCGCTCCGGCGAGGACGAACTTTCCCGCGTTCTTTCGGCCTACGGCGACATCACCAATCCGCTCCGCATGGCGCGCGCAATCAAGACGTGCGCCGCTCGCCGTCCGCTTCGCACCTCGGCCGACCTTGTTGCGTGCCTGCGGAACGAGTACGGTCCATTGTTTCCCGTCAAGGTTATCGCGAAGGTGTTCCAGGCGCTGCGCATCGCGGTCAACGGCGAGTTGGACGAACTGGCCGCCTGCTTGTCGAAAGCAATACCTCATATGAAGCGCGGCGGCAGGATCGTCGTTATTTCGTACCATTCGCTGGAAGACAGAATCGTCAAGAATTTTTTTCGCGACGGTGAGCAGGGGTGCATATGTCCGCCGGTGCTGCCGAGATGCGTCTGCGGAAAAAGAATAATACTTAAGCGTGTAAACAAAAAGGTGATTGTTCCGTCGGCGGCAGAGGTCGAAAAGAACCCACGCGCCCGGAGTGCGCGCCTGCGCGCCGCGCAGGTCATTGCTTGACAAAAAGGAAGACTTTCCCGTGAACCGGAATGCGAAACTGAAATCCGTTCCTCGCCGGTCATCGGGGCCCGTGCTACGGCTCCGTGAGCTGGCCGTGGGCATTGCCTGCATCGCGTTTCTCATTGTGTGGCCGCTGTTCATGGTGTCCAAGCAAATATTCATCACCAATTTGTCTGTTCGGGAAAGCGCGCTTGCGGACAGCCTTGCCGTAGCAGGCAAATGCCTGGCCTCTCTCAAACTGTACAACGAGAAATTGTCGAGCACTGCCCGGATAGAGTCCATAACCCGCGAGCGCCTCGGGTTGGAGTATCCAACGGCCGGACAGATAATCGTGATACGGGAACCCATGAACCATGCACCGGGCGGCACGGCCGCCCGCTTTTTGGCAATAATCAAGAAACCGTTTTCCCGCGAGAAAGGGTAGCCTTCATGTTCAGGGCCCGGGCATTCTTTGTTGTTGCGCTTCTGGCGGCGTCGTGCATGGGGATCGTTGCGCGGCTGTTTGTTATCCAGGTGGTGCACAACAAAGAGTACGCGGCGGAAAGCAGGAAACAGGCGCAGCAGCGCGTATTGCTTTGTGCGAAACGCGGCGACATCCGCGACCGGAAGGGCCGGATCCTCTCGACGACCGTCGGAAGCCAGCTCACCGTGACGGCCGACATGCTCGCGCCGCAGGACGGCGCCACGGCAACCGATTCGGGAAACCGCGCGGTGACCGTGCGGCGGGTATATCCGTACGGCGACGCAGCAGGCCCGGTGCTCGGCTACGTGGGGAAAGACGGGTACGGCCTCGGCGGCGCAGAGTTCTACTTTGACAAATACCTGCGTGGTGAGAACGGCTGGGCCATCGTGATGCGGGACGGACGAAACCGCACCTACCCCACGCTCGATTTGCCCAGAAAGCAGCCGGAGGCCGGCTGCGATGTGTACCTCACCATCGACATCGATATCCAGAAAATAGCTGAAAACGTTGTACGGCAAACCGTGAGCGCGCTGTCGGCCAAAGGCGGCATGTGCATCGTGATGGAGCCGGCCACGGGCAAGATTCTTGCCATGGTGAGCGAGCCAGAGTTTAACCCGAACATGCCTGCGCGGTACGCGCTCGACGCCAGACTTAACAAATGCATAGGCTACACCTACGAGCCTGGCTCCACGTTCAAAGCCGTAACCGCCGCGTGCGCCCTGCAGGAGCATGTGAAAAAGGAAACCGACACAATCGACGGCAACCACGGCGTCTACGAAGTGTGCGACGAAAAGATCCGGGACGAAAAACCCTACGGCAAACTGTCGTTCGCCGATGCGCTGTCGTATTCGAGCAACGTCTGCTTCGCAAAGGTGGCAAACGATATCGGCAACGAGCGTCTTTACAAATACGCCCGCGACTTCGGGTTCGGCGAGCGCGCAGGCGTCCAATTACCCGGCGAGGAGAGCGGCATCGTGCACCCCATAGATAAATGGTCGGGCCGCACGCGGGTGACCATGGCAATCGGCCAGGAGGTGAGCGTCACGCTGCTGCAGATGTCGCTCCTGTTCTCTGCCATTGCCGACGGCGGCGTGCTGGTGGAGCCCCGCATCGTGGAAACCGTACGCGCCCAAAACGGAGAGGCCGTCGACAGCGCCGGATACAGGCCGGTCCGCCGGGTGATCGACGAGGACATCGCGCGGCGTCTCACGGCGATGCTGTGCAACGTTGTGCGAAAGGGCACGGGCGTCAAGGCGGCGCTACCCGGAATTACGGTTGCGGGGAAAACGGGGACGGCCCAGAAAATTGACAAAGAGACAGGCACCTACTCCAGCACGCGCCAGTGGGCCTCGTTTATCGGTTTTGCCCCTGCCGACCACCCGCTGCTCCTGTGCGCGGTCGTCATCGACGAGCCGGCCCACAACGAAATGGGCGGGTTCGCCGCCGCGCCCGCGTTTCAGAAAATCATGAGCCAGATCATTTCTCATCCGCAACTCGAATTCGCCGAAAAGATCCTTGGCGGGCCTGATGTGGTTAAGGAAACGGTTGCCGAGGACAAGACGCCGGTGCCGGACTGCAGCGGCATGCAGGCCGAAAAGGCTGCCTGTTTCCTGCAATCCGAGAAGATTCCCTTCGAGCTTGTGGGCGGCGGCAAAGGCACAATTGCGTTTCAGGAACCTCTGCCCGGAGGTGCGCTCGAAAGGGGCCAAAAACTGCTGTTGTATACGAGCGTTGCCGACTCGGTCCGGCACCGGCACGACAATATCGCGGTGCCCAATTGCCTGGGAAAAGACCTGCGGGAGGCCGTAAATGCCATGAATCTGCACGGGCTGTCGGCCTATGTGATGGGTGCCGGCGTCGTGATGCGCCAAGGCCCGCCGGCAGGCAACCTCGTTCATCATGCCGAGGTATGCACGCTGGTATGCTCGTTCGGCGATGCAGCGCGAAAGTTGTGACGGTTCTTTTTTGGGAGGAGCATGTATGGCGGACGATTTGAGGGAATTCATAGAGGCGGAACTGGCGGTGATGCTTCGGGACATCGGAACAGGCGACGACACGGAGTCGGAGTACTTTACAAAGAGGGCATTGGAGTGGATCGAGAAGAACGCGGCCGATTTCAGGGGCCAGTGGGACACAAGGAAACGGAACATCATTGCCGTGAGAAAACGGGCAACCCAAAACGTGTATGATGTGGCATGAATTGACACAAGCTCTTGCCGTCAAATCGTCCGGCGGGACGGGCAACCCCGTTATCGCCGACGTCACGTGTGATTCCCGTCAGGTCGCACCCGGTTCGCTCTTTGTGAGCATTCCGGGGTTCCGGGTCCACGGTGACACGTTCATCAAGAGCGCAATCGATAAGGGAGCATGCGCGGTGCTGTCGGAAAACGCGCAGCCGGCGTGTCCCGTCGTGTGGGCGCAACTGGACAATACACGGGAAAGCCTGGGAACCATCAGCTGCATGGTCTATGGCATACGCCTGGACGACATGAGGCTCGTGGGTATCACGGGCACCAACGGCAAGACCACCACGGCGCACCTGATGAAGACCCTTCTGTCCCAGCTCTACAATGACAAGGACGTGTGGATGTTCGGGACCATAGCGTATTATGAGGCCGGCGCAACCGAGGCCGCGCACAACACCACCCCGGAGGCGGCCCAGATCTTCCGCGACATGCGGGCGGCCCCGGCGAAGCCGCGGGCCGTGGTGATGGAGGTCTCGTCGCACTCGCTTGCCCTCGACCGCATTTCCGGCCTGCTGTACGACTGCGCCGTCTTCACGAACCTCACGCAGGACCATCTTGACTTTCACGAAACAATGGAGCGGTACTTTCTGGCCAAGAAGCTGCTGTTCGTCAAATACCTGAAACCGGACGGCGCCGCCGTGATAAATACCGATGACCCGTACGGCCTCCGGCTCGCCCGCGAGCTTGCGGGGACGCGGATCGTTTCGTACGGCAGGAACGAGACCGCCGATGTGCGGATCACGGGCTGGAACTGCACATGGGATTCGACGGCGGTGTCGCTGTCCGTGGCGGGCGCGTCGTTCAACTTTACTTCCGCGCTTGCAGGATTCTTCAATGTGTACAACATGACCGCGCTTGTCGCGGGCGCGCATGCGCTCGGCATTTCCATGGATGCGGTGCGACGCTGCTTCGCGGCAACGCGCACGGTTGCGGGAAGGATGGAGCGGGTGCCGCTGGACGCGCCCTATTCGGTGTTTGTAGATTACGCTCACACGCCGGACGCTCTTGTCAATATTCTGTCTACCGTCAAGGAGCTCACCACGGGCAGGCTCATCTGCGTGTTCGGGTGCGGCGGCGACAGAGACAAACGTAAGCGGCCGCTCATGGCGGCCGCGGTCGCCCAATATGCGGACGAAGCGGTCGTGACGTCCGACAATCCGAGAAGCGAGGACCCCCACGCGATCATCCGCGACATGCTCGCAGGCATGCCCCTCGATTTCCCTCACGCCGTTGTTGTTGATAGGGGAGAAGCCATCAGGAAAGCCCTGCGGATCGCCCGGACCGGCGATTGCATCGTGGTGGCGGGCAAGGGGCACGAAGACTATCAGGAAGTAAATGGCGTGCGCCGCCATTTTGACGACAAAGAAGAAGTGCACAAGGCATTCACGGAGACGGCGGGCAATGGAAACTGACGTCACACAGGCGCAGAGCGGGCTTACCCTGGGCCGGTTCGCCGAGTTCAGCGGAGGCGCTTCGCTGCTATTGCCGGACCTCACGCGGCAGCGCATACACGCCGTGTGGAACGATTCGAGAAATGTTGGCCCGGGCGACGTGTTCGTTGCGCTTGAAACGGACAACGACGACGGGCACAAGTATGTGAAGAACGCTCTCGCGCAGGGAGCGGCTGCCGCCCTCATTGCCAGGAAGAAACTCCAACTGTTTTCCGATGCGGAAAGAAGCAGGCTTATTGTCGTGACAAATCCGCTTGCCGCCCTGCAGCGTGTCGCGTCTCGCTACCGCGAAACGCTTTCGTGCACCATCATCGGAATCACCGGCAGCTCGGGCAAGACGACGGCAAGGTCGTTTATTGCCGGCGTACTCAAACAATCGCTTGCGGTGAGCGAAACACTGGGAAACTGGAACAACCACATCGGCGTGCCGCTCAGCCTCCTGAGGTTTACCGGACAGGAAAAGGCCGGCGTGCTCGAAATGGGCGCCAACCACACCCGGGAAATACATACGCTGTCGAAGATCGCGCGGCCCGACATCGGCGTCATTACCAATATCGGATATGCGCATATCGGGTATTTCGGGTCCCTTGGCAATATTGCACGGGCAAAGTTCGAGATCGTGGACGGCATGCACAAAGCCGGCATGCTGCTGCTCAATGGAGACGATCCGTTGCTGGTGAAAAAGGGAAAATCTGCGCGGATGAATGTTGTGTACTATGGCATGTCTGCCCGGTGCGGCGTGCGCGCCCGCGACGTACGGTCCGGCGCGGACGGGTCCGTCACGTTCGCTGTTGACGAAGAAGAATATTGGCTGCCCATGCCGGGGAGACATTTCGTGCATTCGGCGCTCGCAGCCATCGTTGCGGCGCGCCATTTTGGCGTGGATAAGACCCGCATCGACGCCGCGTTTGCGGCCATGCGTCCGGGCCCCCTGCGCGGGACCATAGAGAAGAAACGGGGCGCTACGTTCATCGTCGATTGCTATAATGCAAACCCGTCTTCCATGAAAAGCGCCGTAGCCATGCTTACCGACGTTGCGGGGGGGAAGCCGAAAGTCGCCATCGTCGGCGACATGCTCGAACTCGGACGATTTTCCACGAGGTTGCACACCGCGCTTGGCAGGCAACTTGCCGCAGCACACGTGGAACGGATCCTGGCGGTAGGGGAGTTCGCCGCTGCCGTGGCAAAGGGCGCGAAATCGGGCGGCGTGCGGTCCACACATATCGTTACCGCGCCAAACAGCGCCCAGGCCGTTCCCCTTTCGCAAAAACTGGTGAGGAAGGGTGACGTCGTCCTCCTCAAGGGTTCGCGCGGCGTCCATTTGGAAACCGTGTTCGAAAAACTGGAAAAAGAAGAGGACGACTCCACACCCGCACGTGTTTCCTATCCAAAATCGTATGTGCCAAAACGGGTGTCCGTGATAGGCGCAGCAAAAAGTGGGATCGGCGCGGCGAAGTTTCTTATCCAAAAAGGCGTCTCCGTGTTCATCAGCGACACGTGTCCACAGGAGAAACTCGACGAGAAGCTTGGTGCAAACGGCCTTGCGGGCATCGGCCGCGAGGCCGGGGGCCACACGAGCGCGGTTCTCGACTGCGACGTGATTGTACTGTCGCCGGGCGTGCGGTCCGATCTGGCGGTCCTCGTGGAGGCCGGGCGCAAGGGCATCCCGGTGTGGTCGGAGGTGGAACTCGCCTATAGATTTACCGGCGCAAAGTTCCTTGCCGTCACCGGGTCCAGCGGGAAAAGCACCACCGTAAGCATGCTGGGCGCGGTCATGGCTGCTGCGGGAAAACCGCACGCCGTTGCCGGAAACATCGGGATTCCGCTGGTGGACGTGATACATTCCGTTCCCGCCGACGGTTTTGTAGTTGCAGAGATTTCAAGCTTTCAACTCGAAAACATCGATCTGTTCAGGCCGCATGCCGCCGCCGTGCTCAACCTCACGAAGAACCACCTCGACCGGTACAGCAATGAAGATGCCTATTACAACGCCAAGAAGGAAATCGCACGGAACCTCACCTTTGACAACCATCTCGTGCTTAACAGCCGCGATCCAAGGCTTGTGGAATGGGCGCAGGGAATGAGCGCCAGAACAAATGTCGTTTTCTTCGGCGCGCAGCTGGAAAGCCGCAACTGCGTGTGGCACCGCGACGGCGTCGTGTGGGCCACAATGAACGGCACGACCCGCGCCGTTTTCGAAACCGCGGCCATGCATTTGAGCGGTCCGCACAATTACGACAACGCATGCGCCGCCGCGGCGCTTGCAATGGCCGCCGGCATCAGTGACGAGGCTATTGTCAAGGGCCTGTGCGGGTTCAAAGGACTTCCGCACCGTCTGCAATACATCGATGAAATTGGAGGCGTGAAGTTTTACGACGATTCCAAGGCGACGACGGCAGAGTCGGTGCTGTGCGCCGTCACCGCATTCGGAAGAAACGTGCACCTTATCGCCGGCGGACGCGATAAGGGATGCGATTTTTCTATTGTGAAGGACGCGATCCGCATGCGCTCGAAGGGGGTGTACCTTATCGGCGAGGCGGCGGCACGGATCTCGCGGGAATGGGACGGCATGGCGCCGCTGCAGACGTTCGAATCGCTGGAATCCGCCATGCGCGCGGCCTTGCAGAATGCGAAACCAGGCGACGTGGTGGTTCTGTCGCCCGGGTGTTCGAGTTTCGACATGTTCGAGAACTACGAAAAGCGCGGAGAGGCGTTTGCCATGATCGTGCGCATGCTCAAGCAGGAGGCGCGGTGAAAACGAGGCTGTCTCGTATCGATTTCGGGCTGCTCGCGGCCACCCTGGTGATGGTGGGCCTCAGCATCGTTCTGGTTTACAGTTCGTCGTGCGCGCTCGCGCAAAGCAAGTACGGCGGCGCCGATTTCTTTCTGGTAAAACAGGCAGTCCGGGCCGCGCTGGCGCTCGGATGTTTCATGGTATTTATCAATGTCGATTATCATATGTGGGGCAAGCTGAGTACGGCCGCCTACGTCGGGGTCATCGCGCTCCTGGTGTATGTGATGGTGGCTCCCTCGGCGCGCGCCATCCACGGGGCCAGGCGGTGGATCTCCCTGGGGTTTGTCCAGTTCCAGGTGTCCGAACTCGCGCTCCTCGTGCTTGTGGTCCTGCTGGCCGCGCAGCTGTCGCAGGACGGCGACGGCGTGAAGGACGGCAAGAAGTTCCTGGGGTATCTTGTCAAAATAGGCATAATGTGCGGGCTCATCGGCCTGGAACCGAATTTTTCCACCGCCTCGCTCGTGGCGGGCCTGGGCATCGTGATCCTGTTCGTGGCCGGCGCGCGTATTTCGCACCTTGCCGCGCTCGCGGGCGCCGCCGTGCCGTGCGCGGTTGTGGCCGCATTCGGCGCCGCGTACCGCAGGCACAGGATTCTGGCCTTCCTTCACACATCGGACCATAAGAGCGACATCGGATACCAGGCCTACCAGGCGCTTATCGGCCTGGGCAACGGCGGAACGTTTGGCGTAGGATTGGGCCAGGGCGGCCAGAAATACTTCTACCTCCCCGAACCGCACACCGATTTCGTGTTTTCGATCCTCGGCGAGGAAATGGGGTTCGTGGGCGTGGTGCTTGTGCTGCTCCTGTTCGCGTTTATTGTGTATTGCGGGATAAAGATCGCGCTCAATGCTCCCGACAAGCTCGGACGCCTCATGGCGTTCGGATTCACGTTTGTGCTGGCGGCGTACGTTCTCATTCACGCCGCTGTCAACGTCGCCCTCATCCCGACCACGGGCATCCCGCTTCCGTTCCTGAGCTACGGCGGCATGAGCTTGCTGTTTACGGTGAGCAGCATGGGAATTTTGTTGAACATATCGAGCCAGGCGGACCTGTCGCCGCTCCCCCATTCGAGAAGAACATACCGGCCGCAGTCGCAACGCGTGATCGGGGACGTGGCATGAGCACATCGGCATCCGCAATCGTGATCGCCGCAGGAGGAACGGGCGGCCACATCTTTCCTGCCTTGAGCGTGGCGCTCGAACTGCAGCGGCGGTTTCCGGCAATGCCGCTGTTGTGGATCGGGACGAGCCGCAGCAGGGAGCGGGAGCTGTGCGAACGCAACGGCATTCCGGCCGAAATTCTTGACGTGGAGGGAATACGACGTACCATGAGCTTAAGCGCATTACGTGCGATACTCCGCTTTTGCACTGCAGTGCTTCGCATGATGCGGCTGTTCGGCGGCGGCCGTCCGCGGGCGGTGGTGGCGTTCGGAGGCTACGTGTGCGCACCTGTGCTGGCAGCCGCGCGTCTCAGGCGCGTACCCTATTTCCTGCAGGAGCAGAACACCGTTGCCGGACTTGTCAACCGCCTGTTTGCCGGACAAGCGCGCCGGGTGTTCCTCGGGTTCCCGCTTGCCGGCAGGCGCCCGCTGCGCTGTACAAGCGAAGTGACCGGGACGCCCGTCCGCAGGAAAGAAGAGTCATACCCCGGGTTTGCCTATCCGGCTGAGTTTGCAAAAGGGAAAACCACCATCCTGATTTGCGGCGGCAGCCAGGGCGCCCAATCGATGAACGACGCACTCACGGCTGTTGTCAAGAAATGGGCAGACCGCGGCCTTCAAGTGATATGGCAGACCGGCGCGACGTCGTTCGAAGGGATCGCGGGCGAATTCAAGCGGCATGACGCCGTGTTTGTTTTTTCCACGATCGCCGACCTGTACCCGTACTACGCGGCCGCGACAGTCCTTGTCGGGCGCGCCGGCGCCTCAACCCTTGCGGAAGCAAGCTGCTTCGGCCTGCCTGCGGTGCTCGTTCCCCTGCCGTGGGCTGCGGAAAACCATCAGTGGGTGAACGCGGGGGTCGTGGAAAACCAGGGATGGGGGATTCGCGTTGCGCAAGACGGCGAAACCGGCGCAGGCGTCGAAAAAGCGGTCGACACGATCCTGTCGGACCAGAAGAGATACAACGCCATGAGAGTGAATGCACTCGACAACAGCCCCGCACAAGCGGCGGAAAAGATCGTGGCCGGGCTTGCAAAGGATCTGGGACTATGATCGGCCTCAACCAGCGGAACAAAGTCCATTTCGTGGGTATCGGCGGCGTGGGAATGAGCGGCCTTGCCGAATTTCTGTGGTCCTGCGGTTACGCGGTTACCGGAAGCGACAAACAGGCGTCCCCGATAACCAAAAGGCTCGAATCGCTCGGCGTCAAACTGCAATACGACCACACGCCAAACTTGATAAAGGAGACCAACCTCGCCGTGTATTCCAGCGCGATCCGCGAGGACAATCCGGAGCGCGCCTATGCGTCCGAGCACCGGATTCCCCTCATGCGCCGCGCGGAAATGCTGGGCGAGCTCATGCGCATGAAGTTCTCGATTGCCGTTGCCGGCACGCACGGCAAGACCACCACCACCTCGCTTATCGGCCACGTTCTCTCCGACGCGGGCAAAACGCCCACGGTGATCGTGGGCGGCATCCTGCGGCGCTACGACACCAATTCAATCGCCGGCGCCGGCGATCTGCTGGTGGCCGAGGCGGACGAATTCGACCGGTCGTTTCTCAAAATGTACCCGTCTATCGCCGTGGTAACCAACATCGAGGAGGACCATCTTGATTGCTATTCAGGAATAGAGGACATCAAGGCCGCGTTCCTCCAGTTTGCCAATCTTGTGCCGTTCTACGGCGCCTTGGTGGCCTGCACCGACGAGCCGCACGTGCGCGAGATACTCGCGTCCTATTCGAAACCGGTGGTTTCGTACGGGATCGACACCGGCGCCGATTACACGGCGCGCGACATCAGTTTTGCACAGGGAAAGACGTCGTGTGCGGTCTACCGGAAGCACGAACGGCTCGGCCCGCTCGAGCTTCCGATTCCGGGGTTTCACAATGTGAAGAACGCGCTGGCCGCCTGCGCAGTGGCAACCGAGCTCGGCGTGGATTTTGCCCGCGTGGCGGGGAGCCTGTCGGGATTTGCGGGCGTCAAGCGAAGGTTTGAAGTAATAGGGGAGAAGCGCGGCGTGACCGTCATCGACGATTACGCGCACCATCCCAGCGAGATCCGCGCGACGCTGTCGGCGGCCGCGGGCGCAGGCTACACGCGGGTGGTGGCGGTTTTTCAGCCGCATTTGTACACGCGCACGCGCGATTTTCTCGGCGATTTTGCCGCGGCGCTCTGCCGCGCCGACGAATTTGTCGTCACTGCAATCTACAAGTCGCGGGAGGAGCCGATTGAGGGAGTCACCGGTCGCGCAATAGTGGACAAGGCGCTTGCGCTGGGGTACCGGCACGCGGCGTATGTCGACAACAAGGCAGACATTCCTGCGATGCTTGCGCCCACGCTTGCGCGCGGGGACGCCGTTGTGGTAATGGGCGCCGGAGACATCAACGAGATATGCCGGGACATTCTTTCGAGGATTCAAGATGCATAAGCGGATGGGCGCAAACAGGCGCCGGATTCACGGCGAAAAAAGGCGGGCGCTGGGAAAGGCCGTAAAGAAGGCGGTCACCAGGGGCGCGTCGTTTTCCACCGTCGCGGTGGTTGCCGTGTGCGTGATCGGCGGCGCCGTATTCGCGGCTGTCAAAATTGCGTCATGGATAAACAGGTCGCCGCTGTTTGTGGTGTCCACCATCCGGGTGGAGGGCGCGGTGCGGGTCGATACCATGGATGCGGTGAAGCTGTCGGGCATCACGCCGGGAATGCGCATGACGGCCGTACGCCCGGCCGTGTGCGAAAAGGGGATAGAAAAGAACGCGTGGGTCCGCTGCGCGCACGTCCAAAGACACCTGCCCAACACGGTGACGATTCGTCTCGAAGAGCGGGAACCGATTGTACTTGTCAATTCAGGCCGCGTCAGGTACATGGACAAAGACGGTGTGCTGCTGCCTCTGTTCGGCGGCACCTATTCGTGTCTTCCCGTGGTGTCGGGACTGGCGCTCGACGCGGCGGGGCGCTGTACGGTCGGTTCGGTGGAACGGGTACGACGCTTTCTGGACGACTGCGGCGACGAGCCGGTAGCCAGGCGGATTTCCCAGATAGACTTTTCGAAAGCGACGATGGTGCGAATCAGGATCGAGGACTTTCCGGCCGTTGTTGAGCTGTCCGAGTCGCAGACGCGCACCGGGATACGGCGGCTGGGCCAACTCGTGGAATCGGCCCGGCAGGAGCCCGCAGGGACGCCTAAGAGGATCAACCTGTGTTACGAAAATCTCGCGTACGTCCAATGGTAAACGGATACCATCCGTCGCCGCCGTGCCGGGCGGGACGTTTTTATACATTCACTCTAGCGGAGGAGTATCATGGAAGATAACAGTTTTATTGGCCTCGATATAGGGACAACCAAGATCGCCTGCATCATTTCGGAGCTCGATGCCAATAACGAACTCAAGATCGTGGGTGTCGGAGTGAGCCCTTCCGACGGACTGCGCAAAGGCGTGGTTGTCAACATCGACAAGACAGTGCATTCGATCCAGAAGGCGGTCGAAGAGGCGGAGCTGATGGCCGGCACCGACGTCGAATCGGTCTACGTGGGAATCGCCGGCGACCACATCAGGGCGATCAATTCGAAGGGAGTCGTGGCCATTTCGCGCCAGGACAACGAGATCGCCGAACTTGACGTGGTGCGCGCCATCGACGCGGCCAAGGCCGTTTCCATCCCCATGGACCGCGAAATTCTCCACGTGATCCCTCAGGAGTTTATCGTCGACGACCAGAAGGGCATCAAAGACCCCATCGGCATGTGCGGAGTGAGGCTGGAGACGCAGGTGCACATCATCACCGGCGCGGTGACGAGCGCCCAGAATATTTACAAAAGCGTTGAGAAGGCAGGACTCAAGGTGCGCGACCTTGTGCTCGAGCCGCTCGCGTCGAGTTACGCCGTGCTGGAAAAGGACGAGAAGGAACTCGGCGTCGCGCTGGTCGACATGGGAGGCGGCACTACCGACATCGCGATTTACTTCGATGAAAGCATCAGGCACACCGCGGTGGTGGGACTGGGCGGCAAGAACGTGACCAGCGACATCGCCATCGGCATACGGACGCCCATCGAGCGGGCCGAGGAGATCAAGAAGCAGTTCGGCTGCGCCTATTCACCCCTTGTGAAGGCCGACGAGTATATCAGCGTTCCGGGCGTAGGCGGCAGAGAACAGCGCGAGGTCTCCAAGGCGGTGCTGGCGTCCATCATCGAGCCGCGGCTTGAGGAAATCCTGTCGCTTGCTCTACGGGAAATAAAGCGCACCGAATATGCGGACATGCTCGGCGCCGGCGTGGTGCTCACCGGGGGCGGCGCGCTTATGGAAGGAATCCAGGAGCTGGCCGAAAAGGTATTTGAGATGCCGGTGAAAATCGGCGTGCCCACCGGGTTCGGCGGTCTCACCGAAGCCGCGAAATCGCCTATCCATGCAACAGGCGTGGGGTTGTGCATCTACGGCGTAAGACACGGCAGGGGAGCAAAAAAAAGCAAGAAGAGCTTTGCCGGCGACGACAGCTTCAAGAAGATATTCGAGCGCATGAAGGTGTGGGTAAAGGAGTTTTTTTAACTCACCCCGTCACCACCAACCCCTCTTCCCCTCTGTACCCCGTCGGGTACTTCCAAGGGTCGTGAGAGAGGGGAAGAGGGGTGTCCGAAGGGCGGGTATGATGGTGAGTTGGGTAACAGAAGAGACAACAATGAACGATTCTTTACAATAAACTCTTAACCTTCAGAAAGGGGTTCTTATGGTTTTCACACTCGACGAAAATTTCGGCGCCAAGGCCAAGATGAAGGTCCTGGGTGTCGGCGGCGCCGGCGGAAACGCCGTGAACCGCATGGTGGCGGCCGGCCTTTCCGGTGTTGAGTTCATTTCGATCAATACCGACGCAATGGCCCTTGACAACAACAAAGCCGCCAACCGGGTCCAGATCGGCGACAAGATCACAAAGGGTCTCGGGGCGGGTGCGAACCCGGAAATCGGGCGCATCGCCATGGAAGAAGACCGCGAAAAAGTTGCGGCCATGCTCGAAGGCGCAGACATGGTGTTCATCACGGCGGGCATGGGCGGCGGCACGGGAACGGGCGGCGCGCCCATCGTGGCGGAGATCGCCCGCGAGCTTGGCGTTCTCACGGTCGCCATCGTCACACGGCCTTTTCTCTTTGAAGGAAAGGTGCGCGACCGCAACGCGCGAAAAGGCATTGACGACCTGCGAAAGAGCGTCGATACCATTATCGTGATTCCCAATCAGAAACTGCTTTCGATCGTGGACCGTACCACGTCGCTCATCGACGCGTTCAAAATAGCCGATGACGTTTTGTACCAGGCCACCAAGGGCATTTCGGACCTGA
Organism: uncultured Fibrobacterota bacterium; assembly: GCA_963729895.1. GTDB lineage: Bacteria > Fibrobacterota > Chitinivibrionia > Chitinivibrionales > FEN-1185 > FEN-1185. Next base: position 19,616 of record CAVSQB010000026.1, on the reverse strand, counting down.
TTTCGGTCCACGGGCTTGTCAACCTCGACTTCGCCGACGTTCGGACGATTATGAACGGCATGGGCGACGCGCTTATGGGCACGGGGTATGCGGAAGGCGAAAACAAGGCGGCCACCGCGGCCGACAACGCCATTCACAGCCCGCTGTTGGACGACGTCTCCATCGTCGGCGCAAAGGGGATCCTCATCAACATCACCGGCGGCGAGGACATGACATTATACGATGTCAACGACGCGACGCAGACGATCTACGACGCAGTGGGCGAAGACGTGGAAACCAACATCATCTTTGGCGCGGTCACCGATCCGGAGATGAACGGCAAGATCCGCGTTACCGTGATCGCCACCGGGTTCAACGAGGAAAAACTGGAGAAGAAGAAAGAAGAGTCGAACGCCGCGAAACTCACCATAAAGCTGCCGGGACAAAAGCCGGCCGCCGCGGAACGCCAGGCGGAACAGATGTCGTTTGCTTTGGCGACCGCTGTTCCGAAGACGGAGGAAAAACAATTCGTGGAAGCGGCGCTCAAGGAAGAGAAGATCGAAGAGACCTTCCAGCCGGCCTCGTCGGTCTGCGAGGAGACACAGCGGACGGCCGCGGTGGCTGCGGGCGCGCATACGGGAACGTCACCGCAGCAGCTCGAGTTCCCTGCGTTTCTCAAGAAGGAAAAGGCTGCGAAAAAGGACCCGCATTTCGTTGTCTCAAAAGGCAACATTATCGAACACTACGAGGACGATATGGACGTGCCGACGTTCTTGAGGAAACAGATGCAATAACCTTTTTTCCGGAACCACTTCTTCCCCACCACGCCCTCTGCAAGGGGAGAGGGAGAAGGAGGACGGAGGAAAAAGGACTTGTCGACTTGAACGTACGCACAAGGAGAAATCATGACCGAACTCGAGACGAAACTTTTGGGGCAGGCGGCGGCGATGCACGACAAGATTTTCCCGTGCACCGCGACAAATGAGTTCGAGCAGTGCTTCACGCGCGACGAGGGAAAGCTATGCTTCTGGTACAATACCGCGGACCAGAGCACCCACATGGTTGTCGCGGATCTGGGCCGGTACGCGGAGAACATGCCCAATTAAGCGTTGGGTAAAAGGACGGCTGCCGCTGCCACGCAGCGGCGGCCGTCTAACGTTGACCCTGTTTGTCAAAGGATCCTCCGCCGGATCTGTGAAAAAAAGCCGCGCCTCATGGTGCGGCTTTAGGAGCAGCGGAACCGTTCCCCGTGCTTACTTCACATGAAACGGCATGATTTTCCGTAAGAGCAAGCCCGGCTCTTTCGCTCGCGCGGATTTCTTGGCAATGGCTTTTACAAGGAAGACCTTCTCGTTGTCGGGAAGGAACGAATTGTCCCACCATAGAGGGTACTCATCGTCGGGACAGGTCTGCGGGTTCGAATAATAAGTGTAGGAGGTGTGCGCAGGGTTACTGCTTGTGAAAACCTCGGTATACTTGATGTCCAGAAACGTGCCCGACAAGACGTTCCAGTTGATCGTCACGGATTCACCGGATGTGCTTCCGGTAAGAATGAGTTTTTTTGGGGACACTTTCTGCAGGGTAATGTTATACATGGCGCTGTCTGCCGGGTAAAACGTGGGGTCCAAACCATAGTCCCAGTTGCTGATGAAGATCGATGCAAGATCGAGTTGTCCGGATAGATAAATGGATATCTGCGATGAAGTGATATCATATTCCACCGTCAACCCATAGAGGTCCGAAAAGGACGCGTTGTTGGCGTTTTCCTCCGCTATTTCATCGGACGTCGGGGTCCCGGACAAAACGGTGTACCCGGCCGTGGGATCGGTCCAGACGCCGGTGAGGCCCGTGCCGTTGCCTTTTCTTAACATCTGCGTGTACGGCTGGATGACGGCGCCCGAAACCGACATGATCTCCGGCACTTGCAGCAGCCGCAGCGTATCGCCCGTCAGGTCAAATGCAGTGGTATCATTTTCGGTCATCGTGGTATCGCTCGTGCGCACCAAAGTGTCAAGGTCGCAGTAGGTTCCTCCGGGCATTACCATCTGGACCGATTCCACTATGGTACTTCCCTGCACCTGATAGGTAATGGTCTCCATGGTAAACCTGGTGCCGTCGGGGCCCGCGGAACTTCCCGGCCCCGCGCCCTTGTCGCCGCATCCGGCCAGCAAGGCCGCTGCACACCACACTGCAAAAGCCGTTTTCAATCCAGTCCGCGCCATGCGTATCCCCTTTCCTGGGAAGTGACGTGTTGCCGCACCAACAAGTGCGTGAGCTATTTCCGGGTAGGAGCACAAACCATCTTTCCGGCTGATGTTCGCCGGGATAAGCTTCGCATGAGAATATACCGTTTAGAAGACTTTTTGTCAAGATTGGAAAGACTGGATGACAAGAATTGTGTTTGTGAACCATGCTGGCGTCTCCTGTACGAAACTAATTGCACGAAATCCACGAAATCAGAGATGAACTGGAGCAGGTACGGGCTGTTCTGTTTTGTCTGCAAATGTCTTCCTCCTTCTCAGGGCCAATGCAGCTCCAAACAATTCCACGCATTTCCCCCTTTTTTTCAATATATTTATAGTTGGGCAAGGGGGGGATCTTTCAGCGATTGGTTTCCCAATCGCCGTTCATCACGATATCCAGGAATTTTCCTCTCGAATCCCGCTGCCTCGTAATCGTCGCTTGAAACGCAAATCGCAAAACGAAATCGGCCCGGTTGCGCGGAAACGTGAAACGCAATTCGGGAGGGGGATTAATCGAGTAATCAGTAGAAAAGGGAGGATTCATGATTCACAAAAAACTCTTGGCTACGGCATTGTTTGTCGCGCTGGCCTCGGTGGTCGCCGCTTACGGGGAAACGTATGTTCCGGATCCCACCATCAGGCTCAAGATCAACCTCGGCTCAACGCCCTGGAAGTTTGCCAGACTTGATCCGGTCGGCGCTCAGGCCCCTTCGTTCAACGATGCAGGGTGGAATACGACGGGCATTCCGCACACCTGGGGGGACACGCTTTCGTTTCTGAACATGGCCGCCGGCGGCCCGGGTAACGGCTACGACGGGATAGCATGGTACAGAAATCATTTCACGCTCGACAACTCCTATTCGGGCAGGAAAATATTTGTTGAATTCAGGGGCGCGGGCATCGGCGCCGCGGTCTACATAAACGGCACCTTTCTTCCGGGAAACGACACGGCCAACCCGGGCGCCACGCATGTCGGCACCTTTGTTCCCTTTATCGTGGACATCACGCCTTATGTCCAATTCGGCGCGGCCAACACCAATGTTCTTGCGGTGAGGGTAAGCAGCGCTGCCGGGTTTTACAAAGACCCGGGGTTTGCGGAAGCCTTCAAGTACGGCATGGAGTGCGTGGGCTTGTACAGGCCCGTGTATATGTACGTGTGCAACAAAGTGTATGTGCCTGCCAACGTGTACTCGGTTGTCAACAGCTGGGGAACCTACGTGGCGGCATTGACCGCCACCGACGCCGACGCCACGGTCGAGATCCTCACTCACGTGCAGAACGAAAGCGGCGCGGCGCAGGCCGTCACGCTCACGACAAAGGTCGTCGACCAGGACAATGTGGTGGTATTCAGCCAGGACAAGACACAGACGATAAATACCGGTACCAGCGTTGTATTCAGCGATACCGCCGACATCGCGAACCCTCATTTGTGGTATCCGAACAACAGCCTCTACGGCAAACCGTATATGTATAAGGTGTACCATATCGTGCAGGTCGGCGGGACCACAGTCGACGTATTCCAGAGTCCCCTGGGAATACGCGTGATCACCTGGACCAGCGATTTCCCTGTTATCAACGGGCACCCGCATTACGTATGGGGCGGCGCCTCGCGGTACGATTATCCTGCACTCGGCTGCGCGCAGACCGAGGAGCAGCAATGGCGCGACGCGAAGATAATGGCCGACTGCGGCGGCAGCCTTTGGAGGCCGGGACATGCCACGGCCAGCGGCGAACTCACCGAGGCGTGCGACCAGTTCGGCATCATGATTATGCAGCCCAGCGGCGACATCGAGGGCACCCTGCAAAATCCCACGGCCTATCAATACGAGATTAAAAAGGCGTTCCACAGGGACATGATAGTCCGCGACAGGAACAATCCTTCGATCCTCGGATGGGAAGTGAGCAACGGCCCCATTAACTTTCCTCTTGAGACAGACATACGGATCAATATCGACAGCGTGTGGGACCCTGTTCACACACGCGCAATGTCCGACCGCGGGTATTGGCCCGACATACCGCAATTCACTGCCGGCATCGTGAGCACCATTTCCTGCTCGGCCACCGGCTGCGAAGTGCCGTTCCACCAGCAATATCCCGCCATACCGTCGTGGGGCGCCGAGTCATGGGCCGGAAACGCAACCGCGTTCAGGTTCGACTATGACAACGAGCTCAACTTTTCAAATGTTTACATGCAGAACTGGAAAAACAGCAAGAACGCCAAGTGCTTCGGCCTCGTCCAGTGGTACATGGCGGAGACTCCGGGAGAAAACGGGATCGGCAGGTCGTTCGGGACTTCCATGATGGACTGGAACCGCATTCCCAAGATGCTGTACAAGATCTATCAGGCCTGCTTGACCTACTATCAGCTGAAACCGGTTGTCAATCTCGCGTACCATTGGAACCGTGCAGGCAATGTAACCGTGAACGCGTTCAGCAACTGTCCGTCGGTCCGGCTGCTCGTCAACGGGACCAAGCAGGGCACCGATCAACTACCCTACCCGGACACGGGCAACGGCACCGCGCTCATGCCTCACCAGTGCCAGTGGAACGTCGCGTGGGCCGCCGGAACGCTCACCGCCGAAGGGCTTGACGCAAACGGAAACGTGGTCTGCTCCGACCAGAAGGTGACTGCGGGGAATCCCGACCATGTCCAGCTCACCGTCGCCACTCCGATTGTAAAGCCCTGCGACGGCGATACCTTCAAGATCTACGCGAACGGTTCCGACGCGGCATTCATTCTTGCCACCATCGTCGACGCGCAGGGCAACTGGTGCCCCACGTCCACTCCCAACGTCACGTTCAGCGTGAATGGGCCCGGCAACTACCGCGGCGGCGCGGACAACAACACCTCGCCGGGCGGCCAGTTCGCGCATTCGCCGGGTGACCCTGAGCTCACCGCGGAAGGCGGCATGTGCAAGGTGGCCGTGCGCTCGACGTTCACGCCGGGCGTCGTCACGGTCACCGCCACTTCGCCCGGCATTGGCCAAGGCACAGCCTCGTTCACCACGATCCCGGTCCCGCCGCCCGGTACCGTGGCGGTCCTGATGCCCGGCGCCCGTACGGCGCAGGCGGTGCGGCCGATCGTGTCCATAACGGTTGCCGGGAAGACCATACGGTATTTCATCAGCAGCGCTTCGTTCGTTTCCGCGGATGTTCTTGACGCAAGCGGAAAGATCGTGAAACGGATACCGGGATCCAGGATCGAGGCCGGGTGGCACCCGATCCAGATGAACGGGACTGTGGGAAGCGGCGGGTCAACGGCCAACGGCATTTACTTTGTGCGCCTCGCCGTGGATGGTGGGCAATACCTGAAGCGGCTTGCCCTGATGCGATAATGCACATCGGCATCGGCCGGTCGGAAAGGCATCCGCAAGGATGCCTTTTCTTTTGACGGCACGGTGCCGCAGGGCATCGTTTTCGCCGCGGTTTTGCATGAGGGGTTTTTAGTGGCGTCGTCTGGAAACATGGCAGACAAAGTGGTATATTCCCATACTCCGGCCGGTTGTCTTTGAAAAAGCCGCAAACCTTTTCATGGTTCCGGCACAACCGACATGCCGCGTCTTTGCATGGACCTTTTGAGGAGAATGGTGCGATGAAGCGAACCAGCATAGTTGCCATAATGGTGTGCGTACTGCTCGCGGCCGGGTGCGCGTTTATAATGAAAACGACAAACGGGAACGACGATTCGACTGTGGATTTGTCGTACGACCGTTCCCAATTCGGCAATGCGCCGTTTCCGTTCTGGTTCAATCTGAAACCCGTTGAGATCCGGACCCTCAAGAACGTTTCCCAGGCGAAATCCGGAAATCCGGATGAGCTCCTGGCCCTTGCGCTTCTCGCATCGGGGAATGTGCGCGACACGGTGTCCTTCAACAGGTATGTCTCACGGGTCCGGGAGTTTGTGGCCAGGGTCCGGCCGGCCATTGCCGCCCAACCCGATTTTTGGCAGAAGGGACATTTGCTGTTCGAGTCGATGCGAAAAGAATTCCTGAAAACGGACCCCGCGAACGACATGGCGGGGTACGATTGGTACCAGAGCAGGCTATCGACCCTGTTGGAAACGGGAAAATACAATTGCATCAGTTCCGCTCTCCTGTTCGTCGTGCTGGCCCGGTATTTCGACATGCCGGTCGAGGGAGTCGTGCTGCCGTCCCACGTGTTTGTGCGGATGACGGCGCCCGACGGCAAAATCATCGAAATCGAAACGACTTCGAAAACAGGGTTTGACTGGGTTCATGACGAGAACTACTATAAATCAAGAGCCACGGCCTGGTTCGTGTCCCGGAGCCTCGCGCAATCCACCTATGAGGATTACAAGAAGCGCAGGATCATGGAACCGTACCGGCTCGTCTGTTACAACATGACCAACCAGCACACAGCCCCTTCGGTGATGAAAACAGAAGACATCCACCGGTTGAAGGAGATGATCGGGTATGTGCTCGACGACGATTCCGCTGCGCAGAAAGAACGGTTTGCGATCTACGGCCTTGAATTCCAGTATTTGCAGAAAACCGGCGACCTTAAAACCGCGCGAAAAATGTTTGAAAAAATCATGCCGGCGGTCCTCGCGGAAAGGCAGCGTATTTCGGCGAGCCCCGGCGTGGCCAGGAACGCCTCCATTCTGGAATACAATCACGCGACGATGCTCTACACGGAGCACCAGTACGATGAGTTTGTCGCCGAATCCAAGTCTGCGCTGGATGATATGAAAAATTCCGGGGGCGGAGCGGACACTTCCGAAATGTATAAGGGCCTGCTTATAAACATTGACAATTACATCAGATTTTATGCGGAAAACATGAACGATTTCGCAGACGCCGAAAGCCTGACGACCGTTTTTTTGCCCTACGCGAGAAACCAGGAATGGTTTCACGACAACGTGCTGGCCATGTACGGAACGGAGCTCAAGTCGTTCTGGGACAAGAAAGATTGGCCCGAGGTAATCCGTATCATCAAGAAACAGAAGGCGGTCGATGTCCGGGGCACCCATGCAGCCATGATCGCCAAGAACCTTGAAGCGGCGTATGTAAACTGGTCGATATCCTATTCCAACGAGGGAAACTGGCCCAAGGCCGAGGAGGTGCTCAAGGCATGTGTTGCCGATTCCGCATCCGCCTCCCAATGCGGCAGCATGCTTGACGAACTGCAGAGCGGCCACCGGTATTGACGTCGATTTCGTTATAAACCCAAAGAACTGGGCGGCCCCGGCCGAGGGACCAGGAGGCGCTGCTGGCACGCGGCGCGGGGTTCCAAGGCGTGGTTGCTGCGGCTACCCCTTGGTCGGGGTTCGGGGCGGAAGCGCCGACTCTGTTTTGCCTCCCGCCTCACCCTTGAACAAATAGATTTTTTTTTCAGGATTTTCCCCGTGATCTTAAATATATTATACCTATATTTAGGTTCCGGGATCGCTTGCGGCGCGTACAATCAATTTTGGCCTGATAAATCAGCCGAAAATTGATTTTCTCACGCCAGGGTCAGTTCCGGTTCTTAATCGGTTAACCCGACTCAAAAAGGGGGGAGCATGGTTAACAGGAGAATTGCGCGCTTCGCGCGTGACTGCTCTTCATCCGCTGGAATCCCACCCGACAACGTTGCAATCAATTCAACCCAACAAAGGAGGGGGACAATGGTTATCAATAGATTTGCAAAGGCGGGACTTGTCCTGTTGTTCGCATCGGGTCTGCTTTTTGCGCAGGTAGTGGAAAAACTGAGCGCGTCATTTACATTTCCCACAACCCTCACCTACGTGAAGGGCAAACAGGTCGCGCCCGCGCAAACTTCGTTTTTCCGCGCGGCCGGCCGCGTTTCAAACAAGGGAATCGTAACGCTTGAATGGAGCGTTCCGGCAACGTCGGAGCAGGGCCGCATTTCCGTGTACTCGATTTCCGGGGTCCTGGTTAAGAACCTGGTCCTCACCAGGAACCAGGGTTCTCTGCAATGCGATCTGTCCCGGACGGCCACGGGCATCTATCTGGCAACTCTCTCCTTCGGCTCGTACGTGCAGAACCTCAAACTCGCGCTGTACAGGTAGGGGGAAACCATGATAAAGAAAATCGCGGTTATCACTGTTGCGGCCGCCGCCTTGCTCTATGCGCAGCCGGCCTCAGACATAGACACGGTGCTCGTGACGCCAGTGTTCCTGAAGCTCGTTGACAATTCGAACAATATCTATAAATTCGTTGGCAAGGTGAGCTACCAGCTCGTCGGCTGGAGTAACGACCAGTTCAACGCGTCGCTCTCAATTATCCAGGATGGCTCAGGCACGGTGGTGCCGCTCACGTCGGTCAAAGGCGACGGCTTCGGCTCGTTCACAAGATGGGGACTAAAGGGAATCTTTTTCACCTGCCAGTTCAACGGCCCGCCTACCGGAACATACAAGGCACAGGTGACCGTCAATGCCACCCAGAGCGACTCTGCCAAATTCGTTGAAAACTTGGTAAATACTCTTTCCAACAATGACAAGCAAACTATCATCAATGGCGGGAGTGCCGGAAGCGTTCCCGCTGTAGCTTGGTCGGACGGTGCATACGGCTGCCGCGGCGGCTTCGCTTATCCCTGCGGCGAGGCCATGGCGTCTACATTCGACACTTCCATCGCCGAGGTGGCTGGTTACTACAAAGGCCAGGACTTTCGGGGATTGGGCTACAACATCATGCTCGGTACGACCGTGAACCTTGTGCGCGACGGACGGGGCGGCCGGACGTTTGAAAGCTACGGCGAAGACCCGTTTCTCCAGGGCAAGATGGCTGCGGCAGACTGCAGGGGATGCAGCAAAAGCGGCCTTATGGTGACAGTCAAGCACTTTTGCTGCAACAATGAGGAACGCGCGCGCGGCAATTACCCCGTGTACTGCTCCGAGCGGAGCTTGCGCGAGCGGTATACCTATCAGTTCGGCATGGCTGCGCTTGAGGGCGAGGCCACGGGCATCATGACGGCATATAATAATGTCAATGGCCTACCGAACGCGCAAAACAAGCACGATTTGACCGATATTCTCAAGGACTCATGGGGCCTTAAGGGATTCATCCTTACGGATTGGGACAACGGCAGCGGCAATTTCCCTGTGTCGGCAGCGGCCGGGCTCGACCTGCCCACTCCCGGAACATGGGGCGGCGCTCTGGTGCCTTTGATTGGGAATGCTATTTCGCAGGGTCTGTTCGACGACAAGGCGCGGCGCTGGATATGGGCCCGGTACAGGACGCACTGTTTTGAGCCGGGGTATACGATCGCGTCGACATACCATGACTCCATTAATGATTCGACACACTATAATTTCATGCGCCGCGCAACTCGTGAGGCCGTGATTCTTGCAAAGAACGACGGCAATCTGCTGCCGATTGACAGATCAGAGCCGGTCACCGTCGCTGTGGTGGGTACCTATGCGAACGATATGCAATGGTTTGTTGCCGGCAGCGCCCAGGTAAACCCGATCCACCATACTTCCGATGCCGCGGCGATTAAGAAGATCGGCGGCACAAACGTGACCGTTACCAGCGATTACACAAACTGCGATTATGCCGTGGTCTGCATAGGGCCCTACGACGCGGGTGAGGGATTCGACAAGGTCAGTGTCGGCTTGGCGGATTCTGAAAACCAATGGGTATCCAAGGTGATGGCCGCAAAGCCCGGGAAAACCATCGTATTTTATGAAGGCGGCACAGATGCAGACACAGGCGCGTGGTCGACCGCGCCTGCAATTGTAATGACGCTTTTTGCAGGCGAAGATCACACGCTTGCAATGGCTGAGGCCCTGTTCGGCGATTACAATCCTGCCGGCAGGTTAACCATAACGTTCCCGCACGACTCTACTCAGCTTCCGGTGTGGGGCATCGGCCTTCCATGGAACACCTCGGGCGCGACAAAGGACATTTACGAGGATGCATGGGAAGGCAGAGGATATCCGTACTACGACTATCATCAATTGACGCCGCTGTTCTACTTCGGCTACGGCCTTAGTTACACGACGTTCGCGTATAGTAACCTCTCAATAACTCCGTCCGGCGGTTATCCGGGCGACACGTTCCACGTAAGCGTGGACGTGAAGAACACGGGAACGCGCGACGGCGACGAGGTGGTGCAGGTGTACCTGCATGACGAACAGAGCGCCCAGCTGAGGCGATACAAGGATTTGCGCGGCTTTGCCAGGGTTCCGCTTACCGCGGGCCAGACACAGACCGTGAACTTCGGGATCACGGAGCGCGACATGGAATACTACGATTCCACGCAGACCGCCTGGGTGGTGGATCCGGGCACCTTCGACGTGCTCGTGGGCGCGTCATCGCACGACATACGGCAGACGGGGAAGATCACGTTATATTAGCAGATTGAACGTTGACGGTTGACAAGAGGGGTATATGACAATGTCTTTCTGTCAACTGTCAAACGTCAAATTTCGTCCAACATGAGGGGGAGGATATGAAATTCAGATTCATAGCAGCGATGCTTTGTGCATGCGCGGTAATCGTTTCCGGCCAACCGCTCACCCAGATAGACACGGTGCAGGTGACGCCGGTGTTCCTCAAGCTCGTCGATAATTCCGGCGGCGTCTACAAGTACAGAGGAAAGGTGTCCTACCGCATCATCGGGTGGGCGTACGACCGGTTCAACGTTTCCTTATCGCTCATACAGGACGGCACCGGAACGGTCGTGCCGCTCACCATGACGAAGGGCGACATCGGCCCGCTCACGTGGCAGGGCGAAAAAGGCATTCATTTCGCCTGCCAGTTCAACAGCCAGCCCACGGGCACCTATAAGGCAAAAATCTCAATTGCCTGTTCGCAGAGCGACACCGCCACGTTCATCGAAAACAAGATTGCATCGATGTCCAACGGCGACAAGCAGACCATCATCAACGGCGGGAGCGCGGCGGGCGTTGTGGGCCTTAACTGGCGCGACGGCCCGTACGGCCTTGGCGGCACCTGGTCCTTTCCCACGGGCCTCGCGATGGCCGCCACGTGGGACACGGCCATCATCCAAGAGGGTGGATATTTCATGGGAATGTGTTTCCGCGGCTTCGACTACAACGTTCAGCTCGGGCCTTCCTGCAATCTCTGTCGCGACAGCCGCGCGGGACGAACCACCGAATCCTACGGTGAAGACCCCTTTGTGAACGGCAAGGACGCTACCGCAGCCGTCAAGGGCGTTATGTGGAGCACCATTCCGACGCTCAAGCACTACTGCTGCAACAATGTGGAGCGCGCGCGGGGGTTCTACCCCGTGTGGGTTTCGGAGCGGGGGCTTCGCGAGCTTTACACATATCACTTCGGCATGGCCGCGCATGATGCCGGCTGCGCCGCAATCATGACCGCCTACAACTCGGTGGACGGCTTCCATAACGCGCAGAACCATCACACCCTGACCGACATCCTCAAGAACTTCTGGGGCCTGAAGGGATTCGTCCTCACCGACTGGGACAACGGCGGGACCGGCAATGCTTCCATATTGGCATTGGCAGGACTTGACCTGCCCACCCCGGGTACGTGGGGCGGCGGCCTGGAGGGACTGGTACCCGGCACCATAACACAGGCGTTCTTTGACGACAAGGCGCGCCGCTCGCTGTGGGCACGGTACAAAACAGGTTGTTTTAATCCCGGATACACAAGAACGATGTACAAGGATTCCATCAACAGCCCCAACATGTACGACTACGCCCGCCGCGTCTCGCGCGAGTGTTATATCCTTCTCAAGAACGACAACAACCTGCTTCCGCTTGACAGAAGCATCCCGATGACCATTGCCATGGTGGGGCCCTGGGCCAATCAGATCCGGTGCGGTCCGGTGGGCAGCGCCCAGAATTGTCCCAGCAAGCACTATACTACGCCGCCGGCGGCGGTAAAACAGATCGGCGGCCCGAACATCACGGTCAATAGCGATTACAATAATTGCGACTATGCGATCGTGTGCATCGGGCCCAACGATGAGGGCGAGGGATTTGACCGCAACGAAGTGTCGCTTCCGGACACGCAGGACCAGCTGGCCGGAAAAGTGCTCGCGGCAAACCCCGGTCATACCATTGTGTGGTATACCGGAGGCAGCACCGCAGACACGGGTAACTGGAACAAAGTCCCGGCGATTATCATGTCGTCTTATCCCGGTGAAGATCACGCCATGGCCCTGGCCGAGGTTCTGTTCGGTGACTACAATCCGGGCGGGAAAACCACGCTAACCTTCCCGCTGGACTCGACCCAGCTCCCGAGGTTCGGCGTGAACACTCCGTGGGGCGATACCGGCGATCCCTACGAGCCTGTGTGGGAGGGACGTGGATATCCGTACTACGACTACCACCATCTGAAGCCGCTATTCTGCTTCGGCTACGGCCTCAGTTACACCACGTTTGCGTACAACAATCTTTCGATTTCGCCGTCCGGCGGCTATCCGGGAGATACGTTTGCCGTTTCGGTGGACGTCAAGAACACCGGCAGCGTGATCGGCGACGAGGTGGTGCAGCTGTACCTTCACGATGAGCAGAGTGCACAGCAGCGGCGGTACAAAGACCTGCGCGGGTTCAGGCGCGTTCCTCTTAACGTCGGAGAGACCAAGACCGTCACCTTCAATCTTGTGGAGCGCGACTTCGAGTACTACGACACCACGCAGTCGGAGTGGGTGATAGAGCCGGGGGCGGTAGATGTCCTTGTGGGATCATCGTCCCTCGACATCAGGCAGCAGGGGATGATTACGTTTTACTAAAAAAGAAACATGCAGTTTAATGTTGAGAGTTGAAAGTTGAAAGGGGAAAGAACGTTTCCCTTTCAACTTTCAGCTTTTTTGGACAGGCTCAAGCTGTTTTTGTTGCATGGAGAATGTGCAATAACGATTTTTTTCACACTGTCAAACAGGCAAACAAGAGACAAATCCATTCATATTCAATTTCTCTAAGAGGGGGGGAATCCATGAATCCAACAAAATTACTGTTGCTGGCGGTTTTCCACTTGGGCATATTCTCATTTGTGATGGGCCAGACAGTCAGCATCACCGGCACAATCACGGACGCAAACGGAAAGAAAGTGTCTGGCGCCGGCGTGAAATTGAAGAACCTGGGGCTTAGGACCGTAACGGACACCGCCGGTCACTTTGCTTTTTCGGTGGCCGCTGCAGGCGCGAAAAAAACGTCGCCCACGTATGTTATGCCGTTTTTTTCAGGCAATCTTCTTACTTTTACCGTCGCAAACAATAACGACCGTGTTTTGATAGAAACGTTTGATTGCAAAGGGAGATGCGTTCGCGTGGCGCTTGACAGGGCGATGGCTGCCGGAACGTACAAAACCCTTCCATTCCCCTCCGGTTTTTCGTCGCAAATGTATTTTTGCCGGGTAACGATAGGAAATACCGTGTCGCGTCTCATGAAGATGCCTTTTGTTGGTACATCCGCTGGGGAGGGTTTCGGCACCTATTTGGGTAAACAATCCACACAAAAAGGCCTTGCCAAGGAAGCGGCTGCCGTGGATACTCTCATAGTTTCCCATTCGGGATATTCCACCCAAAAGCAACCTTTGGATTCGTATGTGGGCGACTTTCCCATTACGCTACAGTGGGCGATTTCGATTGTCACAGACCTGGACTCTTACCAGAGCATCGATTACCCGATGTCCGTCACGGTCTGGGATCTCACCGTTTCCAGCGCAACGGTTTCCGCCACCGTCGCCTCAACATCCCACCCGACGCCCATCGCCCTGTCGCTGCCCAAAGATACGACCAATCCCGGGAGCTATTCCGGCAACGTTAGTTTCACCGTGAGCAAGGTCACGACGCTTGGCGACACGGTTCGCGTGAAGGACGGCGACACGGTCACGGTTTCCTACATGAAGGCCGGGGGGGTGGCGGCTTCCGCCCAAGCGGTCTGGAACGCCCTGCTACCGGACGTAAGGCCCAGCGTATCGATTTACGTTGGATTGGTGCTCCCCATCAACATCAACGCCGATGACCGCAACATTACCGACAGCACGATTACCATTCACCTGTCTTCCCATAAGGACACGGTGGGCATTGATGTGGTTTTGCGCGCCATTCCCGGATCGCCCGGCTCGTATTCGGGATTGGTCTTTCCTTCGTTGACAACGTCAACTCCGGGCAAGGTTATTGCGGTGCGGCCGCCCATCGATACCTTAACGACCGTTTATCAGAGCCCGGCGCTTCACTATCCGATAGTAAGTTCCGCGCTGCAAGGCACCGCGCTCCTGTGGAAGTGTAATAACGTATCCATAACGCCCGACTCCGGCGCCGGGTACCACGGCACGACGAGCAAAATGAAGATTTCCATGGTAGACGACCACATCGTGGCCAACTCGGTGACCGTCAATGTGAAGAGCAAAAAGGACCCCACCGGCATTTCCGTGCCTCTGGCAGTGAACGCCGACACGTCTTATATTTTCGACGGGACCGTCGGATTCACATCCGGAACCTCGGACCCCACCGCGATGACGATTTCGGTCGCGGGAACCGACACGGTCACGATATCGTACTATGACCCGATCATGGTCCCGCCGGAGACCGACAGCACGAAGGTGACCTGGAATCCGTAAACGGCGGAACGGGACGCGCGGGGCGGTGTCGCTTGACCGCCCGTGATGCGGCGAAGGGGGTTTGCGGGCATCAAGGCAATCAGGCGGAGCTGACCGCTGCAATCGAAAAGGCCGCACCCAAGGCCAAGGCAAAGAAAAAGCAGCGGACCAATTACACATGCCGTGAAGAAATGAGGGCCTTTCCGATATGGAAAGGCCCTTTCTTATCAAAATATGCCGTGAGCTAAAATGCCGGTGATCTTCTAACCATGTCCGTTCACCCCAGTCTTCTCCCTGTTCATCTTCTTCTCGATAATCCAGCTCTGCGCAACCGCAAATACCACAATAAACCCCATGATCCCGAACAGCTTGAAATTCACCCACGTGTCCGTCGAGAACAGGTAGGCAACCGCCAGATTGACGCATCCGAGGACCGCAAAGAAAATTCCCCAGCTCACATTGATCACGTTCCACGTTTTGTCCGGCAGGACCATTTGCTTTCCGAGAAGTCCCTTCATCCCGTTCTTTCCGAAAAAAACCTGGCCCGAAACCAGAACACAGCCCATGAGCCAGTACAGAATGGTCGGTTTCCATTTGATGTAGGTCTCGTTGTGCAGGAGCAGTGTGGCGCCGCCGAAAACCGCGATGATGCCCAGGCTTGCCCACATCATGGGCTCAACCTTTTTGCGTTTCACAAGCATCCACCCGATCTGCAAGGCGCTCGCAGTGATGGCGACGGCGGTTGCCACGAATATGCCCTTCAATTTGAACGCGGCGAAAAACAGGATAATGGGGAAGAGGTCGAAGAGAAGTTTCATGGATAAGGCTGCTTTCTATTTGAACATGACGGCTCGTAAAGCTGTCGCCGGATGCGCGGCGACGATAGGATGCTCGCTAAAATAACATATCCTGGTTGAAACGTGATGTTTCAAATGATCATACTCGTGCGTTTTGCGCTGCAACTGCGTATGTTCGGGGTCTGATGTTTATGCGATTAAGTATTGATTGCGGGTGTTTTTGATGATATAATAGGGATGCGTAAGTGGTGCATAAGGTTACAACTTACTATTATATTTGCTCGCTATTCGGCAGAAGTTATGAATTGTCGAAAGGGAGATTCATAATTACCTGATTCCGTGAGATAAGGTTATTAAAAACAAATTGACGGCGTTGACAAGAACGAATATGGTTGCTAAGGCTTCTTGATAAGTTGTTGCCGGGGTGATTCCACTATGATTTGCGCTTCTGACCCCATGGTTGACAAATACACTCAACGTGTCGGTGGCGACGTTTGTTTGGTTACGGGTCTATTTCCGTTTATTGCTCTCCTTAGGTCAGCCATCCGTGGCGAACGCCAGATACGTTTGCGTCCACGCTATGCGGAGTTGATTCCGCCGCGACAGGGCAAGCATCAACCGGCGGGCATGCGTTATCACGCGTGCTGCTATGTACATAAGATCCTGAATGACCTTCCGCAATCTCCGGCGTGCAACTTTCTTACGCGGCACGTACCCCTTGTCGATTCCAACTTGGCCGCAGAGCCGCAGCATGTTGAACGCAAGAACCGCCAACGTCAACACCAATGCGTTGGTCGTGAACTTCCCGCTGGGAAGCCGCTCCAGCGCCATATCACTCTTCAGCTCCGAGTGAAACTGCTCGCTGGTGCCATGATCCCGGTACGCTGCAATAACGTCGTCCGGGCCGGCGTTGCGTCTGCTCAGGCTCGTCCACCACGTGTGAACCTCTACATCCGGCAGCAGCAAGGCGTTTCCGTCGCGGTCGATTGTCCGTTCGATCACCTCGAACACAACGCGCATGTTTTCGCCGTTTCTTTCCCGTATTGTCTCACCAACGTACACGGTCTTGCCTTCACGAGGATGACGCCAGTCACCGAGCGCTTGAGCATCCACGAGCCATTCGTCAATAGATTCCCTGCGTATGTTCCGTTTGATTATGTAATCGACCTTTTCCTTGCGGCAGACTCGCATGTTTTCAATATCGTCATGTCCGGCATCAAGACGCACAAGGAGCGAACGATCCGTTATTTTTCGAGCAAGGGCTATGGTCTTGCGCAGAAACTCCGGAGTTCCTTCCTGGCAATGTTGTTTCCCTTCGCGCAACTCCGCGTTCAGCAGGTAGCCTTCCACGCCTATGTAGGCAAGCATCGGAGAATATCCCTCGAACAACTTGTACGTGCAGCTTACGCCTTCCTTATGAGAACCACTGTTGTCAAAAGGAGATACGTCAGCGTCAATCGGAATATACGGTCCAAAGCAGGCGGTGAGCCGTGGCGCTGCTTTTTTCAACAGGGACGCCGAAGCGGAAAGGACTGCGTTTTGAACGGTCAGGCCCGTTTCGTCCATTCGCTGCCGCAGTGTAGCCTCGGAAGGAACCGCTTTCAATCCAAGCATCTCCTGAAAATAGTCGTCTTCACGAAACTGCTCGACCCCGTCAAAGTCTGGTTTGGCAAGACACAAAAGCCCCGTCATGGTCAGCAGCGCGTCCGCGGTGCTTATACTCCCGCTCTTCTTGTCCGGAGTAACCTGCGAAACACGCTCGCGCAAACCGGATCGCTCCGCAAGCATCCCGATCATTGCCATTCCACCATGGCTGGTCAGAAACTCGTCCGTCTCCGTGATTATCAACTTTCTCGGCTTTGGCATGACACCTTCCGGGTGAATAATGTGAACTGCCATTTAGTCAAGCACCATTCACCCTTAATCTACACGAAAAATCATCAAAATGCCAAAGTTTTTCTCACGGATTTAGGAGATTATTGAACCTGTGGAAGGGATTATGATGAAAAAGCGGTCGAAAATTGACATGTGCGTTACAGGTGCCGTTGTGTTGTTTTTGGCGGCAGGCGGATATATCAGCATCGTCTCCGCCCAAACGCCGGATAACTATGCAAATTGGAAATACAACACGAATGTCATATTGAACACCAAGGGAAGCGGAGCGAACATCACCACCGCACAGGCAGGTTTCCCCGTGCTCGTTCGCTTGACAGCTACAACCCCCACGTTTTCGTTTACCCAGGCCCTGTCCGGCGGGCAAGACATCCGATTCTCAAAGGCCGACGGCACGCACATTCCTTACCAGATAGAACGCTGGAACAGTACGAACCAGATCGCGGAAATCTGGGTGAAGGTTGATGTGAATGGGAGCGACAGCACACAATACTTCATGATGTACTGGGGAAATGCAACGGCATCCGACAGCTCCAACGGCGCCAACGTGTTTTCAAGTGCGAACGGGTTCCTGGGCGTGTGGCATCTGAAGGAACAGGGAAACACCAATCTTGGCGGATACGCTGACGCAACCGGGACGCACATTGCCACCGGAAACAATATGATTGCAAGCGATCAGGTTTCAGCGGTGATTGACAGCGGGCAGAATTTCGGGAATGGAACATTTGGGAAGACTATTTCGCTCTTTCAGTCCGGAAGCGGGACCGGATGCACCGTCGGCATTACAGCGCTCCTTGCAAATGGCGCGATAAGCACGATCAACACGACACCGGTGACTCAGGGAACGGGATACGCTGTTGGCGATCAATTGGCAGTATCCGGAGGTTCCGGCGGATATGTCCACGTTACCAGCATAGGGGCGGGAGGCGCAGCCACAGGCGTCGCGCTCACTGAATGCTCTCCTCAAGGAGGCACGGGAGGGGGAGACACCCTGAACATAACTGCTACGGGAGGCGTTATCACCGGTGTGACAGTTCGCCACGACTTCGGTTATTACCACGTCAACGATGTCTTGACAGTAGGACAAGCTGGAAGTGGAAACAATGCACAAGTGACGGTAACCGCGACCTACACAAACGCAGGCACTATCAACGCCCTCGCCATAACGAATGGAGGAACAGGGTACACTACCGGCGTTGCAACCAGTACCGATGCCAATGCTTACGCTGTAGGAACAGCGGCAACCACGGATATCGGGCCGGGTGCAGCACTTGCCGCCGCATCAAATTTTTCATTTTCCACATGGGTTTTGTCGACCGGAAGCACGAACTCTGATTGCATCTTCAACATGGCGACCGCCACCAACGGCCATTACATCTTGATGGAGCGTCAGGACGCGAACAACCTGAATGTCTCGACATCCGGCCCCAACGGCCACAATTGCTACACTATCGACAATTCGTATCCAGCCTCACCGGGAACATGGTCGCATGTCGGTTTTACGGTAACAGCTGCGGGCGTCATCGCGATTTATGTGAACGGGTTACCCAGCACGGTAACAACAACAGCAAATGCAATTGGTGCAGGATCCTATTATCTGAACCGTCTTGGTGCCACTTACTACAACGGTGATGCACAGTATTTTCAAGGCCAGCTTAACGAAGCCGAAGTATCCAATGTCGCCCGTTCCTCAGACTGGATGAATCTCTGTTATTCGAGTCAGAAACCAGGAAGCAACTGGATTTCTTATTATGCACCGGTGAGCTCAGTTCCTGCAATTACCTCGATCCTCCCCGCGACTCAAACGGTCAATTCCGGCCAGGTGGTAACCATAAGTGTCGTCGCAACGGGCGGAGGACTCGGCTATCAGTGGCAGCAAAGCACTAACGGTACATCGAATTGGACAAACATTGCAGGAGCCACCGCCGGTACCTACAGCTTTACGGCCGGCGCCGCAAGTACCATTTACTATCGAGACAGTGTGTACAATACATTGGGGAACGTTACTTCTGGTGCGGTTTCGGTTACGGTCATTTGTCCTTCGCCGATTACCCAGCAGCCTGTTTCTCCCCCAACCGTCACGGCCGGCCAGAACGCCACATTCAGCGTGGGGACATCCGGCTCGGGTCTCACTTATCAATGGCAGCGCCTCAACGCCGGCGGCACCACGTGGAACAACATCGCCGGAGCTGGAAGCGCCACCTATT
>CAVSQB010000025.1:0-80818 GCA_963729895.1 uncultured Fibrobacterota bacterium | reverse complement strand
AGATTCATGCCCCGTTTATCTGAATCTACAATGTGCCCCCATGCCTTTATTTTTACTCCATCCAGATTTGGTTCTATTTCCTCCGCACGATTAAAGAACCTATCATATTCCTGAACTTGTCTTTCAAATCGCCACTTGAAATTGAATATGGGCACAATGCGAATTTCGAGCTTAAGTCTACCTGCAATATCTGCTTCATAATTGAATTTTCCCGCTGTTCCCTGCATTCCGCGAAAAGAGGATATTTGAAATTGAGCGGTAACACTCTTACCATTGAACGCTTCAGCCCATTCCTTCAAGGTACAGATTATTCCGTTTTCAAATTCGTACGCAACAAGATTTTCAAAATCTTGTTTATCTTTAGCCGCTTTCTTTGCTTCAAGTTGTTGTTTTGTTTCCAGAGTTTCTATTTGACTAATTTTCCCGACGATTGACTCGATTGAAGCGGCATGTGTACCCGCAGGGGTAGTGTGCTTATCCAACCCGGCTTGCACTTCCTTCCAATCTTTACAACGATTGGAAATGCTCTTTTCTATCATTTTGCGAATTAGATCATTGAGACTATTTGAAATATTCTGATTTTTGTGTTTTGCCGGTTTTGCAGCAGTAAAAAGATGTGCAGATCTCCATTTTTCGGTCTGGTCACCGTTTTGATCGACCTCATAAGCCTGGCACAATGTTGCTAATTGATAAAACACCAGTCCCATCGAATATATATCCATTTGAATCGTGTTGGCTTCCCCTTGCCATCCTTCAGGTGCCAAATAAGCCAGATGTCCAATGCCTTTAAAAGTCGCGGTTCTTGTCTGTTGAATGGCAACCTTTGCTAATCCGAAATCGGAAATCTTAAGGACACCATCGTGAATCAAAATGTTGTCGGGTTTAATATCCCTGTGAACCAGTACGGCGTTAATTGCTGTCATACCATTTATCAATTGCTGAAACATTGAAACAAGTTCGTCGTCTTTAAAGAACTGGCCTGTTTTTGATTTGTTGAAAATTAGATTTGCTAGATTTCCTTGGTTCGCGAACTCCATGATAATGTAAGGAGGAAGACCGCTAAATTTCTTTCCGTCATGAAAGAAATAAGGGGACCTCTAAAAATTCTGTAAAATAGTAGATTCCAAGATCATGTTGACAGATAGTATTATTTCGCGATGTCAGGGCGTCTATTTGTCTGATAGGTGCCCAAAACTGTTCTTTTTTCGGTCCCTTTGGGGGCCTTGTGCGGTCCTGTCCCGCTTTTCAGGCGTGGCACTCAAGATATGCAAAGCGTTTTATGTTGTAAACCAGGTTCAGGAGTCCTATCTTCGCCGCGGCCCTCAGCCGCCCGATACACCTGATCCTGCCACGAAACATGATTTCTATTTGAGCAAACACATGTTCTATACGCGATCTGACTTTGGATTTCTTCCGGTTCTGTGCCAATTGTGCTTCCGTCAATGGTGCGCCACGAGTCCCTTTGACACATATTTTGCTTCTGTACCAGAGATAATCAAGCCTTTGTTCCGCCTTTTCCGAATGATACGCGCTGTCGGCAAACACGTCCGCGTTCGTGTTCTCAGGATTAAGGAGAGGTTCAAGCATATTGGAGTCGTGCACTTCTGCGGATGTCGCCGCATAGTCTCGAATGATTTTATGCTTCGCGTCTACCGACGCATGGTTCTTGTAGCCAAAAAACGTCTGATCGTTCTTCTTCGTCCATCGCGCATCAACATCTTTCTGACGAAGTTTCTCAGGGTGCTTTTCCCATTCCTGCGGCGTGCCCCCGTTCTTGATTTCTTTATTCTCCTCCCGCGTGTTTCTCTGGCGAGGTACCTCGACAAAACTCGCATCTATTATTTGGCCTTTCTGGGCAGTGTAACCCGCTTCGTTCAACTGACGACCGAACAGGTCAAACAGCTTCTTGACAACGCCTGCTTGTGTCAGCGTTTCCCGAAACAACCAGACCGTTTTCTCGTCGGGAATGCTATCCTCGGAAGTGAGTTCAAGAAACCGTTTGAACGTCAATCGGTCCAGAATCTGAAACTGGGTTTGCGCATCGGAAAGCCCATACATCGTCTGCAACACGAGAATCTTGAACATCAGGATATAATCGTACGGTGGACGACCGGCGTTGCTCTTCCGTTCCTTGCGAAAAGCCTTGTCAATAACAGGACGAAAACTCTTCCAACGTATGGCCCGATTGATGGTTTCAAGAGGGTCTCCCATTTCGGAAAGCTCGGAAAGGCGATTCTCAAGGTCAAAAAGGCCTATCTGTCCCATCGCAATATCCTCCAGACGGTAGTGGGTTCGCAGGTTTGTTGTCTGGAATTAAAATAATTGACGAAATAGCCTTTGTCAAGCATTAATTGGGCAAATTAGGCAATTTTTAGAGGTCCCCTTAAGAATGTTACGGTGCGCCACCCGATTGACTATCGACTAATTTGTCAACAGATTTCTGGCCCACCGTAAAAAGCCTCCCGGCGGGGGAGGTTTGGAGGGGGAATATTACAAGCATTTTCCTCACGGGATCTAAAGGGCAAAGCCCTTTCCATAGCTTGATCCTTGATTCCGGATATCCAGTTGCCCGACCGAAGCAAATAGTCGTCGCCTCCATTTCTCCTGCTACTCCGGAACATTCCCCGCCTTCTTCTTTAGTTCCGCAAGCATGTTGAGCGCGTCAAGCGGCGTAATCTGGTTGAGATCCATGTCCCGCAGCTGCTGGATGATCTCCCCCTGCATCGTGTCGATCATGTTGAGCTGTACTCCTTCGCGAAACAAATCCGTCTGCGTCGCCGATTTCTTCCCCTCGCGGTGGCGCGCGAGGACCGGCTTGTGATCGGGCGTGAGTTCCATGTTCTCCAGGTTCGCAAGGATCTCCTTTGCGCGGATGATCACGGCCTTGGGCACGCCGGCCAGCCGCGCCACCTGGATGCCGTAGGAATGGTCGCAACTCCCCTCGTCTATCTTGCGGAGAAAGATTATCTTGTCGTTCCACTCCTTCACCTTGATGTGCAGGTTCTTGATTCGCGGGAACAGGAGCGCCAGCTCGGTGAGTTCATGGTAATGCGTTGCGAAAAACGTGCGGCCGTGATGGCCGCTCGCCTCGTGGAGGTATTCGGCCACGGCCCACGCAATGGAAATGCCGTCGAACGTTGACGTGCCGCGACCCACCTCGTCGAGCAGCACGAGGCTTTTGTCGGTTGCGTTGTTGAGGATGTTCGCGACCTCGATCATTTCCACCAGAAACGTGCTCTGGCCTCGGGCGAGCCTGTCGGACGCTCCGACACGGGTATAGAATTTGTCAACAATGCCGATCTCGGCCGAAGCCGCGGGCACAAACGACCCCATCTGCGCCATGAGCGCGATGAGCGCGTTCTGGCGCAAATAGGTGGACTTGCCCGCCATGTTGGGCCCGGTGATGAGCAGGATCTGGGAGTCGGCTCCCCGGCATTCGGTGTCGTTGGGCACGAACTGATCGCCTGCAGGTATCATGCGCTCCACCACCGGGTGCCGCCCGTCCCTGATGACAAGGTCCGAAGACGGAGTGAGCACCGGCCGGCAGTAGCCGTATTCGGCAGCTGCCTTGGCAAGAGAGACAAACACGTCGAGGAGGGCAACGGACCGCGCCGCCTTCTGGATGTCGGCGCACCGCGCCGCGATGCCCGCACGCAACGCAACGAACAGATCGTATTCGAGACCCGCGCATTTTTCCTCCGCCCCGAGGATCTTCGATTCCATGTCCTTGAGCTCGGGCGTGATGAACCGCTCCCCGTTGACAAGGGTCTGTTTGCGGATGTAATTCTCCGGGATGGAGGCCAGGTTTGCCTTCGACACCTCTATGTAGTACCCGAACACCCGGTTGTAGCCCACCCGGAGCGATCCGATGCCGGTGCGCGAGCGCTCAGATTCCTGGAGCGAGGCGATCCACTTCTTGCCGTTCACCGACGCGTTTCTTATTTCGTCCAGTTCAGCGGACACGCCGGTCCTGATGAGACCGCCTTCCCGTATCGACATCGGCGGGCTTGTCACAATGGTCCGCGCCACGGATTCCACAACCGGTTCGAAACCGGAAAGTGATTCCCTCAGTTCCGGAATCGGAACGCACGGCGCGGCGACCAGGATCTTCATGATCTTGGGAAACACGCCGAGCGACTGGGCCAGCGACGCAACATCGCGGGCATTGGCCCGCTCGTAGGTAATGCGGCCCACGAGGCGTTCGATGTCGGCGATCTGCCTGAGGAACACCTCTGCCTCGCCCCGCGCAAACACGTCCGATTTGAGCCATGCCACGCAGTCGAGGCGTTCCTGTATCGCGTTGATATCGCGCAACGGATGGGTGATCCAGGTCTTGAGGAGCCGCGCGCCCATGGCCGTACTCGTTTTGTCAAGTACCCACCAGAGCGTACCGCCTTCGTCCTCGGTATGCATGGGCCGCAGAAGCTCGAGGTTGCGGATGGTTGACGGGTCGAGATCGGCAAACGACGCCAGCGTGCGCGGCACGAGCGCCACAATGTGGCGCAGATCGTTCTTCTTCTGTTCCTTGAGATACGTGAGCAGACCCCCGGCGGCGCAGATACCCGCCCCGAACCGCTCCAGTCCCATGCCCGACAGCGTTGCCACGCCGAAATGCGCGCACAGGTTGCGCGTCGCATTTTCAAACGCAAATTTCCAGGAATCGTGGAACGAAACGGGCGTCTGGGGAACGATCTGCTTTATGAGAGGCAACAATGGATTGCTCTCGCCCGCGGTGACGAGCACTTCGGACGGGGCGATGCGAACCAGTTCCTCGGCGAGGAGATCGGCGTGGATCTCCTCAACCTCAAACAGGCCCGTCGACAAATCGCAAATCGCAATGCCGCAGCCGTCGGCCGCGGGAAAGATGCTCACGATGAAATTGTTGCTTTTCTCCTCGATGAAATTGTCTTCGGTGGCCGTGCCCGCGGTGATGATCTCCACGATGTCGCGTTTCACCACGCCCTTGGCGTTTTTCGGGTCTTCGGTCTGCTCGCAAATGGCGATCTTGTAGCCGGCCTTTACGAGCCGGTTTGCGTATCTGTCAATAGCATGATGGGGAAAGCCGGCGAGCGGCACGTCTTCCGCGCTGCCGTGGTTGCGGGAGGTAAGCGTGAGCCCCAGTACTTTCGACGCGATCTTCGCGTCGTCGTTGAACATCTCGTAAAAATCGCCCATCCGGTACAAAAGCACGGTCTCCGGGTTCTGCGCTTTAATGGCGTTATACTGGCGCATGAGCGGCGTGAGCGAGTCTTGAGGGGATTGCAGGTGGGGAGCGGTCATGAAACAATTCGGCGAGCCTACGGCCTGTCGGGGGCAGGATTTTCCTGCTCGATGACGACCGTTTCTTCACCGGCGCTCTCGGAACCCGCCGGCGCCTGTGAGTCTTCGGCTCCGGAGGCGGACGGCACGGCGACGGTTCCTTCGGCCGGGGCCGGGACCTTTTCGGCCTCCATTGACTTTAGTTCCATTTCCGTAAGGTCGCCGAGTTTTTCCTTTGCCATTGCCTCGAACTCCTCGATCCGGGGAAGGTCGGCAATCTTGTTGATCCCGAAATATGCGAGAAACTCCTTTGTTGTCCCATACAGCAACGGCCTCCCCGCTTTTTCGCTGCGGCCCGTAATGGTGACGAGGCGTTTCTCCAACAGCGTCTTCATCGCGCCGTCGGAAAGCACCCCACGGATCGATTCTATTTCCGCCTTGGTGATCGGCTGCTTGTATGCGATGATAGCAAGGCACTCAAGCGATTGGATCGAGAGTTTCTTTGCCGCTTTCTCTTTAAAGAGCTGGACGACCCATGGATAATAATAGGACACGGTGCGGAACTGATATCCTCCGCCGATCTCCGCGATCTCAAACGGGTGGCGCTCCTTGCCGAACTGAACGTTGATTTTTTCCACCATCTGCCGTATTTTGCGTCCGTCCGGCATGCCCGGGACAATCGCCTTGATTCTGTCGGTTGTCAAGATTTCGTCCGAGGCAAACAGCAGCGCCTCGAGCACGCGCACGGGATTGTCCGGGGAGTCGCTGTCGGGAAGGGGAACGTCTTTCTCGCTTTCCGCTTTGAGCGCGGCGGTATTCTCCGCGACGGAAGCATCAGTGGTTTCGATGGCCACCGTTTCTTCCGGGGCAGAAACGGCCTCGGTCTGTGAAGGCACAGGATCGGTGCCGTCGGGCTGCAGGTTGTCGTTCCGGTCTTCGGCCATGTATGCTTCTCGTTCCCGTTGTGTCGGCGCACTCAGTTCGATTTCCAATGAGTAATATAAATCATTTCATCACACCGAAAAATCCCTCAACGGAATCACCCCGGGCAGTTTTTCCTGCGAACACCCGAAAAGCTCGGTGGGGACCCAGCGGATGGTGAGATTCCGTACCTTGACTGTCGCAAGAGCTTCGATGAGGTGCGAATACCACGGCTGGCGAGTGGCGATAAGCAAGAGGTCCACGCGGTCGCGCGACAGGACATCTTTGATGTTTTCGATGTGGCCCAGCACAGGGTAGCCCATGAACTCGCCGGGATACTGCTCCTTGACGGGCCATAACACTCCCCGAATGTTGGCGGAACTGTCTTCTTCGAAGTTCTTGATAAGCGCACCCGCGACTTCATCCGATCCGAGGATTACCACGTTGCCCGTGCTGAAGACGAAGCGCTTGAAACGCTTGACGATTCTCGGCAGGCCCTCGCGCCAGGCAACAAGGGTAAAGGTGATGATGATTGTTGAAACGCCGAACGCGATGCGGGACAATGCCATCGATTTCATGAAGAACACTGCGGCCACAAAAATGACTGAGGCCATGAAGCCCGAGGCGAAGGCGTTGCCTACCGAGTACCGTTCCTTGGAATACACGCCCCTGTAAAGGAAAATCCCGAGGAAACTCACCGAAAGCAAAAGGTGCATGAGGAGCAGCACACCGACGCTGCCGCCGCTGTAGGGACTGCCCTTTGACAAGACGTAAAACCAGATGCTGATCCCGCACCACAGGATTTCATTAATGACCAGCAGGTCGATGAAGAAAGCGGTGAATGTTCTGAAGATGTCGCCCGTGAAATTGATGCCGGCCTGCAGCATGATGCCCACAAAAATGAGCCATCCCGGAAAGAACGACGCGCGGGTGTGTTTGTACTTTCGCGAAAAAATTATCATGGCTTCGTAGAACGCTTTTCTCGATTTCCATGTCTGCTTCGCCGCGCTCCTGCCCTTGAAATGGATGATCTGGGTTGCCGGGTTGTACCAGATTTTGTACCCTTTTCCCCGTATGCGGCAGCATAGATCGAGGTCTTCGCCGTACATGAAAAACGTCTCGTCGAACCCTTTGATTTCACGGAAAAGCTGGGCAGGCATGAACATGAACGATCCCGACACGGCGTCCACTTCGGAGAGCGCGTCCGGATCGAGATACGAGAGGTTGTAGCGGCCGAACCGCCTGCTCTTGGGAAAAAGCCTGCTCAAGCCGGCCAAGCGGTAAAACGCCACGAGCGGTGAAGGAAAACTGCGCCTGCATCCTGCCTGCAGCGAGCCGTCGGCATTGAGGATTTTGGGCCCCATCATTCCTGCGTCCCGGTGCGACCGCATGAATTCGGCGCATTCCCGGAGCGTGTTCTTGGAAACCAGCGTGTCCGGGTTCAAGAAAAGCAAGAACGTACCGCGGCCGCTTTTCGCCCCAACGTTGCACGCCTTGCCGAACCCGATGTTGTTCTTGAGCCCCACCCAGATAACTTCCGGAAATTCCGCAGTGATGAGTTTTCTCGAATCGTCGTGGGAGGCATTGTCAACGATAATGACTTCCGACTGGCCGTACAGGTCGGCCTCGCGAAGGGAAAGAAGCATCCGTTTCAGGTACTCGGGGACCCTGAAATTGACAATAACGATGGAAATAAGAATGTCGCGGGAGGACACCGGCTATATCCTGTTGAAAGCCGACAGAAGGCGAAGCTTCCAGATGAGAATGAGAGCCTCGCGGACGATCTTGGTGGACATCTTCGATACGCCGCGTCTCCTGTCTGTAAAAACAATGGGGATTTCCGCAATTCTGAACTTGTTCTTCCACGCAAGATAATTCACCTCCACCTGGAACGAATATCCGGAGGAATCGATTTGGTGGAGCCGGATTGTCTCGAGCACCCTCCGGCGGAAACATTTGAAACCCGCGGTGCAATCGCGCACCGGGATGCCGGTGATGATCCGTGCGACAAGGTTGCCGAAATAGCTGAGCAAAAGTCTGCTCATGGGCCAGTTCACCACGTTGACGCCCCGAATATACCGCGAGCCAATTACCAGGTCCTTGTCCTGAATCGCCGACAGAAAATCGGGCAGGTACTTGGGATCGTGCGAAAAATCGGCGTCCATTTCGAAAATAAATTCGTAGGATCGATCAAGCGCCCAGGCGAACCCGCTCACATATGCCTTGCCGAGGCCTTCCTTGGCCGGCCTGTCGAGCACGAACACTCCCGTATATTTCCTGGCGAGCTCCTTAACAAACTGCGAAGTGCCGTCGGGCGAGTTGTCGTCCACCACGAGAATGTGCACGTCCGGAAGCAGGGACTTGATTTCGGGGATAATCAGCCCGATATTTTCGCGTTCGTTGTATGTGGGCATGATGACAAGAACGTTGTCGTGCGGCATAGCGCCCCTTACAGGGTGAAGGGAATGGTCGCCTGTCCTGTCAAAATAACACACGTAGGTTCCGTGTGCAAGAAGGGCATTCTTGCAGATTGTAACCGCGATCAGGTAGTTTTGGACTCTTGAACTTCTTGTTTGGAGAGAGCCGGGCATTACCCTCGCTTTGCCCGGGTCGGTTGGTGCCGCCCCGACCGCGAAAAGCAAGAAACGAATTCACGGCTATTGTCAGGATCATGTACGTACATGCCCTCAAAAATCCTTCTTGTCAGCGTGAACCGGTGCACAACGCCCTACCCGGTTTTTCCCCTGGGGCTCGCGCATGTCGCCGCGGCATTGTCCCGTGAAGGACACCTGGTTAAGATGGCCGACGGTGCAGTCGACGCCGAACCGATTGAAAAATCCGTCCGTTCATTTGATCCCGACTTTGTGGGCCTTTCTCTTCGAAACATAGACGACCTCCAGATCCGAAACACACGTTCTTTTACGGAGGAACTTTCCGTTCTTTCCCAAAGAATCCGCTCACTCACCAAGGCTCCCGTAATCATCGGCGGGAGCGGGTTTGCGCTGTTTCCTCAAAAGCTTCTTGCTGAGTCGGGCGCGGATTTCGGGATTGCGGGAGAGGGTGAAGAGTCTTTTGTTCTCCTTCTTGATGCTCTTTCCGGCGAACGGCAGTTCGGTCGGATTCCCGGACTGGTGTTCCGCGATCAATCCGGGATCATCGTCAATCCTCAAAAGCCGTGCGAACATTCTAGAATAGTACCGCCTATTCTTCCCCCCGATCTTGTCCGGTTCTACGTTGACAAAAGCTCTATGCTGAACGTGCAGACGCAACGAGGCTGCGCGTACACATGCTGTTACTGCACCTATCCGGTCATCGAAGGAACCACGGTAAGGCTGAAGAACCCTGGCGCAATCGGCGACGAATTGGCACAGATAGCGGAATCCGGCGCACGCTATTTCTTCATTGTCGATTCGGTGTTCAATTCGTCGCCCGGTCATGTTACTGCCGTATGTGAAGAAATGCTCAGGCGAAACCTGAAGCTTTCATGGGGGTGCTTTCTGCGGCCGCAGGGCCTTACGAGGAAGCTCATGAATCTCATGGCGCGGGCAGGACTTTCTCATATTGAATTCGGATCCGACAGTTTTTCCGACAGCGTCCTTTCCGATTATGGCAAGCATTTCACCTTCGGCGACGTGTTCAACTCCAGCGAATACGCCCGCCGGGAAGAAATTCACTACGCTCACTTTCTTATCGTGGGCGGGCCGGGCGAAACCGAGAGAACAATGCAGGAAAGCTTTGAAAATTCCAAACGGCTCAGGAAGACGGTTCATTTTCCTTTTGTTGGAATGCGGATATATCCCCAGACAACCTTGTACGATCGCGCACGTTCCGAAGGCGTTATTACGAGGGAAACGGACCTGCTTCCGCCGTCCTTCTATATCTCCCCGAGCTTGACAAAACATAAAATCTTCTCCCTGCTCGAAGCCTTCTCGCAGGAATCAAGAAACTGGGTGATTGGGGAACTTCCGGAAGAAAACGCGAAGGTGGTGAAGAATCTGCGAGCACTGGGTGTGGTCGGGCCGTTGTGGGAATTCTTGGCGAGGTGAAAGCGACAGAGTTGACAGTTACGTGCAAACCGTTCCCTGTCTTGATTGTGCAGTACCTGCATAGGATCAAATGAATGAAAGTTATACTGTTCAACCCGCGCGGCTTCACCCTTGACCCACAGTCACGGCGTCTTCACACTCTCGCCTGCGTCATGCC
The DNA here is from genome assembly GCA_963729895.1 of uncultured Fibrobacterota bacterium. Classification (GTDB taxonomy): domain Bacteria; phylum Fibrobacterota; class Chitinivibrionia; order Chitinivibrionales; family FEN-1185; genus FEN-1185. Next base: position 70,435 of record CAVSQB010000025.1, on the reverse strand, counting down.
CCCCATTGGTCTTGCATCAATTGCCGCCGTAGTACGCGAAGCCGGCCACAAGGTGGAAATTTTTGACGCTGCGCTCGACAATGCGGTTTCCAACGAAGGGTGGGCGCAGAGGATCGCAGACCTTCGCCCGGATTTCGTGGGACTTTCTTCCATTACCTCGTCCTTTCTTGACGCATATGAGGTCGCACGGCTGACAAAGCTGAAGAGCGCCGCAATACAAACCGTATTCGGCGGCGTGCACGTCTCGTGGGGAAAAGAGTTCATCTTGAAGAACTTCCCCGACATCGATTTCGTTGTTGCCGGTGAAGGCGAGTATTCCATGCTCAAACTTGTCAACGGAGTTCCACATCCTCAGGTGGAAGGCCTGTGCTTCCGCAACGGCGCGGCCATCGATCACGGGCCCGCGCCGGTAATGTGCGAGATGGACAACCTGCCGTATCCGGCCTACGACCTCTTGACCGGGTTCCCCAAACGCTATGTGATGCCGCTGTTTTCGTATCCCCGACATCCCGGCGCGAACGTCATCTCGTCGCGCGGGTGCGTGTACCAATGCTCCTACTGCGACCGTTCGGTGTTCGGAAAGGGGTTCCGGTTCAATTCGCCTGAATACACGGCCGGGCTTGTTTCTCATCTTGCAAGGGACTTCGGCGTGCGGCACATCAATTTCTACGATGACCTCTTTACGCTCAACCGGGAGCGCGTTGCGCGGCTGTGCGGCCTTCTTATCGACATACGGCCGCGGGTGAGCTTCAACTGCATCGTGCGTCTCGGCCACGTCGACGACGAGCTTATCGGCCTTCTCAAGGGCGCCGGGTGCTTTATGGTAAACGTCGGCATCGAGAGCGGCGACCAGGCGCTTCTCGACCGGCACAAGAGCGGGCTGACCCTTGAGGTAATACGCCGCGATACCCAAAAAATCGCGGCCGGCGGGCTGTACGTGAAAGGCCTGTTCATGATGGGGTTTCCAGGAGAGAATAAAGAATCTATTGTCAAGACGCGGGATTTGGCTTTGTCGCTTCCCCTCAAGGACGCAAACATCACGGCTTTCACACCTTTTCCCGGAGCGCCCATTGCTGCGGGAATCCGGTCGCTCGGAGAATTCGAAGACGAGTGGCCAAAGATGGACTGCGAGCATTTTGTCTTTGTTCCCCGGGAAATGGCTTCGCGCGAAACGCTCGAGTTCCGTTACCGCGAATTCATCAAGGCGTTTTACCAACGCGCGTACATGCGGAAAATCTACCGCAGAATGCTGATCGAATGCCCGCACAGTTATCTGCGCCTTGTCAAGCACGGCGCAGCCTTTCTTGCCTACGCGCTCTCCATGAACAGGCGAACCGCGCGATGATAACCGGCATCCTGCTCGGCTTTGCCGCTGCAATGTTCCAGTCCGGCTCATACTTGTTTTCCAAACGCTACGTGGCGGCGTTCGAAAAGAGTACCATCGGCCTTCTCGCTGCGGGCCACTGTATCATGGGCGTCTTTTCTCTGGTTTTGCTGCCGTTTTTCATTCCGGGAAAAATGCCCCTCCTTTCGAGTTACGCGTTTCCACTTTTCTTCGGCGCTGCCTCATACTTGGCTGCGCAGGCATGTTTCTTCCTCGCGCTCAAGACCGAAGATGCGTCGCGGATATCGCCGCTGCTCGGGCTCAAAATCATAATCCTTGCCATAATAAGCATCGCGTTTCTCGGCCGGCATTTTTCCCTGCTCCAATGGTGCGGCATTGCGCTCAGCATCGGAGCGGCATACCTGCTTGGCCTGCTCGGCGCCCGCATGACGGTAGCGGGCTGGGCATGGGTGCTTGGCGCATGTTTCTTTTACTCGCTGTCCGACCTCTGTATCAAACAGCTGATTTCGCGGTTCAGCTATCTCGGCCTTTTCTCCGCATCGGTGCTCAGCACCTGTCTTTGTTACCTCGTGTGCGCACTCGCGGCGACAGCGTGCCTCCCGTTCTTTCGCGTCAACACCGTATCACGATGGAAAGCGGCATTGCCGTTTGCGGTGTTCTGGTATGCGGGCATTCTTTTCCTGTTCGGTTGTTTCGGCAGCATCGGCGTGGTGTTCGGCAACATCGTTCAATCGGCGCGGGGCGTTCTGTCCATCGGCGCCGGATCGTATGTGGCCCAACGGGGGTATGGGCATATTGAAGAAAAAGTGTCGGCGCCGGTGTTGTTGTTCAGAATACTTGCAGGATTGTTAATGGTTGGGGCGATTGCAGTATTCTATCTGGGCAATTGACCGTCGATACGGGACCGCTATGGCGTAGTTTGCTTTTGCTCACGATCGGATGCGGAGACAAATTCTAATCTTCGACGTTGCTTGGCTTTGCGGCAATGGCAGCATCGAGAGGGCTACGAGAGCTTCGTGGAGTGCCTATAAGCAAGAAGGCTCCCCTTTTGCGTCAGTAGTAATAATTCACCCCGAAACCGATGCCAAACATTGGCAAAAGGTAGCTCAGGAACCATTTGTTGTAGTAGGTGCCGTCGGGAGAATCATATTCATCCTGCTCGGTTTCAAAATAGGAATACTGGAAAAGCAAATCCAGGTTGAAGCCGACATGTTTTCCAACCATTATCTCCGCACCGGCCCGCAGGCCGAACGAAGCGTTTGCGGAGTAATGGAGGGAAGTCGAATCCGGATTTCCTGTGTAAGTCGGATCGGTAAACTTGTATTCTTCCATATTCAGAAGGCCATTGAAATCCAGCATTAATCCTACGTTCATTTTAACCGGATACCAGCGCTTGACAAAATTGACGCCGACAGCCAGCCCAAAAACATTGAGATAGTCTCCGTATTGGTAATAGTATCCGTTTTCATTCCCGCCGTACTTGGATTCGATCGCCTCGTAGGCATAGCTGGGGCCCACGTCTATCGTGATAAACGGTCCCGCCCTGAAAAAAAACTTGATCTGAGGATTAATCAAAGGCGAAAATGTGTAGAGGCTGTCGGCAGCCGTATACACGTCGGTGCCCGTGCTATTTCCATACTCGTCATAATGCATGACGTGAGTCTTTGCAATAAGCCCATTGCCATACAAATTAAACGCAAGCCGCACACCCGAGCGGTTCTTGTTCCTTTCCTTCCGCTCATCCGTAACTTCCGGCCTCTTTTCCACCTTCGATTCCTCTTTCTTCGGTTCAGCGGGTTTTTCCTCTTCCTTCTTTTCAAGCGCCACCGGTTGCTCGTTCTGCACAACGGGCGCCACGAGCTGTGACGCGATACCGGGAAGCTGCGACACAACCTCCTCGAGATCCCCCTTTATGTCCACAGATACCACCTTAACGATCTTTGCGGTTTTTACGTCTATCACGCGGAGGTTGACAAGAAACATGGATCCCACCTTGCCGAGCGATCCGGTGATAAGCTGCTCCACGCCGAGCAACTGACCCATTTCCACCATGCACGCCTCGTTGGTGCAGGCGCCCGACTGCTGGAACCCCTGCTCCTTAAGTATCTCCTGCATCTGGTCGCGCTCCATCACGTTAACTTTCCCCGTATTAAACAGCTCGCCCCTGAGCCTGTCGCTGATTACCTCAATTTCTCCCGAGGTGACGCCCGACGTGTTCTTCATGTTGATAACGGCGATATTGGTTTTTCCGGGCGTTTTCGGCGATGCGGGCGGAGCTACGTTCAAGGAACCGTATTGACCCCAGGAAACTCCGGATGACAGAAGGAGTGCGAAGAAGAACATCAGGGAAAATCCGAACTGGTTCGAACTTTTCATACGCGCGGTCCTTGTCTGGTGACGTATTTTAACCGGGGCTGTTTTGTCTACAATATATAATACTATCACCCGTTTCAACCAGATTCAACCCAAATCAGAGCATGCGCATTGCCTCAAATTAAATGTAACCGAAGGCTTAATCGAAACACGCACCAATTGATTCGTTGCCTCATAATTAAGGTAACCCAAGAAAAAAGGGGGTTACCACTATGGGGCACAAAGAAAAAGAAGCATATCGGGAAGCGATACGACAACGATATGCCCATTCCAACAGAGCCGGCAAAAAGCAGATTCTCGATGAGTTTTGTGCGATTTGCCGATACAATCGCAAGTACGCTATCCGGCTACTTGGAAAACGCAAACAGAAACAAAAAGCCAAGCGTGGAAGAAGACCCTTATATGCTGAACCGCTTTTTATTAAGGCGTTACAGTACATCTGGAAAGCCTCTGATTTCATGTGCTCTCGCCGCCTTAAGGTTGTCATTCCAGTATGGCTGCCATTCTACGAACAATCCTTTGAACTGCTTTCCGAGGAAGTCCGTGCGCGGCTCCTCTCTGTCAGCCGCTCCACGCTTGACCGCGTCCTATGCCCTTTACGTACGCGTATGGGCAAGGGATTGTGCGGCACCAAGCCCGGCTCCATGCTGCGCAATCAAATCCCCATCCGTACCGACAACTGGGATATTACCCAGCCTGGATTCATGGAGGCGGATACGGTTGCCCATTGCGGCACCAGCCTTGCCGGAGAATTTGTGTGGAGCCTTATCATGACTGACATCCATACTGCTTGGACCGAAGGCCGTGCTGTGTGGAATAAGGGCTCCCAGGGTGTCATTGAGCAGGTTAAAGACATCGAACGACGAATACCTTTTGCCCTGCGTGGCTTTGACTGTGATAACGGGTCTGAGTTCCTCAACTATCATCTCGAACGCTACTTCGCCGTGCGACAAGACCCTGTAAAGTTCACCCGGTCACGTCCCTACAAGAAAAACGACAACGCCCATGTCGAACAGAAAAACTGGGCGCAGGCCAGGCACATGCTTGGTTATGATCGGATCGAAAACCCCGACACGCTTCCCCTCATTAACGACCTCTATGCCAACGAGTGGTCTCTCTATCAAAACCACTTCTGTCCATCGCTGAAACTCAAATCTAAAATCCGGATAGGATCTCGATACCGCAAGACCTATGAAGAACCGAAAACTCCCTATCAAAGAATCGTTGAATCACCTTACATAGCTTCAGAAGTCAAGCAAAGCCTTGAACTGACCCACCGTGCTCTCAATCCATTCCAATTAAAAAAGACTATCGAAAGAAAACTCAAAACCATTTTCAACCTTGTTACGGTTACCTCATTTGTGAGGCATCGAATCTGACCCTTCGGTTACCTTTTATTATGAGGCAACACGCATGGCAGAAAAATCCGTTGTGGTAATAGGCTCGGGGCTTGGCGGGCTTGCCGCGGCGGTTGCGCTTGCGCAAGCCGGCGCGCGCGTCACCGTCATCGAAAAGCAACCGCGGCCGGGCGGGTACTCAACCTCGTTTGAACGCAAGGGATACACGTTCGACGTCGCACTTCATGCGCTCCCGGCATGCGGAAAAAACCAACCGTTCGAACAACTGATTGCAGCCCTCGGCGTCTCGGCTGAAGTATCATTTGTGAAGATCGACAGCCCTTGGCGCATGCAGATCGGGCCCGTTCGGTACGACGTTCCCGCGGGGAGCGAGGCATTCTTTGACGCGTGCATCCGTTATTTCCCCGCAGAACGGCGGGGAATAAGCCGGTTCATGTCCTTTATGTCGCATTACGCCCCGGTATATTCCGACCTTCTCATGGGAAGGGGCAGCCGCTTTGCCGCCATTGCGCGGTTTGTTCCAAAAGCGCCTGTTTTTCTCCGTTGTGCAGCCATTTCCACCGACGCGTTTCTGGGAAACTTCTTCCGCGACCCGGCGCTCAAGCTGTTCGTATTCCAGCCAGCCGTTTTTCTTGCGCTACCCATGAAGAAACTTCCGGCCATCAATTTCGTAATGATGTTCTCTTTGCTGGCAGGCACCGGCATGTATACCATTTCCGGCGGCGGCCAATCCCTCACGGATGCTCTTGTCAAGAGACTTCGGGGGCTTGGCGCGGAACTGTTTGCAAACGAGGAGGCGCTTTCCATAGAGGTCGAAAACGGCAGGGCCCGCATCGTCACGACTTCGGCGGGCAGGCGGCTTGCGGCGGACGCGATTGTCGCAAACATCAACACAAATGCACTGGTTGATACGCTCGTGGGGCGGCATTTTCTTCCTCGGGGGTTCCTGGGGCACCTTTCGCGCCTGAGGCCCAGCTTGCCGGTGCTTCAGTTGCACGCGGGTCTCGACTGTTCGTGCGCCGCCCTCGGCCTGGACCGCGCCATCACGGTAGGATTCCCAAACAGCAACGTCGATGAAACGATCGACGGGCAGGACGCGTCCCTTTTCCCGGAAATCATGTCGCTTGTCGTGCCGGATCTTACCCGGCCGCTTCCCGTAATAAGCGCGGTTTGCAGCGCCGGAAGCACGCCCTGGCTTTCGCTTCCCCACAAGGAATACCGGGAATCAAAGGCGCGAATGATTGACCACATTCTTGCAAAACTCAACGGGCTGTGCCCCGGCATCTCCTCTCATTGCGCGGTGGTGGATCTCGCCACTCCGCGTACGTTCCACGAGTATACGGGAAATCCGGGCGGCGCAATCGTCGGATACGACTGTTCGCTCGGCATGCACGCTCACCTGCGCGCGATTTCGAGATTGCCGATCAGAAACATCCAGCTCGCGAATGCCTGGACCGATTTGTTCGGCGGGTATTTGCAGGTGATGCGGTGCGGTGTGAGGGCGGCGCAGCGGATTTTGCGTTCGTAAAAAACCTTCACATGTTGCGTGAGGAGAATACGTACTAGGGCGTTCCCCCATCAAAAATCAAATTACGAATTCCTCTTCCCCTCAATAAACTCTTCCGTCATCCTGTAGGCTTCGTCGTCGGGAAACTGGGTGGGCGGATGCTTGCAGAAATACGCGGACGGTGAACACAGCGCGCCGCCCGCGCCGCGGTTGAGCGCCAGCTTGCAGCAGCGGATGGAATCGATGGCTACGCCCGCCGAATTCGGCGAGTCTTCGACACTCAGGCGCATTTCGAGGTTCATGGGCACATCGCCGAACAGCTTCCCCTCCATGCGGATGAAGCACACCTTCTGGTCGTCCTGCCACGGAACGTAGTCGCTCGGCCCGATGTGGATATCTCTTTTGGCAAGGCGTTTGGCGGCGACCGACTGCACCGCCTCGGTCTTGGACTCCTTTTTCGAGGCGAGGCGCGAACGGTTGAGCATGTTGAGAAAATCGGTGTTGCCGCCCGTGTTGAGCTGATAGGTGCGTTCGAGCTTCACCCCGCGCTTGCGGAACAGGTCGGTAAGCGTGCGGTGGGTGATGGTGGCGCCGAGCTGAGCCTTGATGTCGTCGCCGATGAGCGGGATATTCTTCTCTGCAAACCGTTGTGCCCAAGAGGGGCTGCTTGCGATGAACACCGGCATGTTGTTGATAAAGGCGACTCCGGCCTCCAGCGCGCATTCGGCGTAGAACCGGGTTGCCTCTTCGGAACCAACGGGCAGGTAGTTGAGCAGCATTTCGGTGTGCGTTTCCCTGAGGATGGAGACAATGGCAGGGGCGTCCGATTCTTTTTCGCTGCTGGGGACAAACGTGTAGTCGGCTTCAAAATTCTTCATGTGGTCGGCAACGCCGTCGAGGATCCGTCCCATCGTCACCGTCACGCCGGCCTTGGGCATGTCCGGGCAGAACACTGTGGTGCAATTGGGACGTTCGAAGATGGCTGCATTGACGTCCTTACCCACTTTTCTTTTGTCAATGTCGAAGGCTGACGCGACTTCGATATCGAACGGCCTGTACCCGCCGATGTTCCAGTGCATGAGGCCGGTGGCGTCTGCACCGCCGCTGCCGCCGTAGTAACGGATGCCCTGGAGGAGGGAGCTGGCGCAATTGCCCACGCCTATCACGCCTATCCTTATCTTCTCCATGTGCAAGATACCTCCCGGTAGTGAATATACATGTAATCATCACCTCGGTTGTCAGGCGGGCCCACCTCAATAAGGATAGGGATTATCCAGTTTGAGCACTCCGGATTCCATGCCGAACCACAAATTGCCTTTTTCGTCGCGGGCCATCTGGGTCACCTGGGCAGCGGTAATGCCGATCTTCTGCGGGTCGGAAATCCATTCCTCTCCGTTGAACTTCATCAGCCCGGTGGCCGTGGCGATCCAAATCCTGCTTTGGGTGTCGGCCATGATGGCGATAACGCCCTCTGCCACTTCCATGAACACTTTCCACGATTTTCCATCATAGGAATTCATGTCCTTGTCGCCGACCGCCGCCCAGATGACGTTTGCCCGGCCGTCGTAGGCAAGCGCCTTTGTGTCGTTCCAGCTCAGGCCGTTTTTCATGGTATGGTTGTTCCAGGCTGTCCCGTCGTAAGCGGAAATCCCCTTGTTGGTGCCGAACCAGACGGCGCCGTTGGGTCCCACAACGATGTCGCGGACCTTGTCGCCGGCAAGACCGTCCTTGGTTCCATACACGGTCCAGGCGCCGCCCTGGTACAGCGACACGCCGTTATCCGTTGCGACCCACAGTTTGCCACCCTTTACAGGAAGGATTTTGTTGACGGTGTTGTCCGAAAGGCCGTTTTCTTTCTTGAACACCTTGAATGAATCCTTGGTCTTCATGACAAGCCCGACCTTGGTGCCGATCCAGACGATTCCTCCATTATCGACGGCGATGCAGGTGGCGTCGGCGCACGGAATACCGCCCAGGTCTTTGTAGGTCTGCATGTCGTTTTTCTTCCCGGTGGCGGTATTAAGAGACGTAACGCCGGCCTCGGTTATGGACCAAATCACGCCGCCGTTCAGCGCAAACGCCCGCACCGCGCCGCCTGTCTGGTATATTTTCCATTCAGCGCCGGTTTCATAAGACATGGAATCGATTTTTGTCTCGTGCTTCTGGCCGGCGCCAATCGATGCGGCAGCCAGCGAAAGCGAAAGGGCGATCAGGTGCATTTTCATAGACGCTCCTTGTTGTGGAATTGAATAGCTTAAAAAAAACAATATCGGGCGATGGAAAGCAAGGAAATGTGCAAATCGGTCGCTTCCCGGAGAGCCGTTTTAATTTTCTGCATCATGTCGTACCCGCAGTCAGCCGTCAATTAAGAGGCCGCCGCGCCGAAAACAGGCGGTAGGTCCAGTAGTTTGCCAGGACCTTTTTCACGTACCCGCGCGTTTCGGTGTACCCGATATCCTCGACAAAAAGATCGAATGTTTCGCGTTTGTTTTTTGCGTACCATTCCGACGCCCTGGGCGGACCGCCGTTGTAGCTTGCCAGCGCAAGCACCATGTTCCCCTTGAACTGGTCGAGTAATTGCCGTATGTAAAAGGAACCGTACCTGATGTTGGTTTGCGGGTTGAGGAGAGAATCGGCGCTGAAGGGTTCACCGAGTTTCTGCGCAACGGCCCTGCCGGTAAACGGCATGATCTGCATGAGACCGATGGCGCCCGAGCGGGACAGCGCATCCGCGTCGAACACGCTTTCCTGGCGCATCACCGCGAGCACCAGGTAGGGATCAACGCCGTTTTTGCTCCCTTCGCCCGCAACAAGATCCGGAAAAGGAGTCGGGAAGAGAATTTCGAACAGCGGAAGCGGCATCACCGCGCGACACGCGGCCGGGATCCGCCACGACAGCCTGCGGCCCACGCGAAACGACAGCGTGGGATTGTTTCCGTCTTTGTATATCGACGCCACGTCGAACTGCAGGCCGAGGTTCGATGCATAGCGGGTTTCCAATCCGTCAAGAAACCTGCTCGCCCGGCTTGTGAGGCCGCACAGGGCGAGCATGCTGCCCCGCACAAACGAAAGGCTGTCCGCTTTGGAGATCGCCTGCCGCGGCAACGGCGACACCGAATCGATCCACGCACGCGTGGCCGCAGCGTCAAACGTAGTGTCAATCGCGGGAAAACAAGCCGTGTCCGCCGACAGCGTGAGCGCCTCCCGGGCCCTGAATGCATAAAAATCGGTCGGCGTGGTTCGCACCACTGCGGCAAATGCTTCCGCCGCCTCCCTGGTCTTTCCAAGGGCAAGAAGGCTTTTCCCCTTCCAGTAAAGAGCTCCGGCCGCAAGGGGGGCGTCGGAGAACACCTTTGCAAACGCCACAAATGAGGAGCACGCCCGCGCATACCTGCCTGCCTTGTACCAGCAGAGTCCCTTGCGGAAGTAGGCCTCATCCGCCCGGGAGGAATTTTTCTTGAGCGCGTACAGTTTCTGGTACAGCCCCACGGCCTTTTCGAAATGCTCGTCTTCTTCTTCTTTCCAGGCAAGGTGCCAGAACACGTCGGGCGCGCTTGGGTGCTTCGGGTATAGCTTTACAAACCGGTTGTACCAGCGCTGGGCGGCCGAATCGTTTGCAAGGAAGCGGTTCGACCTGGCGAGAGCAAGCACGACGTCCGGAGCGGGCCCGTATTTCTTCTGGAAATCCAGCAGGTTCTTAAAGGCGAGGCCGTACCGGCCGAGGGAGAAGCTTACAAACCCTTTGAGAAACGTGTAGTCTTTCTTTGCGACCGTTCGTGCGAAATCCGTTCGCGTCTCGGCCCGGCCAAGGAAGGAATCGGCCAGCGTATATTCCTTGCACGCATACGCCGAATGCGACAGCCTGAACAGGAGCGCGGTTGAAAACACGGAGTCGGGCGGCTTGTCCCCGGCAACAAGGTCGATGAGCCTGCAATTCTTTTTTGAGGCTGTTGTGTCCATCTCCTTTGCAAGCGCGCTGTCCGCCGCCTTCCACAGCCCCGCCTTCATGAGAGAGTCGATACGGGGCCCGGTAGTGTCCACGGCCTGCTCGAGGAGGAATTTCTTTTCGGCGGCAAGCGCGGCAAGCTCGGGAAACGAAGCGGAGAGTTCCGGATGCGCCTTGACAAGGCCGTACATCTTCTCCGTGATGTCCTGCAGCACCGCCGAGGGCAGCGAGTCCCGCTGGGCCGACAGATACGCCGTTGCCGCATCGGACGGCCTGGCCCGCGCGGTCTCAATGTCGCCGATGAGGTCGAGCGCGATTCCCCGCAGCAAAGACGAATCGGCCGCGCATGTTCTCAGTTGTTCCACCGCCCGCCCGTAATCCAGGCAGTCGAAATACGCTATCCCCCGTTTGAGGCGCCAGAACATCGAATCGGTTACAGCCGAATCCCGGCCCAGCGCATCGAGGGCCTGACGGCATTGCCCTTTGACAAGACCACCCGTGCCGACGGTGTCGATTGCGGAAACGGCATGGAATGCCGCGCCGGCAGCAAGAACCAACAACGCAACGAGCGCCCTTGTGTTGGGAATAGAGTGTTTAGATATATCAAGCATGTGTTGTTGTTTCTTGAGCGCGCCGGATTACATGTAAATTCCGCCGTTGACCCCAATCACCTGACCGGTGATATAGCTCGCGTCCTTCGATGCCAGAAACGACACTACCGACGCGACCTCCTCAGGTTTCCCGACCCGCGCCATTGGAATCCTCCGGGCCAGTTCCTTGGCTGCGAGCGCCTCGGTCATGTCGGTTTGAATGAATCCGGGCGTTACGGCATTGACAAGCACGTTCCGTTTGGCGCACTCGAGCGCAAGCGCCTTTACCGCGCCGATGAGTCCCGCCTTTGCGGCGGAGTAGTTGACCTGGCCCGGCAGCCCGCTTTCGCCCGACGTAGACGAAATCACGATGATGCGGCCCTGCCTGTTGAGTATCATCTGCTTTACCACGGGTTTCACCACGGCGTGAAAACTCAGCAGATCGGTTGCGAGCACAGCGTCCCAATGCTCTTCCGTCATGAAGACGAGGAGTTCGTCGTGGCGGATGCCCGCGCACAGCACGAGCGCGTCCACCGCGGGGTGGCGAATGAGCGCATCGGTCATAGCCTTATTTACGTCACTCCTATCAGACACGTCGAATCGGCACAGCTCGCCCGTCCCGCCCGCGTTTTGGATGCGGCCCAGCGTCTCTTCCGCTTCTTTGGTGTTTGAGCGGAAGTTGATGACAACATGATATCCGTCCGCCGCAAGCCGCTCGGAAATGGCCCTGCCGATTCCCCTGCTTCCGCCGGTAACAAGTGCGGTCTTTTTCCGATCCGCGTTACCGGGTTTTTCCGGATCGTCCATATGCGTCATCCTTGGTGAAGAGTGCCTTCATAAAATACATGTTCGCCTGCGTTCATTTGCGAAGCCGGTGCCGGCCATTGACATGCGGAACAGTTGATTTCATCATTATCCTCTGTGCTTCGACCGCCCTACAAGATATATTTTTTAGGTAGGTGCAAAGGATTCCTTTTCCATTTTCGCAAAGGATTCTTCTTCCATGAAAAAGCATGCGCCCCATCCTGCGCCCGTGTCCACAAGAAAGGCCGCATTCGTCGTTGACGGAAAGCGCATCGAGCTTCCGGTCATCGAGGGAACCGAGGGCCAAAAAGGAATCGACATCACCGGGCTCCGCTCCGGGAGCGGGTTCCTTACGTTCGATAACGGGTTCGCCAATACGTCATCCACGCTGTCAAACATCACCTTTGTCGACGGCGAGAACGGCATTCTGCGGTACCGCGGATACGACATAGAAGACCTGGTGGAGAATTGCACCTTCGTGGAAGTCGCGTACCTGCTCGTGCAGGGCAAGCTGCCCACGGCGTCCGAACTCAAGAAGTTTTCGGGCTACCTTAATCAGCATTCCATGATCCATGAGGACATGCACCATTTCTTTACCGGGTTCCCGCCGAACTCGCATCCCATGGCCATATTGTCCGCGATGGTAACGTCGCTGTCGAGCTTTTACCCCTACCTTGGATACGACGATCCGAGCTTCGACATCACCGAGGCGCGCCTGCTTTCCAAGGTTAGAACCATTGCCGCGTTTTCGTACAAGAAGTCGCGCGGCGAGCCCGTGGTGTATCCGCGCCACGACCTCTCGTACTGCGCAAATTTCCTCAACATGATGTTCTCCTCGCCGGTCGCAGAATACGAGCTGAATCCCGATATTGTCAAGGTGCTCAACCAGTTGTTCATTCTCCACGCCGATCACGAACAGAACTGTTCGACGTCGGCCGTCAAACTCGTTGCAAGCACGGGCGTCAACCTGTACGCCGCGATCTCCGCGGGAATTTCGGCCCTGTGGGGCCCGTTTCACGGCGGCGCAAACCAGGCCGTCATCGAAATGCTTGACGCAATACGCAAGGACCGGAAGAACGTCAAGAAGTACCTGGAGAAAGCGAAAAGCAAGAGTGACAAATTCAAGCTCATGGGGTTCGGCCATGCCGTATACAAGAACTACGACCCCCGGGCCCGGCTCGTCAAGAAAATATGCCACGACCTTCTCCCCAGGCTCAACGTGGTGGACCCTTTACTCGATCTTGCCATGGAACTCGAGGATGCCGCGCTCAAGGACGAATATTTCGTGGAGCGGCGGCTTTATCCGAATGTGGATTTCTACTCCGGCATTATCTACCGGGCAATAGGCATCCCCACCAACATGCTCACCGTCATGTTCACCATCGGCCGGCTCCCGGGCTGGATCGCGCACTGGAAAGAAACCATGGAAAACGACAAGGGCAAGATATGGCGTCCTCGCCAGATTTACATCGGCCCGAGGCGAAGAGAGTTTGTGCCGATTGACAGAAGAATGAAATAAGTACAATGCATTTTGGAGGGGAGAAGTTTACCCCTTCGGGTACTTCCAGTTGCCTTCAGGGGATTAGGAAGCAAAACCGATGCACACCAACGAACGAACCTTTGTCGGTGACATCGAACTCCTGCGGCGTCCGGAACGGCTGGCGGCGCTGGAAGTTCCGCGCGTGGTTGACTCCTGCCTGGATGGGGCGAACCCGGCTTCAGTCCTTGATGTCGGGTGCGGCAGCGGGATATTCTTTCAGGCATTCAGGGCGCGCGGACTGTCTTGCGCGGGCATGGATCTCAATCCGCGCATGCTTGGCGCACTGCGCGGCTTTGTCCCTGACGCGGCTGTTGCCGCGGCAACAGCCGAACATCTCCCCTTTGCAAACAAATCGTTCGATCTCGTGTTTTTGGCCCATCTGCTGCACGAGGTTGACAACCCGGCAATCGCGCTCAAGGAATGCAGCCGCATTGCCCGCACACGGATCGCAGTACTCGAATGGCCGTACCGGCAGGAGGAACTGGGCCCGCCGCTTGGTCACCGGTTGAGTCCGGAGGCGGTTTCGGCCGCGGTTTCGGGGGCTGGGCTTTCGAGGATCAGGCCCGTTGTGCTGAAAGCAATGTCGCTGTATTTGATTGACGTTAGGGAGTGAACTATCGAGGGGTTACGTCATTTACTGTTCCCGGCCGAAACGGGATTAGCCCACTTTCTGGAATTCTGGAATAAACATGAGGATGAGGATATGGAAAGGGCTCTGCCCTTTAGATCCCGCAGGGAAAATGCTTCTAGTGGCAACCCCTCCAAACCTCCCCTTTGGAAGGGGAGGCTTCTTTCAGACATGTGTCCATCCCAAGGCTTCCAGTTACTTTTTACGTTGAGCATCACCGGGTGCTACATGGGTGCGCCCAGCTGAAGGTTCGGGCTTGCAGAGAGTGGTGCCCGGCTGCACCCGCTCAACAATCCATATTTTGTGATTCTATATTCCTCTTTAGTTTAAGGTGGATTGTCCCTGCCAAGAAACCAATGATGACCCATTGACGCTTAGATTTTCCCTTCACAAACATGAAAAAATATTTATATTATGGCTGCGCGCGCATGGGTAACCGGGTGTTGGGAGGGGGCGGTAAACGGGGACGTTTCTGCAATATTTTTTGCAAAGCTCCGCTTGATTTCTATCCCTTCTCAAATCCAAAATACTGTGCTGCGGGCACCACGCAATTTTCAATATTATGTTGAATTTTGGCATTCTGTTTGATATAATTATCGGTCAATACGATTTCGATCAACATTTCTTCTAGTCAAATTATTGGGAGCTTTTTCAGAAAGGAAAACCGTGAAAATGATTAAGCCCCGGATGAACAGAAAAACTGCGGTTGCGGCGTTAGTAGGTGTTTGTGTGGCGGCGTGGGGGTTTGGGGCGAGGGCGCAGGATTCGGATTTGGCACTGAATAAGACGGTGGTAACCTCTAGCAATGAAAATGCCAGCATGTTAGGCAGTAATATTGTCGACGGCGATACGTCAACCAAGTGGGGCAGCAATTATGCACAATACTCCGGGGCCGATACGGTCCTGCGTGACTCTGCGTGGTTCTACATTGATTTTGGATATGTCGCGACCTTTGACTCCGTCGATTTGCTTTGGGAACATTCTGCTGCATTAAATTACAAAATTCAACATACCGAAGTCCCTACAACCAACGATTCGGGTTGGACAACAGATACGACGATTACGGGGGAAGTGTATCCTTGGCCGGACGATGGCCATACACCCCTGCATAGAAGAATCAAATTTGCCACGCCAATAAGTGCCAGATATCTCAAAGTTCGCTGCATGAAGAGAAATTTCCAGTGGGGGTTCTCAATGTGGGAAATGAGAGTATTCAACACATTGGGAACAAACCTTGCGCTGCATAAAACAGCTGTTGCAAGTTCTTCTGATGCTGCATGCAGCTTAGCGGTTGATGGAATTATGTTTTTGAACGGCGCTCTAGATTTTAGTTCAAGATGGGAAAACAACTATGGCGATGGCAGGCCCGATTCACTCAAGGGAAACGATTGGATTTATGTTGATTTGGGAGCAAAGTATACGGTAAAGTATATTGCGATTTATTGGGAGCATTCTGCTTCGGGCAATTATGTGCTTCAGGCATGGACAAAACCTGGAACACCGACAGCACCTGATTCAGATTGGACATTTCTTCTAAGAGACACAAACTTGACGTATAGCAAACCTCCGGATTTTTGTCAAACTTCATTTGCCGTACCACCAACAGTAACACAATATGTTCGAATGCATTCGTACAAAAGACTTCCACCCCCGGCAGGAGATATCTGGGGAATTTCAATATTTGAGTTTGAGGTCTATGGCACATCTGGCCCAACAGCAATCAATCCAGCTTCTTTGGTGCAAAAAGCTTCTGCATCCGGCCTTAGCCTCATCCGCAACAAAGATGGTATCTTTATTAAAGCCAATGCGTTCGGCAACCTCGCCACCGATATCTATAGTCCAAACGGAAAGCTCATCTGTCATCTTTCCGGCGCTGAAGGTTCGTTCTGGAACTACAAAGACTCCTTCGGCCGCTTCGTCACGAACGGCACCTACCTGCTCCGTGTGACCTCGGCAGGAAGAACAGTCCAGGACAAGGTCGCTATCTACAGATAAAATCATCGTCAGTAACGTTTCTTACCAAGGAGGGCTTCCCCAAAAGGCCCTCCTTCTTTTTTGATCCCCTTCCCCATTTGTGACCCCCGTCACAACTCTGTTTGTAGCCCGATATTATATTCTCTTATACCAAATTCCCCTCCAATAAAATCGCTCCGTCAATTCTTTCCCGGAGATCTGCATTATGTGCAAGAAACTTTCTTGGCTCCTCATTCTTCCGTCGATCTTCATTCCGCTCTTGCTCTCCTGCACCGGCTCAACCAGCCCATTTGGCGCGTCAAACGCCACAATCTCAATCGTATTGGTCAACTCGAACGACCAGCGCAGCACGGATTCGGTTTCCGACACGGTTGGCAAAGTCATTCTTGTCGGCGTGAAGGCATATCTTCCCAAATATATAAATTCAGTCACTATTACGATAACAAAAAACGCTGCGGACACCGACACAGTAGTCACGTTCAGAAATCCTTCCTCATGGACCGACACCCAGTGGATATCCGTCACATTGCATTCCGCAGGCACATGGACGGTTTCGGCTGTTGCCGTTATTCAGGGAGAGCCCAACTATTCGGTAACCGCCAAAATTACAATTATAGGCAAACCCAGCACGGTAACTTACGACGGCAACGGCAGTACAGGCGGAACAGTGCCAACAGACGTCAACACCTATCAGCAGGGCGCAGGCGTAACGGTAAAGGCAAACACCGACAACCTGGCGAAAAGCGGCTTCACTTTTGCAGGATGGAACACCGCTGCGGATGGCAGTGGAACATCATGCGCCGCGGCCGCCACGTTTGCAATGGGCGCGGCGAATGTAACGCTCTACGCAAAATGGACGCAGAACCCCACGTATACCGTGACCTACAACGGCAATGGCAGCACGAGCGGGAGCGCGCCAACGGACCCTAATGCGTACCTGCAAGGAGCGACCGTTACCGTTATTGGCAACACCGGAAACTTGGCGAAAATCGGCTTCACTTTTACAGGCTGGAACACAGCAGCGGACGGAAGCGGGACAACCTATGCCGCAGCTGCCACGTTTACAATGAGCACTGCAAACGTAACGCTCTACGCGAAGTGGACGCAAAACGCGGGCTGTACGGTGACCTACGACGGCAACGAAAACACGACCGGAACCGTGCCGACCGACCCAAATACCTACGGACCGAACTCCTCCGTTACGGTAAAGGCCAACACCGGAAACTTGGCGAAAACCGGCTTCACCTTTGCAGGATGGAACACTGCAGCGGATGGCAGCGGAACATCCTATGCCGCGGCCGCTACCTTCACAATAGGCACAGCCAATGTCACTCTCTATGCAAAATGGACAGTAAGCATCTGTACGGTCAAGTTCAACAGCAACGGCGGCAGCGCGGTTGACAGCCAGAACGTCACCTACAACAACACAGCCACAGCGCCAACACCTCCTACGCAAAACGGATTCGTCTTTGCCGGATGGTATTCGGACCAGGCGCTTACGATCCAATTCAATTTCCTGACCCCCATAACTTCGTCCATCACCCTGTACGCAAAATGGACGCCGGTTTACACGGTGACATACAACGGCAACAATAATACCAGCGGGGCTGCGCCGGCCGACACCAACAAATACACCAATGGCGCGACCGTTACGGTGCTTGACAATACGGGTTCGCTAGCGAGGACCGGCTACACCTTTGCCGGATGGAACACAAATGCCGCGGGTACCGGCACGGATCGCACCCCTGGCGGGACTTTCGCCGTAGGTTCCTCAAATGTGGTTTTATACGCGAAGTGGACACCAAACACATACCTTGTCGCTTTTGATGGTCAAGGTGCTACTGTGTCGGCCAACCCACCGACAATGAATGTAATATCACCGGCAGACTCGGTTGGATCGCTGCCGCAACCGCCAACCAAAACCAGCTATGTTTTTGCCGGGTGGTACACTGCCGTCAATGGGGGTGGGACACAATTTACCGCAACCACAGTAGTGAATGCCAACATCACAGTATATGCGAAGTGGATAATCCAAGATGCTGACGGGAATATTTATACTGAGGTAACGGTTGGGACACAAGTTTGGATGGTGGAGAATTTGAAGACCACGAAGTTTAATGATGAGACGGGAATTCCCTTAGTGACGGATAACACGGCGTGGGGCAATTTGAGCACCCCTGGATATTGCTGGTACGATGACTCAATTTCTTACAAGAACCCCTATGGGGCACTGTACAATTGGTATACTGTAAACACTGGAAAACTGGCTCCTTCGGGCTGGCATGTAGCATCTAATGATGAATGGGGGACCCTTTTTGCCAATCTTGGAGGTGGTGATTCAGCGGCCGGGAGTCTCAAGGAAGCTGGATTGACCCATTGGAATTCTCCAAACACCGGTGCGACGAATTCTTCAGGTTTTACTGGACTTCCTGGAGGAATTTGCTTTAGCGTGGGCGGATTTGCGAGCTTAGGAGACTGGGGTATGTGGTGGACATCAACAGAATATTCTAGCATGACAACAGACGCATGGTATTTTGCTTTAGGCAGTACCACACCGTTTGATCATTATCACATTGGTAAAGGCCAAGGTAATTCGGTCCGTTGTATCCGCAATTATTAATTCCTTGCCGCCAAAATCGGAAATGCTGCCTGGGGCGTCGTGCGCAACGTCTCGGTCGGCCCCGAGCCATTGGCGCCTCCAGCCCGCTCATATATATTTTGTAAAGACGCCGCGGCGCGTCGTCCCCACGGAAAAATAATAATCACGAATCACACAATCGAATTGGCCATGTCCCTCTTCCGCAGCAAATACCGGATCGAATCCGCGCGCCTGCCGCAATGGGATTATTCGTCGCCGGGGTGGTATTTCGTGACGATGTGCACGCACAATCGCGAATGTATGTTTGGGAATATAGTCGAGGGGAAAATGCGGTTGAACAGATACGGCATAATGGTCGAACAAGAATGGCATAAATCTTTTGAAATCAGGCATGAAATGAACCGGGATGAATTTGTTGTAATGCCAAATCATTTCCACGGAATCATTCAGATATCGGATTCCCGCAATTTAGGTGAAACGCACACCCGTAATGATTCATTTCAAACCGTAGAGACGCACGGCCGTGCGTCTCTACCAAATATTGCAAAATCACAAATCGGCGTCGCGTTCCGTACGCAAAAATCCATATCATCATTTATGGCAGGTTTCAAATCCGCCGTCACAAAACGCATCAACGAATCACGCAAAATGCCCGGCGTTCCCATTTGGCAACCACGTTTTCACGATCACATCATCCGCAATGATCGCGAATTGTTCGCAATTCGGCGATATATCCGTAATAACCCGGCAAATTGGGCCGATGACAGAAACGTTATGGAAACGCAGGCCGAAAGAACCGGAAAACAACCCCGGTTTGTGTATTTGCCATGATCGCGACAACGATATTTGCAAAAAAATCCAATACCCCGTATCGTCCCGGCAAATCTGGACCGCCTGGGCATCAAATCATGTCATCCGAAACGGTTATGAATTGGTATTTTCGCCTGATTTATTCAACACCTTGTGGTATATTATTCTCCCAGGCCATGCAATCAATTTCATGCTTTTCGGGAAGGGGGGCCCGTGAAATCGATTCGGTTCTTACATTGTATCCGCGTTGTTCCATCCGCATTCCTGATCTTTGCGGCAACATTTTTCGTTTCAAGCACCTTTGCCCGCCCAAACCTTGCCCTGTTTCGCCCAATAGTAGCTTCCAGCACCGGCGAGGACAACCCGCCTGCCAAGGCCAATGACGGCGATGCCACCACACGGTGGGAAAGCCAAACCGACGATTCAGAATGGATATACGTTGACCTCGGCGTTGTTTACAGTGTGGACTCCGTATTCGTAAGCTGGGAAACGGCTGCAGGGCTCGATTATGCGATTCAAACTGCGAATACGCCTTCCGACAATGACAGCGGTTGGACCACGGTCGCGCATATCACCAACGGTACGCAGGGAGAAAGCAGATCCATCACCTTTGCTCCGTCACCGGCCCGCTACGTCCGGCTGCGGGGCTACAAGCGCGCATCCATTTTTGCGTATTCAATTTGGGAGTTCGAAGTGTACGGCAATGCCGCGACCTGCATTCCCCCGGTGATTGCCGCTGACCCCGCCGACCGGACGTTTATCAACGGACTGAATACCTCATTTAACGTTTATGCAAACGGAACAGACATGTCGTATCAGTGGCAGCATTTACGGCTGATGGACGCCACCTGGTTTCCGATTCCTTTGGCGACCAGCGCCTATTTTTCCTTTGTACCCGCATTCACCGACAGCGGCGCCCTGTTCCGGTGCATCGTATCGTCTCCGTGCGGGTTGGATACAACCGCGGACGCGTCGCTATCATTGTCCAAGAAAGGCAAAATCAACCTTGCCTGCAAGAAGCCCGGTAAATGCACGAGCTATGAAGGCACGGACATGACCGCGGCGAGCGCGTTTGACGACGATTCGTCGACGCGGTGGGGCAGCAATTATAAGACAGACCCGAACCCGGACTCGGCCTGGATCTATGTTGACCTTTGCGCCGTGTATACCATAGATTCGGTATTCCTCAACTGGGAAGATTCCGGGGGAAAGGAATATTATGTCCAGGTTGCAAACGCGGCATCGGACAACGATACGGGCTGGACAAGCGTTGCGCACATCACCGACGGCACGGGCTGGGAAAAACGACCCATCAAGCTGACGCCCGTAAACGCCCGGTTTGTCCGGGTCCGGTGCATCAAGAGAGTTTCAGGGTTCGGGTATTTGATGTTCGAGTTCGAGGTGTACGGGCCGTCGTCAACGCCGGTGGTTCTTGACAAACCTGCTAATGCCGGTCAGCGTGTTCCCGCCATGTCGGTCAGGCAATCGGGCAACCACTGTTTTATCTCGGCAACCGGTACCGGAGCCAGCGGTTCAACGGCATGCGTTTTTTCGCAGCAGGGGCGGTTGGTGCGATCCCTTCCGCTGTCGTCCGGCGCCTTTGTCTGGGATTACGCCGACCGGTTCGGGAAACCGGTGACAAACGGCGTGTATCTGCTGCGGGTCCTGTCGCCGGGGAAGACGGTCTGCGGCTTTATCGACGTTTGCAGATGACGCCTGAATGATTTTTCGCATTCGGAAACGATGCGGGCGCAGAAACCCCGGCGCAAACCGGGGTTTCGCTTTTTGCCCGACATGATTTAGTTTATACCCATGAGAAGACACCCCCGCAGCCGCATGTGCATGGCAGAATGTGCGTGTGCCGTCCTGCTCCTGTGTGCCGCCTGCACGCTCGCCCAGCAATACACCAGCCAGACCTATGTGGACACCACCATTCAGCGCGCGTATTACAACCTTAATGCCGCGGCCGAAGTTTCGGGCATGTCTATGAAAATGGAAGACGCCATTTCGTCTGCGAAACAAACAGCGGCGCGCCTCAAGAGCATCGCACGAGGCAATCCCAACGAGAAATACATCCTGTGGAAAGTGGGCGAACTCGAGAGCCAGATTTACCTTGAGGAAAGCGGCATGCTGCTTGAAAAGAACCAGAGACGCCAGAAACAGGTGAACGACCTCGTGGGCCCGTTCAACACCGAAATCGGCAAGCGGCGGCCGGATTTTTCGAGACTCGCCGACCTGTACCACCAGGCCCTGTCGGTGGACCGGGCAAAGGCGTTCGAATTCGGGACGGCGCTTGACGACAGAAAGAAGACCATCTGCCGCGAAGCCGTTGTGTCCCTCGAAAAGGCCTTGACGCAGGGGGATTTCGACCTTGCATGGCAGGAACTCGTGTATCTCAAGAACAACCGGGAACAACTTGGCATTTCCCCCACCCAATACAGCCTGTATGCGGCGAAAGTGCAGGCAAAGGTCAACCTCGGCAACGAGCGGGAATTGATAACCAGCAACATGAACACCGCCGAGATTCTCATAAGACAAAACGATTTCAGCGATGCGAGAAACGCGCTTGGCGTGCTTGAGGACCGTGTCAGCGGCATCCAGGACCTCGTGACAAAATCCGAATGGGACCGGTATTACTTCCGCAACAAACGTCTTCGCGAGTCCCTGGAACGCAAGGAAGACTCGCTTGTCCGTGTGAATACCGTGATACTCAGGGACCAGGGCGTTGTGGCGGCCAACGATTACCTCGAAGGCGTACTCAAGAAACTCGGGGTGCTCCCCGAGAAAATCGGGAACATGGAACTCGCCATTCTTGAAAAAGCCATGGCGTACCGCAAACTGCAGGACACTGCGGTTGTCAAGCAACTCGCGTCCATTTCTGCCCCTGCCACCGACGATTCCAGCTCGCTGTTTTCCGATCTTGTGGGCGCGGCAAAAAAGAAGGCCCAGGAAAAGGCGGACAGCGCCAAGCTGGCCCAGGAGGGCAATGCGCGGCTTACCTCTACTGAGCAGGTCCGGCTCGCCAACATGCGCGTCTCGCAGGAACTCAAAAAGAAGCGCGAAGATGAGATGCTCAAGGAAAACCAGGTGAAAGCGAACAAGATCATGATCGATATTTATGTCCTGCTTGATCTAAAACAAATACAGAAAGCCTATGACGAATACACCGATCATCAGGCATTTCTCGCCAGGAACGTGTTTACCGCTTCGTTCGTTGCGATTGACTCATCGGTAAACGCCGAGTATGCCGCGATGAAAAAGAAACAAAAATAGGACGGCCTGCCGCTCGCTGTAGTAGAGACGCACAGCCGTGCGTCTCTACTACAGCGGGGAACGTCCATATCCTATTTTAAAAATCCTCAAAATCGCCAGCGCTATTGTATATTTTATCGGTCCTTTTCGTGGAATTCGCCCCTTCAATTGATAATGTATAGTTTTCCACCTCCCTCACGGTTCCGGAGACGGCGCTTCATGGAAAAACAGTACAACCCGGCCCTTGTCGAAGACAAATGGTATTCCTTCTGGATTCGCAACAAGCATTTTCACGCAGACGAGCATTCGGCGAAGCCCAAGTACTCCATTGTTATTCCGCCGCCTAACGTGACCGGAATCCTTCACATGGGGCATGCGCTTAACAACACGATACAGGACATTCTGATCCGGTATAACCGCATGTGCGGACGCGAAGTTCTCTGGATGCCGGGCACCGACCATGCCGGCATCGCAACGCAGAATGTGGTTGAAAAGAAATTGGCTCAGGAGAAGAAGACCCGCCACGACCTCGGCCGCGAGGCATTTGTCGCGGAAGTATGGAAATGGAAGGAACAGTACCACGCGACAATAACCAAACAGCTCAAGAAACTCGGCTCTTCGTGCGATTGGGACCGCGAGCGCTTCACCATGGACCAAGGGCTTTCGCGCGCCGTACGCAGGGTGTTTGTGCAGCTGTACAACGAGGGACTCGTTTACCGCGGCAAATACATCATCAACTGGTGCCCGCGGTGCCAGACCGCGCTCTCCGACGAAGAGGCGGAGCATAAGGAATCCAATGGCAAGCTGTATTACTTCAAATATCCCTTCAGGGAAGGCGGCGGGTTCGTGACCGTTGCTACCACCCGGCCCGAGACTATGCTCGGCGACACCGCGGTTGCGGTGAATCCCGTAGACGACCGATACATAAGTCTTGTCGGAAAAATGCTTGTTCTGCCTCTTGTGAACCGAGAAATCCCTGTCATTGCCGATGACTTCGTTGACCGCGAATTTGGCACTGGAGCGGTGAAGGTGACGCCGGCCCACGACCCGAACGATTTCCAGATGGGCCTTCGACATCGCATGACGCCCATCGTGATCATGGACGAAACCGGGCACATGACCGGCCCCATTCCTGAGAAATACGTCGGAACAGACCGGTTTGCCTGCCGCAAGGAAGTCGTGGTGGACATGGAGGCGCTCGGCCTTGTTGACAAGATAGAAGACCACACATACGCGGTGGGCCATTGCTACCGCTGCCACACGGTTGTGGAGCCGTATTACTCAAATCAGTGGTTTGTGAAAATGAAGCCGCTTGCCCAGGGCGCCCTGGCGGCGGTTGTCGAAGACAAGGTGAAATTCTATCCGCAACGTTGGAGAAAGACGTACATCGACTGGATGGAGAACATCCGCGACTGGTGCATCTCCCGCCAGATCTGGTGGGGACACCGGATTCCGGTGTGGTATTGCAAAGACTGCAATAAAACCGTTGTTGCCGAAGAAACGCCGGCCGCGTGCCCCGGCTGCGCAGGCACAAACCTGATCCAGGACGACGATGTTCTTGACACATGGTTCTCGTCGTGGCTGTGGCCGTTCTCCACCATGGGTTGGCCGGACACGACAAAAGTCCTGGATAAATTCTACCCCACCGACGTTCTCGTCACTGCGCCGGAAATTCTTTTCTTCTGGGTGGCCCGCATGATCATGGCCGGGCTGCATTTCACGGGAAAACTGCCCTTTACGGATGTATTTCTCAATGCGACGGTGCGGGACAAGAGCGGCAGGAAAATGAGCAAGTCGCTGGGCAACGCTATCGATCCGATCGAGGTGATCTCCAAGTCCGGTGCGGACGCGTTGCGCTTTTCGCTTATCATGATAACTTCACAGGGCGCGGACGTGTTTCTCACACAGGACACGTTCGACCTCGGCAGGAACTTCGGCAACAAACTGTGGAACGCGTCGCGCTTTCTTCTGGACAACATCGAGGCGCACTACTCGTTTGGTGCCCTCCCTGCGAAAGAAGCGCTCGCTCCGTTCGACGCGTGGATACTGTCACGGCTCAATGCGACCATCTCCGACGTGACCTCGGCCCTGTTGTCGTACCGGCTCAACGAGGCAGCGCATTGCCTGTACGACTTTACCTGGCACGACTTCTGCGACTGGTATATTGAAGCGAAAAAGGCGGATTTGTACCAAAGCGGCGATCAGGCGCGCTCGGCAAACGCCCTCAACGTATGCTCATGGGCGCTTGGCTCCATTCTCAAGATGCTGCACCCGCTCATGCCGTTTATTACAGAGGAAATCTGGTCCGCGTTGCGTGAGAAAATCGAATACCCGGCACTGCTTGACAACGAGACTATCATGAAGGCATCTTTCCCTGTATCCGACACATCCCGGATCAATCCGACAATCGAAGCGGAATTCTCACTGCTCAAAGACATCATAACGGCCATTCGCACCATTCGTTCGGAAAACAACATTCCTCCGGACAAGAAAGGACGCGCGATCATCATTCCCGGAAGTCCCCAAGCCGCTGGCCTTCTCAAGCCGCATGTCAATGAGATCAACACCTTTTGCCGCCTCTTTGAGACCGTGGTTGACATGTCGGCACAGCGTCCGGGATTTTCCGGCCAGGCCGTGGTCATGGGACATCAGGTATATTTGGAACTTGCCGGGCTCATCGACAAGCAGGTGGAACGCGACCGGATTTCCAAGGAAATCGCAAAAGCCGAGGGTCTGGCCCACGGAGCAAAGGCGCGGCTTGCGAACCCGAGTTTTAGCGACAAGGCGCCGCCGGAAGTTGTCAAGAAGGAAGAAGAAAAGTATGCAGGGATTATTGAGAATTTGGGAAAACTCAAGGCTAATCTCGCAGCGTTGGAATAATTTACACCGCCTCTTTTTCATGTTTTCGCGTCAGGCCGGACTGGAGTGGTGCGCTGGAGCGCCGAAGGCGCGGAGACCACCACCGCAGGCGGCCCGAAGGGCGCGAAGCGTGAACGAGGGCCGACCCGAGCGTAGCAAGGGGAACGCCCAAACACGGAAATTGATTAAGACACTATGATCGTACCATCACTCACCGAAGTCAAGGACCTCGCATCTCTCGGCAACGTGATTCCTGTTTGTCATAGAATCCTCGCCGACACCGAGACCCCGGTCTCGGTATGGCTCAAACTGTTCAAAGACGAGCCTTACAGCTTCCTTTTGGAGAGCGTCACCGGCGGCGACAAAGTCGCGCGGTATTCCTTTATCGGCGCGAAACCGTTTCTTACCTTCAAAAGCAACGGCCCATCGTGGGAAGTTGCGGGGCAGTTTGCGGAAGAGGGCGACGGCGATCCGATTGGTAAACTGCGGTCCCTGCTCGGGCGGTACAAATCGGTGCATGTTGAAGGCCTTCCCCGCCTGTGCGGCGGCGCCGTGGGCTATTTCTCCTACGACTCGGTGCGGCTGTTCGAGAAGATCCCTGACAAAAACCCCCAGGACCGGATCGTGGACGAAATCTTCTTCGGGTTTTACAGGGACATCATCGCATTCGACAATCGGGAGCACAAACTGCTGCTCATTACCACCATCCACGTCGATGACGGCATTCCCCTTGAAGAGGCGTACAAAAACGCGTGTCACAGCCTGGGCAGCCTGGAGGACAAGCTCGCGGTCCGCCTCGCGTCATCGGGCATCACCGTTCACGATGTCAAGGAGTCCTCGTCGACCTTCACCAGGGAACAGTACGAGACCGCGGTTGAAAAGTGCAAAGAATACATCCGGGCCGGTGATATCTTCCAGGTGGTGCCCTCCCAGCGCATCAGCGTGCGCGTGGACGCGGACCCGTTCGACCTGTACCGCATCCTTCGCACTGTGAACCCGTCGCCGTACATGTACTTCCTGTCGCTGGCCGGAGCCACGGTGGTCGGCTCGTCTCCGGAGATGATGGTCCGCGTGGAAAACGGCGTGGTGGAAACGCGGCCCATTGCCGGTTCGCGTCCGCGCGGCAGAACCGAAATCGAAGACGAACAGCTCGCCGAGGAGCTCACAAAAGACCCAAAGGAAATCGCCGAGCACATCATGCTGGTGGACCTCGGCAGAAACGACATCGGCCGGGTAAGCGAGTACGGCAGCGTAAAGGTGGAAGAGATGATGCATGTCGAGCAATACTCTCATGTCATGCACCTGGTGTCGAACGTTTCCGGCCGGCTGCGGGCCGGCTGCGACGCGCTCGATGCGCTGTTCGCCTGTTTTCCCGCGGGCACCCTGTCGGGCGCTCCCAAAATCCGCGCCATGCAGATAATCGACGAACTCGAGCCCGTGCGGCGCGGCACCTACGGCGGCGCGCTCGGCTACATCGACTTTTCCGGCAGTCTTGACACATGCATCGTGATCCGGACCGTGGTCTGCAAAGACGGCATGGCATACATCCAGGCCGGCGCGGGGATCGTGGCCGATTCCGTTCCGTCTACCGAGTACGATGAATCTATGAACAAGGCGCGCGCCCTGCTCACCGCCATCAACGACGCAAAACGCATTATCGGAAGAGGCTGATACCCATGATCTTGATAATCGACAACTACGATTCGTTTACGTACAACCTCGTGCAGTACCTGGGCGAACTGTACAAAGGCGAGGTCCGCGTCGCGAGAAACGACAAAATTTCCCTGGACCAGATCCGCGAGTTGTCTCCTAAAGCAATCGTGATCTCGCCCGGGCCCTGCACGCCGCGCGAGGCCGGCATATCGGTGGAAGCGGTCACCGCCTTCGGCCCACGGACGCCCCTTCTCGGCGTGTGCCTTGGCCACCAATCCATCGGATTCGCGTTCGGCGGGAACATTATTCGCGCGCCGCAGCTCATGCACGGCAAGGTGTCAGAAATCCATCACGACGGAAAAAAGATCTACACCAACATTCAAAACCCCTTTATTGCAACGCGCTACCACAGCCTGATCATCGAGCGCAAATCGTGCCCCGACTGCCTTGAGATTACGAGCCAGACAAAAGACGGCATTATCATGGGCGTGCGGCACAAAAAGTTTCCTATTGAAGGCGTGCAGTTCCACCCGGAATCGATCCTCACCCAGGTGGGAAAACAGCTCCTCAAGAATTTCCTGTCCGGGATCCTCTGATATGCCCTCGTTCCTCGACACCATCCTTTCCGCCAAGAAAGACGAAATACGGCGCCTGGCCAGGGAGCGCGGCCGGTTCTCCGGCAGGTCCGACAAGGCCCGCCCGTTTGTTTCGGCCCTTCGCCGCAACAACGGGCCTGCAATTATCGCCGAAATCAAGAAAGCGTCTCCGAGCAGGGGTGTTATCAGCGCCGCTTTTGACCCGCGGGCAATCGCCAAACGATACCATGCGGGCGGCGCCGCGGCCCTGTCCGTGCTTACCGACGAAAAATTCTTCATGGGATCGCAGGCATGCCTTGAAACCGCTCGAAACGCGGTCCCGCTGCCCGTGCTGCGCAAAGACTTCATCATCGATCCCATCCAGGTTCTGCAAACCGCCGCCATGAACGCCGACGCAATGCTGCTCATTGCCGCGGCGCTGTCGGACGCTCAAATGGACGAATTGTACTGCGCAGGCCGCGCGGCCGGGCTCGACATGCTCATCGAAATTCACTCGCACAAGGAGCTCGACAGGGTTCTCAGGCTTTCGCCGCTTCCCTCCTGCATCGGCATCAACAACCGCGACCTCGCGACGTTTGCCGCCGACATTCAAACCACCGTGTCGATCGCGCCGTATGTACCAAAGGAGATCACGCTCGTGTCCGAAAGCGGGATAACGGGCGCTGCCCAGGCGAAAGAGCTTTACAAAGCCGGAGTCTCCGCGCTTCTTGTAGGCGAAAGTTTGATGCGGGCGGAGGACCCGGAGAAGCTGATCCAGGAGTTATGCGCCCCCTCGAAGATCCCCCGAAGGGGGACTCATTGGAAGTGATCCATCAAGCCTTTGC
Organism: uncultured Fibrobacterota bacterium; assembly: GCA_963729895.1. GTDB lineage: Bacteria > Fibrobacterota > Chitinivibrionia > Chitinivibrionales > FEN-1185 > FEN-1185. Next base: position 41,777 of record CAVSQB010000025.1, on the reverse strand, counting down.
AAACGCCTCCCCTATCCAGACATATATTTTCATTAACGGTACCTGATTCGACCGTCTCAGCTGTCGCTCGTGGGTGCCCCCCAGCCGAAGAATGGATTCTCGCTTCCAATCTTTCTAGGGGGTCACCCGGCTCAGCCATCCAAAGACTCTTTTCTTTGGGCTACGTGCAAATATGTCTATCATAAGAATCAAAATCTGCGGCATCACCCGATACGAAGACGCAAAAACCGCGGTCGGTCTCGGCGTTGACGCGCTCGGGTTCATTTTCTATCCCAAGAGTCCCCGCTACATCCACCCGCTTGCCGCGGCAGACATCATCCGCAGGCTTCCGCCGTTTGTCTCCAAGGTCGGCGTGTTCGTCGACGACGCAGCGGAGACCGTGGCTTCCGTCATCTCGCAGACCGGCATCGACACGGTCCAGCTTCACGGCAACGAGACGCCGGCGTTTGCCGCCGGGTTCGGATGCGCTGTTGTCAAGGCATTCGGCGTGGGGCCGGGCTTTAGCGTCGCCGCCCTTGCCTCCTACAAGGTAAGCGGGTTCCTGCTCGACACCTGGAGCGGGGAGCGGGGCGGCAGCGGCACGACGTTCGACTGGTCGATCGCGCGCGCGGCAACGCAACTCTATCCCAACATTATTGTGGCGGGCGGGCTCAATCCGTCGAACATCCGGGACGCGCTGGAAAACGTGACCCCCTACGCGGTAGAATTCAACAGCGGCGTGGAAATAAAGCCGGGCGTCAAAAACCACTACAAGATGCGCGATGCAGTTGCAATTGTGAAGGGATGGGGATAGGATTTTTGGGGAGAAGTCTACCCCTTCGGGTACTTCCCCTCGTCAGGGACTTCCAAGGGTCACAAGGGCCGTCTCCCCGGGGCCTCGGCCGGCTTGGCCGATCACTATTTCATCTTCGTTATTGAATGTCCCCCTCTAATCATTTATTTTAAAAGCCGTCGAATGAGTGCTGACTGTTCCCCCCAAAAGCACGCCCTGACGGCAGCAAGACAAGACACGCACAACGCGTTGGAGTCGAGAGGAATGTCTCGACTTTCCCGGTGCCGTCGTGCTATACTATGCAATCGGTTAAGTACCAAACCGGAAGAACCACAAGGCGATGCCGGATTCCTCAATGTTAAGAAAATCGTGCCTGTCCATTGTGTGTGCCGCATCCATGTTTGCCGCGTTCGGCGCCTCGCCCCCTCCACGCCAGCTTTTTTTCCAATACAATAACATCGTATGGTGGGGAACCGCGTTCGGCCTCAACCGGTTTCTAACCACCAACGAGCTGTGGGGGAACATCCGCCCCGAGTCGGTGAACGACCTGTGCCTTGACGATCCGGAGTTGTGGGTGGCCACCGACCGCGGCGCGTTGTACGCCGACCTGCGGTACCTCGACTGGAAGTCGTACACCGCCAAGCAGGGTCTGCCGTCCGACACGGTTGTCCGGCTCGTGGTGGACCCGGATTACGTGTACGCGGCGGGCCCGCATGGGCTCGCGCGGTTCAACAAGGTGGTGATGCAATGGGAGCCGATGGGCAACTTTGCCGACAAGCGCATCTACGACCTGTATTCCAACCAGTCGCAACTGTGGGTGGCCACCGACCAGGGAGTATTCTATTTTGACAAGAAGTTCGAAAAATGGGAAAGCTATACCACGAGCACCGGGCTTATTTCCAATACTGCCTTCAGACTTTTTTATTTCAGCGACTACATCTGGGTGGAGACCGACAAGGGCTTTTCCCGCTATTCGATCAGCATGAAGGCCTGGAACTCGTATCCGCTCAACAACGGCATTGTGGGCTCGGCGGTCAACTACATGCTGGTTGACGCATCGTACATCTGGGTGGTGTCGCCCGAGGGCGTTGCCCGGTTCAACGGCAGCAACCAGACCTGGGAAAATTTCTCCCGCAACTCGATGATCGATAAGAAAACCGTATACTCCCTGTCCACGTCCGGAACAACGGAATGGTTCACCACGTCCGACGGCGTGTACACCTTCGACGAGGCCCAGCGCCGGTGGAAGACCTACACCTCGGTTGACGGTCTCGGCGACGACGTGCAGGACGAAGTGTACACCTCGGGCCAGACCGCCCTGTGCAGAAAAGGGACAACGTTTTCCTATTTGAAAACCGATCAGGATATCTGGTATTCCACCGAGATCAAGGTGACCGGCACGGGCGGGCAAAGGCCCAAATGGAAATCGCACATGGACGAAACCGGGCTCGGAGTCACGGCGCCGTCCGGCCAGAGCGTGAGCCTTCAGGGGACCGCGGAATACAAAGTTGAAAACAAGGCGACATTCGGCTCACCGCTCACTACCAGCATACCAAATTACATTTTGAACAAAAACCTCGACTCCGTGGTTTACGCTTACGACACAGCGGCTTCCGGAAAAATAACGCCTGTTGTGCTGGATACGGTTGCAACCTACAAAGATTTCCTTTACGGATGGCCAAAGGCCCAGCTTAACATGAACGGCGATCTCAATGACGGCCGCACGTTCCGGGCCACCTACGACAACACCGATCCGCTCGGCGACGTACGCTACAGCGCCGAGTACCGGGGCTTTGGCGACGACAACGTCCGAAGGCTCGGCTGGCGGACCGACCAGAAAACCGACTACTTCTTCAGTTCGCTCATCAGTCCCACGTACCTTAACGGCGCCGGCATCCGCACCGAGTTCGGCGACCGGGTGGGCGACAAAAAGCTCCGCCGGGAAAATTTGGGAGCGTGGGCGGGCTTCGGGAAAACGAAGTTCTTCAGGCAACTCATTCCGTTCCGTGAAGACAACTTCTATCAGCTCAACATACAGAATATAGTCACCGAAAGCGTGCAGATTCTCGTGGACGGCCAGGTGGTAGACCCGAGCGATTACAGCATCGAGCGGACCAGGGGACTGCTTTCGTTCAAGAACGAAGGCCTTGCCAACCCCGATTCCCGCATCGAGGTTTCGTGCCAATACCAGCCCGTTATCGGAGAGTACACCAACCAGATGGCTTCCGTTGAAGATGTCGTTGAGTTGAGCGACAAGGTCGCCCTGGGAGTCAACGGCGCGTATCGCGGCTTTAAGGAGCCCAACCGCGTCGGCCTCGACAGCGCAATGAACCAGGACTTTGCCGGCAGCGTCAACAGCAAGATCGAGATGAAATCCGCGGACAACAAACTCTATTTGAGGGCAGTGCCCGAGGTGTCGGCAAGCTATAACGACTCGATCGTGGCCGCCAAACAGGGGTCGGCCGCCAAACTCGACCTTTCTTCGGTTATGTACAACCTCAAACTCTCGGTGAACGGAATTTACCAAACGCCCGACTATGTGACCCTTGCGGACCAGAATTCGGTTTACGGAAGAATAAACCATCAGGCGCAGGGAGAACTGGTCTGGGACCTTTGGAAGCAGTACATGCCTCTCACCGCCGGAGCAGGCGTGATCGACGCCTCGTGCGGCAACGAAGTGCGGGAGTATGCGCAGTATCTCGTTTCGCTGCCCGAAATCCCTACGCTCAGGCTGTTCGGCATGCACCAGGACATGAGGAACTACACTCAACAGCCACGGGACACTGTGCAGGGCGGCAACCGGGATTCCCTGATGTCCGACCGCTGGAACGCAGTTGTGGAAACGGAATGGGGCCATTCGTTCAAGCGTATGGACAGGATATGGTTCGACCTTTCCTATGCCGTCGATTTCATTACCGACTCCGTTGACACCAATGTTTCCGGCACCGCTCCCGGCCCGTATAACCTTGCATCACAGTTTGATCAGAAGCTCGATCACAATATTTTTGCCTGGATCAGGTTTTCTCCCCTTAAAAAACTGCAGCTCGAAACCAAGAGCGTTTTCAGGATTTACCAGGGCCGAGACAGCCTGGACAACACCCTGGCGTACCGGGGGAATCTGATTCGTCCCGAATTCAAACTCTTTTCCCAGGAACTTATCCCCGGCGTCACGCTGTACGGCGATTACCAACTGCAAAGCGCGCAGTATGTCGTTTCCTCCGCGGAATGGCTCAACTCGACGTCGAACATGCTGAACGCCAGCCTGCTGCTTGTTCCCGGCGTTTACCTGAAGTTCCTCAATCCGTTCCAGCTTAATCTCGGATATGGACTTTCAAATGCGGATTCCCTGGAGTTGCAGTCCAATTCGATCGATACCTTCACGAATTCCTCAACCCAGACCTACACGATAAAGCCGATATTCGATTTCACCCAGGACCTGCATTACGACAGCAGGGTGGAAAAAACGAATTCCACGAACATGACCTATGCCACCGACAACGGCCTCAAATGGTACAACGAGGCGCGTCTTGCTTTTAGAGACCGGAAGACCAGGTTTGATATCGATTTGAACATGTTTTTGGACACCATGGATATGCCTATCTATAGTGGCAGCAACAGAGGGCTCGACACGTTTGCCGTCAAGAGCACGTATGAAGAGCTCATCGTAAAGTGGACGGAACGCTGGTCCCCGAACCTGAGGACGGAAACCACGGTGGATGTCTCCAGGCAGGACGTTGATTCAGTGATCAACGACGCCATCGGGGGCATTGCGGGCGTGTACCGGGACACCACAACAGGATACCTTAACTCGCTCACTCCGGGAATCTTGTTCGACTGGCGAATACCGGGAAAGACAATCAGGGAATGGCGGACCCAGTACTATATCGGCGCAATGCTTTCAAACGGGAGGGGTTACGACTTTAACTCCTACCAGCAGACCTGGCAGAACAAGTTCGATATCCAGGTGAAGGCCGGGTCAAATTTCTTCCTTCGCTTGCTGATGGAAGTAGATTATGTGTTCAATACCAAGGTGCTGGTTTACAATATGGCCGAGTTGAAGGCAACGGCATTGTTCTAAATGCGGCAAACGAGCGGAAAATAGGCTAAATTACGGGGAAGAGCTGCGCGTATTCGTATTAGGGAAATTGGTAATGAGATAAGAGTTGGAGTCGGTGCTCTCCGAGAAGAGTGATTTCCAGACTTTTGCGCAAGTTCTTTTGGAAAAGAGGGGCTATGAATCAAAAGAAGATCAATCGCCGGAAATTCCTGGTGAAATCGCTTGAATGTGCGGCCGGACTGGGCGTGCTTGTCAGTTGCGACAAACGCGCTCCTGTTGAGCCCGACGTGCGGCTACCGTCGGCGCCGGTTGGATTGGTCAATGACTACGGCGTCGACAACAACGGCACCATAACCGATGTGGTTCTGAATTGGAATCCCAATAGCCTTACCGACGTTACCGGCGCAAGTCTCACCACTTTAAATCCGAATATTCAAATTACCGGTTATAACCTTTATCGCACCCTCGACCCGACACCCCCAAACGTGTCGGCGGTCCAACCGATCAACGGCGCCTCCCTTGTTACGGGAACGAGCTTTACGGATGACAGTTCGTTTGTGGTCGGTGATTCCTATTACTATTGGCTGGAGGCTGTAGATTCCGATAATAACGCAAGCCCTTTGTCGGCTGCTCTCCAAGTGCCCATAATGGCGGCCAAACCTGTTTACATTGCACAAAATCCAAATGCTGTTTTGTCCACTGGAGCTCTGGTGCAGCAGGAAGTAAACAAGACTGTAAATGCCGCAGTAATGGCGGTGGCGCAAGGGATAACGAATGCGACACCTGCGAGCGTGGGCGAAGCATACAAATCTATTCTTGGCGGGGTCACGGCCAAATCCATGATCGGTATTAAGATCAACACGCTGGCCGCATTACAGGCGTTTTCAACTCAGTCTTCCCAATTGCTTAACAATGGATTGTGCTCGCACATAGAGGTTGTGACTGCGATCATCCAGGGTCTGACAACGATGGTCGTCGACAGCGGCGGCACGTTTCCCATCAACAATATCATTGTCTTCGACGACCGTTATTGGGGGTCCGATTCATCCAACCCTACACAAATGCTTAATGCCGGCTATGCTCTTACTGATGGGTCTGGACCCAATGGAACTTTTTCAAGCAGAGTAGCATCTGTCAATTATAATACTACCTTGCACGGAATCCCGGTAACTGAAGCCGAGCCATCATCGCTTCTGTGGGCGGCAGGATCGTTTTCCATTTCAGGCATACCCACGCGCCTGAGCAGCATCATACCTGCGCTCGATTATATTATTAATGTGCCCGTCATCAAGGACCATGTCGATGCAGGCATTACCTTTGCCTTAAAGAATTTTTTCGGGGCCATCGATCATCAGATACCCTTCCACAACGGCAGCTGCAATGATGCGGTTCCCCAGGTATACCAGCTTGTCTTGAGTCAACTTGCGAGTCCGGCCGGCCGAGTCACCCCGATTCTGACGATCGGCGATGGTTTCCTGGGTGCTTATCATGGCGGGCCATCTACACCTCCGTCGACTAATTGGTTTCCGGCCCAGGTGATTGCAGGCACAGACCCTGTGGCAATTGACGCCCATGTGCTGAAAATGATAAACGTCATGAGGGCAACCCAGAAGAACATGCCACCTTATTCTTATACTCTCAAAAACCTTGGGGCGGCCTCCCATATCCTGACTGCCGCATTGCAGTACAATCTTGGATCAATTGCACCAAATCCAATATCTGTAACTGTCCCGGTCTAATTCACGGAATTAATCCATGAAGACACCTCACACATTCTTTCCCAAATCGTGGCTCGCCGCTGCCCTGGCGCCCGCCCTCCTGGCAACGCTTCTTTGTCAATGCCGGATCAGCAAGGACCCCGGCGCCGGGGCGGACCCGCAGGATTATCTGCCGCTCGACAACGACATAAGCGGTTATGTCAAGAAGGGCAGCGTGTCGCTCATGACCGATGAGCAGTCTATTTACGCCGCCATCGACGGCGCCGCGCAAAGCTACATCACCTACGGGTTCGAGGAAGGCGTGGTGCAACTGTACAGTAACGGCAGCGTGGACGTCAACGTTGAAATCTTCAACCAGGGGACGCAGGCAAACGCCCAGGGACTCTTTAACTATTTCATGCCTACTTCGCAGGAAATCCTGAGTCAGAGCAATCCGGAGGTCGTTGTGGACCTTTCACAGGCAACCTCGTACACCATCCAGTATACCAAACAGAGCATATTCATGCGCATAACCACAACCGAGAAATCCGATTTTGCTCTTGACATGGCGGAACAGTTCTATTACAACATCGACAACAAGATCGGAGTGGAGTGAGAAGATTGCGGATTGACATTTTGCGGATTGAAAAAGGCGTTGGTTTTGTCATAATCGAAGGATGTATATTTATCCGTTCGTAGTCCAGTAATTCTGCTTTCCCATAAAAAAGGAGCTTTATCGTGATATCGCGCAGAGATTTTCTCAAGACCGGGAGCGCGGCAGCCGCGGGCGCCGCGTTGTCGTCCGTCAATGTCCTGGCGCAGGAAAAGAAGAAGCCGGTGGTAGCTGTGGCAAAGGGCAAGCCCGAAGAGATTGTCAAGAAAGCCGTCGACGCGCTCGGCGGAATGCAAAATTTCGTGAAAAAGGGCGACCGGGTGGTGCTCAAGGCAAACATGGGATTTCCCAACCCGCCTGAATGGGGAACCACCACACACCCCGAAATCGTGAAGTCTGTTGCGCAACTCTGCCTCGACGCGGGCGCGCAGCGCGTGATCGTGATCGACCATCCCCTGCGCGACGGGAAAGTCTGCAAGGAAAAAAGCGGCATCGGCGCCGCGGTTGAAGGCCTCAAAGGCGTTGTGGTCGCCCTGCTCGAAGACGAGAAATTTTACCAGGACACGCCGATCAAGAACGGCAAACAGCTCAAGTCCACGTCGATTGCCAAGGAAGTGTCGCGGGCAAACTGCCTCATCAACATTCCCACGGCAAAATCGCATGACGCGGCGGGCGTCAGCCTTGGCATCAAGAACCTCATGGGCCTTGTGTGGGACCGCCAGTTCATGCACGAGCAGGTTGAACTCAACCAGGCGATTGCCGACCTGCTCCTCGTTATCAGGCCGAACCTTACCATTGTCAATGCGGTGTACGCGCTTCTCACCAACGGCCCCAGCGGTCCGGGAAAAACCGAGGAACTCAACACGGTCGTGGCAAGCGCGGATCCTGTTGCCGCGGATTCCTATACCGTAGGCATCGCGCGCTGGTACAACAAGGAGTTCAAAGGTTCCCAGGTGAAACACATCAAGAACGCGTACGACATGGGCCTTGGCGAGATTGACGTGGAGAAAATGGACGTGAAGATAGTATAAATATTTTATCTTTTGGTGGGGAGAAGTCCACCCCTTCGGGTACTTCCAAGGGTCGTCTCCCCTGGGGTGCAGCTTCTAAGATCTATTGCTACTTGGTAACATGCGAGGATCTTCTTCAATGAACTACCCCGAAGCAAGCTTCGAGGAATTCAACTCATAGCGATTAAAAGGATTCCGGGATTTATCTGATGAAACTTTCTGCCTTCCGCCGCGTCTCGCAGGCCGTCACGTTCTCTGTTTTCGCCGGCCTGTTTGTCTTTACCATGTACCCGTTTGCCGCGAAATTCCCGGTTGACGCGTTTTTGCGGCTCGACCCGCTCGTGGCGACCGTGGCCATGATCGGCTCGCGGGCGTTTATCGCCACCATGATCTGGGCCGCCGCGCTGCTCGCCCTTTCTCTCGTGTTCGGCAGGATATTCTGCGGTTTTATCTGTCCGCTCGGCACGCTTATTGACTTTTCTGATTTTCTGGTCCATGGAAAAAAGCATAAGAAGGAGAACGTTGAGCCCAAGCCCAACCGCAGGATCAAATATTACGTCCTCACCGGCGCGGTCTTCGCTTCCCTGCTCGGCGCGAATTTCCTCGCGTTCCTGAGCCCGATGTCCATTGCGCCGCGGGTGTCGGCGCTTGTCCTGTATCCCCCCGTTGTCTGGCTCGTCGACGGCGCGATCGACCTTTTCCGGCCGTTGTTATTGGCCATGGGACTCGACACTTTTACCCAGGTGAATTTTCAGCGATTTTTCTTCTCAAGCGGCGTGTCCGCATTTTTTCTTCTCGCCCTTATCGTTGCGACGAATTTCTGGCGCAAACGGTTCTGGTGCAGGTACGTGTGCCCCACCGGCGCGTTTATCTCCCTGTTTTCCCGCTTCGGCATCTTAAAACGCAAGGTAAGCGACGCCTGCACGGACTGCAAACTCTGCGCGGCCAAGTGCGACATGCGGGCCGTTGAACTCAATCCGCGCCAAACCGTGCTCTCCGAATGCGTCCTGTGCGGAGACTGCATTGACGTATGCAAGAAGAGCGCGATCACGATCGGGTTTTCCGGCTTCGGGTTCGGCACGGCAAACGCCGGCCTCAACATCCGGCGCCGCGGGTTTATGCAGTCCGCCGCGGCAGGACTGCTGCTTGCGGCAACCGCAAAGGCCGGCCTGAATGGCCCGAAAAACGTAAACGGGCGGTTCATCCGGCCGCCCGGGTCCCTGCCGGAACCCGAGTTCCTTGCCCGGTGCATCCGGTGCGGCGAATGCATGAAGACATGCAAGACAAACGGGCTCCAGCCCGCCGACCTGGAATGCGGGTTTGACGGATTGTGGACCCCGCACCTTGTTCCCCGGCACGGCCCGTGCGAAGACAAGTGCAACATGTGCGGTCACGTGTGTCCCACCCAGGCCATACGCGCGCTCCCGCTTCCGGAAAAACAATTTGTCAAGCTCGGCACCGCGGTCATCGACCGGCACCGGTGCATTGCCTGGGAACAGGAAAAACTCTGCCTCATCTGCGCCGAGATCTGCCCTATCCATGCCATCGATTCAATGGTCGTCGACAACTTCAAGGGTCCGTTCAAGCGTCCCTTTGTAACGGACGACAAGTGCATAGGCTGCGGGTATTGCGAAAAAGCCTGTCCCGTGCAGGGAAGGGCAGCAATTGAGGTCTTTTCAATCGGTGAAGACCGGATCAAAAAAGGCACCTATATCACTGAGAAGAAGAAGAACTTGCGCGCCGTAAAGGAATCTGCCGCAGAAAACGATATGAGCGCAGAGACCATGGGCTCGGGCGGAGAGGTGCAAGGGACCCAGACAAAGACAAGCGCACCGACTCAGCAAGCCCCTCAAAAACCGTCGAACACTACTCCCGCGTCAGGAGAAGAATTGCCGAAGGGATTTACGAATTAACTCTCCCTAAGTCCTTGGGGGTAAACCAGATAGACAAAACGTTGCTTTGGCTCCATGCTTGCCGGTCGAGAGATAATTGTTGGCAGAGGTTGCAGCGAACCAAGAGTCATTGCGAGTGAAACGAAGCAATCTTCAGTTATCTGTCCCGAATATTTGAATCAGACTTTTATTACTTATCAACGTCGCGTAGTCGTGGAGGTTGGATGGTAGGCCGGTTTGTTGGAGGAGAAGCAAGGACTCTATTGCTGGGAGCAGTTGTGAGCAGCACGCTTTTCCTCGCCTGCGCCAAAGGCCCGACCGGTCCGAACGTAACTCTGGCGGACTTCTACCTGACCACGCAGATCAGCGGATGGGTGGTGGATTCAGGCAGCCATTTTGTTGACTATTCGCCGACCGACCTTTTTACGCAGGTTGACGGAGCAGCGCAGCCGTTCCAAAACGGAGGCCTTGTCCAATGGTGCACCGAGGAAATGAATGGCGGCGCCGGCGCGTCGGCTGCCAACGGACCGTACAACTTCAGCGGGTTTGTCTATGACTTTGGCACAATAGCAAAGGCAAAATCGTTCTACGAATCGAAGGTAGCGGTCGACATGGTGCAGACCGCGGACACGTTTTCGGACACAGTGCCACTCAGCCAATACACGGCAGACGAGGCAGAGGCATCGCGGTTCCAGGGCGGGATAAATGTCGACGCCAATTTTGAGAAGTACTATATCAGATTCTCGCTTTCCGGTTTTGCAGACCCGGCCACGGCGGCTCCCGAAGCCCTGAAGTTCTTGGACAAGTACAAGGCAATCGCACAATAGCTGTCTTTTAAATTGATGTGTTGCCAAAGACCTGTGGCGAACAATATATTTTGGGCAAGCGGAGGGATCGTTTTGCCCGGATGCCGAGGAAATAAATCAGCCATAATCGGTTAAATTGTTTATATTTATAAGTTGGTACTCATCTTCACATGAAGGGGGCGGTGGCCATGAAACTCGGAGTAGTGAGGTCTATTTCATTTGGGGTGATTGGAACAGCGAGCATCTTGGGAATGTGTTTTTTTTCGTGCGGCGGACCTACCGCTCCATCCAATCCTGGGGTGTCGTTGAGTAGCTTGGTTGTTACGAACCAAATAAGCGGGTGGGCACCGACCGGGAATCCTGTTTATTTTGTCGACACGTCAATTTACAACCTTGTGGATGGCGGGAGCAGCACTTATTGCGGCACCTGCACCAACGACACACTCAAAGAGGGGTTTCTGAGCTACATGTCAAAGGTGCCTCAGGGAACGGATACAGAGCAGCTCAAAATGTTCGTAGTCCAATATACAACTTCCGCGGCCGTCGCAAAAATATTCTCGGGGGATTCGCTGGGAAGTTCGTTTGAGGCGGAGTCCGCTTTAGCGCCTTATTCGATTTCCCAGGTCTTGTACACAAACAACGGCTCAACTATTCACGCCTACGGTCACTTTAATAATTTTCTTGTAGAGTTGTTCTTTACGCAGTACCCTAGCGGCACTGTGGCCGTATCCGATGCAAGCGCTTTTATGAATTATTTTCATTCGAAAATAGGGCAATAGGAAAAGAATATTCTATGACTTTTATACTTTATCCAAAGGGGGAATAAGTATGAGCAAGAAAACCTTGGAGAGCAGGAGAAACTTCCTAAAGGCTTCAGCAGTGGGAACAGCCGGATTGATGGTGGGAGTGCCGATGGCGAAAAAAACCTCTGGCGCAACTATCAACACCGCCATTATCAACCTCAGTAACACGCCGATCAATACGGACATCGACAATCTCCGCGTCGCGTATATAACAGACGCAAATGTGATGAATGCAAAGCACCATTACAACAGCTGGGGTAGTTTCAATAACCCAAATCCTGCCGCAAATGACACCACAGATTCATTTGTGAGCTATTCCGTTGTCGCAACCGACATGGACAAGCTCGCATGCGCGCTTACAAATACGCACGACATTGCAACCGCGTGGAGCACAATCTTCAAGATCCCCTCCACCAAAACCTGGGCAACTGCCAAAGCTGCGATGAAGGTGAATACTTTTGCCGGTCTTTATCCTTCCGTTGCGGTTGTGGCAAAAGTATGCAACGTGCTTGTCGGAATGGGTATGTTGCCGGCAAACATCTGCATTTATGACGGTGGAGGCGCCGGTGCTTTCAATAACGCAACTTATGTCGGCGCAGGCAAGCCCATCCCGGCTGGCGTGACTTTTGGGGCAGGAACTGGGGGGAATACAGTTACTTTTCCGACAGGACTGACCAATTTGTGGTCGCAAAGCGCCGCTGCATCCCCAAGCATTGACGGCGTCGACATCTTCGTAAACTGCGCAGTGAACAAGGGCCACGACAGGTACGGAGAATACAGCGGCGTCACAATGTGCCAAAAGAATAATAAGAACACAATTGATTTCGGGCACGCGGGAAATACGGATGGGATGCCTGCTCTCATGTATGTCAACTCCTGTGACTATGTTGTCGGAAAAATTCAAGCAGGAGTTCCCTCTTCTTATCCCGCAAAGACCCAGCTCTGCATTGTGGACTGCATGTGGGCGGGCGATCCGGGGCAATGGGTCGGTAGTGTAAGCGATGGCTCGGACCAGCGTTCAATCGTAATGGGCACGTTTGCCGGTGCTGTCGACCATGTGGCAGTGAAGAAAATCAGATCAGTAATTCCACCGGCCTACCCGTCCGGCGACGGATACCCGGCATGGAGTGCCACCATCGTCGACCAATTCGTAACTGAGTACGGCTACACGGCCGCGGACATAACCACGCTTATGACCGCGCAAACCGGTGCGGGAAAAGGGATCGTTGATGCCGGTCCATGGCTAATATCTTCCCTGGTTCAGGAAAACCCGCATCTTTCCCGCCAGGGCATTGTGCAAATTACCGTGACCGGTAACGGCATCAGGCCGATTGTCGCCAATATCAACCTTTCCAAGGGCGAGACCGTACAATCGGCCGAGATCTATAACCTAGAAGGCAGGAAAGTCCGGACGCTTGAGATTAACCCGGGCGCCAACCACATTGTGTGGGATGGAAAGTCGGACAATGGCAGAAGCGTAAATTCCGGCCGGTACATTGTAAGACTGCGTGGACAGAACACTCAAACGGCGGGAGATTTAGTATTGAGCAGGTAGATTGTCTTGTCCGGTCTGGATTGGTTCTCAAGAGACCCTCTTCCCTTGAAGAGGGTCTCTTTTTTGGCCTCAATTCGCCTCACTGTGCATCGATACGGCTCGCCAGCTTGTCGCGCAGTTCAGTCGCCGACCCCACCCCGATCTTTCTGAAAAGGTGCCTGATATGCGTTTTGAGGGTGTTTATCGAAACACCAAGCTCCTGCGCCATGTGGGCTCTTTTCTCTCCATTAAGAATCATGGGGAGAAGGGGAATTTCGCGAACAGTGAGCCGGAATTCAAGGATAATTCGTTCCAGGTCTTGCATGATCATCCGGTTGGTCTTGACCGAGGCCGTATCGTAGCCGTCGAGCATAAAGACGATGTTGTTGAGAGCCTCAAGTGCCCTGAGCTCTTTTGTTCGCGTTGATTGCAGAAAGACCGTGCACTCCAGGCAATTGGAGAATTTGTTCTTGATGGTGAGAGCCTTCTTTCTCGGATTGCAGAACGTGCCGACCACCTGCCAGCAACGAACCCGCTCTTTGCCGTACGAAGGGCATCGCTTTGTTTTGCAATTATGCACCCGCCAGCAGGTGACAATGTGGCGATTGCTGCCATAGGGAATCTTTACCATGCCGGAAAGAAAGTCGCTTTCCAACCTCAGCAATAGAGTGTTAAGATCCAAAGCTTGCTCCACATATCACCCCTTTAGGGTGAATATAGCATGAAGAATGATATTTTTGCATCAATATTATTGAAAAGAAGGATATTCTCAGTGGGTATTGCTGAAAGAGGTGGTCAATTCTCACGAATATCCAACATTGCAAATAATTCCCCAAAATGTCCGTACTAGGCTTCTCGTAGTATAAGTGATGTGAAGGCGGAAGTCAGAGCAGGAAGGGGGGGGGTTGTTCGGTTAAAAGCCATTACTGACATTTAACTTATAATGGATACTTATATCAGAAATAGTTATATTATGGTATATGAGACCACACGGAAATCCCAAGCAATTGGAAGCGCGACGTCGACAAGCCATCGCCATGCTGCGTTCAGGCAAAACCTATCGGGCTGTGGCGCAGAAATTGAAATCGTCTCTGAGTTCGGTGGTGCGGTGGTATCAGGCCTATCAGAAAAGAGGTCGAAAAGGAATTCGAACCCAGGCCAAATGGGGACGACCTTCTCTCTTGACCGATCATCAGAAAGAAAAGCTGAAGAAAAAGCTGCTGAAAGGAGCTGTAGCAGCCGGACACGCCACCGACCTATGGACATTAAAGCGTATCGTACGGCTGATTCATGCCGACTACGGCGTCCATTACACGCATGTAGGAGTATGGAAGCTATTACGCCACGATTTTGGCTGGAGCTATCAAAAGCCGCAACGACGCGCTCTGCAAAGAGACGAAAAGGCCATTGCGTCCTAGAAGCGCAGGACATGGCCCAGTATAAAAAAAAGCCCGAAAACTTAAGGCCCATATTGCCTTCTTGGACGAAAGCGGTTTTTTGCTCATACCGAACGTCCGCAAAACGTGGGCTCCTGCGGGCTGCACACCGATCCTGCGCCACAGCTACCGGCGTGATAAAATCTCGGCCATCGGCAGTGTCACCGTGTCCCCTGGCTGCCACCATTTTGGTCTTTATGTCCGTTTCCATGCCCATAACATCACGGGCACGGAGGTCGTCACTTTTTTGGGGTATTTGTTGCGCCATTTGCGCAGGCACGTTGTTCTTGTCTGGGACAATGGCCCCATCCACAAGAGAGCAGACGTTAAAGCTTTCCTGCAAAAGACCAAGCGACTTCATGTCAACTGGCTTCCCAGTTATGCTCCTGAACTCAATCCGATTGAACATGTTTGGACTCATGGGAAACGCGATCTTTCCAACAGCACCCATGAAGATACGTATCATTTGGGATCTCATTTACACCGTTCTATTGGCCGAGTGCGCAGTTCTCAAAGGCTCCTTGAATCGTGTATTGCACATTCGGAAATCACTTGGCCATAAATAATCGTGTATCCATTATATGTTAAAGATCAATAAATGGCGGGTGTTGAAAGAAGGTCATGACGGTTTGCCATACGGGAGAGAAGAATAAGCGTCACACGAACTGCAAGCCGGGTGTTAAGAAAGATAGTGAGTTGTTTGCTGTAGAGAATAGGGGAAGGGGAGAAAACTGTCTGTTCACCATTACACTTTGTCGAGAGGGGGAAAAGCAATGAGCAAGAAAACCTTGGAGAGCAGGAGAAACTTTTTGAGGGCTTCGGCTGTCGGCGCAGCCGGATTGATGGTGGGCGTTCCGATGGTGAAAAAAGCCTCTGCGGCAAATATCGACCTCACCCTTATAGACCTCAGCAAAACGCCCATCAACACGGATATCGACAATCTCCGCGTCGCCTATATCACAGATCAGGCCGTGATGAATGCCAACCATCATTACGGAAGTTGGGACGCCTTCAACAATCCCACCCCTGCCGCAAATACCACGAATTCGATTGTAAATTACTCGGTTGTCGCAACTGACATGGACAAACTGGCATGCGCCCTTGCAAACAAAACCACTCCTGCAGACGCATGGAGCACAATCTTCAAGATTCCCGCAACCAAGACCTGGGCAACAGCAAAAGCAGCGATAAAAGTGAATACTTTCGCCGGTCTTTTTCCCTCGGTTGCCGTGGTGGCAAAGGTGTGCAACGTGCTTATCGGGATGGGTATGGCGCCGGCAAATATCTGTATTTACGACCAAGGAAACGCCGGTCCTTTTGGAAATTACATAGGTGCGGGCAAGCCTATTCCGGCTGGCGTAGTTCTCGGGCCGGGAACCGACGGCACGCCGACGACGGCGGTTTTTCCTGCAGGACTTCCCAATTTTACGCCCAACCTGGTTAACGCCCCGGCAACCTCGACCCTTGAAGGGGTCGACATCTTTGTAAACTGCGCAGTCAACAAGGGCCATGACCGTTACAATGAATACAGCGGAGTGACCATGTGCCAGAAGAACAACAAGCGGACAATTGACTTTGGCCATACCGATGGGGGCGATGCGGCAGGATCCGTCGGTTCAGCCCAGGGCATTTATGCCTTGATGTATGTCAATTCGTCCGATTATGTTGTAGGAGATATTCCAGGTTCCTATCCCGCAAAGGCGCAGCTTTGCATTGTGGACTGCATGTGGGCGGGCGATCCCGGGCAATGGGTCGGCACCGTGAGCGACGGCGCGGACCAACGTTCGATTGTGATGGGTACCTTTGCCGGCGCGGTTGACCACGTCGCAACGGTCAAGATCAGGTCCCAGAAATACCAGTCGGGGGGCGCGTTTCCCACCTGGAATGCGACTATAGTCGACAAATTTGTGACCGCCTACGGTTACACGGCGGCGGACATAACAACCCTCATGACCCCGCAAACCGGAGCGGGAAAAGGCATCGTTGACGCTTCGAACTTTGCCGTTGAAGTGCTGCCCCAGGAGAACCCGCATCTTTCCCGCCAGGGCATTGTGCAAATCACCGTGACCGGCAACGGCATCAGGCCGGTTGTCGCCAACGTCAACCTTGCGCAAGGCGAGACCGTGCAGTCCGCGGAGATTTATACCGTACAGGGCAGGAAGGTCCGGACGCTTGAAATCAACCCGGGCAGCAACCACATTGTGTGGGACGGAATGTCCGACAATGGCAGAATGGTGAATACCGGACACTACGTCGTAAAGTTGCGCGGCCGGAACACTCAGTCGGCAGGAGATTTGGTGGTGAGCAGGTAGATTGACTTGGTTGGCCGTGATTTGCGACGACAAACCCTCTTCTCCCCCTGAAGAGGGTTTGTGTCTTTTAGCGGCGCAGGTCGTGCACAATGTGCGGGCACGGATCGGCCTCAATTGCCTATAGAAATCCTGAACTGTTCCTTGACAAGGAATCTGTCCACCGCCCCGATAAACTCATTCCGAGTCAAATGGCGTCCCACGAACTTGAAGTGGTGAACTCCCAGCTTCTGCAAGGCGGTAATCTCTTTGTCCGAAAGGACCAGGGTTTCCACTCGAGCGTTTTCCCTCATCGCCCGGTAGACCGGACAATGCCTGGCGTAACATTCGCCCTCGAACCTTGAATCCCAGAGAATCTGTGATTTCGAAATCGCCGTGTAATGCGCCAGCCTGTTGGGGCAATACGGAACACACCGTTCGTTGATGAGAATTTCTAGCTTGTCAACTCCAAGCAGGTTTATCAGCTCATAATCGTCGTTATACTCCGGCGGGAGCACCAGAAGATCAACCTCGTCAATCCGCTTTTTCAAGAAAGGAACGGAAAGATTTTTTTGCGACGTTGCCGAGCTGATGATCTTGAACTTCGGATAATGTTTCCGGACATATTCTTCTATGAGCGGATTCCCGGTAATGACCGCGTTCATTGAATTGTGAGCCACTTCCAAAGTAAGGTTTGCCCGTTTGTCGCTCAAATCTTTTTTGGTAATCAATGTATTGGAGTAGGTGTACCTGATCCCGATTCCCTTGTCGTTGTAGGACTTGACAAGCGATTCCATGCCGTCCGGATCGTACCAGAGATAGTTCCTTGTTTTGTACCATTCCCTCTCATTGGTAATGTTGGAATACGATTGCATCAACGTTCTTCCGCCGTTCCAGATAACGTTGGGAAAAGTGCCGTACAGCGACGAGATTACAAAACGGTGCTTGAGTATATTCGGGTGCGACAGCAATTCGTCAACCGTGCTGAGACGGTTTACGAAAGCGCCCATGGACAGGTTTTGCTTTTTGATTGGTGACGACCTTCTTCAGTCACTGGTATAATCGGCAGAAAAGTACCACTTCTTTTTCGGCACACCTGAATCATGCTGCGCTGGTCCCCGAATGTCCGGCTTTTGCATTAAGGCAACTCTGCATGTCGCTAATTGACTTGAGCGAATTGACGGCAAGTCATTTGCTTTTGAGAACAAGACTGCCGGCTCAAGCTTCCCCTGCGAAGCCCTTTCTAGGGCATGGGAGAGCTAAAGACGCCGGTGCCTGTCCCGGCAAAGATGGTGAGGCCGTTGCCGGTAAAAGACATGATAGGTTGATTCCCGAGCCCTACGTTGGCAAGATTCCAGCTTGCGCCATTATTGGTAGATAGGAATACCTGCCCGAAACTCGTTCCGGCAAAAATACTGGAGCCGCTTACAAAAAGGGATTGAATATAGGCCTCCGACGAGGGAATGCCGGAGTTTACCGCTGTCCAGGTTGCGCCGTTATTGGTGGATATGAAGACGCCTCCGCCATTTGTTCCGGCAAAAATATTGTTGCCGTTTCCACTCGCCGCAAGACACAGGATCGTATCATTAGTTAGTCCGGTATTGACCGCAGTCCAGGCCCCGCCGATGGAATGAAAAACACCGCCGCCGTACGTTCCGGCAAACAGGTCAACGCCGCTAGTGGCGAGAAGATCCGGAACATTCAAATTTCCGAGGCCGGTGTTGACGGCAGACCAGCTTACGCCGTTATCCTGGGACACGAAAACACCAAAACCATTGGTGCCGGCAAAGGTCCCGTTTCCATTTGTTGCAAGAGAAAAAACAGCGTAACCCGTTAGTCCGGAATCGATCCAGGTGGTACCATTGTCGGCTGAAACGAAAACGCCCCCGCCCGTTCCGGCAAGGATCCTGCTATTAACTCCGACAAAAGAGAAGACATAACCGCTCGTAAGTCCGGAATTAACAGCAGCCCAGCTTGTGCCGCTATTGGTGGACAAGAAAGCGCCACCCCCGCTTGTCCCCGCAAAAATGTTGTTACCGTTTGAATTGAGTGAAATCACGTCAGTGTTCGTAAGCCCATTATTAACCGCCGTCCACTGGCATATCGGTTTGAAATTCGCCTGCACGGTGGCAGCACCATTGGTCAGCGTCACGGTTGTCGTGTCGGAACTCGCATTCGCAATGGTTGCCGTGCCGACCGGTGCTGTCCAGTTCACGAAACTGTACCCCGTGATCGGTAGCGCGGTTATGGTCGTTGCCGCGCCATAATTCACGGTCACCGGCGAACTCGAAGGCGCGGTGATTGTCCCGCCCGTTCCGGCGATAACGGTGAGTTGAGCGGTGATGGGCACGAAGTTCGCAGTCACGGTTGCATTTCCGAAGGTGAGTGTCACCGTGGTGGAGGCTGACGAGGCACTTGCAATGGCAGCCGTGCCGCTTGTTACCGACCAATTTCCAAAACTGTAGCCGGCAATCGGTGTCGCCGTTATTGTCGTCGGCGCGCCGCTGCTAACGGTCACCGGGGAGGTCGTTGGCGCCGTAAATGCCCCGCCCGTTCCGGCGATTACCGTCAATTGATAGGTGCTGGCCACAGCAAAATTTGCAGTCACCGTTGCGTTGCCGGAACTGAGTGTCACCGTGGTGGAGGTTGAGGCGGCGCTTGCAATGACAGCCGTACCGCTTGTTACCGACCAATTCGCAAAAACATAGCCGCCAATCGGTGACGCCGTTATTGTCGTTGGCGTGCCGCTGCTAACCGTCACCGGTGAGGTCGAAGGCGCCGTAAATGCCCCGCCCGATCCGGCGATTACCGTCAGTTGATAGGTGGCGATCGCAAAATTGGCGGTAACGCCCTTGGTCCTGTTCATGATGATCGTCGCCGTGTCGGATGCACCGCTGGCGTCCCCGCTCCATCCGGTAAATTGATAACCGGGTGCAGGCGTCGCTATCAGCGTCAGCACAGCTCCGGAGTCGTATTGCGCCTGGTTCGGCGATATCGTGACGCTCCCGTTGGCTGCGGTTATTGTAAGCGTAAACTGCCTGATCGTGGTAAAACTCCTTCGCACGGACCACGCGCTCCCTCCGCTTAGGTTCCTGGCCTGTACGCGCCAGTAATACGTCGACCCGTTGGCAAGCCCGCTAACGGCTTTTGATGTGTCTGTCAATGTTGAATCGGAGGAAATAACGCTGACAAATCCTGTGTCTGCGGCCACCTGGACATAATACGTCGCCGCTCCATTGGCCCTGTTCCACAGCAAACTCAACGACACCGGCTGGCCCCCGGCATTATCATTCGGCAACACAAGGACAGGGGTTGCCGGTACGGTTATAATGGTTGTGAAGGTCCAGGAATCAGTCCAGTTGCTGGTCCCGGACAAGCTTTTTGCGCGAACACGCCAATAATACATTGTGCTGTTAAGCAAGGCGCTGAGCGGTTTGGACCCGCTGGTCAGCGTCGCGTCGTCGGTAAGAACCGTTGAAAAGTCGTTGACGCCCGATACCTGCACCTCGTAGGTGGTTGCATTCGCAACGGTGGACCAGATGAGCGTCGGCACAATCGAAATGCCGGTTGCCCCGTTTTGTGGCGACGTCAGCGTTGGCGTCTGCAGCGTTGCCGCAAACGTTGTAAAACTCCTGCGAACCGACCAACCGCTCGTCCCGACCGGGTTTCTGGAAGCCACCCTCCAATAGTAGGTGGTACTGTTCAAGAGTCCGGTGACGGTCTGCGCCGTGTCGGCAATAATCGAATCCGCGGCCACAATGCTTCCGAAATTGGAATCGGCCGCCACCTGGAGGCTGTAGGTGGCGGCGCCGGCCGCCGTGTTCCATGCCAGCGCAAGGGACAATTGCTGACCCGTTGCCGCGTCGGCAGGGGCCACAAGCGCTGGAATCTGCGGCGCTGCCATGATGGTGGTGAACCTCCAGGGACTTGTCCAGTTGCCGAATCCGGCGGCGTTCTCCGCCCGTGCGCGCCAGAAATAGGTGGTGTTATTGACAAGTCCTGCAAGTGTTGCAGACGTATCGGTCAAGCCGGAATCCTGCACAAAGATCGTGGAAAAATCATTACTCATTGACGCTTGAACGCGGTAATTCTTTGCGCCGCTGACTGCCTGCCAGCTGACCACGGCAGCCACGGGCTGACCGGTCGCCGCATCTGCCGGCGACCGCAAAACAGGCGTCCCAAGCGCAGCGGCAAACGTTGTAAAGCTTCTGACTGTTGACCATGCACTGGCGCCGGTCGGGTTCTTTGCCTGAACTCGCCAGTAGTATTTTGTGCTGTTCGCGAGACCGGCAAGCGATTTCGCGGTATCAGTCAGCATCGAGTCGGCCGCGGAAATCAAGGTAAATCCGGTATCGGTTGCCACCTGTAAAACATAGGTCGCTGCGCCGACAGCCTTGTTCCAGATCACGGTCAGCGGGATGGTCTGACCGACCGCCCCATCCGCAGGAGAAATCAGCGACGGCTGCTTCGGCGCAGCGGCGATCGTCGTAAATCCGCTGAGGTTGGACCACGCACTAACGCCTCCCTGGTTTTGCGCCATCACCCGCCAGTAATAAAGAACGCCGTTTGCAAGCCCGGAAACAGTCATTGACGTATCGGTAACCGCGGAATCCTTGAAAACAATGTCGGCAAACGCCAAGTCCGTGGCTACTTGTAAATAATACGTGGACGCATTTGAGACCGTGCTCCACGAAAGTGTCAGCGAAAGCTGCTGGTTAACCGCCCCGCTCGCCGGAGAATTCAACGTTGGCGCGACAGGCGCAGCGACAATCGTGGTAAAGCTCTTCATGGCGGTCCACGCGCTCACCCCGCCCGGATTTTGTGATCTGATGCGCCAGTAGTAGGTCTGGTTGTTGGAAAGGCCGGTCACCAGTTTTGCCGTATCTCCCAACGTTGAATCCGCCGTCACTATGCCGGTAAATCCGGTGTCTGATGCCACCTGAACAAAATATGACGCCGCGCCGCCAGCCGAATTCCATATCAAAGTGAGTGTTGTGGGCGCGCCTGTCGCGCTGTCTTTTGGCGACACTATTGCAGGTGTCTGCGGCTCAATTATCGTTGTAAAAATCCGGTACATCGTCCAGTCGCTCAAGCTCCTTGCGTCATGCACCTGCACCCGCCAGTAATACATCGTTTTGTACTTTAAACCGACGGCAGCCTTAAAGGTGTCAGATACAGCCGAGTCTTCAAATGCGATCACGGAGAAATCGCTTGCGGTTGACACCTGAACATGATATCCGGTTGCGCCGGCAACCGATTCCCACATAAGTCGCGGAGCCAGGATGTTGTCCGTGCTTCCGTCCGCCGGGGCGAGAAGCGACGTTGCGCCTACGTTCGGCGTAAGCGTGGCCATGTCGCTCGGGATCTTTGTGCACGTCAACAGTGCCAGCGCTACCAAACTCAGGGCTTTTGAGAGGGGCCTGCCAGTTCTATTCATGGTGTCCATTTCTTTAATAGAGGGATGAACTTATTAAAAGAAAAATGAAACTCCGAATCCCGCCAGCCCGAGCAGAGCAAGAACGTAGCCGGCGTTCCGCAGATTCTGGTAGGTGTTAGCGCTCTTGTTGTTATCGGATATCTGGCCGGCGTACACCGCATACTGCGAATTGCCCGGCTGTGACTGGTACTGGGCCTTAAGGCTCGCATTATCGTTTATCTTGCCTGTGACCATAGTATTAAATGCATAGCCCGCACCCGCAGCAACAACCGTCACGGCGCCGAACGTTATCTTGAGGACCGGACTCTTTTTCCGCGCAGGACTTGTGGTCGGTTGCACCGGCTTCTTTGTGCCGCCAGCCGCGGTGTCGCCAATGGATGGGGCCGCCGCCGTTGCCTGTTGGTTATTCAAAACCTTGGCTGCTTCGGATGCCTGCGCAGTCTGGGACTTCAGGTTGTCGGATATCTTCTTGGCAATCGAGACAACAGAACTTGTCAGCACCTTCTCAATAGGACAATCGCAATCGACATTCTCGGAATAAATGATCTTTGCCGTTGAAACTTCGATCATTCTGACATCGATGGTAAAAAGATGCCCGAGTTTGCCGACGGTGCCGATCACGATATAGGATACGCCAAGCAGCTGCCCGATCTCCACTGCGCATGCATCGGACGTGCAACCGCTCTGCTGAAATCCCTGCTCCTTGAGGATGTCCTGCATCGCATTGCGTTCGAGAACCGTAAAACCGCCCTGCTTGAACAGCTCGGTGCGCAGCCGGTCGGAGATGATTGCAGTCGACGACTGTTCAATGCCCTGACCCGAAAGGTCCGAAATCGCAATATTCAGCTTCTTTTCCTGAGCGAACAGAGGCAGAAAAACGCAAAGCAGGAATAACCACGGATTTTTTTTCAAGGCGTTCCCCTTTTCATGCTCTTCCATGACAACCGCCAAAAACCGAAAGAAAAATAGGTGACCTCACGCGCCGCGTCAAGGCGAAACGGAATCCGCAGAAGAAAGCTTGAAATTCCACGCGTTTTGGCATTAGAGACCCCCATGAACATGAATTTCCTGCCGGCGAAAGCTGAAAGAACCGGGATTAAAGAGTGCGAAAACCTGCACGTCGACCTTCCCATGAAAAATACCGTCCCGTCGGATGCGGCGCTGTGACGGCTATCACACATCGCGCTTTATCACGCGGCGTGCCGAAACACCCTTGACAAACCCATCTTTTGGCGGTACAATGAGAAGTACCCTCTCATGGGTATCGGCGTTGGGGAGGGAGGAAGTGCGGCGTTTTCAACGAGGCCCCCCTGGTTCTGCAAGAGGCCGGACACCTGTGTCCGGCCTCTTTGTGTGTGACCGGTTTGCGCGAGCGGAAAGCCGTCACTCCGGAAGAAATTGTCTCACAAATCCGTAAGCAAGCGGGTCACGATCTCGTTTGCTCCCATTCCTTCCGTCTCGGCGTTGAACGATCTCACGATGCGATGCCGCAGCACGCACGGCGCAGCTCGCTTGACATCGTTTATGTCCGGCGTGGGCCTTCCGTCGAGCGCGGCATAGGCTTTTGCCGCCAGCACAAGGTACTGGGATGCCCGCGGCCCTGCTCCCCAGGTAATGAACTGCCGAAGGTCTTTGGGGCATTCGGCGCTTGCGGGCCTTGTGGACCGCGCGAGCTTTACTGCGTACTGGATCACCGAATCCGCAACAGGCACCCGCCACACAAGGCTGCGGAACCGTTCCACCTGCGGGCCGTCAAGAACCGTTGAGAGAGGTTGGGCGCGCAACAGGGTGGTGGTTCCGGCGATCTTGATCTCTTCGGACAAAGAAGGGTAATCGATTTCTACGGCGAACATGAACCTGTCCTGCTGGGCCTCGGGCAAAGGATACGTGCCTTCCTGCTCGATGGGGTTCTGGGTCGCGAGCACCCAGAACGGGGAGGGAAGCTCGAATGTGACTCCCGACGAGGTTACTTCCCGCTCCTGCATCGCCTGCAAAAGCGCCGATTGGGTCTTGGGCGGAGTGCGGTTGATCTCATCGGCAAGAACGATATTCGAGAAGATCGGTCCCTTTACAAATCTGAACTCGCGGATGCCGCTTGCCCTGTCTTCGTACAGGATCTCGGAGCCGGTGATGTCGGACGGCATGAGGTCGGGCGTGAACTGGATGCGGTTGAATTTGAGGGAGAGGCACTGGCCGATGCACCTGATAAGCGTGGTCTTGGCAAGCCCCGGCACGCCCACGAGCAGACAATGCCCGCCTGCAAGAAGACACGCAAGAAGGTCGTGTATCACGCCGGTTTGCCCAACAACCTGCCTGGCCAATTCGGCCTTGATGGCCGCGGTTGCCGTTTGTAAGTCTGTCAGCAGCTCTTTGTCATTCATGTGCAGCCTGGTCTTCTTTCTCGATTGACTTTTCCGCCTCGGAGATATCCCTGAAGGTAATGTTCATGCTGAAAAAATAATACAACCCGAGGAGCGTGACGGTAATGTACGGCACCGCATGAAACAGTATGGTCACCGCCTGCGCCTTGTCCCGCGCCGTCCCGCAGAGAACCAGGCCTTCAAGCATCACGGCGTGGAGCGTGCCGACATACCCAGGCGCGAGGGGGATGGCCGCGCCGAGCGCCGCAAACGCCTGGGCAAAGAGGCCCTGCAGAATGCCAAAGCCGGTTTCTTTTGTCAATATGACGACCATGAGTCCGTAGCAGAGCACGATGCACACCGACAGTGCCGCCACGGCGGCAGCCTTGGGAGCGGAAAACGTCCAATCGAGGGTCGAGGCGATGTCCAGACCGATGCGTTGTATCCTCGGATGCGCCCGCGCGGGCGCAATTTTAAGGCACACGGTAAACATCCGCCGGACCAAAACGGGGAACAGCGAATACGCGACAAAGAGGCCGACGGCAACTGCCACGCCGGCCGACAGCACGATCGCGCAGGATTGCAGCGTTACTGTTTTGTAAACAGATGCCGTTGAGGTGAGACCGCTTCCGGGCCGCATCAGCGGCGCGCAGAATACCGGCACGAAGAAACTGGCGCTCAGCGCGAGCACATCGATTCCCCGTTCCAGGATAAGTGACCCGATGCTGACAGCCGCGCTGAACCCGTTCCTGCGCCAGAGGAGCACGGCCCGCGCAGCCTCGCCCATACGCGCGGGCAGGATGTTGTTGATCATGAACGCGATGGTGACGATGGGAAACAGTTGTTTTTTGTGCGACATTGGCGGCGAGGGCAGCATGATGTTCCACCTGAGGGTGCGGAACCACAGCGTGCATACCGAGAGCCCCGCGCACGCGGCAAGCGCAAGCGGGTTCGTGCGCGAAAGCTGATGCGCGAGCCTGTGCGGGTCCACGTTCCGAAAAAATATGAGGAGCCCGGCCGAGGCGAGGCATGTCCCCAGGATCCACTGAACGGCGCGTGAGAATTTCACCCGTTCTCCAGCCTGTTAAAGACGAGGCCCGAGAAGAATTTGGGGTAGAAGTTGGTCGACTTCTGCGGCATGCGTTCTCCGCCCGACACGATTGCATTGACTGTTGCGATGTCGAGCGGCCGCAAAAAGAACACGCCCCGGAAGGAACCGCGGGAGTCCATGGCCTCGTTGAAGGCCTCTTCGGCGTCATTGACATAGTCGATAACGTCGTGAAGCACGGTGCCGTCGAGGGGCAGCGACAGGAGCTTGTTGACGACAATTGAATTGATTTTCGAGACGTCGAGCCGGTTCCACAGCCCCGACCTGCCGTGCGGGTTGCTTGCCAGATAGGCGTCTCCTGCGGCATTCAGGGTGAGCCCGTAGAGTTTCTTGTCCGTTGAATCGAGCAGCAGCATTTCGCCGCCGCCTACTCCCTGGAGAAACCCCTGGACCGCGGCACGCGACGCGGGGCCGCGATCATTAACATCAAAGAATTGTGCAAGGGCCGCGTGCAGGGGCGAACCGAGGGTGCCCGGCGACGTGCGGAGGAGGCGGTGAAACGGCCGGATCACGAGCCCCGGGTCCGCCATTGACACGAGCGCCATCACCACATACGCATGCGCGGGATTGCCCGTGTCGCGGAAGAAGGTGAGCGCGGTCTCGTACCGGTGGTGACCGTCGGCAATAAGCACCTTCCTGCCCGCCAGGGCATGCACCACCGGGGCGATGGCGCCCGGGTCTGCGGTACGAAAGAGCGAGTGCCGCACCCCGCCCTCGGATTCAAACGTGCCCACCGCGGCTCCCTGCGCGCACGAAGTGATGATGCGGTACAGCGCGCCGTCGTCCGGTGCCAGCCCGAAAATCAGCTCCGAATGGGTCCGCGTGGCCGACAGAAGCTCGTACCGGTCGAGCTTGGGACCCGAAAGGGTGTGCTCGTGGGGCAAAATGGTACCCTGGTCATAGTCTACGAGCTTGACAAGAGCAATAACCGCGGTCCGCTTGTACGGCACGGTTACGCTCCCTTGTTTCACCGTAAACTCGTGGCGATATACGTACAAGGACTCCTGAGGATCTTTGGCAAGCACGCCGGAGGCGATCCAATCGTTGAGAAGCGAGGCGGCGCGGTGGTGGCGGTCCCTGTTCTCGGTGTCGGACGGTTGCTTCCTGTTCTGGATGACCCGCACCACGTTTACCGGGTCCTTTTCGTACAATGTGGAAACGGCTGCCGTGTCGATCATGTCGTACGGCGGGGCAACAAACCGTCCCAGATCTTCTGGCTTATCCAGTGCATACCGGTAACCGGCAAACGGTCGAATCTCTGCCATGGGCACTTCCTTACGGTTGCGGATTTTTCCGACGGGCGACACGAATGTTCATGCACCATCCTCGTGCGATGTTGGCGGTGCATCCGCCGCCTGCAGGAGATGAGGTTCCGTTTGCGCAATTATGCCGGCGCAGAAACTCCTGCGGTGGATGGGGCACAGCCCGAGTTTTTTGATCCTGTCCCTGTGCAGGGCGGTGCCGTAACCTTTGTGAAGTGAAAATTCGTACCCTGGATAGTGCCCGTTGTATTCGGCCATGATCCTGTCGCGCGTTACCTTGGCGATAATCGAGGCCGCGGCAATGGAAGCGCTCTTTGCGTCGCCCGCAACCACCGTGCGCTGGCGTTCCCCGGGAAGCGCGGGAATACCCTGGTTTCCGTCGACCAACGCAAGCGACCACGGGGCGTTGATGCCCATAAGTGCGCGCCGCATGGCAAGCAGGCTTGCCTGCAGGATATTGAGCTCCTCGATTTCCTCAACGGATGCCGCGGCCTGCGACCAGGCAACCGCCCGGGCCGTGATGCGGCCGTACAGCAGTTCC
Source organism: uncultured Fibrobacterota bacterium (assembly GCA_963729895.1). GTDB lineage: Bacteria > Fibrobacterota > Chitinivibrionia > Chitinivibrionales > FEN-1185 > FEN-1185. The sequence goes on along the minus strand of CAVSQB010000025.1, from coordinate 14,161 downwards.
CGTTTGACAGGCGAGAGTTGTTTGGAATCGAAGATGCCGTCGATCGGATCGCCCAAGTCGAGCATTACCGCGGCCGCCACCACCGGTCCGGCAAGGGGACCGCGGCCGGCTTCGTCGAGCCCGACGACGCGGCAGCCGCGCTCCAACTGCGCGAGAGTGTCAAACGCGTATAATGCGTTCGTGTCAAACCGTGCCATATACCCTGCGGCCTTGTACGGTGAGGCGGCCTTGTGCAATCGCCTCGAGTGCTTTCCAATAGCTTGCGTGTTCCAGCGCCAGCACGCGGGCGGCAAGCGTGTGCGCGTCGTCGGTGTCGAGCACGGCCACCGCCGCCTGAAAGATGATGGGGCCGTGATCGTACTCTTCGTCAACGAAATGGATGGTGATGCCGGATAGCTTCGCCCCGTAGTCGAGCACTGCCTGATGCACTTTCTCGCCGTACAGACCCGCGCCGCCGAACGCGGGAAGAAGCCCGGGATGGATATTGATGATGCGGCCGGGAAATGCCTTGATAAGAGACAGCGGGATTTTCTTCATGTACCCCGCAAGCGCGATGAAGTCTATAAAGCGGCCCCGAAGCGCGGCGAGCAGAGCGTCTTCGTATGCCTGCGGCGTTGAAAAATGGGACGGCGCGATGTGGCACACCGGAATGCCGTGCTTTTTCGCCCGTTCGAACGCTGTGGCCGCGCCGTTGTTCCCTACGCACAGAGCAAGCGTGCAGTGAAGATCGCCCGACTCAACGCGGTCGATGATCGCCTGAAAATTGCTCCCGCCGCCCGATGCGAAGACAGCAACGTTCATACTAGAGCCGTTCCAGACTTGTTACTTTACCGGAGAATGATAAATGGTACTTGATGCCGCTCCAAACTATTGTATTTGTGAAGGCAGTGCAAAGACAGCTGATCAGGAAGATGCAGAGCGCCGCCGGCTGAAGAACCATAAAGGAGATCAGCCGAGGCATGGACCCAAGCGCCGGATACATGAGGTCGACGGCGAATTTCCCCGCCAACATCACCACGGACGCCCCGCCGCCCACCGCAAAGAACGACACCGGCGTAAAAAGGCCGATGGCGACCGCCACCGGGAGCCATACAAGCGTGGCAAAGGTGATAAAGATGACCGGCATGGCCGCAATCCACAGGCTTCTCTGGTACAGTTTGAGAAACATCATCTGGCGTTCGAACCAGTGAGTGGCGTCCCTCACGCTGTCGATGAGGTCGTCGGTGTGTGTAATGCATGTGGACACGAGAATCGATTTTTTCTTGCGCTTCTTTATGATCTGGGATAGGCTGCTGTCGTCTACCACCGTTTCGGACCACCGTGCGGCAACGCCGAAGTCCTCAAAATCCTTCCTGCGTATGGCCATCGACCCTCCCCACAACCCCACGCTGCCGATAAACGACGCAGTGCAATATATCGTGTACAGAAAGGAATTCATGTAGAAGTGGGCCTGTTGCCCAAGCGTGCCGCGTTCCGCATGCAACCAGCGGAATCCCGTGGTGACGGAAATATCGGGGCTCGACAAAGGGAGAATAATTTCGGAAAGCCATTCCGGCCGCGGCGAAATGTCGACGTCTGCGAACACATACACGTCCGGGTCTTTCGCCATCTTGACAGCCGCAAGCTGGTTGAAGTTCTTCTGCGCGCAGGCCGTGGACAAGCCGGCAATCACGAGCGAGGCTTTGGGAATGCCCGCAATAACGGTTTGTATCTTTGGGACTGCGCCGTCGGAATCGCTTTCGACCGTGAAGATAACTTCATAGTTGTCATAGGAAAATCCGAGGAACGACCGCACATTTTCCTCAAAGTTCTTCGTGGCGCCGCCTTTACACGGAACGATCACGGCGCATCTCGGGTGAAAGGAGGGGTCGTACCGGGGCCGGTATAGTCTCTTGTAAAGAAATCGCTGGTACAGCACCGTAAAAAGGGTGCTCACCAACGACCCGGCAATCACCGCACCGCAGAATGCGAGGAGTATGCGAGTCCACAAATACGGTCCGCCAAGGGTATGAAGCATTTCGTGGTCTCCCAAAAAAAATATCACTTAAAATACGTTTCTGCGGGAGGAGATCAAAGAATTCAGGAGCAAAGATCCCAGATTGAAGGTTGTTGACAGGCGCTGAAGCCGGCATGCTCCAGGCTTCGGCCTTTGGTCTTCACTTTTTTCTGGCAGCATCATTTGGGGTCCTGGCGACCCGCACTTGATTGCGGCCTTCTTTTTTCGCTTTGTAGAGCGCTTTGTCGGCGGCGTGAATCACGTCGATGATGCTCTGCGATCCGTCTTCCCGCGCAGACACGCCGCACGAGACTTTGACGCTCAGCGCCTTTTTTCGGGTCCTGGTCTTCATCGCTTCTATGGAGGCGCGTACCTCTTCCATGATGGGTTCAACATCTCTGATGTTCCTCTGCGGAAAGAAGACAACCATTTCCTCGCCGCCATAGCGGCACAGGGTGCCGTCGGGCACCACTTCGCGCTGAATTGCCTGGGCAACGGCATACAGTACCTGATCGCCCGCCTGGTGACCGTAGGTGTCGTTGACATTCTTGAAATGGTCGATGTCGACCATCGCCACGGCAAACGGCGGCGACGTATCGAGACTGCTCTGCTCCGAAATGATTTTGCTGCAGTAGTCCCTGTTGTAGATGTGCAGGAGCGGATCGTAGAGGATCCGGTGCTCCATGCGTACGAACCAGTGAATGATGACGCACACGGTAAGGTACACGGGCATGGCCGTAAACAGGACGATCTCCAGCGAATGGTTGCCGTGCGCCCACACCCGCGAAATCCAGGCCGGAGCGAAAAAGAACGCCCAACCCGCGAGCAGGCCGCCCAGATAGAAGTCCCTCTTGACAAACAGGGCGCTTGCAACGCCAACCGCGCAAAACAGCAGCGCACCGGCAAAAAAGCGTGCGTCCCACACCGTCGGGGCGTCGAGCGAAAGCGCCCAATGCGTCGCCTGCGGCGAAAGCCGCGCAACGAGCACGATGACGCTTTCCACGGTCACCACGGCAAGCGTCATGTGCCGCACCGCGCGGTACTTGAATTCCTGGGAAAGGAACAGGATGCCGGTGCAGTTGACAAACATGAGAACATAGAGCACAACGGGAAACCCCTCGCCCACACGGGGAAGAGGCGGCCCCCAGAAAAACCGGTACAGCACGAAGTAGGCGATCCCGAAAAGCCCGGTTATGTAGCCGGCCAGATAAACCTTTACATTGTGGACCCTCGGATAGGAAAAATGGCCTGCAAAGAACGCGGCGAGCGAAAAACCAAGCCCGGTCCAGGGGAGAATGGTCAGGTAAAGGCTCTTGTTTGTCGAATACGGGTGGGTGTAGAACATGAAGACCGCAATGCCGGCGAGTGCAACGGCGCACAGGAAAAAAGCAAGTCCCCATTTGTCATCTTTATTCATGGATCGGCAGTTTTTCCCGGGCGAACGCACGGCCGGTTGTTGACGGGACCGGCGGCACCGCCCGTTTAATGATACCCCGCGGAACTGCGGATTTCCATCAGAACCGCGAGGCCTTCACCCGCGTTTCGTTCTTCTCAACAACCTTGTCCCGGGCGCCCCGGCACCCGATGGAGTGCACCCGGGTCAGGAATTCGCCTTTGGAAAGAATCTCATGTATGGTTCCCGGAAATACGACAAGCTCGTCCCCGGCGCGCAGCGTGTGGGCCTTGTCATCGTTAAGCCGCACGTGCATGACACCCGCAAGCACGGTGTAAAATTCGGTGCTCCGCTTGTGCTTGTGCCTGTCCTGCCGTGCGGTTTGCGAAAACGTGGCCGCTTCAACGCCGCCTGCCCCCGTTTCAACAACAGGCGTCTTGCGCGGCGGGATCGCGCTTCTCCACTGCGGGTCTCCGGCGGCAACTTCCGTGTGCGGACGGAGCGCGTTGACCAGCACTTTCCGGCCGTTGTTCCCGGGCCGCATCAGTTTTTGGTCCGCCGCAGCATCTGCAAACCGTACGATAAGGTAGGGAATTTTCGCAGGCTGTTTCATTGATGTTTCCTTACGCGTCACTTCTCGAATAACCCGGCCGACATCTGCCCGTTGCGGCCCGCCGCAACGACAAGCGCCGATCGCGCCGGCCCATCCTGTCGCGGAGCAAACAATCCGGCCAACTGCGGGTGCAGGGGAAACGAAGGGTAGTCTGCGCCGTTGGCGACGATATCGCATGCAACGAGCGAGGACAGCATCGACCCCAGGCCGAAGGCCTCGCCGAAGAGCGGTTTTGAGAACACAAGAGACGGTTTCTTCTCCGGATTGCTTTCCGCCAGTCGTTTGAGCGAGGCCAGCTCGAACCCGTCCTGCGGCCCGCCCCCCGCGCCGGACACAACCACATCGGCGCCGTCCTTGTACCCGTTGAGATCTACGGGGGTAAAGCGGCACAACGGCTTCCTGTCCGTAAAGGACGAAAGCGGCTGGAGCACGAAAAACGCACTGCCCTCCGAAACACCCAGTCCCATGTTCCCGCCCGGATCGCGGGGAAAGGGCAGGTAGGCCGGCGCCTCGCCGCCGTGCCAGCCGCAGGCCCGGTAGGCATCGTGGACTACGGCGGCATATTCCTCCGACGATCCCGCCAGGCATGCGTCGTATTCCGAATGTGCAATTGCCTGCGCACAATAGTCGAGTACCGCGAGCCCGTTGTTCTCGTACCCCATAATGGTGGTCCCACCATCGGTCAATTTGAACGCGGACGACACCGACGACAGGGGCGCATTGGTCAGGCCGTTTGAGAAACTGTTCGGCGACGCCATGCTTGGCCCGTAGTCGAACATGTAATCGTGAAATTCGAGCAGGTGCGCGGTTGATCCGTGCGTGATCCCTACAAACAGGCCGGTTCCCGGGCTGCCCCGCCCCGACGCGGCCATAGCCTGGCTTGCCGCAAAGAGCGAAAACCGCGTGAGCTTCGACATGCGCCGCGTGTCGTTGGCGGCCAGCCCCGGTATGGCAGGCACACTTTCAACGAGACGCACCTCCCTCCTCGTTTCCTGCGGCAGGGTCCTGAGCGACGAAAGGAGCGCGCCCGATGGCACGATGAATCCCACGCCTGCTATGCCGGCAGTTGCGTTCATAGCGTCGCCTTCTCAAAAAGCAGGCAGGCCGCCTCCCCGCCGAATCCGAGGGACGTGGCGGCAGCGCGGGAAAACGGAATCCTCTGCGGCGTTTTCGTCAGTGCGAGGCCGGAGAACCCGGGATCGATGGTTTGGTGATGAAGGGTCGCCGGTACGAGTCCGGCGCGAAGCGACAGTACGGTGAGGACGGCGGCAACCGCGCCTGCGGCGCCGAGCGTGTGGCCTGTCATTGATTTTGTGGAACAGACGGGCACGTCGGGCAGGCGGCGGCCGAAAACCGATTTCATTGCGTTGTATTCCGACAGGTCGTTAAAGACGGTTGCCGTTCCGTGCAGGTGGACGTGGTCCACGCTGCCAGCTCCCCACGATGCCTTCGACAAAGCCATGGTCATCGCCCGTGCCACGCCGCTGCCATCGGGGTTGGAGCGCGTATGGTGGAACGCTTCCAATCCCTCGCCGAATGCTTTGACAACCGCGATCGGTTGCGCCGCTCGCTCCCTGGCCGACTTCGCGCTTTCGAGCATCAGTGCGGCGGCGCCCTCTCCCACATTCAGTCCGTCGCGGTCCCGGTCGAACGGCATGCAGGGGTTTTTTGAAAGCAAACGCAGTGAGTTGAACCCCGCTACGATAAACGGACACAGCGCCTCGACGCCGCCGGCGCACACCATGTCTGCATGTCCGTTTCGTATCATGCGGAAAGCGTGGCCGATTGCGGTTGCGCCCGAAGCGCACGCAGACGAAACGGCGTGCCGGCTGCCCGTTATCCGGTTACGCATCGCGGCAAAGTCGGCTACCGTGCCCGGCAGGAACCCTTGTAGAAGCCCGCCGTCAGGTTTTTGTTTTTCCCGTTTTTGGCGGTAATAGACCGTGCCTCCGTGGAAGTTGCTTGCCGTTGTGCCTACTATCAGAGCGGCCCGGCATTCTCCTCGCACGCCTGCCTGGGCAAGCGCTTCTTTGCACGCCATGTCGAACAGCAGGTTGGCGCGCGAGGCCGCCGTGTCGGCTATGGTATGCGGAAACGCCTCATGGGGCACCATGCCGCAGATATAATCGGTTTTGAACGAGCCTTCAAAAAACGGCCGGGGGGCGAGACCGGAGCGCGCATTGACAACTGCGTCCAGATGAACTGCCGCGCCGGCGCCCACTGCGGACACTATGCCCATGCCGGTAATGCAAACGTCGGTGTCATGCATGTGAAAAGGCTGAGGAGTTGGGTTTTACGTTCAGGGTTGCACGCCCCCGGGCAGAAGGCGGCACACCAGGTGACGCTCCGCCCGCCCTGCGCTCACCCCGCCCGCGTCTATTCTTGTTTGTCTACTACGCGCTTGAGCAACTTGTACATTTTGTACCGCTGCGGCTCGCTCTTGTAAAAGGTGTTCCACGCGTACTCGTACATCGACTGCAGCGCATCGGCCGTCATGTGTTTTGGTTTGAATACCACCTCGCCGGCAGTATACCGCGACAGGTCGTTGGACAGGATCCGCCCCTCGCTTTCGAGCTGCCGGCGGATGGGCGTGTGCACAAACGGCGTGAGCACGGTGAATTCCGCAAGGTCAAGATCGATCTCCATGAGAAAATCCACGAGCCGTTTGATAAAGTCTTGGGTGTGATCGTCGGTGCCGAGGATTACGGTTCCCTCCACGCCGATGCCGTGCCGCTTGTACCGCGCAATTCTTTTGCGGATAAAATCCGATGTGTCAAATATGGCCTGGTACACGTACCACGCACCGGCCGCAGCGGCCTTCTCGAGGACCTCGTCGTCGTCTTCGATGGGATGGCAGCACCAGTGTTTCTTGAATGGAGCCATGGCCGTAAAAAGATCGAGCTCCCACCTCTTGTCCTGCGCAAGCGAGTTGTCAACCACAAAGAGCCTGTCGTTGTCTATGGTTGCAAGCTCTTCGACAACCTTGTCGATCGGCCGCGGCCTGAAATTTCTACCGCCGAGAAACGGAGTGCAGCAGGGAAAACAGTTGAATCTGCAGCCGCGCGACGCGTGGAACAGGTCCACCATGCGGGTTCCTTTGTAGGCGTATTTTTCGTGCCTGAGGATGGAGCGACGTGCGGGCCCGACGAGCGAAATGTCCGGAAAGTTTCTGAGATAATCGTATGTCGGCGCAAGCGAGCCGTTCCGCATGTCCGTAAATACCTGTTCGAGCCTGCCTTCGGCTTCGCCAAGGAACACGCTGTCCGCATGTTTCTTTACTTCTTCCGCATGCAGCATGGTGGCGATGCCGCCGAAAATTACCGGAATGTTTTTCGCCCTGAATGCGTCGGCGATCTCAAACGCCCGCGGCAGTTGGCACGTGAGCATGGTGGAAATGCCTACTGCATCCCATGCCTTGTCAAACGGTACGCTCTCGACATTCTCGTCGGCAAACGTTACCTCGACCCACTGGGGTATGGCCGCCGCCATCACCACCGGTCCGTGCGGCGGCAGGTGGAATTCCGTCTGGAATTTCAGTTTCGGCCACGAGGGGTAGACCAGCAGGAATTTCAAGCGCGGCGCCTTTCGTGGTGTCAGAAGCCGACGGTAAGATTGAGGCCGACCTTGTTTCTCATGATATCCCAGGCGATTCTTGCAACCAGCGTTCTGGAAAACTCATACGATTTGAAAAAACCAAGTTGCGTGCCTACGGTAAGAATGTGCGACGGATATATGTAGTCGTCGTTGAAGGCGCGGTCCAGGAATGCCTTGGAAAACTGTCCGTTGATCTTCAGGGTGTTTGCGTAAAGGGAATACTCGTATCCCACCTGTCCGTACAGCGCGTCCGCATAGGCCGGCCCCCGGTTGATCTGCCGCCACAGCGGAAAGACAAACGATGCGCCCGCGCTCAGGTTCATGTATTCCGAAGACATTCCCTTGAGCAGGCCCCTGGGATCGACGAAATTGTCGGAGGAGAGATGAGTGTAATAATCGTCGGTACTCAGAATGATGGAGGAGTGCGTCGAAACCGGAAATCCGTGAAAGAACTGCAGTTCATAGGTTACCGCGGTTGACCGCGGGTAGGAAACGTCCGAGGTATCGACGGAGTCGACGCTGGCGAAGAAATCCGGCGTTGCGGACAGCGAAAACTCCGAAACGCCGGATTCGTTGTAGGCAATGTCCTCGTTCTGATACCCGTACGTAAACCAGATGGCATAGATAGGAACCTTGAATTCGGTGAGCGAGAACGTGGGCACCGGATACAAGTCCAACTGCGGAGCAATGCCGAAGTACCAGTCTCTGGAAGCCTGCCACGACGCTTCGCCGCCCACCGACAGTTCCGCCGGTATAAAGTATGCGAGCGCGGCCTGGGCGTCAAGCGTAAACGTGACCGCGCTCATGCTATTGACCAGTTGGAATGATGGAAACAGCGCCGGAATCCAGCTCGACAGGAGGTTGGACGTCGAATCACCCGCAGGATCTCCCTGCGCTGCAATGGGATTGACAAGGTTCTTACGGCCGGCAAAGTTTGAAATGAACGGGGCGATGCTCGTGCCGTGCTCGGGCTCCATCCCAGAAATCTCGCGCAGCTTCTTATCGTTAAACGAGGCGAGAAAGTCCTGCCGCGCCGCCTTGGGAGCAACGCGCTCTCCCGCGGCGTTAACGGCGTTCTTCGTGAGGGAATCGGGCAGCGTCACACCCTGATGCACCACCGCCGCCATGAGGCCGATTGACATTTCTTTTTTGTCCAGCGCGTCGGTGCGGCTCATCATGATGCCCGTTCCCGCCTCTATGGATGCGGTGTCGCTCCAGCCCGCAAGGCGGCCGTGCTGCACGGCATCGATGAACGTTCCCGTCTGGTCGTCTACCGAGAGCAGGCTCTGCAGCTCCCACACGGGCCTCAAAAGCCGTCCCTCGTAGGGCCGGCTCTTGATGGTGACTTCACCCTTGGGGCTCGGTACGGCGGAGAACGAACAGGCAAACGATTGCGGCAATGCGTACGGCTCGCCGCCGGCCGGGCAGGTCACCACGGAAAACGCCTGTCGGGAAAATTGCAGGCACAGCAGGTTTCCGTTGTTGTCAAGAAACGGTTCGAACATCCCTCCGCCGACGCTGGTGTGCCGCCGGAGGTCGCCGCCGTCGGGCCGCATGGAATAAATGTTGAAAATGCCGTCGTAATCCGCGTCAAAATAAATACGGCCGTCCCTGCCCCAATGCGGGAACTCCTGCTGGCCGAAATCCGGGCCTACAACCCTCAATGTCTTGCTCGAGAGCCCTATGATGCAAATCCGCGCCCTTCCGTTGATCAGCCTGCTCGTGGCGATCTTGTATTCCGGTGCCTCGGCGGGCACGGAAGCAGCGGTATCGACCGCCGTTCCTGCAGCACTCACGTCCTTTCTGGTCGAATCCGCGGCGCGTTGTCCGGTGGCAAGGTCGCGCGCCGGAGCCGGCGTCGCCGCGGGCTGCGGAAGTAAGAGCTTGACAGGAGAAAATGACAGGCCCAGAAACGGCTCACCAACCTTTCCCGCAACGAGCGTTTCCCAACCACGGCAGTCTGCTGATGCTTTCACGCTGAACGCTCCGTCGCGGAACTGAACGCACGCGATCTGCGCGGCGTCCGGCGACACCGCAATATCGTAGAACCGGCCGTTCCTGGTAAGCCGGCGGTCGGTTCGGGAGGCCAGATCAAACACGTACAGGTCGTTGAACGCGGAGCCATGATCCGACAGTTCCCTTGCTTTAAGGTAAAAAACATGCCTTGAGTCGGCCGAAAAATCCCACGACGAAAGCGCCCATTGTATGGTGATCCCGCCCGTGGTTTTTCCGTACGGCGCGACGACAAGGTCTGTCCGCCCGAAGTCGTCCTTATTTGACGTGAGCCATCCCCACCACATGCCGTCGCCGGAAACTTTGGGCAGGTAGTTGTAGGTTCCTTTGTTCCAGACCGTAACGGTCGGGGTGGGATTTGCGGGGGCGCGCTGCCGCGCCGCGGTTCTCACGCTGTCGAGCCACTGGCCATAGAGATCCTCGAGCCTCAGCCCGGTCTGGTCCGCAAAGAACGACCTGAAGTTGCTTAAGAACAGCGCCGAGTTCCGGCCTGCGTTCCACATCCGGACCAAGGCCTGCCTGCCGATCCTGCCCTCGATGTACTTGAGAAAAGAGAATCCCTGATTGTATACCAGCTCCGACCTGATGCTGGTGTGGTTGAAATATCCCATTTCGTCAAGAGTCAGCTCCGCGCCGTTTGCCGCCGCGTCGGACAAGAGCATGTCGCGCCTGGAGTCCCAACAATCGTTGCCCCTGCGCGCCGATTCGAGCTGGGCCGCGCCTTCGGCCAGCCAGTTAGGCCAGAACCGGGTGGTCGCAAACGGCTCCGCAAGCGAAATGTCCGCTGCCGGAGACTGGTAGTCCAGCTCAAACGTCCAGTCGAACAGTTGCATTTTCGAGCTCTTCTCCAGCGTTACGATGTGGCTCAGCTCGTGCGTTATCACGTTGCGCAGCCAGGTGTTGTTGCCGCGGAGGTCGAACCGCGAGTCGGTTACCCAGATGATAATGCTTCCGTTTGTCCAGTCGGTGCTGCCGTTCGAATAGTCGTCGTAGTCAGCGAGCGCGATGTTGATCTTCTCGCGTTCGGCGTAATCATACAGCTCGGACAGTGCGGCATAGGACTCTTCCGCAATCTTCCATGTTGCATACACCGCGGGTTCGGTCCGGTCATAATAATGGATAATGAAGTGGGAGGTGGTTACGCTTTTCCATTTGATTTCCGGATGGTTGAAGGCACACAGAACGCCTGATAAGAAGAGCACAAACGCGACAGCGGCTTTTGTCTTCATGCAATGTCCTTCATCCGCCGTGGGCCGGGTAATTCCGTCGTATGTTTGCTGCGAGGTCGAGAGAACCATGAAGATACAAGAGGGCAAAGGGAAATGCAAAATTCTGGTGAAGCAAAGAATGTCCGAGTTTTATGAGCGGGGGAAGTTTCCCCCTAGCAGGTTGTTGAAATAGTCCTAACAGAAGCGCTCTTGTTGATTTTTTATGAACCTAACTTCAACTTTACATATGTCAGAGAGGTTTTACCTGCCTCGTTCCGAGGCATTTCCCCGGATTCCCAGGCCATTCTCATGCTGCCCCCACCGTTTGCGGCATCAACTTAACCATGCGTATCAAGTTGTACGCTGCGGCAACCACGTAGGCAACAGTCTGGTTGATTCGTATTCCTCTTACCCGAGTTTTCCGCAGGCCACCGACGCTCTTGATCCACCCAAATATCTCTTCAACCCGTTTTCGTTTCCTTTGACTTACGCTGTATCCCTTATGCCGAGTCGTTCTTCCATCCAACCCTTTAAGCGAAGTGTTGGCCTTCTCGGCAATGTGAGGCTTCACGTGCAGGCGTCGCAGGCTCTTGATAAATTCGGTTGCATGATACCCTTTGTCTGCACCCACCGTCTTCATCCGGCGTTTTCCGCGCCTGCGTTCATGCTTTATCAGCTCAAGCGCCATATCCCGTTCCGCTGTCCCCGTCGCTGGCGCAATGGCGATATCAACACACAACCCATTTCGGTTTTCCATCAGCACGTGACCGGAATACGCCAGCTGCGCTCCCGTTCTCTTGTTCTTCCGAGCCAACAGCGCCTCTGGATCGGTCGAACTCTGATGTGTCTCATTGCTTCGCTTCTCATGGTGGAAATCAACCGACGGATTACTCCGATCATCGTCAGTCTTGTTCGCCGATTCCGCGTCTTTTCGCTTGAAGCTCTTCATCGATGCCCAGGCTTCAATCAACGTGCCGTCAACCGTGAAATGCTCATCGGACAACAACTCTTCGGAACGAGCAAGACGCACGATTTCCTGCATCAGCCGGTGCGCAATCTCCTGTTCCATAAGTCGATCTCGGTTCTTCGAAAACACACTATGATCAAACGATGCCGCATCCAGATCCATGTCAAGAAACCATCGGAACAGAATGTTATAGTCCAGCATCTCGCAAAACAACCGGTCCGACCGTATCGAAAACAAAGCCATCAATATCTGTGCTTTCAAAAGCCATTCCGGCGGTATCGAAGGGCGTCCCATCCGGCTGTACATCGCCTCAAAGTCACGAGAAAGGCGGCGCAGCGCTATGTCCGTAAACTGTTTGACACGACGAAGCGGGTGCGTTGCCGGCACTCGGGAATCCGGAGAAACGAAGCTGAACATACCGCCTTGGGCTGGCTGGGAACCTCTCATCAATACTCCTTGGTTGGGGTTCCCCTATAATATAAGGATAAATGTTTACAAAAGGGAGACTTTTTCAACACCCTGCTAGGGTTCAGCGCGACCCCGAATTGCAGCCGGGAGCAATATTCCGCTTTGTGCTGCCTTTCCATTATCAATGAAGAATCCTCGCAAAGAGCTCACTGCAGATGCTTAGCTGCAATAAACACAAAATCAATCAATTAGTGAATTTACTGGCCATCGTGTTAATAAAATCAATCAAACTATTGACAAAATTAATATTTTATTGTATATTTATCATGTAAGTTAACCTTGGAGTTGAATGTGGCATCAGCATGGTACGAATTGACTGCACTAACCGGCCAAAAGGAGTTTTCTGTAACTTCCATAAAGATGAAAGATACCGGCATCGCTATCGAGGGCGAATTTGATCTTCCGGCTTTGGCAAAGCTTTCCGACGAGGATCAGGTATTTGTGGCCCATTTTATCCGTACTCACGGCTCAATCAAAGAAATGGAACAGGCCTTTGGAGTTAGTTATCCGACCATCAAGGCGCGGCTCAACAAGATCGGCAGTCAGCTGAAGTTCGTTGAGGTGACGCCGGCGTCGAACCGCGAAGAAATTCTCGGCAAGCTCGAACGCGGTGAGATGTCGGCAAAGGAAGCTGCGGAAAAACTAAGGAGTTGAGTATGGTCCCGAGCGTAATGAACCTGAAAATCCATAGCGGCGCCCGGTTCAAACTCAGGCTTTGGCTGCCGTTGTTTATTGTGTGGCCGTTCGTCTTTGTTTCCCTTATCCTGCTTCTGCCGTTCCTTGTTCTCGCCGAGATTATCCTGCGGCTGGCCAACGCAAGGATCCATCTGTTCGCCATAATCGGCGCCCTGTTTTCCCTGATATCTGCGCTGCAGGGCCTCACCGTGAGGGTGAAAAACGAAAAACAGAATTCACTTGTCGACGTGACAATACGATAACACCGGAGGTGTAGTATGGATGAAGAGAGACAGCGGATCCTCAAGATGCTCGGCGAAGGCAAGATCACGGCCATCGAGGCGGAAGACCTGCTTGACGCTCTGGAAAACAACACAGGCCGTCAGGCAGCCGAGGCCGCTGCTGTCGAGCCGAAGGTGCCGAAGAACATCAAGTACATGTACGTAAAAGTCCTGAGCTCCCAGCAGGACAATGTCGACGTGCGCGTGCCGCTCGGCCTCATCCGCGCGGGCATGCGGTTTACGGCGCTCATCCCGCCGCAGGCAATGGACCATATCAACAGCTCGCTCAAGGAAAAGGGCATGAATTTCGATTTGGGCACCATAAAGCCCGAGGACATCGAGGAGCTTATAAAGAACCTTGCGGATATGGAAGTGAATGTCAAGTCGAAAAACGGGGACACGGTGCGGGTGTATTGCGGAGAATAGACTTTTGTAAGATTCACCGCAGGGGCGCAGAGGACACAAAGAAAAAGGAGAATGTGTGGGACCGCGTGAAATCATGCTCGAACATATCGAATTCTGGACAAGCAGCGAATGCCCGCCGATGTCGGAAGAGGACCTAGAGCTGGTTAGAAAGCTTGCCGATGCGGTTGGAGTAACGTTGACGGCCGGGAGGAGGATCGAGCTCGTTGAGGACGGGGCGCCGGAAGCCCGGCTTCGCGCGTAACCAAGCCACCCTACCTTCTTCTGGTCTTTGCCTTGGTTTTAGGTTTGGCCGTGGGCTTCTTTTGATCAAATTTTGACAAGTTCCACACAGATGCATGCCCCTGGCCAAAAACCACAAGGGCCTCGGGATCGGTCATCCAGGCAACACGGTCCTCGTTTCTTCCGGAGGCAACGGTGCGCGGAACAAGAAATCCGGCTCCAAGGGAAGGATCGAGACAGAGCAGGGTATGGTTCTGGACGCGTTTGTTTTCGACAAACACGGTTGCCGTGAAGAACGCCCATTTCCC
>CAVSQB010000024.1:0-62658 GCA_963729895.1 uncultured Fibrobacterota bacterium | reverse complement strand
AACAGTTTTGGGCACCTATCAGACAAATAGACGCCCTGACATCGCGAAATAATACTATCTGTCAACATGATCTTGGAATCTACTATTTTACAGAATTTTTAGAGGTCCCCTTAAGCCCATTAGAATCCAAAATCGTTCTTATCGCAGCAGAGTCTCCAGCATCAATCGCAGCAGGGTAAACCGTGTCGTCAGCCCCAAACTCAGCCACTCACGGACAACCTTCCGCAGAACGCTGGCAGAATAGACAAAGGCAACCATTTTCCCTGAAGAATTAATGTGGGCATTTTTTCCGGTCCTTATTGCATGTCTGCATCGCGCATACGTAAACATCCTGCATTAACGGGCCTTACTTGAACTGCAGCACCGCGCTTCCCGGTCTCTGGTTCTGATAAGAAAGGTTGATGTAGTCCGGGCTCCACACACCGCGGGAAATTCTTGCTTCGTCAATTTTTCCGGGAAGACATTCGACGACGTTCTGGCTCCATCCGCCGATGGTCCATGGCTGCTGGTTGGATGGCACCGCGGGCGCGGGGCTGTTTGTCCAGGTATACGTGCCTGCCGGTGCGCCGTTTACGTACAGCCGTGTTTCCATGCCGTCATAGGTTCCCACAAGGTGCGTCCATGTTCCTGATTTAAGCGAGTCCTTGTTGACCACATACGCGGAAAATGGTTGCGATAAGCCCACATGAAATTGGACGGCAGAATCCGGTGCTCCGGCCACCTCCAATGAAAAGATCTGGAACGGATCGTTATAGGTGCCCCATGGCTTGCAGATGATTTTTGCCCAGGGGGGAACGGTAACGGGGTTTACCCACGCGCTTATCGAGACGGTCTGCATGGCGGGCAAGATTCCCGCGTTCAAGTAGTTATTGTTTGCCAAGCTGTCCGCAGTTCCAATGACGCCGGAACCTGTTCCTATCCTGGGGTTTGCCCCCTGCTGGGCAATCGTGGCATTGAATTGCGTCTGGGCGGAATTTGCGTTTTGCGTCGCCGAACCATCGTTCATGTGCCAAACGCCCACATAGCCCACGGCGGTGTCGAAAACGGCCCTGCCGTTCGAACTGTCGACCGCGGCCGGGTTGCCCCATGTCATCCGGATGTACTGGGAATCGTTGAAAGCATACACGGTGTCGACCTTCACCCAGATTTCGGCATCGCCTGCGACGTTGTCCCAGTGCTCGATCTCGTAGGGAAGCGCGGCTCCGTTGGATTTTGAAAACCTGATGTCCTGGCCCCGGGGCGCCGCCTGGGCAAAGGTGAAATACGATTTGTCAAGACGGATTAACAGGGGAAAACCAATGACGCTGCCGGTTATCGACACGCCGCTTGATTGCGTGTTGATATATATCTTGCCGGTAAATGCGGGGCTTCCGGCGCCCGCGTAGGTGATGAAGAACCTAAGCGAATCCTCGTGACCGGCGCGATCGGTGACGGACACAAACAGCGTGTCCTTTGCCTGCCCGTTGGAAGGCTTGGCCGGCAAGGCAACGAAGAACTGGCCGTTTGAATCGAGAACGAAATCGGTCTGGCCCGCTGCAAATCGCACCACGACGGTATGATGTTCCACTGCCGGAATATCCGGGTCCTTCACCGAGAAGAAAAGCGTATCCGGCTGAGTCGCATTAGACAAGTCGAGTTCACCGTCCGGGGTGACGGGAACGGTATAGCGCACCTGCAGCGTGCATGGCCGGTTGGGCGGCTCCACGGTCACGGCGAACTGTGCCGAGACGCTCCTGTGGAATGTGTCGATAACGGTGACCGTAAAGATCTGCCTGCCCACGTCGTTTATGCCGGGATGCCACGCACAGAGCCGGCCGGTTACCGGAAGCGCGGCGCCGGTGAGGGTCACATAGAAAGAAAGCGGCGTGTTGCCGGAATCGTTCTTGGTCTTGACATTAAGTACAAGACTGTCCATGTTCGCTTCGAGGTAGGCGGGGACCGCCATTGCAGCCGTGTCAATCTGCACGGCGGGCGGAAGGCCGCCTGCCGCGGTTACGAATACCTGGAACGAATCCGTCGTGGTCTGGTACCCGTCCGACAAATTGATCCTTATCTTTTTGAGGCCGGTGTCAGCGGGGAGTTGCGGTATCCAGGATAGCTGGATTACATGGCCGAACGGGATCACATTCATGCTGTCGGGACCCTTTGCCTTCTGCGCCTGAACCTGATCGTTGTCCGGATCCGTCCAGATGATCGTGTCAACAATACGGCTTCCAAAGGGAATGGTGTCGTTGGCCGGCGGGGCCCGCAGAATCTGCGGCGGGATGTTCTGGCACAGGACGAACGAAAGCGTGTCGCGGTTCATTGCGTTGTCAACCGCAACGATGGTGAAGGCGCTGCCCTCCGGGCGGTGCACCACGGTCACGGTGTCGAACCAGATGAACCCGTAGCCCTGGGCGCTCTGTACAAGCGGCCGATTGTTGACACACAAAGAGTCGATGCCCGACCCTTCGTCGAACGCGATGATCTTGAGCACGGCCGTGTCGCCGGTGACAAACTTATTGCTCATGGGTGCGCCGTTGGCGGTGACATCGATGATTTCGGGCGGCGTGGTGTCTTTCGTGGTGGTGTCACAGACGATTAAGAGCGATGTTCCCGCGAGCGAGTCGCCGTTTGCGGCGTATGCCGCGAGCCGCGCGCGGTTCGAGCCATTTGCAAGCGGGAAATTAAAGCTCCAGGTTGCCTTGCCCGCGACGTGCACGGTGTCGGCCAGGCTGTTCTGAGCATTGTTCTCCCACAACTTGACAATAACGGAAATAGAATCGTGCACGTAGTCCTCGATGTATCCGAAAATCACCTTGTTGCGCGATTCGGTCACCGACGTGTCGGTGCTCGGATCGGTCACCGTGAACAGGACACCCCCGCCGTGAGACATGGCGCTGCTGAACTGCAACCAGAACGTTTTCGTGGAAGAGACCAGAAACTGCGGGTTGTTAACGGCCGAAACCGTCACCGGGAACAGGCGAACGTTTGTATCCATGCGCGTGAGAACGCAAATGTAGAGAGGATCGTCGTTGATGTCGAATTTCCGCCCATTGACCGATGCGCTTTGCACCGCGCCCGCCTGCGTCGGGTCCCATATTTGAACCTTGAAGTAGAACGTCGTGTCGCCGGTGATGATGGTATCCTTGCCGACGTACCCGTCGTTGACGCACTTGATGAATGGGCCGGTGGTGTCCTTCAGGTTATAGGTGAATGGGACCGCCGGAGACGGGTGCGCGCCCGACGGGTCGGACACCCATAGGAGGCCGGCCGAGGAAAAAGACTGCATTTTTACCGCAGCAGAAATCTGCGGAAGCGGCGATGTGACATCGTAGCCGCCGCCGAAATCCCAATGGTACTCCACGTCCGCGTCGCGAACGTGCGGCGCTGCGGCAAGGCTCACGGTGTCGCCGTAGAAGCCGTTGATGGTGTTCTGGCGGAGCGGGTTGCGGAGGTAAAGGGAAAACTCCTGCGGGACGCGGTCGCCGTTGCTCCTGAACGTGTTGATAGTGAGCGTCTTCCACCCGGTGTCGGTGAGCGAGACAAGGTAGGTATAAGGACCGGCCGCAACCGGCTGGCCCAGCGTGCGTTTCACGACAAACGTGTCCGGGGAGCGCCGGTTTGTCGGCGCGACAATCGAGAATGAATCAACGAGCCCCCGGTCCGCAACGGCGACAACGAGCGTTTCGGTAGTGAAGATGTTGAGGGTGTCGGCGTCGTGGAACGATTTGTATTTGACAACAGCGAGCGCACGGGACGGGTCGGTAAACGGGTTGTAGTCGTTTGTGCACGACAAGACCAGCAATGCGGCGAGCCAAGCGGCAGTCGGGCCAAGAAAGCGATCTGCTTTCATCAAGGTTGTCCTAGAAGAAGAAGGAGTATGTAAACCCGCATGCGCCGATGAACCCGAGCACATAGCCTGCGGTCATCAGCCCCGCATTTCTGTTGCGGTCCGACTCCGCGGAGACAAAATCGGAATTCTGATACGTGAAGAGGTCGGCAGCCACCTCGTTCATGCGACGTTTGGATGCGTCCCACTGCGTGGTAAATACCGCGCCGGCCACAACGCCCGAAACAAACAGCGAAAGTCCCGAGTAGCGCAGCACGTTCCGGCGGGGAGCGTCCGGGTCCCGCAGGAGTTTTACGGGCACGCCGTCAACCGACGCATTCTTTACCGAAAGGGTGTACGAAAACGGCTGGGCGGTAACGGCCTGGGCCTGTCCTTCTATGGTGAGGTTCGCCCGGCCGTTGTCCCTGAATACCCCGTCAACGATGCGGATGAACTTGGTAAGCGAGTTGATGCCGTACACCGAGTAGGCGACTTCGATGTACTGCAAGTCGGTGCCGATGGCGTCGTCATGGATGAACACGCCGTTCCAATCGTAGGGGTTGGGAATGAGGCTTGCGCCCGGATTGAACCGCTTATCGTTCTCCGATGTGAAGACAATGGGACGGTCGTCGGTTCCTTTTGCAACGAGAGTTCCCTGCACGTGCAGGCCGGTGAAATTCTTGAACAAAAACACCGTCCCCGCCGTAACGGTCACTGTTTTTCCTGCGGGAACGTAGATATCTGAGGTAACCAGGTACGGTCCCTTTTCCGCGACGACCGTCCTGGGCAAGTCGCCGACGAGTGTCTCGAGATTCCCGAACGCGGCTCTAACGGCGACAACCGTATACCACAGCGCGGCGCTGCATAGAAGAGGAGTGCGTCTGGCGGCGTTCATGGGTTATCCCTTGACATCCTTTGCCTTGTCGCCGATCCTTTGCATTTCTGATACGGCCTTTTGATAATAGTTGTGCTCAGGCGACGAACGAAAGAACAGCTTGACTTCAAACCACGCATCGAGGGCGTTCTTCATGGTTGCCTGGCCGGGGTGCCCGTCGAATTCCTGCGAATAGCAAAGCGCCCTGTAGTACAGGACGTCCTGCCTGATGGCGACCGGGTTCATCACCTCGCAGCGCGATTTTGAACTTGCATCAAGAAAGTACAGGCATTTCTCAAGGTTCTTGGATCGGAAAAAGTACTTTGCCTCGGCGAGATAGAATTCTCCGTCGTCAATCGATTGCGATTGGAGAAGCCTTTCGAGGCCGTCGTTGTCGCCGAGGCCGTCAAGCAGGCGGATGTGGTACAAGACCGAGGTTTTCGATTGCTGCTGTTGCGCCGGCAGGGCGTTAAACACGGTGAGCGCTTCCTGGTATCTGCCGAACTTGATTTCCTTGACAAAAATGTCAAGCAGGTCCGCCGTACCGTATTGATTTTTGAGTTCGTCGATAAGCGATACCTCGGCGGCTTGCGGCGCCTTTTTTCCCACCGGCTTTTCAACGGTAATCGGAAGCCGCCCGGCCGGTTTTGGTGCGGACGAAAGCTTGTCGCGCACGAGGCGGGCGCTGGGTTCTTTTGGGACGGCGGCAACCGGACGGGACACCGCCTGCTGCACCGACGCGGCGGAGGATGGCCCGCGGCCGGCCGGGGCGGTCTTCCGATTATTGACAAATTGGACCACACCCACCGCCGCCGCGATGCAGGCGGCTGCGACAAGGGCCGCGGCCAGCGACCGTGCCGGAAAGCGGCGCCTGAGGCCGACCACCGTCTTGCCGCTGGTTTCCGATCCCGCAAAGACCTGCATGACGGCTTCGGGTAAAAGCGGGGTAAGGTTTCTGTGGATCCTGGTGAGTTCGGCAAGCAGGGCGGCGGCATCCTGGGGCCGCTTCTCGCGCTCCCGGTTCAAACATTTCTGAATGAGCCGCCTGAGCCGGGGGGGAATTTTTATCTTGAATGAGTCGAGAGGCTTGAATTCATTCTTGATTTTGGAAAGCATCAACTTGGAAATATTACTTTCCGCAAAAGCTTTTGTCCCGGTTACGAGCTCGTACAGAATGGCGCCGAGCGAATAGATATCGGTTCTGATGTCCGCATTTTTTCCTTCGAGCATCTCCGGGGAAAGGTATTGCATCGTGCCGAGGACCGAGGAGCTGTCGGTGGTGTGAATCGATGCGTCGATGGGCCGGGCAATGCCGAAATCCATGAGTTTCACCACGCCGTCGTTTTTCACCATGATGTTGTTGGGCTTCAGGTCACGGTGGATGATGCCATGGTATGTTTCGCCGTACAGCGCATATTCGTGGCTATGCGCATACCGCAGGGCGCGGCACACCATGATGCCGATGGCGGTGCACACCTCAAACGGCAGCCCGCCTCGGTCCGACACCAGCTTCTCCAGGGTAACGCCCTCGATCTTTTCCATTTCGATGTAGGGAAGGCCGTTCCATTCACCCACCGCGTGGATTTCCACGATATTGGGATGATCAAGCTTGGCGGTAATTTTGATTTCGGTTTCAAAGCGTTGCTTGGAATCCAGCGAGTAATTGGGATGAAGCAGCTTCACTGCGCGCTTCATCTCAAGATGGTTGTTCCAAATCTCGTAGACGTTTGACATTCCGCCCACGCCGAGAAGCGACGTAATAGTTCCCGAAC
The DNA here is from genome assembly GCA_963729895.1 of uncultured Fibrobacterota bacterium. Lineage (GTDB taxonomy): Bacteria > Fibrobacterota > Chitinivibrionia > Chitinivibrionales > FEN-1185 > FEN-1185. The sequence goes on along the minus strand of CAVSQB010000024.1, from coordinate 56,201 downwards.
CCAGATCGACCGGCTTTGATCCGTCGGGTAAAATCATCACATGAGGGACTCGCTTGAAAGAAAACGAGCCGTCGTTTTTACTGCCTGGGACCGGGTCTTCCCGGCTCTTATCGACTTCCATTGAGCTTCCTTGACAGCATACACATGGGACCGCATCGAAGAAGCCGGCAAGCTGTTGCTTACAAAGCCCCTTAACCTGCAGAATCGGCACAAACATGCCTCTCTACATAATAGCGAAAAAACTGCGATAATTCAACCGATTTCTCGTTAATATTGATCGTCATCTTGCAAATTTGCGCCGAGAATGCAAGGTCCGGTACAGACAAAAGAGGTTGGATGGTCTGCTCGAACGCCCCATCCAAATGACAAAGGGGTTCAACTTTTTCATTTGCGCGGGGAGGGGGTCCAAGGGTTTAACCGCACCGATGGATTTGTATCGCAACCGGCTGCACCGTTCATCGTCGGCGAATACGCCGCTGCTTCCGGCATCCGTGTGCGGGCGTTGTTGCATCCGACAAGCTCAGGGCGAACGGAAAAGTACCGAAATCCGCACGGAATCGCCATTCGTGGTGAGCACTTCGGCCGGCTCAACACAGGCTTGTCGAACCATGAACGGCACAAAACCGAGATCCTCAACAACCTGTCAGGCCCCTTGCGTCGCGTCCCAATCCGATTTCACCATCAGTTCAACAAGGTTGTCAAATGAGATAGACGGTTTCCAGCCGAGCTTCCGTTTGGCCTTTTCCGGGTTGCCGAGCAAGAGATCGACCTCGGTAGGCCGGAAGTATTTCGGGTCCACGCGAATAACGACCTTACCGCTCTTGGTGTCGGTCCCGATTTCGCGGTCCCCTTCGCCCGACCACCGGATGGTCATGCCCATGGCGTCGAACGACTTTTCGGCAAACTCGCGCACCGAATGGGTCTCGCCGGTTGCGATGACGTAATCGTCGGGACTATCCTGCTGGAGCATGAGCCACATGGCAAGAACGTAGTCCGGCGCGAAGCCCCAGTCTCGCTTTGCGTTGAGGTTTCCTATGTAAAGACACTGCTTCTTTCCGGCCCTGATGGCGGCGGCGGCCATCGTGATCTTGCGGGTGGAAAAATTCTCGCCCCGGCGCGGCGACTCATGGTTGAACAAGATGCCGTTGCTGGCGTGGATGCCGAACGCCTCCCGGTAGTTCACCACGATCCAGTAGGCATACAGTTTTGCCACGGCGTACGGCGATCGCGGATGAAACGGCGTTGTCTCGCTCTGGGGAACCTCAACCGCTTTGCCGAACAACTCCGAAGTGGACGCCTGATAGAACCGGGTTTGAATGCCCGTCTCCTTGATTGCGTCGAGGATGCGGAGGGTTCCTGTGGCGTCAACGTCGGCCGTGTACTCGGGAACTTCGAATGATACCGCCACATGCGATTGCGCCGCAAGGTTGTAAATCTCGTGGGGCTTTATCTTTTCAAGGAGCCGGTTCATGTTGCTCGAATCGGACATGTCGCCGTAGTGGAGGAAGAAGTTGACGTCCTTGTTGTGCGAGTCCCGGAACAGATGGTCGATCCGCTTCCTGTTGAAATAGCTGGCCCTCCGAATCATGCCGTGGACTTCGTATCCTCTTTGGAGGAGGAGCTCCGCAAGATACGATCCGTCCTGGCCGGTAACGCCGGTGATAAAGGCGCGCTTGGTCATGGGTTCCTTTCTGGGGCCGCGTTACCGGGGAGCCGGACCAGAAGTCCGACCCGGCCGGCAGCGTACCGAGTATATCTGTTTGTAAAGTACGGCATTGCCTCGCGCTACCCAAGAAGTTTACGCCACCCGGCGGGGATGCCATGTATTTTTACTAGCGTCGACGATGCGCCGCGCCGGCGCGGGCCGCGGCACAGCAGTAAAATAATACAGCGAACGCGCGTCCGTTTACAATAAAGCAACGGGCATTTCTTTCATGAATCAGCCGCCAAGCGTACCCTTCGGTTCCGCCCCGCCCTCCGCCCCGACTGCCGGCAGGAGAATTCTGGTCATTTTCCTTGCCGTGCTCTTTGTGTGCGCGTGCGCGGGAACGTCCGCGGTGTGGTTCCTGTACCGGATGTATCAGACACTTCCCACCCTCGACCAACTTGAGAACATCGAGCCGCCGCTCTCCTCAAAGGTAATGGGCAAGGACGGGTCCCTCATTCACGAATTCTCCATCGAGAAACGCTCGTGGGTCTCGCTCAAGGACATTCCCCAGAGCCTCGTGAGCGCTGTTATTGCCATAGAAGACCGGAAATTCTTCGACCACTGGGGTGTTGACTTAAAGAGAATTGTCGGCGCGGTGTTCGTGAACGTCGGCAGGCGGCATTACGCGCAAGGCGCATCCACGCTCACCCAGCAGCTTGCCCGAAACGTGTACTTGTCGTCAAAGACCTCCATGATCAGAAAAATCCGCGAGGCCATGACGGCGGTGCAGATAGAACAGTATTACACCAAGAACGAAATCCTCGAGCTGTACCTCAACCAGGTGTATCTCGGGGCCGGTGTCTACGGCGTTGAAGCGGCCAGCCAGTGCTATTTCAGCAAGCACGTCTCCCAGCTGACCCTTAACGAATGCGCGGTCCTCGCTGGCATTATCCAGCTGCCGGAGCGATACCGGCCCGACCGCAAGGCAAACCTCAAGCGCACCTTCGCGCGCAGGGGTGCGGTGCTGCGCGCCATGGTGTCAATGCATTTCCTTGACAAAGACGCAGCAAACGCCGTGGCCCAGCAAGACGTCCCCTCCAAACCGCAAACCGATGTTTCCAAGCGGGCGCCCTACTTTGTGGAAATGGTGCGGCAATACTGCGAACAGAAATACGGGGACGACGTTCTGTATAACGGCGGTCTTACCATTTACACCACGCTCGACCCGGGAGCCCAGGATTCAACCGACAAAGCGACGGTGGCTCATCTTGCCGGGCTCCAGGCAAAGATGAACGGTTACTATCTCGACAGAACTCGTATCTGGCACAAGCTCAAGGTCCCGCGCGACTTTTTTCTTACGCATTTTGACTCCGTATATGCGGCGCACCGCGCCGAGTGCGAGGCCTTTCCGGATTCGCTGCGCCTGAGGATCGTGCAGACCGCTGTGGCAGCCATCGATGTGAAGACCGGCGCGATTCTCACGCTTGTGGGCGGCAGGAACTTTCTCGAAAGTAAATTCAACCGGGCGGTACAGTCGGTGCGCCAGCCGGGATCGGCGTTCAAGCCCATTCTGTACACGGCCGCCATTGATCACGGGTTTACGCCGGCGAGCGTGATCCTCGACCAGCCCATAACCCTCGAAACGCCGCAGGGCGAGTGGCGGCCCGAAAATTTTGAGGGCAAGTTCGAGGGGCCGGTGACGGTGCGCCACGCGCTTGAACATTCGCTCAATCTTGCCGCGATCCAGGTATTTTTGCAGGTCGGCGGCGATACCGTGGTAAGTTACGCGCGACGGATGGGACTGCGCCAGCACATGGACCCGGTGCCGTCTCTGGCCATAGGCGCATGCGAAGTGGTGCCCATGGAACTGTTGAGCGCTTACGCCATTTTTCCGAACAAAGGAATGCGCGCCGAGCCCTATTTTGTGGAGCGAATAGTTGACAAAAACGGAAACGTCCTCGAGGAGCACGAACCGGTGTCGAAGCCGGTTCTGTCGCCGCAGACATCATTCATAATGTGCGACCTGCTGCAAAGCGTGGTGCGCAGGGGCACGGGCGCCGCCATCCCCGGCCTCGGTTTTGCCCGGCCGTCGGGCGGCAAGACGGGCACGTCGAATGACTTTTCCGACGCGTGGTTCGTGGGCTTCTCGCCCCAGATCGCCTGCTGCGTGTGGGTGGGCATGGACGAGCGTCTGTCGCTTGGGTACGGCGTCACCGGCGCGCTCGGCGCGGTCCCCCTGTATGTCAAGGCGATGATCGCCCTGCATCGGAACGTGCCGGTGGAGAACTTCGAGAAACCCGACAGTGTCGTGAGCGAAAAGGTGTGTCCCGTGTCCCACAAGATTGCAACTGCGTATTGCCCCCAGCCGTACGACGAATACTTTATCGAAGGGAAACTGCCCGACCAGTGCGACATGCATGGTCCGGGCAAGACCAAGAGCGCCAACATCACAAACATGTTCGGGCCCAAAGAGAATCAGGATGAAAAAGTCCCGCCGAAAAAAAGGTTGATGTTTTAACCCCTTTGTCCATTTCCTATGAAAGACGCACCGGACGACCTTCTGGATTCCCTCGAACGGTTCCCAACAAGCCCGGGCGTGTACATCATGAAAGATGCGTCGGGCGAACCGCTGTACATCGGCAAGGCCGTAAACCTCAAAAGCCGTGTAAAATCGTATTTTCTTGACACGCACGAAGACCGGCCGCACATTCCGTTCATGCTCGAGCGGCTCCGCCATGTGGAGTGGATCGCCACGCACACGGAGAGCGAGGCGCTCATCCTGGAAGCCAACCTCATCCGCACGCACAAGCCAAAGTTCAATATCGATCTCAAGGACGATTCGCACTACCCCTATCTTAAAATCACGGTGAACGAGCCGTTTCCCCGGCTGCTCGTGGTTCGAAGGGTGACCGCCGACGGCGCCCGCTATTTCGGGCCCTACACCGATGTTCGGGCCATGCGCCAGCTCGTTCACTTTGCAAAGCGGATATTCAAGATTCGCGATTGCAACAGGGACCTTCCTCGCGCCAAACCTGTTCGGCCGTGCGTCAATTTCGGCATCGGCAGATGCAGCGGCGCGTGCGCGGCCAGGATATCGCAGGAAGACTACCGGTCCAATGTCGACATGCTCATCCGGTTCCTCGCAGGACGCCGCAAGGACATCGTGCGGGACCTGGAGGCCCGGATGGCGGACGATTCTGCCAGGGAGCATTTTGAGCAGGCGGCGCTTGTCCGCGATCAGCTGCGTCTCATCAACGATGCGTCCCGGTTCCAGCAGGTGGACCTTGCATCGCCGGACACCGACTGCGACGTGTTCGGCATTTATAAAGGCGACAGATCCATGTGCCTGGCCGTGCTCCGGGTACGAGAGGGCCTGCTTCTGTCGGCCCGGACTTTTGCCTTTGATAAGGCGGCCTGGGAGACGTCCGGAGGGGGCGTGGAAACGCTGATCATGCAGTTCTATCTCGACTCCGGAGAACAACCGTCGCAGGACGTTATCGTGAGTGAAGAGGCGGGGGTCGATGCCGCACTTGTCCAGGCTGCATTCGAATCGCAGTTCGGCGCTACCGTGCGCGTGACCGTGCCGCAAAAGGGCGCAAAGCGCGAACTGGCGGCCCTGGCGGTAAAAAATGCGCGCCTGTACCTCCTCCAGAAACTGCCGCCCAGCGCGATGGAAGACCTGAGCGACCTGCAGTCGCTCTTATGCCTGCCGAAGTTTCCGCATGTCATTGAGGCGTTCGACATTTCGAACCTGGGAGAGACAAACGCGGTCGCCGGCATGGTGCGGTTTTCCGATGGCGCGGCCGACAAGTCGGGATACCGGCGTTATAAGATAAGAACCGTGGTCGGCCAGAACGATTTTGCCATGATGATGGAGGTTGTGACGCGCAGGCTTTCCCGCCAGGCGGCCGAGGGGCAACGGTTTGCCGACCTCTATCTCATAGACGGCGGGCTTGGCCAATTGCACGCCGCGATGGAGGCGTTGAGCACATTCGAGCATGCGCCCATGGTGCTATCGCTTGCCAAAAAAGAAGAGCTTGTGTATTCTCCCTATTGCAAGGGACCGGTTCGCCTGCCCTCGACGCACCCCGTGCGGAAATTCCTCGAGCGCATCCGCGACGAAGTGCACCGCTTTGCCGTCACCTACCACCGGACGCTTCGCGGCCACCGGATGAGCGTGTCCGCGCTGCAGTCGATTCCGGGAATGGGCAAAAAACGGGTGGTGGAACTGCTGCGTCACTTCGGGTCGCTCAAACGGGTGGGCGAGGCGAGTGCGGAAGAAATTGCGGAAGTAAAGGGTATACCGGAAAAACTGGCGGGCGAAATCAAGCAGTTTTTGGGGACGCTGGAGGGAATGAATAAGGAATAATCATCGATCATCGTCGCGTATTGACTATCGAACATGGGAGCGCCTTCGCGCCTGTCACTTGCCCGTCTTCCTGCACCCGCACGAACATCTGAACCCCAGTCTCGGAAAAATGCCACGCTTGTTCCAATGGAAATTGATCATGCCATTGTTGCTGTTGACGTTGACAGTTGCCGTGAAAAAGATTGCCAGCAGCAGGATGACAACGATGCCAACGAGAACCACGGGAAGAAACATCGGCCGGCCGGTGTGATGGCCGCAGCATTTTTTGAGGCGGAATCCGCACTGCGGGCAGTGCCGGACCGTGTCCGACACCTGGGCCTTGCATTCCGGACATTCTGCAAGGGCCATGGTCACAACTCCTGGACGCTCGAGAATTCCTCAAAGTACCGGCACGATTCGCATTCTTCGTCCACATACTGGAAGGAGATTCCTTCGATCATGCCGTCCACGATCCAGCAGGGCTGGCCCGTTGGCTTTATCTTCTTGAAGCATTCGTCGCAGGTTGTGGCATTCTGGGGATTGTGATTTTTCCAATAGATCCAGCAGGCCGGCCGTTCCTTCGGCTTGGGCGGTTTTGCGGCTTCGGCGGCGGCGCGCGCCGCTTTCTCCTGCGCCTCGAGATCGCGTTTCTTCATGGAGTCGAAGATGTCGTGCGCGTCCCGGTGGTTTTTGACAACGCGAAGCAGCCGGGAAAGCTTGGTTACCCCGAACAGGTTGGTAACGTAGCCCTCGGAAACTACGACCACGAGCAGGCCTTTTGCGGCGGCCGCTTCCTTGTGGATCTTGATGATCGCGCCGAGCCCGCAGGAATAGATGTTGTTTACCCGGGAGATGTCAAGGATGACCTTGACCCGGTTATGCTGCCGCAGGTTTTCCCACACCTTTTCCAGCGCCTTGGTGCGTTCGGTGTTGATCGTGTCTTCGCACGTGACCACGGCCACGTCGGCATCGGAGTCGGAAACGATGCCGGTTTCCCGGTTCATGGTGATGAAATACTCGCATCGTTTGCACCGCTTAAGCTGCTCGCCCGATTCCTCCTGATATGCGCCTTTGAGCACCCAACACTTGACGTTCTCGATGTCCTGGGGATTGTCCCGGAAACTGTTCCAGACGTAACATGCCTCGCGCTCTTCTTTGGAGCATTTTCTCACTTCGTAACATTTCACAAGGTTGGGTCCTTTCGGTAAAGGGGGAACATTAATAATATAATGATGGACGCCCACGATGCAAGGGCAACCGCGCTGTGAGGCGCCTATCCACGAATTATTTTCTCATAATGGACCCGCAAAGAAACGCAACCGCGGCGCTGCTGGCGCTTAACTCGATACAGGGCCTTGGCCCTGTACGCGTCAAAGCCCTTATCCAGCACTACGGCTCGCCGCTGTCGTTATTTGAGCCGGAGGGCCGCGCGGCCCTTGTCCAGTGGGCCGGCGCCTTTTCAAACAACAGCATAGATCCGCCGTCTCTTTTGGAGAGTGCGGAGAGGCAGCTCGATAAGGCCTCCGCCCAGGGCATCACGGTCCTGACGTGGGACCACGGCGCGTATCCGCCGCTCTTGCGCGAAATTTACGCGCCGCCGCCAGTCTTGTTTGTGAAGGGTAAGCTCGAAAGCTTCACCAAGCATGCGTGCGGCGTGGTTGGAACGCGCAAGCCGACCCAGTACGGCCGGAGCGCCGCCGCCCTTATCGTAAAACAACTGGTTGAAAAGAAGATCGTAATCGTAAGCGGGCTTGCCCACGGCATCGACACGGTTGCACACCAGACATGCCTCGACAACGGCGGGGTCACCATCGCGGTGCTGGGCGGAGGCGTCGACACGGTATATCCCGCCGCGAACAAGAAGCTGGCCGAGCGAATCGCCGAGACCGGGGCGCTGGTTTCGGAGTTTGACCTGGGCACCGAGCCCGAGGGGTATCATTTCCCTCGGCGCAACAGGATCATTTCCGGGCTGTCGGTAGGCGTGCTCGTGGTTGAGGCGCCGAAGAAAAGCGGCAGTCTCATCACGGCCAACTACGCGTTGCAACAGGGGCGCGACGTGTTCGCGGTCCCCGGCTCGATCTTTTCGGATGCGAGCGCGGGAACCTTCAATTTGCTGAGGAGCGGGGCGATCCCCGTGAAGAGCGGCGCCGATATCCTTGAGAACATGGAGCACCTCACCATGCCCGGGGTCGCGGACGTAAAGGCTTCGCCCGGGAGCGCTGGATTCGCCATGCCGGTGGAACTCCTGTCCCCCGCCGAGCAGCAGGTGGTGGACGTGTTGTGCGGGGAGCCGCTCCGGCTCGACACGATTGCAGAGAAAGCCGACCGGGCCGTGTCGCAGTTGTTCGATATTCTGCTCAACCTCGAGCTCAAGGGCCTGATTCGTCAGGTTGCGGGCCAGCAATATGTGCGGGTGTCATGAATCTTCGCAGGAAGATGGGACACAGGAAAATCGGCAGATGGGTCGCGCTCGCGGTGGCCGTTGCGCTTTTGGTTTCGCTTTTTGTCGGCAAAGCCAGCACGGTACGGATCTACCGGTCCTTCCTTGATGTGAAGAAAAAGGAACGGTCGCTCGCGCACCAGCACAAGGAGCTCGATTCCCTTTCCGTGGAGAATTCCCGCCTCAAGAGCGATACCGCCTACATGGAGAAAATCGCCCGCGAGAAGCTGGGCATGGCGCGCAAGGACGAGAAAGTGTACAAGTTCATAGAGGAGCCGAAGTAGCCATGTACAAACTGTGGTACAAGGTGCGCCATCGAATTGTGCATACGCTGCGGCAGGTGCGCACCAACATGATCGCCGGCTTTCTCCTGCTCCTTCCGCTGTTCGCCTCGGTTCTCATACTTGTCAAGCTGTTCAAGCTCCTCGATTCGTGGGCCTATTTTGCCGTTCCCGCCTCGCTGCGGACCCACATTGTGCCGGGCATGGGCCTTGTGGCTCTGCTGCTGGCGGCGTGGTTCACCGGGTCTCTTGCACGGAATTTTCTGGGCAGGCGGCTCATGAAGACGGGCAATTCGCTGCTTGGCAAGATCCCGTTCTTCAATAAATTGTACGGCATCATCAAGCAGATCGTGGACGCCGTGGCAGGCCCCAAGAAGAAGGCGCTGAGCAGGGTGGTACTCATAGAGTTCCCCGAAAAGGGCTCCTATTGCCTCGCTTTTGTCACTGCCGCGGAAAACTCCGAGATTTCGGCCAAAACCGGGGAGAAAATGGTGGGCGTGTTTTTGCCGAAAGTCCCAAATCCGACGGCGGGGTTCCTGATTTTTGTTCCGGAATCCAAGATAGTTGACGTTGCTATCAGCGTGGAAACGGCCATCAAACTTATCGTGTCGGGCGGCGTGGTATCGGGGAAGAAAAAGGATCGCGCCGCGGGGGACGTGCCGGAAGAACCGCTCACGCTCTCGTCCCTTAGCCGGCTTTTGCGTCCGGGCAAGCGCGTGGCTCCGGACCCGCGTGATTGAACACGGTGAATCCCACAGGGAGCGCATTGTCACTGCGTTCCCTAAGGCATGGCAGTGGCGCTTCGCGCCTATCATTGAGTCGTTTGCCCTTTTCCCCCCGCAGCTGCGAGGTTTCTTCAATGGTGAGTTTCTCAAGGGCCTCCAAGCGACCAATTCTCTTTGGCCGGCGGCGATCATGACTGTTGAAAAAACAAAAGCGTTCATCCTTAAAGTAAACCCGTTTCGCGAAACGAGCTGCATCCTGTACCTGTACTCGGAGCAACACGGTCTCGTGCACGGTGTCGCCAAGGGCATCCGGCGAAAAAAGAGCGGAACTCCTTGCCCGGAACGGGGTTTCCTTGCCGAACTGCTCCTCTACTCCAGGCCGCACCGGGACCTGCATACCCTGGCCGGCATTTCCATCCTTGATTATTTTCCCGGCGTGCGTACCGACCTGCACAAGAGCGCGGTACGCGATCTGGCGTTTGAAGTCATCATGAAGACGATGTCGACCGACGCGCCGCATCCGGATATCTTCCGGTATCTGCTCCAATTGCTTGCGAACCTCGAAACGCTGCCGGCGAACCGGTGTTTCCCGGCCATGGCATGGCGTTTCCTGTACGATTTTTCTGCGCTCATGGGGTTCGGGCCGAACATCGACACGTGCGTCCGGTGCGGCAGGCCGTTTGCCGGATCGGCAGGTGCACACCTGCTTTTGGAAAGCGGCACGCTTGAATGCAACGAATGCGCGAAACGCAAGAACAACACCGGCGCGTTCCTTCCGGCAGCAGTGCTTGCGTCGCTGGGCGGCGCCGCGTTGCACGCGTACCCTCAGGAGCCCAGGGGTATTTCCGATGTTGACGCGCGGCGCATTATCCGCCTTTTCGCTCGGTTCTGCCAGTACCATTTCCAGACCTACTCCGATTTCAAGTCGCTTGATTTTCTCGACAGCCTGCTTGCCGTGACGGCTGCAACGGGTCCGTGCCGGCCGCCGGCTGCCTACCATCGCCATGCGGGAGCGGCACGCCCATGACAACCATCCGGGCCATTCTTGACAACTACGCAGCGCTGTGCCGGTACTGCGACGGATTTTTCGAGGCTGTGCACAGGATGTACAAAGGCGCCATGGCATGCGGGCGGGGATGTTTCGCCTGCTGCGAGTTGCACAGCGTGTGCGCCCTTGAAGCGTATGCGCTTGCCACGTACCTGGCCGGCCGGCCGGCCGCGGCCGAAGCAACCCCCGGGAAACGAACAAGGTGTGCGCTTCTCAGAAACGGGGAATGCAGTGCGTATCCGGCGCGGCCCGTTATCTGCCGGACGCATGGCATTGCCCTGTATGCGGACAACGGGACCACCGTTCTGCCAAGCTGCGACAGGAACTTTACGGATGTGGATTTGGCCGCGCTTCGGCCGCAGCACGTGTTCGACACCGCAACGGCCACCAATAACCTGCTGCGGCTCAACATGGCTTTCTGCATTGCTGCGGGGCTTCGCCGGATCTCCTCCAAACGGTTCACCTTGGAGCAGGTAGCAAAGGGCAAAGTTCCCCAAAGCATCGTGGCTGTTAAAGCATAATCACCCCAAGGAGACCCAATGCCATCCTCCATTCTCGAGACGCTGCTCGCAGATATCAAGACAGCGATGAAGGCGCAGGAAAAGGAAAAGCTCCTCTGCCTGCGGACGTTGCACTCCGAAATCAAAAATCTCGAACTCATCGAGCAGGAGGAGGCGAGCGACGGCAACGTTGCGGGCGTGATCGCAAAGGCGATTAAACAGCGCTCCGAATCGGTTGCGCAATTCAGGGCCGCGGGCCGCATCGACCTGGCAGACCGCGAGCAGTTTCAGATCGATGTCTTCAAGAAATACCTGCCCGTGCAGCTTTCCAGAGAGGAAATTGAGGGTGTTGTGGCCGCCGCGATTTCGGAATCCGGCGCCCGGGGAAAGCAGGACATGGGGACGGTGATGAAACTTGTGATGCCGCAGGTGAAGGGCAAGGCCGACGGCACGCTGGTGCGCGAGGTGGTTGCGCTCAAGCTCGGCGGACAGCAGGCATGAACCCGCGCGCCTCCCTGATCGTTGCGGTCTACAAGCGGCCGGACTTTCTCGAAAAGATATTTGCAAGTGTCCGCGGCCAGACCCGCGGCGATTTTGAAGTCCTGATTGCCGATGACGGATCCGGACAGGACGTTGCCGGCGTGGTCAGGCGGTTTGCAAAGGAGTTTCCGCGGCCCGTGAGGCATATCTGGCAGCGGGACGCAGGATTCAGGAAAACCATTGTTGTCAACGAGGCGGTGGCGAAGGCCGGTACCGACTATCTCGTCTTTATCGACGGCGATTGCGTGCTCCACCACCGGTTCATGGAACGGCACCTTGTCAACAGGAGGAAGGGCGTTGTGCTCGCGGGCCGCAGGGTGATGCTTGATGAGGCGATTACCGCGAGGCTGTCGATTACCGACATCGAATCGAAACGAATGGAGCGCCCGTTGTTCTGGTGGAACAATTGTGGCGCGGGCCAGCGTAAGCACGGGCTGTACATACCGGGTTCGTTTGCACTGGAAAACGCATTTGGAAAGCGATACTGGATCGTGGGCAGTAACTTCTCGGTTCACGCATCGGACTTTCAGGCCGTCAACGGCTACGACGAAAGTATCACGGGCAGGGGCATTGAAGACATAAACCTCACCGAACGGTTCAGGCTCAAAGGGGTGCGCATAAAAACCATCACGCGCGAAGCGCTGCAATACCATCTGTTCCACACCTCCGATCCTGTGCCGCACGACGCAGAAACCTGCAGGAATCTCAGCTCTCCTAAGCAGTATTGGGCCCGGAACGGGCTCGATCATCATCGCGAAATCGGACGCGATACCGTTGTCGCGCCCGGGGATGCTGCCCATGGCGGATAACGGCATCTTCAGGACGGTGGTAGACGTCCCTAAAAGTCAATCGGCAATCCATCACAGCCACACGATTTTGTGCATGGGCTCATGTTTTGCCGAAACCATGGGGGCGCTTCTCACCGATTTTCTCTTTAATGCATGCGTCAACCCCTTCGGCATCCTGTTCAATCCGGCCTCAATTGCCGCAGGACTCAAGCGTCTCGCGGAACGAACGCCGTACGCGGAACAGGACCTGTTTTTCTCCTCGGGCCTGTGGCACAGCCGGGACCATCATGGGCGATTCTCCGCGGCATCCCGCGATGACTGCCTTGCAAAAATAAACGCACGTTTTGCCAAGGGATGCGATGCATTCCAAACCTGTGACGTTCTGATCCTTACCCTGGGCACCGCGGTTGCCTTTTCCCACAGGGAGAGCGGGAGAATCGCGGCGAATTGCCACAAACAACCCGCTGAGCAGTTCGACAGGCGGCTGCTTTCCATAGAAGAAATCGTGAAAGCCTTCACCGAGGTTCTGGAACGGCTGCACGCGTTGCGGCCCGGCTGCCTTTGCATTGCAACCGTGAGCCCGGTGCGTCATATCCGCAATAATGCGCACGAGAACCTGGTAAGCAAGTCGACCCTTGTGTGTGCGCTTCACGAACTGGAAAAAAGATTTTCCAGGCTCTATTATTTCCCCGCCTACGAGATAATGATGGACGAACTGCGCGATTACCGGTTCTATAAAGAGGACATGACTCATCCGGCTGATGTTGCGGTCGGCTATCTGTGGGAACGGTTTACGGAGGCGTGCCTGGACACGGGCTCAAGACAGTTTGTACGTGAATGGGAGCCGGTTCGTAACGCAATGGGCCACCGGACAACACAACAATCGGACGATGCGACAAAGGCCTTTGTATCGTCGCAGCTCGATGCAATCCGGAACATTGCCGGACGCCACCCCGAAGCGGATGTCGGGCCGGCCCTCGAGTATTTTAAGGGCCTGAGCACTCGGTAATCAACAGTGTTCCGGCGCAGCCGTGCATGCCTCGCTTGTGCGGGATGAACTGTCCGTCAATCAACCATGATCCTTGCCAGCCGGACAACGCCGACCCAACTATCCCTTGTCTACCACACCGGAGGGCTGGGTGATTTCGTCACCGCGGTCCCGGCCATAAAGGCGTGGAACCGGCGCAACCCCGGCCTAAGGAAAATCCTCCTTGGCAAGCCTGCAACCGGCATTCTCGGCATCCACGAGGGCCTGTTCGACGAAGTGTGGGATGCCGAAAGCGCCGTGTTCTCGCGCCTGTACCTTCCGGACGGACCGCTTGTGCGCTCTCTGACGGAAAGACTGTCGCGCGTCAAGGCAGCCCTGGTGTTTACGTCAGCGGGTTCGCCGCTGGTGTCGCATGTGCGGCGGTTCGCCTGTGCGCGCCTGTTGGCGCACGCCCCCAGGCCGGTTCAAAGAATCCACGTGTGTGCGTACCACTTGGCTCTTGTCACTAAGCGCCTGAAGATGTCGGCACGGCATGTTCCGCGGCTGACGCCGTGTCCGGCATGTGCTCATGAAGCGGATGAGCTTCTTGGAAAACGCAAAGCCTTTGCCGTGCTTCACCCCGGCAGCGGCAGCGCGAGAAAGAACTGGCCGGCCCGGCGGTTCATTGCCGTGGCACATGAGCTTGAGGGCAAGGGGTTGTCGATCGCATGGATTGCCGGACCGACAGAGGAAGGCCGGTACCAGGTTCCGTCGTCTCACACCGTGATTCGCAATGCGCCTCTTCCGGTTCTTGTCCATGTGTTTGCGCGTGCGAACCTGTACATCGGCAACGACTCGGGAGTGTCGCATCTGGCAGCAGCGTCCGGCGCGCCGAGCGTGGTGCTGTTCGGGGCATCCGATCCCGTACAGTGGAGGCCTCTTGGGGAAAGCGTGACGATAATTTCCGCCCCAAGGGAGCCGTGCTTTCCCTGCCACCCGTGCGACGGCGCAGAGGAAACATGCGCGACCCCCTGTATCAACAACATCACTGTTTTCTCTGTATTTGACGCATGCATGAAGATCGCACGAAAGAATTGATCGGCTAAGGATTTCCATCTATTTTACACAGCAATAACGGCGGTGCGCCCGGAAACAAGCTTCGGCGCGGTCCGCCGCGCATGAGGAAGAAGAGAACGCATGGCAACCGCACTCATCACCGGCATCAATGGTTTTGCCGGCCGCCACCTCGCCGCCGTGCTCAGGCACAAAGGCAGGCGCGTTGTCGGGCTGGGCATCGAGCAAACGTGTTCGATCGACGCTATTCCCTACGAAACAGTTGACATTACGGATTGCGACAGCGTTGCTCAGGCGCTTGAGCGCCTCATGCCCGATGAGATCTTTCACCTCGCGGGCGTCAGTTTTCCCGCGGAGGCCGACCGCACGCCGAGAAGCGCGCTCGAGATAAACATCACCGGCACGATATCGGTGATCGACGCGATGAAACGGTTCTGCGCTGCGGGAAAGCTGCTTGTGGTGGGATCGGCCAAAGAATACGATGTCAATGCGGAGGGCCTGGTGTCCGAGAGGGAACTTCCCAACCCCAGCAATTTTTATGGGATTTCAAAATACGCCACGGAGCTCATCGGCTTGCAGTACTGCCGTCAATACAACCTTGACATACGGTTTACGCGTTCGTTCAACCATACCGGCCCCGGCCAGTCGCATCTGTTTGTGTGTTCCGACTGGGCCAGGCAAATCGCGCACGCGGAACACGGTGGCCCGCCGGAAATTCACGTGGGAGATTGCAACGTCGAAATTGATTTTTCGGATGTTCGCGACGTGGTAAATGCCTATTGGCTCATCATGGGAAAAGGCAGAGCCGCTCAAGTATATAATGTGTGCTCGGGCATCACCAGGCCCTTGTCTTCAATTCTCAGCTATCTGATCGGAAAATCCTCACTACCGGTGACGGTGGTTGCGGAAGAAAAGAAAATCCGGGAAGTTAAGACCTACCGCCGGCTTTCCGGAGACAACCGGAAACTGCGGGAAGAAACCGGTTGGGAGCCGAAAATCCCTTTTGAAAAGACCCTCGACGATCTTCTCGACTACTGGCGGCTTGAAATCGGGAGAGTGGCGGATACAAGGTGAAGATGGGACGGGCGCGGAAGAACGTGCCTCGCGGACTACTTCACCGCATTCTCCGGATGTCCGTCCCAGGTCCGAATGAGTTTGCCAATTCTGTTCCAGCGTATCTTGAGAGGTAATTCCCACAGCGGAAGACTGCCGTCCCAGGAAAAGTAGAGGATAAACGCCTTTGCTTTCACAAAATTGCGGTTGAGGAAGCCCCAGTACCGGGAATCGGTGGAGTTGTCGCGGTTGTCCCCCATCATGAAATAGTTGTCGTTTTTGACAACATACCGCGTTACGAGACGGTCGTTCAGGTACAGCAACTTGCGGATCTCCACGGTCTTGTCGCGGAACTGAGCCGGCATCTCCTTGAGAATGTTGTCGATGTCGATCCAACTGTCTATCTTGTTGAAGTCGATGTCCCCGAACGGCAATTCCCAGTACCCGTTGACCAGGACTTTCTGGCTGTTGGCGAATTCCCCGTTGATATAGAGCTGGTATTTCACCGTTATGGGGCTCCGCGGATTTTCCTGCTTGACAAGATGCTTGTAATACAGGAATTCTCGGCAGGGAACCTCCGCGCCGAGCGAGAGCGTGTCGCCTTTCCTGGGTACCCGCAGCGGTTCGAAATCGGTGATGCGCGGATCAAGCAGGCCGCCGTGAATGTACTGGCCTTTCGGCGGCAGCACAAACTGCCGTCCGTTGACCACCACTCGCTGCGTGTCTATCCGTATTGTGTCGCCGGGACCCGCGACGCAGCGTTTGATGTAGTCCTTCTTGTCGGTTCCCGGATATTTGAAGATAATGACGTCCCCCGGCTTTGGGTTGGTGACGCCGGGGAACTTGGTGAACATGAACGGCAGCACGGGTGCGCCGTAAATGAACTTGAGCCCGAGCAGGAAGTCGCCAACGAGCAGGCTGTTTTCCATTGAACCGCTCGGAATCTTGAACGCCTGAATGACGTACACGATGGCCACGAGCGCCATGGCAAGGGCGGAGATCATGTCCTTTGTGAAATGGGTTATTCCCGCTGTTTCAGATCTCCGCTGCGGAGTAACGTCCTCAACCGCTTGCTTTTCAGGTTTTTTGTCCAAAGAATCCTCCGGGTCCACGGCCTTCGAGGCACAAACCGCCTCTCCTCCACCAACGGAACTATTGAAAATACTCTACGACAGCATCATGCACAAAGCCGTTGGACAGAATCACCGATCCGTTGCGTACTGAACGGCATCCCTTGATATCAGAGAATCTCCCGCCTGCCTCGGCAACAATGCACGCGGCCGCCGCGCAATCCCACGGCTTGTCGAGCAGGTTGACGCATACGTCGAGCCTGCCGCCGGCAACGCAGCCGTACGAAAACGCGTCCATGAACCCATAGGCGTAGCCCCACGTTTTCATAAGAGAAAGAAGCAATTCGCCTTCGCGGGCGGGCGATTTCTCCACACACCCAAACCCGCTTCCCATCACCCGGGACAGCTCCCGTGTTTCCGATACGTAAATACGCCGGTCGTTGCAAAACGCGCCGCAGCCGGCCCGCGCCCAGTAGGTTTCACCAAGGGCAGGCAGATGTATGCAGCCGGCAACAAGCTCGTCCCCGTCTTCCAGGGCAATCAGGACGCTGTGGGTGGGAATGCCGCGCAGGTACGGCCGCGTGCCGTCGAGCGGGTCAACAATCCACGTTCTGCCGCTGTGCCCGACACTTGAACCCGTTTCCTCGCCTAGAAAACCGTCGGCCGGAAATTGCCGTCCGAGTAAATCGCGGATCACGGTTTCACAGGTTCTGTCAACCTCGGTAACAGGCGACGCATCACTCTTGAAATGAACGTCGCGGATGCTGTTCCGGCGATCGAGCTGGATTTTTCCTGCCGCACGAGCGGCCTCGAGCGCCGCCTTGAGTTCTGCATCGTAGGGCATTAGGGGGAGGCCTTTCCCGTTGAGAAGGGTACGTAATTTTACTCTGTAAATATGCATCCAAGAGACGCGATGCCGCAAGTAGTACCCCTGCGCCCTGGAAAGAGCGCGTTGCCCGGCGATCGCGTTTTGCCGGCTCCGTATATGCATACGACTCCCGCATGTAGTATATATTTGATACACAGGCTTCTGTAAATCGCCACCAATTCTTGTTGGCCTATGACTGCACCGTACGATCCCTATTCGCTGTTTGCAAGTTTTGAGCCGGCCGGCTGGAGCCCTTCGGGAGCTGCGGACGGTGACGCGATGATTTATTCTTTGCGCCGCGACCACGGCGTGAGGGGTACGTACCGGCTCCACAATCCCAACGATGAAATCAACGAAGGCCGCCACGATCTCGACAAGGTGATCATCGAATACCGGATAGAAAGCATCAGCAACCCGTTGTACACGGTAGGCGATCTTCTGAACGCCCGATACGCCTTCGACGCAAGCGGCGAGGGCAACATCGTGGGCGATATCGCCGAGCGCATCGCGCGGCGGATCACCAAATATTGGCTCAAGCACACAAGCGCGCACGGCAAGACCGGCGGCATATTTGACAAACGTTTCAATCCCAGGGAGCGGGACGATTTCATCATCGCCAACACGCAGCGGTACATTCTTAAGATCCGGAAATACCCCAACCTCGTTATCCTCAAGAAGACCGGGAAGGGCAAGTACGGTTACGAGAATGTCAAGGAACTCGACGGCCTGTTCGACTACCGCTATTTTCTTCAGCGCAACATCCTGGTTCTGGAAAGCAAACTGGAGAAACTGGCCATCGACTGCGACGACCTGCTGCGCAACCTGTTCGAGCCGCTTGCGACCCTGCTGCCGGACGCCCACTTTTCGTACGTGCTATTTACAGACAGGAACTCCCTCTACCAGAAGCGGAACTTTGAACGCCGGCGGCAAATCAAGCAGTTTCCACTCAAGCTGTACAGGCGGCTCAAGGCCGCCGGCATCGCCACCCTGTTCTTTTCCTTTAACGAGAACCGCGATGATTTCGAGCAGATGAAGGAACACCTCGTTACCCAGTACCGGGCCATCAACAGGATGGGAGTGACCCTGAGGGGCCGCACGGTGATTTCGGACGGCGAGCTCATGATATTCGACGGGGGAGAAACGCCGCATCTCAAGCTTGTTAAAGACGGGCGGACCGGCATGTGGCGCGAGGTGAAGCTTACGCACAAGAGGAAAAAGCAATAGAGGCGTGACGCGCTACTTTCTTCTCGCCAGCTTCCGCAACTTTACAGAAAACCCTTTTGTCAATTTCACTACGAACGGATAGTTGTCGGTGGCGGTGAGAAGCTTGCCGCTGACGAAATCCCCGCACGAAAACAAAATCTTGAGCGTTGTCGAGCCGAGGGTTGTGAAGGAAAGGCAAGCACCGTATTTGAGTCCGCTTGTACAGCCCGAGAGCTCCTTGCGCCTGAGCGAGAGCGCGGTCGCGTAGTTGTACACGGAGTCGATATTGTCGCGCAGTTCGGCATAGAATGAAGCCGGGAGCGCTCTAACCAGAGAATCGATCCTGCCGGCCGAGTCGAACCACACAAAGAAGAATACGCTGTCCACTTCGAGCGGATACTCGGGCCCGCTGCCCCTGAGAACATGCACGTCGGAAAATGTGCGCAGTGCACAAACGGCGATAAGCATAATCACGGGCGCGCAGCCAAGAATCTTCTGTGGAAGAATCCGAGAGGAGGCGTTTTCCCGTGCTGGACCGGCCGGGAAAGGAACAGAACGGTCCGGGCTGTTTTCCGTGGTTGGAACCCTAACCCGATTTCTTGACAAACGAGGCGCACCACCATTCATTCTCATGTGCATCCCGGCACAGAGAGAATCCGATGGGAAGAACCTGCGCGAGTACATCATTTCTTTCTCCCAGAAGAAGGCCGGACCAGATGAAGATTCCGTTATCTCTTAAGAGGTTGCGGATCCTTTCAAGCAGCGGCATTCCTTCGGACGACAACATATTCATGACGACAAGGTCAAAGGCGACGATCTTTTTGAGACAGTCCAGGGTGCCCACGGCGAAGGAGATTGATGATTTCGGACGGTTCTTCCTCAGGTTCTCGGCAAGATTGGAGGCGCACACCGGATCTATGTCGATGCCGACGGCGCGGGAAACACCCGTGCAGTCGGCGACGAAACAGAGGATACCCGATCCAGTCCCTATATCGAGAATAGACGGCGCATACCCAACCGCGTCTTTACCGGCAAGCAGCGCTTGGCACGCGAGCTTCGTGGTCTCGTGATGGCCGGTGCCGAATGCCATTTTCGGCTCGATTTTTATCCACGACTGGCCCGGCAAAACCGGCGGCCTGAGCCATGCGGGAGAAACCCAGATGCTCTTTGCAACCAGCACGGGTTTCATCGACTGTTTCCTCCTCGCATTCCAGTCCTCGTCCTGTACCACGGTGATGGAGAGCGGCTGGGATGGGCTCAAGTCCAGAAGGTGGAATTCCGCGGTATGCAGCGACGCGCTTGTGGAGAAGTAGCACTTGAGCCTGATTTTATCCCCAACGGTTTCCTCTTCGCACCCGAGCATGCCGAGGCCGTACCACACTGCCTGGGCACGCTCGCTTGACTCTGGGGAAAGTTCGCACGTAAGGCAATAGGCACGCATGACAAAAGCCCGGGTTTCTTGATAAAACGGAATAGATAGTTTCAGGTCGGCCGAACCAGCTTCGACCGCTTGATGGCGCAGAACTCGCCGCAGATGCTGCACAACGACTCATCGCCCCGCGGCGGCAGCGAAGCGCGATACGCGCGCGCCTTGTCCGGATCAACGCAAAGCGAAAGGAGCCGTTCCCAGTTGAGCTCCATCTTTGCGCGCGAAAGCGCTTCGTCCCACTCCCGTGCGCCCGGGAAACCTCGTGCGATGTCGGCCGCATGGCCGGCAATGCGCGACGCGATAACACCTTCCTTCACGTCATCGACGGACGGCAGCTTCAGGTGCTCCGCGGGGGTCACATAACATAAGAAGTCGGCCCCTGCCATGCCGGCGACGGCGCCGCCGATGGCGGCGGAGATATGATCGTAGCCGGGAGACACGTCGGTAACAAGCGGGCCAAGCACGTAGAAGGGTGCGTTGTTGCACAGAGTCTTTTCAATTTGTACATTCGCCGCCACCTGATTGAGCGGCACATGGCCGGGACCCTCCACGAACACACCCACGTTTTTCTCCCGCGCGCGCACGACCAGTTCACCGAGGATAAGGAGTTCCTGCACCTGAACGCGGTCTGTTGCATCGGCAATGGCGCCGGGCCGAAACGCGTCGCCCAGGCTTATGCACACATCGTATTTTGCGCATATAGCAAGAAGGCGTCCGTAGTCGGCATACAGCGGGTTTTCCTTTTTGTTGTAGTGGATCCATTCCATCATGATGGTGCCGCCGCGGGAGACCGATCCGGCAAGCCTCCCGGCCCGCCTGAACCGCTCGAGCGATTGCAGCGTTACGCCGCAGTGAAGGGTGAGGAAATCGACGCCCTGTTCGCAGTGCTGTTCGATAACGTCGAACATTTCATCAGCCGAGATCCTCAGAATCGATTTCTTCTTGCTTTTAGCGACAAGCGCCATTTCGTACAGCGGCACCGTGCCCACGGCAACGGGGCACTGCGCGATGATCGTCTTCCGGATGGCGGCAAGATCGCCGCAGGTGGAAAGGTCCATGATCGCGTCGGCGCCGTGTTTCACGGCAACGAGCATTTTTTCCAGTTCTTCCTTTATGTCCGATTTTGCCGACGACGTACCTATGTTGGCGTTGACCTTTATCCGTGTGCCTGCGCCGATGATGAGCGGCTCGATGTTCCTTTTTGTGTTGCGTGCGATAACAATGGAGCCGTCGGCCAGGGCCGTGCGGAACGCATCGTACCGCATGCCTTCTTTTCGTGCAGCCTTTTTCATTTCGGGCGTGATGACGCCCTTTTTTGCTGAGCCGACTCTTGTCATGGTAGGTGTTCTTCTTTCGGAAAGGTTTCACAAAAATAGATCAGGGTGCAGGCGAAGTAAACCCGGATGCCGTAATCATCCTGCGATTGCGGGAGGAACCCTCTGGATGTTTCTTGTGGTAACCAATTCCTGACAATGATAAAATGAGTGCTGGGAATCTTGATTCCACAGCGGCCGCGCATCGCCGCTTGCTGCGGAATCCTTCAATCTTGGAAATAAAGAATTGTCTTTCCGGCGTTTCGGGAACTATATTTGAGCAATTCTTTTTCAACAAGGACTGGCACCGTGAACAAGAAATCCCGCTCCAAAAAAGGAAAAAAGCCTTCCCCGAAGCGGCCCAAGGCGTCCAAGGCTCGCAAGGTGAAGAAACCGCAAAAGCCCGCGCCTCCGGACAACAAGTCCGCCAGAAAACTTGCCAAGAAGGACTTGCAGCATTTCAAGGATAAACTCCTGAAAGAAAAGAAACGCGTGCTTGAGGAAATGGGCGAGATCCAGAACGAGAACCTCAAGACCTCCATTGCCGATCAATCCGGAGAGAACTCTCGCTACAGCTACCATCTTGGCGATACGGCTTCACTCGCCTACGGCAGGGAATTCTCCATGGGCCTTGCGGAGCGCCAGCAGAAGTACCTCGAGCAGATAGATGAGGCGCTGCAGCGGATCGAAGAAGGAACCTACGGCACCTGCCTTGTTACCGGTGAAGCGATACCCGTGGAACGGCTGGAGGAAGTCCCTGTTGCCAAATACTCGGTAAAGGGCAAGGAAATACTCGAAAAGCGCAAACAGAAAGGCTCCTCATAGTCCGAAAAGGATCCTCTTCCGCTTATTCTCCGCCGGTTTTTCCCCAACATACTCGTGCCTTCCGTGTAGTATCGTGCCTGCGGCGGCACGTTTTTGTCCTCGTTTTTCCCGCTCTTCTTCCTTGCGGAATTGCCGCAAAGCAACCGAACGACGTTGCGGTCTTTTCCGATTCCGGCACGCAATACGAAATCGGTGAATCACGCGAAATCAACCCGGCGCAACTTCTTGAGTGCGCGCGAAAAGCCCCTCCGGGGAAGAAGGCGCTGGTGGTGCGCCAGTTTCTCGATTCTCTCGGTTTTTTTCTGTGCGCCTACGACACGCTGTCGCCGA
The DNA here is from genome assembly GCA_963729895.1 of uncultured Fibrobacterota bacterium. Lineage (GTDB taxonomy): Bacteria > Fibrobacterota > Chitinivibrionia > Chitinivibrionales > FEN-1185 > FEN-1185. The sequence continues at coordinate 33,751 of CAVSQB010000024.1, read as the reverse complement.
AGAGGATTCGCATCGACGTGGGCGGCCGTGGACGGGTCGATTCCATTCGGGTCCGGGGCGGCATCCCACTTTCCCTGGATTCTATTGCCAAAATCAAACTACCATGTCCCTACGATGCGGGCTTCATCCAGTCCCTCGCCAAAAAGACCATCTCGTTTCTCGGAGCACGAGGGTATCCGTTCGCGGCCATGACGGTAACGGTCCGCGCGGCCATCGATTCTTCGGGAAAGGGCGGCGGGAAGCGGCGTCAGGAGCTCGTCATCGTTTTCACCGTGCACGAAAACGGGCGATACGCCTTTGCCAGGCCGCTGCTCATCGGAACCTTCAAGACAGGACGCAAACTCCTGCTCCACGACGTTACCATCCGCGAAGGTGAGCTGTTCGATCTTCGTAAAGTGGATGAATCGAGGGAGAAGCTCCTGTCCCGGCCGTACGTCGCCTCTGTAGACGTGTCGTCGCCCGCCGTCACCCTCGATGCGGCACCGGCGCCCGATACCGGCGCCACCCGTGGTGCCGCACTGCCCCTTGACAAAGTGATGGTTCCATTTTCCTGCGCCGATAAGAGCGGGTTCGGGCTGGAGGGTGCGCTCACCTTTCAGGCCGGCGGCGCGTCGGTCAAGAGCAGTCTTTACGGCATTGTCAACATTTCACTGCTCAACATCCTGCACGCGGGCGAAACGGGTGAGCTTTCCTACAACGGGCAGCAGGGCTTGCAGCGCTTGGAGCTGTCGGTTTCCAAACCTTACCTGCTCGATTTTCCCGTGTTTGCGTCCGGAGATTTCGGTCTGGAAATCCAACAGGATTCGTATGGCTACCTTCACGGCGGGCTTGAAGGGCTCATGGAGCTGCGGGCATACTGGCAACTTGGCCTTGCCGTCACGGCCCATGAGGTTCAAACCTCCGGTGATTCCGGCACCTCGTCGTCCAATTACGTAGGAGCCGATATCATCCTGAGCCGCGCGGCAAAACCGTACCGGGCAGGTGAGCTGTGCCGGGGATTCACGCTTCGCACCGGCAGCGGCATCGCGCACAACGACGGCCGGCAGTTCAACCGTGAGCACGTCGAGGCAACGGGAGACTTGCAGGTTCCCTTGACAAAAAGGTGGGCCGTCGCAGGCCGCCTCGTTGGCGAAACCATTATCTCCGATCCCGCCGACACCCTCCGCACGGCCGAGCTGTACAGGACCGGGGGGTACAATTCGGTGCGCGGGTACTCCGATCAGGAGTTCGCCTTCAAGACGGTTGCCTATGCCCAGACCGAGTGCCTGTTCTATTTTAGTTACGATGGCGCGCTGTACGTTTTTGCCGACGAAGGATTCGGGTTCGGACCCCAGGATCCCATGACGGTTCCCTCCGCTACGAGACTGTTCGGCTATGGCCTCGGCATTCGCATACCGTCAAAGATCGGGGAAGCGGCGATCGAGTGGGGGAGAAACTACCAGGATACCAAGAGTCTGGGACGCGTGCACATTTCGATCATGAATCCGATATCGGCGGGAATGGGAAAATGACTCTTGTACACACAAAAGGCGGCCGATCTTGACAAATAATTTTAAAGCGGTTTTCTTGTCTATCCCGTTGTTGGTGAATTCAGCCTTTGCCGCCCAGTCCGCCCCGTCACAATCAGGCGCTATGCGCCTCGACCGGCCTGCGCTCCAGGCCCTGCGCCTTCGCGGCCTGGCGGATATCGACAAGGGGAACATCAGTGAAGGGGACAGTTTGCTATGTATAGCCGATTCTGCCGGCATTCTCGACGCGTTGGACATGCTGCGGTGGATGTCGGCAAAGGCGGTGCTTGCCAGGTATTACGACGCGGGCAGACTGTGCTGCAGGGTCTCGGCACAACAGCCCCAGCTCGCCCCAATCGCCTGCGCCAGGCTTTTTGAGATTGTCAAGGACCAGTCCGTGGAAACCAAGCGCCTCGCGCTTGGGGCGTACAAGCAGTGCGCCCTGTCGCAGGAACGCTGCGACACGCTGCAGGTCAAACAGTGGCTTTCCCGCACCTACGGCTTCTTCGCAATGTTTGCAGAGGAGACTGACCTTCTCCGAGACCTCGACTCCAGGCGTTTTCCTTCCGGCCGCGATTTTCTTGCCATCGGCCGCGACAGGTTTTCCATGGGTTTCTTTTCCGATGCCGTGGTGCCTGCGATGGAAGCGTACCGACGCCTCTCCGAGGCACCCGAGAGATCCCTGGCTGCGACAATCGTCTATCAGTGTTATTTGCGGCTCAATAAAAGCGCCGACGCCGCATTGTGGCTCCCCCGGACCGAACTGTCGGACGTCCGCTTCCGGGCGCAGGCGGCCGCGTTCCTGCAGCGCGCGGGGTTCCTTGATAAAGCAGACAGCCTTACGGCCACCCTGCCTGCGTCGGTGGCGCGGGACACGCTTGCGGTACGCCAGGCCCTGTTTGCGGGGAACCCGTCCCGCGCACGGGAGCTTGCACGCGGGCTGCGGGGCGACCGTGACGCGGCGCTTATCTGGACAATTCGGACAAGCGTCTTTTCCGGCAATGGGGGAGACCTGGAAGGATGGATCGACACGGTCGCCATGCAGCCGTCCGGCGAATACGGCCGGGAGATGCTCGCGTACCGGTACAAGCTTGAGCTTCTCAAAGACGCGTCGCAGGCCTACCAGGATTTCGGAGTCCTGGAATACGCCGTGTGGCTGGGACAGCCGAAGAAAGCCACCGGCATGTCTTTCGCGGCGTACGCCCCAATGGTGCGGCAGATGCTCGCATGCGATCTCGTTGCCGCGCTGCTCGAAAAGGACCTTGCCCCCGAAGCGCAGAAGGTCGCGTTGCAGGTGCCGCCGGGAGAAGGCGGGCCCGAGCTGGAATTCTACAAGGGCGACATTCTTATCCGGCAAGGATCAATTACGGAGGGATCGAAAGTCCTGGAACAGCTCGTGATTTCGCACCCGAATGATGTTTTTGCGATTCGGGCGAAACAGGTGCTTGCAAGTCTCGGGCAGGCTCGTCGGAATTGATTGGCTGCTTTTCGCCGTTTCCTGCGATTGACCAATAAGATCGATCAGGCGAGATCTTCTTGAGGGCGTGCGTCCCAAAGGCTCTTGCATCGGGCCGCGAATTTCCATGAAGTATATTTGACGCTGCCATTCTCGTTCATTTCCTCGGGAGAGAACCGTGAGCGCCCGAAACATCAAGAACGCGGTCACCGGCGCCGCAAAGACCTCGATAAGAACACGGCCCGGGACAAGCGCCACATGCGCATCGGTTCCAAAATCGGGGTTCGGCGTCATTTTTGAACCGCGAAAAGTTGGCGATACACCGGTCACTTATCTCCACAGGTTGCCGCATGGCTGGCAATGATGGCGCGGGGCAGACCGCAAAGCGATATGTGATCATCCACGGCCACTTTTATCAGCCGCCCCGTGAAAATTCCTGGCTCAACATCATAGAGAAACAGGCCTCGGCTTTCCCCGATCACGACTGGAACGAGCGAATCTACGACCAGTGTTACCGGCCCAACGCCTATTCCCGCATACTTGACAAGCGCGGCATGATAGTTGACATCCACAACAACTATCTGAACCTCAGCCATAACTTCGGCCCAACGCTCTTCAGGTGGCTCGAAACCAATCATCCGAAAGTGGCCCAGCAAATTGTCGCGGCCGACAGGGAAAGCTGCCTCAAGTTCCGGAATCACGGTAACGCTCTGGCCCAGGTGTACAATCACCTGATCATGCCGCTTGCTTCGCGCCGCGACAAGCTTACGCAAATACGGTGGGCAAAGGAATTTTTCCGCGGGCGCTACAAGCGCGAGTGTGAGGGCTTCTGGCTTGCCGAGACAGCCATCAACATGGAGACCGTGCGCTGCCTCGTTGAGGAGGGCGTGCGGTTTGTGGTCCTGTCCCCTTCCCAGGCCGATTCGTTCCGGTCCCTTGACGGAGAAGAACCATGGAAAAAGGCCGACGGGGGAGTGGATACGCGGCGCGCCTACCGCATTTTTCCGCGCACGCCCGACGGCAAACGGCTCGACGGCCATCTCGACGTCTTCTTCTTCAACGAGGACCTGTCCCGCGAGGTCAGTTTTGGCGAGCTCCTGGTGAACGCAAACACGCTCGGCGCGAAAATACGGTCGTGCTACGACGAGAACGCGGCTGGCGACCAAGTGGTGGTCATCGCCACCGACGGCGAGACGTTCGGCCACCATAAACCCTTCGGGGACATGTGCCTTGCCTATTTCTTCAGCAGGGTGGCTCCCGACATGGATATCGTGCCTGTCAATTTCGGCTATTATCTGGAAAAGAATCCGGCCGCTTTCGAGGTCATGCTTAAGGACGAATTCGGCGAGGGAACGGCATGGAGCTGCGCGCACGGCGTGGGCAGGTGGGTACGCGACTGCGGATGCAAGGCCGGCGGTCCCCTGTCGTGGACACAGGCGTGGCGCGGTCCGCTTCGCCGGGCATTCGAAGCCCTGCAGAAGCGCATTGACGAAACATACGAGAAAGCGATTTCTAGTTTTGTGGCCGACCCGTGGAAACTCCGCGACGCATACCAGAGGCTCTCGGATGCACGCACCCTCAAGGAATTTAAGACATTCCTTGAGAAAGAGGGTGTAAGTGCCGGCTGCACCGATGGCGACGCAATGACAATACGGCGCCTCCTTGAGGCGCAGAAATATATGCTGTTTGCGTACACCTCGTGCGGGTGGTTCTTTTCCGATGTGAGCGGCATAGAAACGGTGCAAAATATAGCCTATGCAGGAAGGGCGCTCCAACTGGGAATCGACAAGCCGCAGCGGGAACAGGTGGCAAGCGAATTCGTGCGGCTCTTGTCAGAAGCGAAGAGCAATATTTCGGAGAAAGACGGCGCCGTCATTTTTAAAGAATGCGTTGTCCCGTTCCTGCATCACCTTGAAATCCTTTGCTTTACACCGGTCGCGGAGAAGGCCGTGGCCCCGGACAGGGCCGGTTCCATAGAGTTCAACTACTTTGGGTACCGTGTGGTTCTTTCGAAGCGCGAACACGCACGTGGGCAGTCGGCCGGAGAGTGCAAGGTGTCGATTGCGTCAATCAGCAACCACTGCACCGGCGAAGACGGCCGTTTTGCAATATGCCTTGAACGAAACGACGGGCACATCGATGGATGGTGCATTCCCGCAAGTATTGCGGAGGCCCCGGGTTTTAACGAGCAGCACCCGGAGAGTTTTGCCGCCCATCCCGAAAGCGTAGCACTCGATTTGTCGCGCCTTTTTGAGGAATCCAAGGTGCGGCTTGCCGGATACTTCCTGCACCGCATGGCCAAAGACACCCAGGATAAGTATGCGTTGTGGATGGAGCGCAACGAAAAGAGCCTTGATTCACTGTCGAGCCTCGGCGTGCCGCTGCCTTTGTTTGTGGCCGCGCCCATCGCCTATGTGCTTACCGCGCAGTGGAATTCCACCATCAACGAGATAGAAATTTACGGCCGCGAAGACGACGTGTGGACGAGGCTCCTTACGTTGTGGAAGAAAACACAAAAATACAATATCACCCTGGATTATACCGAAACCACCCGCCTGCTGCTCGATCTGCTCATTTCGGAGCTCAAAATTTTTGCCGAGACTCTCAGCGAAATCTCGTCCGAACGCATGCGGTATCTTCTGAATATCGTGGACCGGTTCAATATCCCGTTTTCCAAGAACAAGACCGAAGACCTGTTCTTCTCGATTCTCGAGAAGACGCTTCGTCCCTTGTACGACGAATTCAAGAAGACACCCAACAGCGAGTACAGGGAAACCATTGTCCGGCTCGTTCAGTTTGCGCGCCGGATGAACTTCAATACAGACGCGTATCCCGTGTTCTGAAGGGCAAAAAAAATCAAGAAATACCTGCTGAAATAGTTATTGAAATCCCCCAATGCCGGAGATATTTTTAGGGTTACATCACGAGGATGCCCGGGGAAGAAAGACACACGCGCGAGCAACGGGGTTAATTCCGATGTTTGAAGAATACCTTATTTTCTGGATCGCCCAGGTCCTTGTCCTGCTTCTGGGACTCTCAGTCGGCCACTCGATCCTCGTGTTTAAGATACGCAGGGAAGAGAACATGCGCCGCGAAGAGGAAATCACGCTTCTGGAAAAGCGGGCCGCACTGCTCAAAGACGGCAAACAGGTCGCTCACGACCTTGATGAAGTGCTTTACAAAGCAAAAGTTCAGCAGGAGATCAACGACATCCTCAAGAAGAAGGGCTCATCATAGGACGCAACGCCGGGTATCAGCCGTGCGCTGCGTTCTGCAACCTCTTTCTGTACCGCATATCCTCCGCTCATGATTCTTCTTTTTTGCAGATGCGAAGCTCTTTTCATTGACGAGATCCGGGAATTTCTCCGGCCCTTTATTGACTCATTCATCATGTTGCGCCTGCATGAATATTTGGGGCGGGTACGCGTAGTACTTCTTGCGGAGCATTCCCATAGTATCCTGCTTACGGCGTAGAGGGGTACTGCGATTTTCGACACGTGTTGCCTCATAATAAAAGGTAACCGAAGGGTCAGATTCGATGCCTCACAAATGAGGTAACCGTAACAAGGTTGAAAATGGTTTTGAGTTTTCTTTCGATAGTCTTTTTTAATTGGAATGGATTGAGAGCACGGTGGGTCAGTTCAAGGCTTTGCTTGACTTCTGAAGCTATGTAAGGTGATTCAACGATTCTTTGATAGGGAGTTTTCGGTTCTTCATAGGTCTTGCGGTATCGAGATCCTATCCGGATTTTAGATTTGAGTTTCAGCGATGGACAGAAGTGGTTTTGATAGAGAGACCACTCGTTGGCATAGAGGTCGTTAATGAGGGGAAGCGTGTCGGGGTTTTCGATCCGATCATAACCAAGCATGTGCCTGGCCTGCGCCCAGTTTTTCTGTTCGACATGGGCGTTGTCGTTTTTCTTGTAGGGACGTGACCGGGTGAACTTTACAGGGTCTTGTCGCACGGCGAAGTAGCGTTCGAGATGATAGTTGAGGAACTCGGACCCGTTATCACAGTCAAAGCCACGCAGGGCAAAAGGTATTCGTCGTTCGATGTCTTTAACCTGCTCAATGACACCCTGGGAGCCCTTATTCCACACAGCACGGCCTTCGGTCCAAGCAGTATGGATGTCAGTCATGATAAGGCTCCACACAAATTCTCCGGCAAGGCTGGTGCCGCAATGGGCAACCGTATCCGCCTCCATGAATCCAGGCTGGGTAATATCCCAGTTGTCGGTACGGATGGGGATTTGATTGCGCAGCATGGAGCCGGGCTTGGTGCCGCACAATCCCTTGCCCATACGCGTACGTAAAGGGCATAGGACGCGGTCAAGCGTGGAGCGGCTGACAGAGAGGAGCCGCGCACGGACTTCCTCGGAAAGCAGTTCAAAGGATTGTTCGTAGAATGGCAGCCATACTGGAATGACAACCTTAAGGCGGCGAGAGCACATGAAATCAGAGGCTTTCCAGATGTACTGTAACGCCTTAATAAAAAGCGGTTCAGCATATAAGGGTCTTCTTCCACGCTTGGCTTTTTGTTTCTGTTTGCGTTTTCCAAGTAGCCGGATAGCGTACTTGCGATTGTATCGGCAAATCGCACAAAACTCATCGAGAATCTGCTTTTTGCCGGCTCTGTTGGAATGGGCATATCGTTGTCGTATCGCTTCCCGATATGCTTCTTTTTCTTTGTGCCCCATAGTGGTAACCCCCTTTTTTCTTGGGTTACCTTAATTATGAGGCAACGAATCAATTGGTGCGTGTTTCGATTAAGCCTTCGGTTACATTTAATTTGAGGCAATGCGGACAAATCTTTTTCGAAAAAACATATTGACACGGCTTCTAAAATCCATTATAATTCTGTTGCAAATTACAGCAGGTGATGACAGCATCATAGGAGAGGAGGTGATATCGAATGATTCTTGACGAGCAGTTCGACGCAGACGAAATCTTGCGAGATGTTGACGAATACGACGATGATGCTGATGCCCCCGAGGACACGAGGGAACTCAATTTCGGCACGCTTCACGACGAAAATGCAAATTTCAGCGACATGGCAAGCGATCTCGATAGCACCGACGACCTATGGGAATAGCGTGGAGCACGGCAGCGGGCACGTGCATCATCGGGCGCACATTTCGCACGCGGCGTGCTCCAACGCGTTCGGCAGATTCCGGCAATGTTGGTCCTTTCCCGGCAGTAACTCCCAATTCGGATCCCCTCCCTAAAAAACAACGGAAACCCGCATGAAATCGGTTTCTTATTTTGTCTCGGACGCTCATCTCGGCGTCCGGATAAATGGCTATGACGGAAGGCAGGAACGATTGTTTGCCTTTTTCGACACTATTGCCTCAAACGCGGGCGCCCTGTACATCGTGGGCGACCTATTCGACTTTTGGATCGAATACAGGCACGGAATACGCCCCGATTATTTTTTGGTCGTTTCGCGCCTTCGCCGCCTGGTGGAGTCCGGCGTAGAGGTGCATTATCTGGCAGGCAACCACGACTTCGCCCTTGGTCCCTTTCTCCGGGACATCGTGGGCGTGCACATCCATCCGGAGCACTTCGAGACGGTGATTGAGGGCAAGAAGGTGCACCTGTATCACGGCGACGGCCTGGTGAAGGGTGATGTAGGCTATCGCCTCCTCAAGAAGGTTCTGCGGAACCCGTTCAACCAGAAATTATTCAAGCTGTTGCACCCGGATATAGGCGTGCCGCTTGCATCGTTCTTTTCCGGCAACAGCAGGAAGATGCTCGCCAACTGGCTTACCGAGGAAAAGCTCGAGGAGTACAGGCAGAACGCCCGGCGCTTGCTCGAGTCCAGCGATATCGTTGTATTCGGCCATACCCACCGGCCCGAGATCCTGCGGTACGGGACAAAGACCTATGTGAACACGGGGGAATGGATCCGGAAGTACACGTTTGCGAAGATGGAGAACGGCACGATCGGTTTGTGGGAGTGGTTTGCCGACAGGCCGGCGCAGGAAATTAAAGCGAAGGAAGAACCGGCGATTTCAACATGTGCGTGACCGTTCAGGATCACGCAATGCCAACCGCTTCAAATTTGCCCTTCAGCGCCTCATACGTTTCCTCCAGGCTCTGCGAAATTACCTTTGTCTCCCCTATAACGGGCATGAAATTAACGTCGCCGTTCCAGCGCGGCACAATGTGCACGTGCAGGTGCGCGTCTATGCCCGCGCCTGCCACGCGGCCCAGGTTCAGCCCGATGTTGAAGCCGTCGGGGGAAAACGCCTTTGCCAGCATGTTGCGGGACAACACGACGAGTTTCCACAGCTCCAGGCTGCAGGCGTCGTTTACGTCATCGAGACTGCAGGTGTGCAGGTACGGGACTGCCATGAGGTGGCCGTTGTTGTAGGGGAACTTGTTGCAGATCACATACGCGGTTTTGCCCCTGTAAAGAATGAGGTTCCGCCTGTCGTCGGTTTCCATGGGCTTGGTGCAAAAAATACAGCCGTCCTCCGGCTTGTCAATGCCTTCCTTAATATATTTCATCCGCCAGGGCGCCCACAGTTTGTCCATGCGTTGCGTTTCCTTTGCCGACGGTCCAGGGGCCGATAAGGCACTGTGTCAACCGGGATGCGATGCTCTCCTCAACGCTTCAACCTTCTGCTCCTCAAGCATTCAACTTTCTACAACGACCAGGCGATGCCGGCGTTGAGAAGGAACCCCGTTCCGCCTATGTTGACGTATTTGTCAAGTTGAGCAAAGGGAATCATGAATTTTCCGTCAACGTAGATGCCGACCGGGATAACCGGTATCTTGACCATGAAGCCGAGATCGAGGTGCGCGCCGTAGGAGGGCTGGGTCAGGCCGCTGATAATCTTCTGCACAACGCCTTTCATGATACTGGAGTTGCCGAGCAGATCCCTGCCCAAGGTCGAAATCGTTTTGGTCCCCTGTGCCTCTTCGTTGATAACCTCCTCCACAAGATTGCTGGAAAGCATCGGCGTGGCGAAGTTAACGGTAAGACCTGCGCCACCGTAAAGGTTGAACACTTTCAACATGTATGGAACCCGAACGATGTACTTGCGTACGGTGGCGTCAAGCTGCAATTTGGCGTAGGGCGTGTTGTCTAGGCCGAAATACCCGAGGCCAAAATTGTTAAGGGTCAAGTTTTCCGAGGAGTAATTGAAATTTGCCGAATCGCCAATATTCGCGGGGTAGGGCGGGTTGTTTTTCAACCCTGACGGATAATTGATTTTTCCCACGTAGTCCCATAAACCGAAATCCGCTGAAACTTCAACGGCATCAATGAATGGAATGACATCGATATATATCTTGCCGCCAAACGCAAAGTCAGACTTGAAATTGGTGCGACTCACATATATTGGGAGTCCCGTCGATCCGTTCAAAATAGAACCTTGGCCCAGATCCAGGTTGAGGTTGTCGAACGTAACTTGATCGCCATACCCTGTGGTGTTTTTCATACTCAAGGTATTGTCGAATCCATAATGAATGCCGATCCCGATCAGGGCAAACGCGGGGACGGTCAGCGCGAGGCACAAGGCGACTGCACAGAGACATATCGTACGTAAGCGCGACATCGGGATACCCCCTTGTGAAGAAGTTTGTTGCACTGTTCGAAGACGCCGAAGAGAACGCATCATCAAGGAAATTGCTGATAAACGCCGCTTCTGCAATATATAATCAAATGGCCGGTCCTGTCAAAAGCCTTCGTCTGCGAGTCTCTATTGTACCATTACCAAGGCCTCGAGTAAAGCAAGAACCATGGCGCCAATCAATGTCCTTGCCATCCTTGTTCCGCTCCTCATGCAGGGTTCCGCGCAGGTGCAGGACTTTGTGCCCTGGCCGGTTCGTATCTCGTCGCTGGAATGCGCAATTACCAGAAAGAGTTCGTTTCAGGGATTCTCCAAAGTCGCGAAAGGGCATTTCTACTACGACGCCGCAGCAGGGGCTGCCGCGTATGAATACGGCGCGCCGTTTTCGTTCCGGTTCATCATCAACGATACCGCTCTTTTCGGTATTGATACGAAACGCAATAGCGGCTACGCCCTGCGCCGCGTCGCCGGAGCGCCGCCGTGCGACGACCTGTACCGGTCAATCAATTTTTTCGACGCATACCTTCGATGTGTCACTATGGATACCGCATTGCTTCCGGTGAAGGGAAGCGCCGGGCCGCACATCTACCACGAACGGGAGGACCCCGGCGGCCGGGATGTGTTTTCGCGGGACAAGGAGTCCGGCGCAATCGATCTTATCGAAAGCTTCGATGCGCAGGGAGAGCTGTACCAGCAGACCGCGATGCGGTTCAACGAACAACAGCACGTGTACGAATTTCCAGTGCGAATGGTTGTGAGGAAGAACTGCGGCGGGGTACTCACTTCCGACACGGTACTGATTTCGAATGCCGTCGTGAACAGGCCCGTGCCTGCGGAATTGTTTGCGCTTCCCGTCAACTGCAGATTGAACGTGGTGACTGATGTGCGGCAGGGACTATTTTTTTCGGGGCAGAAGTAAGAGCGTGCGCGCTTCTCGCGCCGTGTGAGGGGAACGGAGAATCTCCATGGAACAGCACGACATTGTAGGCGCAAAAGTTCTTGTCGCACCGGAATCCCTGATCAACATTCTCGGCGTTGTGTACGTGCATACAAAGACAAGCGACGGCGGCGACATGTATTTCACCCGGCACGGCCTGCCCCTGGCCGCCCAGCTCGCCATCGAAAACTGGTACGAAAGAGAATGGTTCGAGGAGCACCGCGAGCACCTGCAAGGGACCGGCGCGGTATACCGGGTGCCGACCAAGGCCGTTAAGGGCAGGAGCATCGAGCTTGTGGTGAAGAACTGCCGCGTGGGCGAAGACGTGCCGCTCGACACGCACACGCTGCTCGAATTCATCAACGCTGAGTTCAACAGCCCGTGGGAGGAATTCTCCCTTGTCATGGAACTCCGGGAAGGGAAATACGGCCCGCCGGAGGTAGTTATTTACACGCAGGAACCGCTTGCCATTTATGTTCCGCCCGAAAAAATGCAATTGTGGCAGAGCGGACGCTCCCGCTCGAAGATCAACAAAATCAAGGCACGCCACCCCGGTGTCGACCTCGACATCCTGAGGCAATACAAGCTCGTCTACGGCTGGATACAGGGAAAAAACGTGGTGGACACGTTCGTCGACCTCGGGCTCTCCGGAGAAGAACTTGCCGTCGCCCTGGAGCCCATCACCCGCAAGGCGATCGGTGACCTTGACAAGAAAGGATACGTCGTTGCCGACATGAAGCCGGCGCACGTGATTGTGGGCGATGAGTTCACGCGCATTGTCGCAGACATGGGTCGGTCGGGCGGGGAAGCCGCCCAAACAAAACAAGTCGAGTTCGTCCACGGCCTCGTTGAGGCCGGGCGCTATTCGGTTGTCGACTACGAACTGCTGCTCCGCACGCCCCTTCACGAAGAAGAAGTCAAGTACTCGCGGCGCCACTCCTATCTCGACGACCAGCGCGACAGGTTTATTCCCACGCCGTTGCCTCCGTACCTGGAGTCGACCGAGGTGTTCGGTGTGCCGTACATCCACGGCCACGTGGAAAGCACGGGAGGGCAACTGTGGGTGGTCGGTCGCAACCCGAGGCTGTTCGACTATTTTCTGCCCGAGCGGTGGCGCAAGACCGTGAGCTGGCGGCTTTCGGAAGACAACGAGGTGTTTTACACGGTGACGAAGGACAACGTCCATATCGTATGGAAGACCTCGCGCGTGGGAGAAACGCCTGCGGGCGGCCCATCGGAAGAGCACAACAGGAAGGCCGCGGAATACGGATTCAACTCCCCGTTCGAGGAGTTCGCCATTGCGCAGTTTCTTCTCGAACACAGCGCGGGGACCGTGTACGTGCGGGCGATTTACATGACAGGAAGCGAAAAGATGGAACAGTCGACCGATCCGAGGCGTTACGAATCGCATAAAGGCCTTACCGGAGCCGACGGGAACCCGATCCTTACGGAGAACCGCAATTACATCTCCATTCGCGGATACTACAACGGCTCGGATTCGTGGGTCGCCCAGCAAAAAGGGCAGTTGTACCGGCCCATCGATCTCGTGAGCGCCCGAACCAAGAACCTCATTTCTCACCTTGAGTATAGGAACATATTCGGCGCCGTACAGAAAAAACTCCTTTCCCTAGGCTACGACGGATCCTTGCTGGAAGGAAACGATATTCTGCTTGCGCTCGATCCGACAGGCGCAATAGTCAAGGACGCCGCGGGAGACGTTGATGCGCGGATCTGCAACTTCGAGCTGATACGGAAGTTGTAGGATAGGAAGACGGCGAGTTCCCGGCTCCGTACGGTACAGGTTGATAGGAGGAACAGGGCGTTGTGGGTCCTCTAAAGATTCGTTCTTTACCACTTATTGCTCGCCCCCTAAATCCCCGGAGGGGGGCTTACTGGAAGACTTGTTTTCATAACAAAGCCAACACTTTTCAAGTCCCCCTTCGGCGGATTTAGGCGGCGTTGACTAATACGACTAATTAACAGAGATCCTTTCATGGACATCCCCCAATTCTTCGGATTCTACGCCATCCTCACCGATCCGGTGCGCGGCTACGAGTATTGCACGAAAGTGCTTGTCGACCATGAAATTGCGTTTGTCCAGCTTCGGATGAAAGCCGCACCGCCTGAATCCGTGCTGGAAACGGCGCGAATGATGCGGGCGATCACTCGCGGTACGACGACACGGCTCATCATCAACGACGATCCGCATGTCGCGCACACGGTGGAGGCGGACGGCGTGCACCTCGGGCAAGACGATATGCCGTATGGCGAGGCGCGAAGGATCGTGGGAGAAGGCGCGGTTGTCGGGTTGTCAACGCATTCGGCGCAACAGATGAAAAATGCGTGCGCGTTTAAGCCCGATTACGTTGGTGTGGGGCCGGTGTTTCCCACGCCGACGAAAAAGAACCCTGATCCGGTGATCGGGATCGAAGGAATGAAGGAAATGATCGGGCAGGCTGCGGTGCCGGCCGTGGCGATCGGCGGGATCACTATGGAGAATCTGCCGATGGTGCTTGAAGCCGGGGCAAGGAATTTCTGCATGGTGAGGCCGCTCACCCAATCTGCCGAACCGGAAAAAGTCGTACAGAACATCATGAAGGTTTACAAAGAGTTTGCCGGGAGACAACTGGCCGCAGACCCCGGACCCGGCGCGTCTATTTCTTCATGACCTCCGGCCCGCAGCACTTTGTCCGGTCAATTTTGTCGAGATCCGCGATATACGATACCGGCGTAAGCCCCGCCGAAGGTTTTTCTCCTTTGGTGATCGTCTTCGACATGAAGTCAACCGTATAGTATGCACCGTCCGGAGCCGCAAAACCGTACGAGAAGCCGTCGGTAAACCACTGTCTTGGTTCGGCGATTTCTGTGGTCTTGAACACGAGCCTCAGGTTCTTGTAGTCGAACACGGTGAGCCTGAAGGTCTTGTCGTTTTCCCAGACGCAATACACGCACGAACCGGCGGTATCGGCGATTACCATGGCTCCGGGAAGGGTCACCACCTTGCCGCTTGACAGAAGAAGAAACAGCTTGCCGTCGTAGGGCGAGGCCCGCAGGATAACAAGACCGCCCGAAATGGGCTGGACCGCAGGAACGATCATGCCGAAGGGGCCTGCCGCCACCTCGATATCGAATAAAACGTATTTCCTTTTGTCGAGTACAACCGCAGAGATACAGTTGGTGTCGGAGGGGCCGAGGGGACGTATGTTTGCAACACGGTAGGTGTGCTTGCCCACGGTGTAGGTGCGCTCGGTAAACGAATATTTTTTGGATTTCTTGTACGTTTCAAGGTCGATGGAAGACTGCTGCGCAACACAGGCCGCAATCAGGACCAGGACAATGCTCATACAGCGGTTCATGGTTCCTCCAGAGGATGGTTTCAAGAAGAATAACAAAATAGATTATCCGTGCCGGCGGCAATCATTTGATAAAAAGAGAATATCGAACGTCATGCGAAGTCCGGGCCCCTACGCGCTCATTTTCAGCATCCTGGTAAGGCTCTTTCTCGCCTTTTGGGCGATGTCGTCCGGCACGGTTACCACTTCTCCGGCAGTCCCTTCAAGCGCATCTGCGACAAGTTCGACGGACGTTTTCTTCATGTTGGGGCACAAGGCGTCTTCGGTAACCGGATAGAAGCGTTTTGACGGGTTCTGCTTGAGGAGCGTATGGATGATGCCCGTTTCCGTTGCAATAATGAATTCATCGCCGGGATCATTCTTGACAAAGGCGCACATCCCGCCGGTGGAAAACACGTAATCGGCGCAGTCGCGGGACGCCTTTGGCGCTTCGGGATGGATGAGAACGGCGGCCGCGGGATGGGCGGCTTTCGCGCGCCGGATCATGTCCGGCTGAATCCGAACATGGGTTGGGCAGAACCCGTCCCACAAAACCATGGATCTCCCGGTTTTCTCCTGCACCCACCCGCCGAGGTGCTTGTCGGGCACGAAGATGATGCCCTGTTCTCCCGGAAGCTGCGAAACGATCTTGAGCGCATTTGAGCTGGTGCAGCAGATGTCGGACAGCGCCTTTATGTCAGCCGTTGAATTGACATAGCAGATAACAAGGTGGTCCGGGTGGAGCTCCTTCAGCTCAAGGAGCTCGGGAGTGGTAATCATGTCTGCCATGGGACATCCCGCCGCGGGCTCCGGAATGATCACGCGCTTGTCCGGATTGAGGATCGCGGCGGTTTCGGCCATGAACATGACCCCGCAGAAAACAATGACGTCCGCCTTTGTTCTGGTCGCCTCGACGCTCAGGCCGTAGGAATCCCCGACGAAATCGGCGATGTCCTGCACCTGGGCCGGCTGATAGGTGTGCGCGAGAATGACGGCGTTGTGCGCGAGTTTGCGGGATTGTATTGTGTCAACCAGTGACGGCATTCGGGGTGGGTGCTCCTAGGATCCCTTTACATACGGCGACAGCGCGCGAAGCCTGTCCACAATTGCGGGCATGCACGAAAGAACTGCGTTGACGTCGGCGTCGGTGGTGTAGCGGCTCAGGCTGAACCGTACCGAACTGTGCGCAAGGGTGTAGGGCACGCCCATGGCCATCATGACGTGCGAGGGCTCAAGGGAACCGCTGGTGCAGGCCGAGCCAGACGATGCCGCGATGCCTTTTTCGTCAAGGAGCAGCAGGATGCCTTCACCCTCGATGAACTCGAAGCTGACGTTGGTGGTATTGGGCAGCCGAAGGGTTTTGTCGCCGTTGAGATGCGCGGCCGTGCAGGTTGCAAGAAGCCCCGCTTCGAGCCTGTCGCGCAGCCGCTTCACGCGAGTGTTCTCGTCTGTCAAGTTCGCCTGCGCGAGCTCGCAGGCCTTCCCCAGCCCGACGATTGAAGCGACATTTTCGGTCCCGGCGCGCATGCCTCGCTCCTGGTGCCCGCCCACAAGAAAGGGCGCCACCTTTGTCCCTGCGCGCACATACAGCGCGCCCACACCCTTTGGCGCGTGCAGCTTGTGGCCGGACAGCGACAGCATGTCGATCGCGTTGTTCGCCATATTGACGGGGATCTTTCCAACGGCCTGGACTGCGTCAGTGTGAAAAACCCCGCCTTTTTCATGCGCGAATGCAGCCAGCTCTTCAACGGGAAACAGGACACCGGTTTCGTTGTTCGCCCACATGAAGGTGAGAAGAGAATCGGCATCAAGCGCGAGCGAGCCGAGTTGGTCTCTCTGGAGAAGTCCGCTGCCGAATACGCCGATCTCGATGACGTCGAAGCCCTCGGCCTTGAGCCCATGACACAGGGTGCGCACTGCAGGATGCTCCACGGTAGACGTAACGATCCGGCTCCGGGCCTTGTGCGTCTTTGTAAAGCCGACAACAGCCATACTGTCGCTTTCGGATCCGCAGCTCGTGAAGTAAATTTCGCCGGGACGGGCGCCGAGGAGCGAGGCAACCTGCTCACGCGCGACGTCTATATGCCTTCGCACGAGGCCGCCAAACCGGTGCATGCTCGACGGATTCCCGTAGCGGTCCTTGAGGAACGGCAGCATGACATCGAGGACTTCGGGGGCAACGGCGGTGGTGGCGTTATTGTCGAAGTAGATGACTTTATCCGTAATTGACCTCCGTACAGAGACAAAAAATACATTTATAGACGGAGATTGGTGAAAGTATTTTGTTTGGAGAGTAAAGTGTCCCCATTGATTTGCATGATATTTTTCGAATGCTTGTTGGTCAACCCGACGTTATTGGCCCAGAACCCTACATTGACGCTTGGCACCCGGATCTTCTCTTAAGGATTTGGGTATTTCTAATGTGTCAACGCCTTGCACAGCATCGACCTCAAGGATGTGTCCCCGTCAAATACATCGTACGCAAAATGCAGCCTGTCGAACAGTTCGCTGGCGTCTTTTTCCAGATCGAGCAGATAGGTCATTGCTTTTTCGCCGAGGATGCATTCGGGCCCGCATAAATAGGGCGAGGAAAAGCTGACATACACCCTACAGGTGAAGGGCCTGATGGCGTAAATCGTGCACGATCCGTTCTTGTCAAGGAGCGGGCACGGCCTGTTGAACTGGTAGAAGCTCGACAGTGCAACATCGTAGAGGTCGATGCCTGCAAGAGCTTCGCGTTCGGCCTGGCCCTTAAACCTCGCCTCCACCGTACGTTTGATGTTCTGCAGACACCGGACGTCGACCTTCAGCAGTTCCACTATCCTGTCAATTTCGCGCGGCCGATGCGTTCGGAGGTGATCGGCGATGATCTCTACCTCGAATGAATAGGTGTCCTCCGGCCAGTGATTGCAGCAGATGCCGCACCCCTTTTTACAGCTCGCGGCAAGGGGATACGCTGCAAGCACGTTCTCTTGGTACGTGGCGAAGAGATCGAGAACCCTCGAATAGCCGCTTCTGAACTCTTTGTCAAGACATGACGGATGCGGCCGTGTCACCAGGCGCGTGAGAATGGATACGATTTCGTCTTCAACGATTTTCGCGGCAGGCGGAACGGCCGGACCTGTTCTTTTCACCCGGTCCGGTCTGGTCCGGTGATGGCGGATCTTCTTCTTCATCACTTGGGCAGCTTGACAAAAAAGTCACTGTAATGCAGGCCGAGGGAAACGGAAATCTGCGGATCGTAGGCGAGGGGGGAAACCACATTTCCCTTGTTACTTACCCACCTGTTGTGGAGCGTGGCCTGGAGGTCCACAAAATTCTTATAATAGCCGATGAGATTGATGTAGAAATCGAACGTCCTTTCCACGATGCCCGAAGGGATGGAAGGTTCTATCCGATATCCCAGCGCATTCCTTACATATTTTGTTGGGTCTGCTTGCGCTAGGCTGTCGTCATGCCACAGAGACAGAACAGTTCCCTGGCCCTGGCGTTTGTAGCTCATGCCTGCCTGGCCCGCCCAGAATTTCTTGCCCGATAAGGCGAAACACAGGTTGATACTATCGCCGTCATCCGTCGGATAACCAAGACTTTTTCCAAGGTAGGTGTAGCGCTGGCCGGCGGCCGTGTTATCATCAGACACCGTATACACCCAGCGCGATATGAACCGGTATTCAAGAGACAATACGTGGGGAAGTGAAAAGGGAAGAAAATCGTTCCAGAACGCACCGAGATCTGTTCCCCAGGCATTTGGTTTCCGGTCCCCAATTGTCTTGTTGTCAATCTGCATGTCGTCGATGAGGAGCTGGCCCTTGATGGAAACCTTGTCGGTAAACGGATGCAGGTTCCACTGAAACGCCTCCATGAGGTTGCCATCGCCTTCGCCGTTGCATCTCGTGGCGAAATAGACGGACACAGGATTGACATACTGTAAGTCTGGAATGCCGCTTTTCCTGCCGAACACCACGGTTTCGGTGATGCCCACGGTACCGAACCGCCCAAGCATGAAATCGAGGGAGTGAGCGGTAAGATACCTATTTGCGCCCGTGGTATCGAGGTCCAGGTACATTCCGTTTTCCGGGAAAGCGGCGAAAAAATGGCGGAACTCGAAAAACGATGAATGAAGCCCGAATTCGACCCCGTCGTAGCTGTAAGGATTGTCGGACAGAATAAGGCTCCTGTCCGCAAACGGGCCCCAGTTTCTGTCGAGCCTGCCAAGGCGTACGAAGCCGTATTTGAAGCCATACTGGAGGTACGCTTCGGAAACGCGGCCTGCCACGCCGCGGCCCTTTAGCCACGGATACTGCGGATCGTCCATGAACCGTGAATCAATGTCGATGACCTGCCGGGTGAGAAATCCCTTGTAGCGGATGTCGTTGAGCAATGTGGCATCGAGTGCGTTGTTCCGGCCGAAATACGCATTCGTGTTTCCAATTGTGCCGGAGACGGCGGGCTCCAGGATCCAATGGTTTTGCACGGTATGCCCGCTATCGGGCCATACGCTATTATCAAGAAACCGGACGGAATCCGGCATCGGCCCGAGATCGTCCCAGAACATGCCGCTGGGCGACGGAGCATAGTATCCGAGGCGGCTTGCAAGGTTGTAATAGGGGAATCGCCAGTTTTCAAGCTGGACGGGAAAGGCAGGCGGAGCAAAAAGGGAAATGCCCACGACCGCGGCGATGTACCAAGAACCAACTAGCCCGCGAGCGGCCATCTTTCTGTTTGTCAAATTTGTCAATCCTTTCGTATTGGCGGACCTGGAAGCCAGAGGCTTTTGATGCTGTCATGCAGCTCCGGTCGTTTGCAAGCGTTAGGCCGGACTGAAGTGGTGCGCAAGAGCGCAGTGCCGCCCGACCACGGCCCGCGGGGCCTTGGTGGCTGGTGGCACCGAGGCCATCCGGCCGAGCCCGGAAGGAGGGCCGACCCAAGGCCGCGCTTTAACGCGGGCGAGGGGAACGCCCAGACCTTCTGTCAACTCATGAGTCATGCTCGTCTCTCAAAAACAAGTTACTTAATACGCCGCGTCCCTCTGAAAAATGACGAACACCGTCTTGAACAATATCTTTATGTCAAGCCAAATGCTCCACGAGTCGATGTAGGTGAGGTCGAGCCTTACGATTTCATTGAAGTTCTGTATCCGGTTGCGGCCGCTCACCTGCCACAGGCCGGTAATGCCCGGGCGTATACTCATTCTCCGGTAATGCCACTTCTGATAGCTGCTCACCTCGTCGGGAGTGGGCGGTCGCGTTCCAACAAGCGACATATCGCCCTTGAGCACGTTAAAGAACTGGGGAAACTCGTCGAGAGAGAGCATGCGCATAAACCGTCCCACTCTCGTGACGCGGGGATCGTCCCGGATCTTGAACACCGCTCCCTGAAGTTCATTTTTGTGCAGCAAAAGGCGTTTCTGCTCTTCGGCGCCTTGAGCCATGGACCTGAACTTATAAATGAGAAAGCGCTTGCCGTTACGCCCAACACGTACTTGCGTAAAGAAAACGGGTCCGGCCGAGGACGCCTTGATGGCCACGGCGAGGAACGGAAAAACCAGGCAGAGCAGGAGCAGTCCCGCGCACGCGCCGGCAATGTCGAAAATGCGTTTAAACAAGACCTGGTCGGGATCGAGCTCCACCGTGTGGGAGATGAGCGTCGGGTGTTCCATAAATTTGTGGTAATTCCAGCTTGCAAAGCGTGTGGAGTCGAGCAGGTTGAGAAATACGCGGGCAGGCCTGCCCATATCTTCGCATATCTGGAGATACGGATCGATAATGAATCCGTTCTTCGTTGCCTGCCTCGGCAGGCAGAAGAACACTTCCTCGACATGGTTCTTCTTGAGGATTTCCTCGAGCTGTGCCGACGTTGTTTTCAGGTCGAGTATCTTTGTTACGCGAAAGCCCCATTCCGGACGCGCAAGGATCTCTTGGTACATCTGTGCCGCCAGCCTGCCCCTTCCGAATAGAATGATGGGCGAAATGTTGCGGTTTCTGCGCCTGAGTTGGGAGAAGAATTCTCTGAGCAGAAGCTTTTCTGTTGCGATAAAGACGAAGGAAAAGCCGGCAAAAAAGAGATACAAGGTTCTGCTGTTAAAGGAATCGGGGATCACATACAAGATCGACGCGCCCAGGACGCCGGCGCTCAGGAATATCATGACGATGCGCCAGAACAGGCGGCTCATCCAGTTGAACTGGAGTACGGAAAAAAGCTCCCGGGTCCAGGCGAAATACAGGTAAAAGGCAATGAACCCGATGAGCATGATCCAGTAATTGAACGCAGCGGACAGCGGCTTGAACTGCGCGACAATGGTATGCGACAAGGCAAATGCGGCAACGATCAGCATGCAGTCGACCACGGCGATCATCTGCTTGACAAATGATGGATGTTCCTTCAGCATGGCCGGTATGGCGCCTGTTCTTCGGTGAAACTCAAAAGAAGATCCTCAGAGCATGAGCCCGAGGCATTCGAGGATTCTCTTGAAAAATGTATTCTTGCCGCGCGCGCGCGGCATGGATTCGGGAATTCTTTGTCCGAAATAACCGTCGGGGCGATGCGCGCCGGCGCAATGTGTACGATCTCCAAGACGATAGATTTTGATGCGCTCGCAGCGACTTAGGGCCCGGCTGAGACATACCTACGTACGTGGAGAGATCCGGTCGGAAATTCCGCGGCCGGCTCGCGCCGCAAGATCTTCAAGAGATCCGTCATTCGTGACAAAAATCCATTGTGCAAGCACCGGCTCCGGCATAAGGGTTTCCTGTATCCGCATTCGCTCCCTGATCTGTTCAACCGGCAGGCCGGTTCTTGCGGCCACACGGCTTTCTCGCACCGCCGACGGCGCCCTCACCCACAGGCAGCAATCGAACCAGTCCTCGATTCGCCAGAGCGGGATAAGCGCCGCGTCGAGAATGCAGGGGCCAGCCGGAGAAATCACAAGGTCGCGCAGCCGGCGCAGCAGCGGAGGATGAACGATGCGGTTGAGCCTCTCCATCCCGCTGATTGACGAAAAGGCAATCTTCCCGAGTTCTGCAAAATTAAGTACGCCGCCGTGTACGATGCCGGTTCCGAACGCGAGTACGAGCGCGTCTTTGATCCGGCCGTCGTTTTCCATCAGGAGTTTTGCTTCAGCGTCGGCATCCACAAGCCGCATGCCGCGGGCCCGGGCGCACAGCGCCGCGCACGAAGATTTCCCCGCCCCCATGAATCCGGCCACGCCGATGCGAATGGGTCCGCTATCTTGTAGCATGGTATTTTGTTATGCTGACCCGGTTTCCCTTTTCATTAAATGCCAGGCTGTCCGCGTAATTTCTCGCGATGTAAATGCCCCGGCCGCAGTCCTTGATGAGGTTTTCGGGCAGGGTGGGGTCGGGAACCTTGGAAGGATCGAACCCGTCGCCTTCGTCCATTATGGATATGGTCACTTTCTGTTTGTCGATGGTGTGGCCCACAACCACTTTCTTCGAATGGTCGCCTTTGTTGCCGTGATAAATGGCGTTGGCAAACAGCTCCGTGAGAATGATCTTCATCTTCCTGATGCTTTCATCCGCGTACCCGAGCGAATCCATGGCGCCGAGGATTGTGGATGTGGCCTTGTCCATTTCTTCAAAGTAGCTTATGAATTGGAGATACACGGGATCGTTTTGCCCGAACCCAAGTTTCTCCTTGAGAAGGTTCTTTCGGGACTGGGCGAGGAATTCCACGGCAAGGATCGTGATGTCGTCGCCTGCACTGCCGCTCGGAGCTACAGAGCCGTGACGGCGTTCGAGCTGTTTTACATAGTCGCTGAGCGACCCGAGCTTCGAGGCAGCCAGCGCTTCGGTCTCCAGGAGCCGGCGGTTTGCAAGCTCATTCTCCCCGGGAAACAGACGGTAGAGTCCATCTGTGAAGAACAACAGCCAATCGCCCCAATTGAGGTACAGGCTTTTTTCCTCAAAATGGCCCTTCTCAAAAAGACCCATGCACACGCCCGTCGATTTGATGGGCTCAACCAGGCTTGATCCTCTCCGTACTATAATTGGATAAGGATGGGCCGCGTTGCAATAGGTGAGCTTGTTGTCGTGAAGGTTGAGGAACGCAACCAGGGCGGTGATGTAATAGCCGGCCGACACGCTTCGGATCATTTCCTCATTCACCCGCTCCATGACCGCGCGCGGAGACGAAACCTGCCGGATGTGATTTGCAAACGAGACTTTTGCAAGGGATGCGAGGAGCGCTGCCGGAACGCCGCTGCTGGCTACGTCAAAAATGGTCACTGCGAGGATGTCTTCGCTTATTTGTATCACATCAAAAAGATCCCCGCCCAGTTGTTCCGACGGCAGGTACAGCGATGCAAGTTCGATGCCGTCCACGGCAGGAAGGCGCTGCGGGACCATTGCCGTCTGGATTTTGCGTGCAATGGCCAGCTCTTCCGCCATCTGCCTGTCTAGAGGGTTCGCCGATGCCCGGCTGTCGGACGAACGACTATTTTTGGGATCGGCTTCTTTCATGAGGTCCCCGACCGAGGATGCGCTGAAAACGCTCTTGTAAACAAGCGGCGCCGTGGGGGTCGTCGGTCCCTAAAGTATAAGTTTTTGCCTTGCAAATGTCTATAAATAACGTGGAAAGGCTGTCGGTCGGCCGGAGAAGTCAAGAGGATGCGGGCATGCTTTTACAACTCCACCTGGATTCCGATTTCAATTACGCGGTTGGGGGGGATACGGAAGAACTTGGACGCGTCACAGGCATTGCGCGACAGAAATCCGAAAACCCCTTTTCGCAGCAAAGACAACGGTCCCTTTTCCCGGGATACGATAAGTGTTTCTCTTCCGAGAAAGAACGTGGTCTGCATGGGGTCGAAGGAGATGCCCCGCACCGACGCCGTCGCCAGTGTTGCGGGAATGTCCGGCGTCTCACTGAATCCATACCGGGCCGTAATCCAGTAGAAGCCATTGCCGAGTTCCGCAACATCGAGTCTTTCCGACTCGTCAACAACCGGGACGTCCTTTGTGACCACGGTGAGGATGACCACCTGGTGGTGAAGGATCTTGTTGTGTTTGTAATTGTGAAGCAGGGTGCGCGGTACGCCGGCCTGGTTTCCGGCAAGGAAAACGGATATGCCCGGCACTCGAATCGGTTTGAGCGAGACGACGTCCGCAACAAAATCCTTCATTGAAATGGCCGCGCTTACGATACGCTGGCGAAGGATCCGCCTGCCGTCGTCCCAGGTAATCATGAGAAACATTACGGCACCCGCCACGGCCAGGGAAATCCATCCGCCGTCCTTTATCTTCATGAGATTGGCGCAAAAGAAGGTAAAATCAATTGCAAAAAACACGATGGTGACACCTGCTGCGGCAAACGTGTTCCAGTTCCAAATTTTGCGCATGATGAGAAAAAGGAACAGAGTCGTGATGAGCATGGTGGTGGCGACCGCCACGCCATAGGCGCCCGCAAGGCTGTCGGATTGCCTAAAGGCAAGGACCAGGATGATGGTTCCCACGCATAAGAGGCCGTTGAACACCGGAACATAAACCTGGCCGATTGTCGTATGGGAGGTATGAATGATGGACAACCGCGGAAAGAAGCCGAGCTGCACCGACTGTCGCGCAAGTGAAAACACGCCCGATATTACGGCTTGCGACGCGATGACGGTGGCGATTGTGGCAAGAACCACCAGCGGAAGAACGGCCCACGGCGGCGCAACACGGTAGAACAGGTTGTCTGTAAGCGTCGGGTTTCGCAGCAAAAACGCGCCTTGGCCGAAGTAGTTGAGGATAAGGGCGGGAAATACAATATAGAACCAACCGGACCGAATAGGGCGCGTCCCGAAATGGCCGATGTCCGCATAGAGAGCTTCGCCTCCGGTCAGGACAAGAAAAAGAGTGCCAAGCGTGAAGAATGCATGCATGCGGTTGTGAAGGAAGAACGGGAAAATGTACTGCGGGTTAATGGCGAGCAGCACAATGGGGTTGGCGCAAACGGAAAACAGCCCGAGCATTCCGATAATCGTAAACCAGACCAGCATGATCGGTCCGAATATCTTGCCTATCGTCCCGCTGCCGCGCTTCTGGAACCAGAACAGGAATAAAAGGACTACGAGGGAAAGCGGAAGAACAAACGGTGTGAACGCCGGGGTTGCCGCGTTGAGCCCCTCCACTGCACTCAGCACGGAAATTACCGGCGTAATCAACCCGTCGCCGTAAAGAAGCGACGCTCCGAACAGGCCGAGTAACAGGACAACGCCCCGTTTCACCACGGGGTTCTTATTCGCCTTGACCAGGAGCGTCGTTATGGCGAGAATGCCGCCTTCGCCGTTGTTGTCCGCGCGCAGAACAAACGACAGATATTTTATGGATATGAGAATGACCAGCGACCAGAAGATGAGCGAGAGCACTCCAAGAATATTTCCGGACGTGACGGGCAATGCGCCTCGCCCGTCAAAGCAGATGCGAAGCGCGTATAACGGGCTTGTGCCGATATCGCCATAGACAACTCCGAGCGCGGCGACAATGAGTCCGATGGTCAATTTCTGGCGCTCAGGAGAAGGGGTGGTTGCCATATTGTTGCCAGATAAAATATATGGGAACGATTGTGGGGGCAAATTTCGCGGGAATCATCGGGAAGCAGGCTTATCCGGGAGTTCGGAGTGGCTGAAACCCACATCGAGCCAGGTTATATGTTCGAGATCGGAGCAGGGAGATCAGCGGATGGATACCGTGTCTCCCACCTTGAGGCGTAACTCTTTGGCGGCGTTCCCTTGATTGACGGATATTTCAATGAAGCCGCAGGAACCGGCTACGGCAAGAGGCTTGCCCTCACCAACGTCGGCATAGAAGGAACAAATCGGGATGGAACGATTTCTCACTCGCAGCCGAGCTCGCTTACAGGAAGCTCGTACGGTTGGGACATTGGTAATGCAGTTGCCGAAACCATCGATGTACATAACGATTCCCGTGATTTGTTTTCCGGTTTTTTCCGCAACGGGCATGGGAGTGCGTTCCATGCCCTTTCGCTTCGGTCCAAGTTTCCTAAACACAAATCCTTTGCTTACATGGGCGGCGACGGGCGCGAAGATGTCGCGCCCGTGAAACGTTGGGCTCACCGTTCTTCGAAAACATGCGGAATTACGAAGCTCGAGAATCTCGGCTTGGGAATAGGCATTGACCGCAACCGACAAAACACCGTTGTCCGGACCCACAAAGAAGTACCCGCCGGCAAAAACTGCAATTGCGGCCCTTCTGCTGCCCACTCCGGGATCTACTATAACCGCAAAAACCGTGCCTTCGGGGAAGCTCGAATGGCAGGCAAAAAGACTGAAGGCCGCTGCCGGAATATTGCCCCGGGGAATATCGTGAGTGATGTCCAGGATTACGGCCCGGGGATTAACTGCAAGGATTGCCCCCTTCATGCTGGCAGCGAACCAGTCTTTCGTACCGAAGTCGGTGAGCAGGGCAATAGGCCTGTTCATGCGGCCGCCTCTTTGGAAGCCTTGAGAAGAAGTTCGTTAACTCTTTTCGCATACGCCGGCGCGTCTTTGAGGGCCTGGCCGCACGTGATAAGCGCCTGATCGTACAGCAGCCTTACCCATTCGTCAAGCAAGGGCGACTTTGCGTCCTTCTCGTACAGTGCGCGCAGGTTTTCCACTATGGGATGGGAGCCGTTGATCTCCAGAATCGCCTTCGACTCCGGAACCTCCTGACCCATGGCCTTCATCATCTTTTCCATAAAAGGGCCGAGGTCGTGTTCGTCCGACACGAGGCAGCAGGGGCTGTCCTTGAGGCGCGTGGTGACGCGCACGTCCTTCACAACATCGGAAAGAATGTTCTTGATGCGCTCCGAGAGCTTTTTGAAAGCGGATTCCAGCTTGTCTTTCTGTTTCTTGTCATCTGCGCCAAGGTCGCCGAGGTCAAGGTCTCCTCGGGATACGGACTTGAGTTGCTTGCCGTCGTAATTGTACAAATCGTTGACAAGCCACTCGTCGATCGGGTCAAGCAAGTACAGGACTTCGATGCTTTTCTCGCGGAACACCTCGAGATGAGGGCTCTTCTGGACAATGTCCCTGTTTTCGCCGCTGAGGTAATAGATGTGTTTCTGACCTTCACGCATGCGACCCGCATACTGCTTGAGAGAAACCAAGTCGCTCTCGGTATCGGACAACGTCGATTGAAACCGGAGAAGTTCCACAAGCTTCTCCTTATTTTCGTAGTCGGTGTGCACGCCTTCCTTGATAACCGGGCCGAACTGTTCCCAAAACGCGGCATACCCGGCCGGCTCGTTTGTCGCCATGTCCGCGAGTTTTGCAAGCACCTTGCTCACGAGAGTCTTCTTCATTTTTTCGATGACCGGGTTATGCTGCAGCATTTCGCGCGATACGTTAAGCGGCAGGTCTTCCGAGTCGACAACGCCCTTCACAAAACGCAGGTAGTCGGTGAACAGCTCCTTGCAATGGTCCATGATAAAGACGCGCTTGACATACAGTTTGATCCCGTGCGTCCGCTCCGGCAGAAACAGGTCGAACGGCGCTTTTGACGGAATAAAAAGCACAAAGGAGTATTCGAGCACGCCTTCCGCCTTGCTGTGGATGGTGGTTGCGGGTTTGTCGAACCCGCCCAGCTGCTTGAAAAACTCCTCGTACTGCTCGCTGGTGATTTCCAGGGGCTGCCGCTTCCACAGCGGCTTGGTCTGGTTCACCACTTCGTCGTGGCCTTTCTCGTTTGGAAAGTAAATGGGAAAGGCGATGAAGTCGGAGAATTTCTTGATGATCGACCGGATGGTATGCGGGTCGGCATAGGCGTTCTCCTCGTCGCGCAGGTAGACGGTGACTTCGGTGCCGCGTTCGGACTTTTCGGCGTCCGCGATCGTGAAATCACTTTGCCCGTCCGACTCCCAGACGACGGCCTGGTTGCCTTCACCCGCCCGTCTGGTGACAAGTTTAACCCGTGACGCCACCATGAACGCGGAGTAGAAGCCCACGCCGAACTGGCCGATGAGGTTGGAATCCATTTTCTGGTCGCCGGTGAGGCTCTCCACAAACGCGCGCGAGCCGCTTCTGGCAATGGTGCCGATATTGTCAATCACCTCTTCGCGCGTCATGCCGATGCCGTTGTCCGAAACGGTAATTGTTTTTGCGGTGGCGTCCACCTTGACGCGCACGCAAAGCTCGGTGTCTGTGCCCAGCACACCCGAATTCGTGAGCGATGCGAAACGCAGTTTGTCAAGAGCGTCCGACGCATTGGATACAAGCTCCCGCACAAACACTTCCTTGTGGCTGTACAGCGAATGAATCATCAGCTGGAGCAGCTGTTTTGCCTCGGTCTGAAACCCGAGTCGCTGCGCGGAATCTTTCTGAGTCTCGGCCATGGCTCCTCCCATAACGATGATATTTTCCGTGGATTGTCCCGGATCTTACGTACCACTTCGGCACCGCGGTGCCGAAACAGCAACACTGCGGCGCATTTTGAGGACCGGGGACTGCGGATGTTCTAAAAATAAATTATTACTCCGGCAACGATACATGCTCAATTTTAGTGGCTGTTGTACTGTGAAATCGGTCTGAGAGGTTGTCATAATGCTCCCTATGTGACGCGACGTGCCGGTCGGCGACTCCATTTAATATTCATTTAAATCCTGGCGCTGCCCAAGGGAAAATGTATTATATTGTTTAAGGGGTTAAACCAGCCAGCCTTTTTTTCGCTCTCCCGGGTGAGGGCGTGCATCACGCCCGCTCATGAACAAATGAAACGTCTCCGGTTTTTGCCGATATCATTGCTCGTTTTGGCATCTCTCGGGTTTGCGCAAGAGGGAATACCGCAAAACCGTGTTGTGCAAACCGACTCGATCATGCCTGCTGAAAAGGATTCGGTAAGCATCGCAAGAGACAACAGGCATATTCCGGGCATTGCATTCACTGCCTCTCTTTTGCTCCCGGGCGCGGGTCAGATTTACACGGGACATTACGTGAAAGGCGCGCTGTTTTTTGCCACCGAAATCGGGGTGGGGTTGTTCGGGTATCAGCGGTACATCTACGCTAATGGGCTCAGGCACAACGCCGATAGCATTGCGCTGCTCGAGCGGTCGGCATTGAGCTTGTGGCAGCAGCACGCGAAATCCGATTCAACGAGGACATTGGAAACCACCTACAAAATGGCGAAAATCGAAGCGGACAGCGCTGCCATGGAAAAGCTTCAAATGCAGGACGTCTTCTTTCAAAGCGTGGCATTGATGGCGGGGATCTACTACTGGAACGTGCTTGACGCGCTTCAGTGCGCAAATGTGTTGAGAAGCGAGTCGAAGAAAGATCCGGCCACCGCCATGTGGCTGTCGGCAATACCCGGGCTCGGCCTCGGGCAGGTATACAATGGAGAACTGTCAAAAGCGGGCATGATTCTGATGGGGCAGTTTTACATGGCATATCTCGCCATCAATTATCATACGATCATGAAGGACTGCCAGAACTACGAGATCGCAAACATTTCACCGGCCGACTCGATAACGTACACCTTGTTTAACGGAACCGACTACAACAAATGGGACTTCTGGCGGACCACGGCGTTTAAAAATCGCAACATGTGGATCTGGTACTCCGTGGCATTTTACTTATACGGTATAATGGACGCGGCGGTGGATGCGCACTTGCACGACGCGCGGATCAAGATGAAACTCGAGCCGGATCTGGTTCCTCAAAACAAAGAAGTCGGACTGCGTGCAACGTTTAATTTTTAGGCGGCGAGAGCGTAACAAACTGATCGGAAAACCATACAAAGGATTATTCCTATGCCGGTAACCTTAAAAGACATTGCGGAACGCGCAGGCGTAACATCCGCGACGGTTTCCATGGTGATCAACAACAAGCCCAACATTTCCGAGGCGACGCGGAGAAAGGTGCTCAAGATCGCCAAGGAGCTTAACTACTATCCCAACGTCATTGCGCGCGGCCTTGCCACCAGAAAGTCCAATTCGATCGGCGTTATCGTGCCTAATCTGGCGTCATCGTTCGTGGTGAGGATCCTCCAGGGAATCAAGAGCACCAACCGCGATGTCGATTACACGGTCACGCTGTACGACACCGTGGGGCAAAAGGAAAACGAGTCGCAGCTGTTTCAGCGCCTGGCGCGCGAGCGCCGGATCGACGGTGCCATCCTCATCGGCACCACCGTGTCCGAGGAGGACATGAAGATTTTTCGCGACGAGAGCGTTCCGTGCATCGTTGTCGCGCGAAAGTGCGACATCCTCGATTCCGTTTATGTCAACAACGAAGGCGGCGCGATGGACGCCACCGACTATCTTGTCGGCAAGGGCCATTCCGCCATCGCCTGCGTCGTCTGCCGAAAGCAGAACCTGCCCACCGAAGACAGGTTGAGCGGGTACAAACAGTCGCTTTCCAAACACAACATTTCTTTTGACCCCGCTTTCGTGGTGGATGTGGATGATGATACGGTCGAAGCGGGACACCAGGCGTTTGAAAAACTGTGGGCGGCGAATGTTACCGCCGTGTTCGTGCCTGCCGGCGACATGGCCGCAATCGGCGTGGTGAAGGAGGCGAAGAAGCGGGGCATCGACGTTCCGGGCAGGCTCGCAGTGGTCGGCTTCGACGATATTCCCGCGGCCGAAGTGGTTGAGCCAATGCTCACCACGGTTCGTCAGCCCAAACTCGAAATGGGCGACTATGCCATCAACATGATCGTCGACAAACTTGAAGGCAGGGAGTCGGAGCTCAAACACAAGGAACTGCCCACGAAGTTCATCGTGAGGGAATCGGCGTAGTCTCATTGCGGAATGCGGATTGGAAATCAAGACGCGGAAGTTTGACAATTATTCTCAGCTGCTGCCCCGCAGGAACGTCACGATATTCATATTGACCTGTAATCTATGAGACGAAGTATATTCCTCTCTGAGTGACGCGGTTTGAAGAAGGTGTTCTTACTCAATCCGCAATCATCATTCTACAATCTACAATCAAATGGGGGTGAACTGGTTTCGACGGGGAGCGAGAGATTTGAGCAGCATGCCGAGGATGTCGGTTGGCCTCGTTAATCATCCGGCACCAAAAATAATCGCCAACGATTATTCTTACGCAATGGCTGCCTAATTAAAGGCGGCCGACCTTTTGTCCGGTTAGCGTTCGCTGGGCAACGGGTCTAACACGAACGATAGTCCTGCAGGGTGTCCTGACTGCGGGGCGAAATAAACCGGGGCTGGTTTTCTGCAGAGCCTGTCTGTTAGCGCTGCAGAAAACGAGACGAATAGACAGACTGAGCATGGAGCGGCCCATTTGGATCACTCTTCGGACACGGGTTCAACTCCCGTCACCTCCACCATTCTTTACTACCTAAGGTGTTTTCGGCAATTTCCGGCCGGAAGCGTCTTGTTTTTTTGTGGCGCAGCAAATTCTAAATACAAATCAAATGCATTTGGATGGCTGAGCCGGGTGACCCCCAAGTGGGTTTATTTGCGAGAATCCAATCTTCGGTTGGGGGGCACCCACGAGGCGCAGTTGAGGAGGCCGAGCTCTTGCTGCAAACCGCATGAGGCTAGGTTCAGACAGCTTCTTACCGTCGCCCCATGTTCCCATAAGGTCAAATCGCAGGCAGTCGCCCGGAAACGGGTCCGATCCGTGGCAGGCGCACAGTGCGGCGTGGATTTTCTCTTCGCAAAAAGCAATTGAATGGATTGCCGTCCAGGGCCGTTTGAGCTTTTTATCGCGTTGCCGTATTGCATGCGTTATTCTATTTTCTTTGTCCGTTTATCAAAAACTTTCGTATATTGAAAATATGCCCCGAATTCGCCATGGATAAGGTAATCACAAGAGACCGAATAGGCTTATGAATATTTTGTACCAAATGAACTTACCATTTATCAAAATTGCAACCATCTGTCTTTTCTTTTGTTTCCCAATCTTCTCCTCCAATAAGTTTAATCCCTCCGTAAACAATCCTCTTGAACCGAACATCCTTTCATGCAAAAACTACAGCGAAATTTTTACTTTGACCGCCCTTTGTGATGACGAAACATTCATTCAGACCCAGGTGATCATTACGAACATCGGGTTTGGTGACAGCAACGCCGCTTGCGAAATGCTTGTTTTGCATCCGGAAACGACACCGTACAGAACATGCAAGAGATTCAAGAAGACGTGCTGGAAGTATTTGAACGCACCTTCTCCGACCCTGGCAATAGGATCGTGCTTTTTGGCTCAGGAGGGTGAATCAACAAAATGCGTAGTGGCAATCGACAGTTCCATGGTGGAAATTTCTCTTGACCGGTTGCCAAAAGTTATGAGACTCCTAGACACCATCCTGGACTGCAGCACCTCGAAGAAATTTTATACCAATGAAGTACTTATCCCTTGGACTAGGCTTCGAACCACCCTGCAGATTCCCGGATGTTCCAAGAAGCAATTGACGGGATTTGGCATGCTGGAACATTCTCGAACCACTGGGTATCCCAAAGATTTTTCTCAAAGATATATTTCCTTTTATGGATGCCAAGCAGGAAATCAGTTCGTAGCCAACTTGCATTTCCCCAAGAACTCTGGATCAAGCGCTGTCGGATGGGTCTGGAATGGTCGGGATCGATTGCCTATGCCCGTTGAGGGTGCACAAATGCTGGAGAATGCAGCTACTTTTTCTTCAAAGGATCACTGTCTCCCTCATATTTTTAAGCCGCACTCTTCATTTTCTATTTCTGGAAGACAAGGTCTGTTCAGGCTTACCTTCCTGGACGAATTGGGACCTTTTCTCGGCAATATCGTCAAAGTTTTTGCCGGAAACCAGGTAACCTGCTTTTTTGCAGCATCAGCGCAGGGTACACTTGGCCAGCCGCCGATTGAAGGAATTCTGGTGGTTACCGATTTCGAGTAAGAACCCGCCGACAAAAGAGGCATCTTGATTGAGGTTCTTGTGCTCGACATCTGAAAGAAGAAGATCATCTGTCAATATTCGTAACTCCACGAGACCTCGTTTAGGGACCCGCACAAGGTAATGCTTGCTCCCCAAGGCGGGCAAAGGTGATTTTGAGGGGCCTAGCGGCAGGCGTAACAGCGCCAGCTAATAATTACGAAACGCTTTTTGTTATTACTCCGGTAACGGTTGTTGAAATAGTCCTAACAGAAGCGCTCTTGTTGATTTTTTATGAACCTAACTTCAACTTTACATATGTCAGAGAGGTTTTACCTGCCTCGTTCCGAGGCATTTCCCCGGATTCCCAGGCCATTCTCATGCTGCCCCCACCGTTTGCGGCATCAACTTAACCATGCGTATCAAGTTGTACGCTGCGGCAACCACGTAGGCAACAGTCTGGTTGATTCGTATTCCTCTTACCCGAGTTTTCCGCAGGCCACCGACGCTCTTGATCCACCCAAATATCTCTTCAACCCGTTTTCGTTTCCTTTGACTTACGCTGTATCCCTTATGCCGAGTCGTTCTTCCATCCAACCCTTTAAGCGAAGTGTTGGCCTTCTCGGCAATGTGAGGCTTCACGTGCAGGCGTCGCAGGCTCTTGATAAATTCGGTTGCATGATACCCCTTTGTCGCACCCACCGTCTTCATCCGGCGTTTTCCGCGCCTGCGTTCATGCTTTATCAGCTCAAGCGCCATATCCCGTTCCGCTGTCCCCGTCGCTGGCGCAATGGCGATATCAACACACAACCCATTTCGGTTTTCCATCAGCACGTGACCGGAATACGCCAGCTGCGCTCCCGTTCTCTTGTTCTTCCGAGCCAACAGCGCCTCTGGATCGGTCGAACTCTGATGTGTCTCATTGCTTCGCTTCTCATGGTGGAAATCAACCGACGGATTACTCCGATCATCGTCAGTCTTGTTCGCCGATTCCGCGTCTTTTCGCTTGAAGCTCTTCATCGATGCCCAGGCTTCAATCAACGTGCCGTCAACCGTGAAATGCTCATCGGACAACAACTCTTCGGAACGAGCAAGACGCACGATTTCCTGCATCAGCCGGTGCGCAATCTCCTGTTCC
>CAVSQB010000023.1:0-78029 GCA_963729895.1 uncultured Fibrobacterota bacterium | reverse complement strand
TACCGCGTTTTCGCTGGTCCCGTAGAACGTCTTTATCTTCAAGTGCTGCTTGATCCACTTGAAAAATGTTTCTATCTCCCATCTTCCCTTGTACAGTGCAGCAATTGTCGTTGCCGACAACGTGAAATTGTTCGTCAGAAAGACCAGGTTCTTGTTTAACTCCTTGTTGTAATACTGTATCAGTCGCAGCTTCTCCGGATATGCCTTGCTTTCGTAAAAATTCGACATTTCGACTTCCTGATCACGGATAATTCCGCGTCTTACGTTCGGTTCTTTGTGCTGTCCGACAAGATGATATGCCATGTTGGATTTTGCCAGGATCACGAATGTAACACCAGTCGTATGCAGTGAATGAAGCCAGCCAAAATCTGTGTAGCCTCGATCAATGGTGAGGATGCTGTCCGGCGGAAGCGCAGGAAAATCATATTCGGCATCTTTCACCACCCGAATGTCATGGACTTTCCCGTCCGTCATCCGGATAAACGACGGTAGGTAACCGTCATGGTCCAGAAGCATATGAAGTTTCAATCCACCTTTGCGCCTGCGATACCGTGCCCATGGAAACGATGACAGACATACGCTGATCAAGGTTGAATCATGCGTAAATACCGGAACCTTTACCCGAAAGTCATGACGAGGTGCCAATCGCTGGCATTTATCCAGAAACTGATAGAAAAGATCTTCAAACATCTTGTATGGCCGGAGAGCGAGTGCATCTGCCAGTGTACTGCGGGCTACACTCGCAAGACCAATATGTTCCCACTTATCCGCATTGCTCTTCAGACACGCTTCTACATCCCGAAAGCTGACCAAATCCTTTACCAGCGAAAAGAGCAAAATCTGCATCTCCTGCCAGCAGGTCATGCTCTTTACGTACCTGTCTCCTTCGTACCGATTAACAATGCGCCAGAATCCCTTCCGATTCAACAGTTGCGTTATCTGATTGAATATTGTATTTCTTCTGTTCAAGGGCTGCCTCCTCTTTTTAATCGTCAAAAACTAAACCTTCAACGATAAAAATAGGTTGGTAGCCCTTCTCTTGTTGTCAATTTAACCGGACACTACTGAAGATGAGCATCAAATAACCGTGAAGACCAATATCCGCGGCAGGGATCAGGGAAGCTTTGCAAAGGAGCTGAATAAGAAAATCGACGATCAGGTAAGATTACCTGAAAATTATTCCTTCAGCCTTGGAGGTCAGTTTGAAAATCTCAAGCGTTCCAGGGATCGCTTGCTTCTGGTAATTCCCGTTACCTTGTTTCTCATTTTTTCGATTCTACTTGTGTTTTTTCGCTATCAATTCCGCTATGCAATGATGGTCATGACCAATATCCCCTTGGCGGTAGTGGGGGGCATTGCTGCACTGTACCTGAGAAGAATAAACATCAGTATTTCCGCGGGCGTCGGTTTTGTCTCCTTGGCTGGAGTGTGCGTCATGACGGGCGTGCTCTGGGTAAACTATCTGAATAAATTGGAAAATAAGAAGCACGCGGTCTTTTGCGAAGCAATCGTAAAGGGTTCTTTGGTTCAGTTCCGGCCGGTTTTCATCATATTGGCCATAGCGATAATCGGACTGCTTCCGGCAGCACTAAATACGGGTGTCGGATCGGATGTGCAACGGCCATTGGCCACAGTGATTGTGGGAGGATTAATGACAACATTGTTGTTTTCGCCCATATTCTTGCCGGTTTTGTACTATTGGATCGAAAGAAGAAAATGCGACAAGGTTGCAGAATCGTCGAAATAGGGGATTGCCGGAGGTCCCTTAATCAAAACCCATGAGTTGGACAATTGATAATGTGTCATGACGGGCAAGTATTGACATCTTGATTTGGATGGTTTCGACGGATCCACAGTTCTTGACACACATAGAAAGCACGATTGCTTCTTTCACGGGGTAACTTTGCGGTACACGATATTCCATTTTTGGATTGCAGTTGCATTGGCATTTGTAATGCCCGGAATCGGCAATGCCAAGGTAAGATCTTCGCATCTTCATTCAATCCGGTCTTCACAGAGCGTGATTACGTCGAGAGATATTCAGGATTTGGAAAACAGGCTCAGGCCTTATTTGGAACGGAGAATCAACCGTTCGCCCGCAACCGCCCAATCCCGCCTCAATGAAACCGATTTGTTCCTGCTCGCCAAGGTCTGGAGCAAGCTTAGCACGGATTTCAAGCAACTGTACCAGCAAACGACCCAAATTCCCTCCGAAGATACCTACTATGTTTCGCCGAGCGGCCATTTCGAGATTTACTACACGACCCAAGGTGAAGATGCTGTCAATTCTGCCGACAATTACGGATTCGGCGTAGGGGGCAACTGGCGGACAAAGAACAATCAGCCAAACGGCGTTCCCGACTACGTCGATGAAGTCGCATGGGCTTTCGACAGCGTATGGTCTATGGAGATCGGTCAGTTTAACTATATTCAGCCCGTTCCTTTCACGGATGCGACACATGCGTCCAATAGAGTCAAGGTTATAATTGATAATCTGGATAGTATTTATGGTCCTGGATTTTATGGCCTAACGACTCCTGTTCCCTACGAGCAGGTGGGCTCTCACGGAATTCCAAGCTACATAGAAATACGGAATGATTGGTCAGGTCCGGATTGGGCTGGTACCGGATACGATACGATGCCCTACAATGGGGCACGGGTCACTTGCCCGCATGAATTTTTCCACACGATCAATTTTGCCATGGCGTGGTCGTTTTTTCAGGCTGACGGTTCTCCCGATTCCCTTCCCTTGACCTGGTCTGAGGGAGTAGCCACCATGATGGAGGGTCTGGCATTTCGGTACGTGTTCGATTATATCCAATATACTCCCGACTATTTCAATGATCCTACAATGACCATGCTCGATCCCACGGATGCAGGCATGTTAATTTTCACGAATTGTTTGATAACCAAATTCCTGCATGAACAATTCAGCCCGGTCCCCGACAACGATTTCATCAGGCATGTCTTCTTTAGCAATTACGATACCCTGGGTAATTTTTACAAGATTCTCCGTGCTGAGTCTTCAGCCGTCGGGAAGAATTGGGTCGATGTCCTTAACGCCTTTGGCACGCAAAGCTATTTTACGGGTGCTCGCGCCGTTCCCGGGCTTTTCATACAGGACGCTCCACTGCTTTCCGAATGGAATTTCACCTATGATGCTCTTGATCCAACTCAACAAATAACCAAACTGGTCAATCCATACGGCATGCAGGTCTTTGCTTTTGAACCATCCCAAATTCAGGGCGACACCCTCGAAGTCAGCTTCAAGGGGGACCCTCCGGCCTTGTCCGTCAATTATCCAACCTGGTCTGCATCCTGCATCCTGGAACGACCCAACGGGACGGATTCCATCGTGCACTTTGCGTTCGCAAGCAACACCATTGCTTCGCTCGAAATTCCTTCATGGAATTCACTGACGGATGCGCTTTTCATTGTCTCCAACGGCGACATCTCGGCAGACCACAACGCGGCGATTTCGTTCCAAACATGTCCGGTTACCTATGCGGCCGGATATCAACATGTTTTTACGTCGGTGACATCTTCCGACACCGCCACGATTTCGCTGAAAGCGCTGACGGATTTACGTTGTTCTTTTGCTATAACGGTGATTACGAATGATTCCCTGATTGCCGCCGCTGCCGGCAACCAACTGTCTCCCCTGAGCAGTCTGTTTGATATTTCTTACCCCGCGACGTGGTCCACTGGTGCGTCAATCGGGCTTACCATCAATTGCCCGGCAAGTGACACACCGGCAGTCACGACTCTGGGATTGTACGTGTGGACCGGTTCCGCATGGGTCAATGCGGGCGGTACCATATCGTATGTCAATAAGTCCTTGTATGCCACGGCACAGGTCGTCCAGCCAGGAATCTATGCGGTTTTTCATTCATCAGCGTCTTGGGTGGATTCGCTGAGCGCCGTGGCCGTCTTTCCCAATCCGGCCCACCTCAAAAGGAACAGCAGCATCTCTTTCAGGGGCAAGAGCCTTCTCGAATTATGGATTTACTCCATTGACGGCACGCTCATCGCCCATGACGTGTATGGGCGTAATGATCAGCCAAGGGCGGTTGGAGAGTCTGCGAACGGTTTCGATTGGCGGTTATGCAGCACCAGCGGGACCACGGTGTCTCCCGGAGTCTACTTTGCTCGTATCGGATATGAGGACCCAATAACAAAAGGAATGAAAAAACAGGCTCAGAAAATGTTTGTTCTTCCCTGAGGCCAAAATAGGCTTAACCTAAAACAAAAAGCTGACAACATGAAAAATCGAAGAATCCCCTTGTTGATTATTGCGTCCTTGCTCTTCTTATTGCGCGTCGGTTGCTCGCCGCACAGTAACCCGCAGTCGATCCAGTCCGAGCGAAATAACCAGGAATACCTCTATGCCGCGGAATTTCTCTATGGTTTTTTTATTTTCCCGGACAGCCTTCCAAAAGATACGTTCGGTTTTGCCTCGCCTGAGGCGCTGTATCAGTCCGTTAGGGAGCGTTGGACCTTGTATTTTCCGCCGGATAGCGCGAAACTTTACCTGAATTCCCTGACAACCGAGACTCCAGGCATGGGCATTCTGCTGGATTCTGTTAAAAACGGGTACGAGATCATGAATGTTTTCCCAAACTCTCCGGCACAAGCCGCCGGGCTCATGAAGGGCGACACCATAGACTCTATAAACGGCGTTTCGGTCGCGGGCGTCAGCTATGATACTTTATCCGACGTTGCCGGCGGAAACATCGGGGACAAGAAGAGACTCCATATCCTGCGGGCAGGCGGGCCGGTTACGATTACCGTCACGCTCGGCACATTTCTCGCGCCATCGGTGTTTACCGACTCACTTGATTCGACCACCGCCTATATCTACCTTTCGATCTTTCTTTCACAGACCGACATGCCGGGCGGAACGACCGAGGAACTGGACAGCGCTCTCGCGGAAACGAGATGGGCGCCGTACACTATTCTTGACCTGCGCGGCAATCCCGGCGGCGATCTTGACCAATGCGTCAATGTGTGCGGCCGGTTCGTGCCCGACAACACGCCCATCATCCGGATCCACGAGAATCTGCTGGACACGATACGATATACCATTTCCCTTGTCGATACCGAGCTGATTTCGTCGTTTCAGGGCGCCGTGCTTTCCAGAAAATTCGTGGAGCTTGTTGACAGCAATACTGCGAGCGCCGCCGAAATTCTCACCTCGTGTCTCATGAGCAACAGGCCGGACATCAAGACAATGGGAACCAGGACATTCGGGAAGGCGCGGGGCCAGGTCCTCAGCACAACGCCAGATTCCGCTCTTGCAAAGGTAACTTTTGCGCTGTTGAGGCCCGTCACCGGCGCTTCGTACGACCTTGTCGGTATTACGCCGGACATTTTCGTGCCGCCGGATTCGGACGCAGTCGTAGTTGCAGAGGCATTGATAGGTCAGCAGAGCGCCGGGGCCGCGAAACGGCTCGCGGTGGTGCCATATGCTTCTGCTACCGGAAGAATCAGGGCACTACGGATGGAATATGGCCGCGCAGGATCTATGCCATTGGCCTTTAAGAAAATACGGATCAAACTATGAACTTTCGCGCTTTTTGCAATCGGGAACCCGTGACCGAAAGAAAAGAGTATCAGCAATAAGCACCTTTAACCAATCCCTTTATCATTTTTTCAATCTGGCAGCGTAGTGACCGTGTTGGAGCATGACCGGTCGAAATCGTAATGCTGTCGTACCGGCGCTCAACACGCTCGTTAGGGCAACAAGATATGGAAATGATTATTTAGTATTCCTGATTTTACCCTTACGCTACATCCATAAAAACCAACCGAAAATAGCACAAATTTGTATCAAGACTCGGTAGAAGCAAATTCGAAATGTTTATTTAGTATTACCCTATCTCCGGAATTATTCCCCGCGCCCAGAAAATTCTTTCCCCATGCAGTATTATTGTGTATAGCCGAGGGGGAAAACTCACGCACGCGCACACCCGGCAAAAACTTCTTAATCTGTAGGGGGTAAAGTTCTATGGTGAAGAAACCGGTTGGAAAAGAGTTGGCCGTCATCGGCAAGGACACCTCGGCCGTGGCCCTGTTGGAACAGGCGGACAGGCTTTTGGCCGAGGCAACCACGATTGTCAAGGCAAAAAAGTTGATGGACATTGCTTTAGTTGTAAAGGATTGGGCAAAGATCAAAAACCAAAGTGAAAAGATTAAGAAAAAAGCCCACGCGCTCTTTGTGGATGCCGAGGATAGGTTGGGCAAATTGCTCACGAAAACCCCCCTAGCAAAGGGTGGGAGACCGCCGAAAACCCCCCGTCCTAGTCTGGAGGTTTCCGATCCTACATTGAAGTCCCTGGGTCTCACCGAGGACAAGTCAAGCGAAGTATGCCAAAGGGTAGCAAATCATTCCTGAAATGGATCAAATCCAATTTTATTAAAATAATTCTTACTATTATTGGAGGATGTGCAGCAGGTTCACTTTCATTATCTATTACGTTCTTAATAGATTATGGTAAGAATGAGGTATTCAAGCAATATACACCAGTGCCAGCGGGAAAAACAGCCCGTGAAATTGCCAGGAGATTTGACATTGCCCTTCCAACTCGTTATGAAGGGAAATAGGTTGGATAAACCAACGGTTACCTTGTTCATCTTGTTAAATGCCTTCTCGTTTTTATTGCGGTTTTGTTTTTCCTATTGATTTTCTTCAGCTCCTCGATTTCCTCCGGCGAATAATACCGGTAGTAGCTATGTGGATGCCTTTTGCGCGGAGGGTAGAATCCTCTTCTTTCTCGATTCTTAAGAGTTTTCACCGAGATTCCAAGGGTTTTAGCGGCTCTAGAAGAGGGGATTCGCCTACAGTCCCAATAGCGATCTCTTTTGAAAATCGAGGTTTTTACTCGGAAACAGGCAATTTTGCGGATCTTAATTCCACACAGAGGTCGGCTGTCGGGGGTTCTCCAGGACATTCTTCGTGAATTCCGGTAATTCGTCGAGGAACAGAACGCCGTGGTGAGACAGGCTCACTTCGCCCGGACGCGGGTACGATCCGCCGCCGATGAGGCCCGCATCGGATATGGTGTGGTGCGGCGAGCGAAACGGCCGGGTGGCCAGAAGCGGGGTGTTGCGATCAAGCATACCCGCCACGGAATGGATTTTCGTCGTCTCCAGCGCCTCATCAAGGGTAAGATCGGGCAATATGGTGGGCAGCCGCCGGGACAGCATTGTTTTCCCCGTTCCCGGGCTTCCAACCATAATGATGTTGTGGCCGCCGGACGCGGCAACGAGCAAGGCGCGCTTGACATGTTCCTGGCCCTTGACGTCACGAAAATCGATCGCGTACTCGCGGGATCGGTTGAACAGGTCTTTCAGATCTATCCGGAAGGGTTCTATGGTTCGGCCGCCGGCAAGAAATTCAAGCGCGGCCGACAAGCTGGATACCGGGAAAATGTCGAGACCCTCGGCCACGGCCGCTTCCTCGGCGTTCTGCTGAGGGACGATCATGCCCTTGATGCCGAGTTCGCGCGCGCAAATGGCCATCGACAGCATGCCCTTCACCTGCCGTACCGATCCGTCAAGCGACAACTCGCCCACTACCATGTAATCCTGCGTCGAGGTGATGTCCACCTGATTTGAGGCCATGAGAAGCCCGATGGCGATAGGCAGGTCGAAGGCCGAGCCTTCTTTCTTGACATCTGCGGGAGCCATGTTGATCGTCACCTTGCGGCTGGGGAATTCGAAGCCGCAGTTCTTGATGGCCGACATCACCCGTTCGCGGCTCTCCCGTACGGCGCCGTCGGGAAGGCCTACAATGGTGAAACTCGGGAGCATCTCCGTGATGTCGGCCTCGATGCCGATTTCAAATGCGTCGATGCCTATGACCGACATGGATCGGAGCTTGGCAAGCATGACGGTTCCTTGTCTGTTACATCGAAACGATGAGAAGAGTAATATGTTTTCTGGGAAAAAATGCGAAAAGAGAAAAGTTCGGGAACATGGTTTTCCAGCGTCCCTGGAACCGCGTCAATCAAGATGCGTCAGTGCGTCCAAAATTGTCCGGGCGGCCGATGCTAGGTATGGTATTCAGCATTGATCCTGATGTAATCGTATGTCAGGTCACAGGTGTGTGCCACTGCGCATTCCTTTCCCATGCCGAGATCCACGTCAATGGTAACCACGCGCGCCTTCATCTTCCTGCTGAGCTCCTTTGCCGCAAACTGCAGAGGTCTGCCCTTTGCGAACAACCGCTTTCCGCAGAGCGAAAGAACAAGATGTTCCTTTGAAAATGATGCCCCGGAGTACCCCACGGCGCACAGGATGCGTCCCCAGTTTGGATCGTTGCCGAACAGGGCCGTTTTCACAAGATTGGAATTTGCAATCGCCTTCGCGGCCGATTTCGCGTCTCGGTAGGTGCTTCCTCCACATACGCGAATCTCCACGCGTTTCGTCGCTCCCTCGCCGTCTTCGGCGATTTTCCTGCAGAGCGCGTCGCACACCACGCGCAAACCTTCCTGAAACAGGTCGGCTTCGGCCGCGCCCGTCACGCGTATTCCCGACATGCCGTTTGCCAGCACCAGAACCATGTCGTTGGTGGAGGTGTCACCGTCAATGGTCAGATTATTGAACGTCCTGTCGACAACATTCTTGACAATTGAATTAAGCAGGACCGGATCGACGCCTGCATCCGTGGTAATAAAGCAGAGCATGGTGGCCATGTTGGGATGTATCATGCCCGATCCTTTTGCGCAGCCGCCGATAAGGTAACATCCGGTCTTCGTTTCCACAGAAACGGCGACTTCTTTCTTCTTTGTGTCGGTGGTAAGAATCGCGCCTGCAAACGCGGACCCGCCGCCCGGCGAGCCGTCGGTTGCCTTGTAAAGAAGCGGAATTTTCTTTTCGATGCTGTGCAAAGGGAGAAAGCGGCCGATGACGCCGGTTGAGGCGACGAGCACCGATTGCGGAGTTGAGCCTGCCAGTGATCCCACAAGCGATGCAATTCTTTTTGTGTCTTTTTCGCCGCGAACGCCGGTACAGGCATTTGCATTCCCGCTGTTCACGAATACCGCCCGCACGAGTGAACTTGGCAGAATGCCCTCGCACCAGTCCACCGAGGAAGCCCGTACAGCGTTTGTTGTGAATGCTCCACCTGCGCTGCAAGGAGCGGAACTGAGCAACAAGCCGCAGTCCGGCTCCTTCGACGACTTGATGCCCGCCCCGATCGCTGCCGCTGAAAATCCTCGTGCCGTAGTAACACCGCCGGCGGTTTCACGGAGCTTTGCATTTCGCGGGCGCGTTTTCTCTTTCATCTTTTTCTCCGGACCTGGTTCACTTTGTATTGACTGATTAAGAGCATAAAATATATTATGATTGGCGGAGCACCGCCAGGGCACAATAATGGGAAAATTGAAACCCCGCTCCAATCTGCGGAAATCGGCTCTGCAGTCCGGTTGGGTTTGCGGCCTGTGGTATCCAAAAAGGACGTTTTTCTGACCAGAAAACGCTTACTCGCGGTTATATCGGTTTTTATCCTTCTGTCAATCACAGCAGGTCAAACCGGTGACCAGAGCTATGTAATCAGGAAAGGTGATACCCTTTGGGACCTCGCCTTCAAGTTCCTTGGCGACCCGTTCCGGTGGCCGCAGCTCTGGCACCAGAACAGTTTCATCGCCAATCCAAACCTTATTTACCCGGGGAACACCCTCGTTGTCCACGGTGGCAGCGATCAGACTCCTCCCGGCTCTCAGTCTTCCGCCGCGCCGTCGGTTCCATCAGCCGGAGGTACCGGTGCTGCCGAGACCTCCGGGCAGGACTTCTTCTCCGAGACGAAACAGGCCCTCGATCAATCTGCGCAGCCAAGCTCCTCGCCATCTTCAACAGGCAAA
The DNA here is from genome assembly GCA_963729895.1 of uncultured Fibrobacterota bacterium. Taxonomy (GTDB): domain Bacteria; phylum Fibrobacterota; class Chitinivibrionia; order Chitinivibrionales; family FEN-1185; genus FEN-1185. The sequence continues at coordinate 68,166 of CAVSQB010000023.1, read as the reverse complement.
AACTCGTCAAAAATCAATTCCCTTTTGTACGACACGTTGTTTAGAATGTCCATGCAAAGGAAATCCTATTTTACCGACGATTTCCTGGAAAGAATCGCGTTCTTGTGGGACAAGAAGGACGAAAAAGGCCTCGTATATCCCGGGAATGCATCGCTCAAGAAAATAGAACAAAAGGACTTCCTAAAGAAATACGAGGAGGAAACGTATCAACAGTACGGCGAAGTAATCATAGATCCCCTTGCATCGGCGCACTACCGTCCGGGTGATACGGTCGACATTTTTCATTCGGACGGGCTCGAGAAATTTCAGGGAACAACGGTAAATCTTGTGCGAAGAGTTGCAAAGGCCAGCATACTTTCCGTAAGCGGCAACAAGGTAAGCGCAGTGCTTTTCAAAGTTTGGGATGTGGTTCGGAGCGGGGACAGGGTCGACACCACAACGCATTTTCCCTGCCTTCAGATCGACACGATTGTCGATCCGGGCGTTACCATTAAGGGAACGGTGTTTCAGCGTGTGGAAGACACGGAGCATCCTCACCCCTATCAGTCGTTTATCCTCGATAAGGGCTCCAAGGACGGGGTTACTCTTGGCGATTTGTTTGCGGTTATTTCCAGAAACAATCCGGTTTTTGACAGGCCGACCGCAATCGCCTGTGCTGCAAACGTCGGCCCGACATCAAGCACGCTTGTCATCGAAAAACTATTTGATTCGATCAATCCCGGAGACACGGTAACCATAGTAAAGCGGACCCGATTCAAATAACTTGGAAGATCAGGCGGAACTCATGGCCAGGTTTCTTTCGCATATCGGCGGAATGCTCTTCCTTAACAAGCGCCACAAAAGTGTCCGCACCAGCGTCATCTTCCTTCTCACAAATTTCCTCTTGCTCTCCGGCATCGTCTTCACCATGGAGATAATCCTCATTTTCCTCGGCGTAGGAAATGTGTTTGTCCCCATGACCAGCACCGTGTGGGATTTCCTCACCAAGCTCGTCTTTTAGCCCCAAGGCCCTCCCCGACATGAACAACTCCCGCCTGTAGCGGGGAAGCCGCCGGACGGGTTTGCAGCGCGTCCCCCGATCTTGATTTATTGCAATCTTTTCTGATAGAAACTATTTTGAAATCGGCGACATGCCGCACACTACAACGAGAGGGGAAAACCCATGTCCACCTATCGCTCATCCGTAGGCTACCCGAATGTTCTGGGCATGATTATGGCCGGCGGCGAAGGTTCCAGGCTCCACCCCCTTACCAAAGACCGGGCAAAACCGGCTGTCTATTTCGGCGGCAAATACCGGATTGTCGATTTTGTACTTAATAACTTCATCAATTCGGGAGTTTTCAAGATCAAAGTCCTCACCCAGTTCAAGTCGGATTCCCTTATCAAGCACCTCACGTCGGGATGGAACCTCAACCGCATGCTCGGCCAGTATATCGATCCGGTGCCGGCGCAGATGCGCACCGGCAAGAACTGGTACATGGGAACGGCCGACGCGGTTTTTCAGAACTTCAACCTTATCGAAGACGAGAACCCCGACTATATTGCGGTGTTCGGTGCCGACCACATTTACAAAATGGACATCTCGCAGATGCTCGACTTTCACCGGCATGCGGGCGCGGCGGCCACCATAGCCGCCATCCCGAAACCGGTCGAGGAAGCCACGGCCTTCGGCGTGATCGAAGTCGATCAGGACGGTCGGATGGTCGGATTCGAGGAAAAGCCCGAACAACCCAAACCTTTGCCCGGTAACCCGAACATGGCTCTGATTTCCATGGGGAATTACATTTTCAACAGAAAATTCCTGGTGCGAGAGCTGTTCCACGATGCCTCCCTCATCGGTTCCTCTCACGATTTCGGCAAGGACGTAATCCCAAAGATTTTCCCCAATTATCCGATTTACGTGTGGGACTTCTCGAATAACCGTATTTCCGGGGAAACCCCTCAGCAAAACGTATATTGGAAGGACGTCGGAATCCTTGACACATACTACGAAGCAAACATGACCCTCCGCGATGTCGTGCCCGAGATTAATCTGTACAACGAGGCGTGGCCCATTCGCACCGCTCCTGGACAATCGCCGCCGGCAAAGTTCGTTTTCTCGGGCGAAGCGCCCGAAAGGCGCAAAGGAGAGGCTCTCGACTCTATCCTGAGCGGGGGCTGCATCATCAGCGGCGGCAGGGTAGTGCGTTCCGTTTTGTCACGCGGGGTTCGAGTCCACAGTCTCGCCGTCGTCGAGGACTCCATCATTTTCCCGGATGTGCAGATCAGCGAAAAGGCGCATATCCGGCGCACCATCATCGATCGCGGCGTCCAGATAATGCCTGGGGACCGGATCGGGTTCGATCTGGATGAAGACCGGAAGCGCTTTACCGTGAGCGATTCCGGAATTGTGGTGATCAGTCAACCCTCAAAAAATATCTTACCCTAGCTGCGCGCTGATATAATTTTATCGAAAACAAGCGGCGAGCTTGCGAGTAATAGTAGTGTGTGCCAAATTCGAGAGCGATCAGAAACCGGGACATTTTTTAGGTAGATTAATCGTTTAACCTGATGACCTTTCTCTTCGGATATGGTATAATTAATAAAGGGTGGATCGCTTTATTCATAATGGCTTATCTCTATGCCGACAAGAACCGAAACCCTCTACTTTAGGGACATCAACCGTTATCGGATTCTATCCGAAGACGAAGAGCGCGAGGTTATTCGTTGCGTTCAAAAGAGCGACCATAACGCAATAACCGTTCTCATTACGAGCAACCTCAGGTTTGTCGTGAGTGTCGCCAGGCGGTACCGGGGCAGAGGCCTGAGTTTCCTCGAGCTTATTAACGAAGGCAATATCGGTCTGTTAAAAGCCGCAAAGCGCTTCAACCTCGAGAACAAAGTCAAGTTTATTTCCTATGCAGTGTGGTGGATACGCCAGTCGATTCAGAAAGCGTTATTCGAGCAAACGGGAACCGTGCGCATTCCTCCCAACAAAATCGCGCTTCTTTCGAAATTCAAGAAGGCCCTCGACAAGAACTCCGGCGACTACATGGGAACGATTTCCATGGACGATTTCAAGGAGCACGAGCAGGACATCATCGACGTCATGGACAAACTTCGGGGCGTATCGCTCGATGCACCGGTGGGCAACAACCAAGGTTCGGAAGGCGATTCCACGAAAACGCTGCAGGACATTCTCGGCGACGATCCAAACCAGGATACCGAGAGCGAACGGAGGGAACTCGGCAAAGTAATCGACAGCGTGCTGCAGAACATTACAAGCAGGGAAGAGCGCATACTGCGAATGTATTACGGCCTCAACTTCTCCAAACAATTCACTCTCGAAGAAATCGGCAAGGAACTCAAACTGACCCGCGAACGCGTGCGGCTCATTCGGGATCGATCACTGCGGAAACTGTTCAGAAATCCCGCGTCACGGGCAAAGCTTGCCTTGTTTATTCAGAACATCAAGTAAATCCCTCCGTGTCTTGATTTTCCCTCTCGCGAATTTTTCCTTGGAGAACGCTCGCGGTTAATGCATATTGTATGACAGATGGGAACCCGATCCAATTGCCGGCGCCGGCGGCAGGGTTCGCGCCAACCGTCGGGCAGCGTCTCCCCGCGACCAGTGCTCATTCGGGCCCCCTTTCCTGTCCATCCTCTTCGGGGGTGATACGCGTATGTTCACCTTTTTTCTGAAGCACAAGATTCTGTCGGCTCTCCTCATCTGCGGCATTGTCTATTTCTTTGTCAACCCCCCGCACAAGTTCGGCTTTGTTACGGGCAGCCTTGTCGTCTACAATCGCATTCCCCTTACCCATTTCGACCTGTTCATCGATTTCGACGGTTCAATGAAACCGATGACAAACATGGCCGGCGTCGATGAACAGAAGGACTGGATGAGCAGCCTTCTTGAGGCCCCCCGCGAAGACGTCATGCTTCTTATCGTGGGTACGGGGTTTGGAAGAAGCTCGTTTCACCTCAGCGATTCTCTGGTAATAGTGCTTGAGGTGAAAGGCATCCACACCATCCAGGTCCCTTCCCCCGAAGCGGCGAAACAATATAACGCCGCGGTCGACCACAACACGAAGGTTGCCATTCTTCTTTCGATGCGGCACTAGCGCGTGTGATGGCCGTCACATCACGGAGGCGCCGAATGATTTATCTTGCAGCAGGCCTGCTGCGCCCGGTCATTTGTCATCGAAAAGACTATTGTGCCATAGTGCGATTACTATATTTTAGTTTTGTGTTTGGCAGCGATCCGATACCAGTATCCAAGGGGAAATGCCATTTCCGAGCTTCTTGACATTATAGTAAAGCCCATTCCCGGCGATGCCCCGATGGGCGTCAACATCAACTACGATGCCGATTTTGACGCGTGCAAAACCGAAATTGGGAAGATCGGCAGCATCGATTACGCGCTTGTTGATTCGTCGTGCAGAAAACTCCTTGCGGAAAAATCCAAGGACATGAGGCTGCTCTGTTTCCTGAGTCTCGTGTATCTTCGCGATGGAAAATGGGAACCGTTCGCGGATATTTTTGAAGGGTTCGCCGCACTGTGCAAGCAGAACTACGATGCGATGTTTCCGGACCGCGACCGGGCAAAGCAGAACGCGCTCAAGTGGCTGTCCGAACCGCGGTACAACGAAACCATTGCGTCCCAAAAACCCGAAGAAGCCGATTATGCCCACATCGGCAGGCTGCTGGCCGGCCTCACCGTGCTTCGGGGCATTCTGCAGGAGAAATTTCCCGAAGGTTCGCCCTTCCCGTCCGGGCTTTACACGGCGGTACAAAACTGGGAAAAGTCGTGCAAACCGAAACCCAAGGCGGATGCCGCACCGGGCTCTGCCGCAGCCGGCCAGACCGCGGGCGATCCGATGGATACGCCAAAGCAGGCCCAGGCCATCGCCCGTAAGGCGGCGTACTTTCTTATTGAGAAAGAACCGCAGAGGCCGATGGGGTTCCGTCTCATCCGCTCCATCCGGTGGGACATCTTCGAAAAAGAGCCCCCGAGTGAAAACGGCAAGACCCAGCTTGCCCCGCCCGCGGCGGACTTGGTCGCTTCGCTGAACACGCTGATTGCAAACAAGGAATTTAAGGCGGCACTTGACAAAGAAGAGGTCGCGTTCACGGCAGGGGCCAATCACCTGTGGCTTGGCCTTCAGCGCGTGGCGGCTCAGGCATGCCAGGGCCTCGGCGAACCGTACAAACCGGTGGAGCAGGCCATCGTGGCTGAAACCGGCCTTTTTGTAAAGCGGTTGCCCGGCATCACCGCGCTGTCTTTCTCCGACGGCTTCCCCTTTTGCGATGACGCCACCAGGGATTGGATTGTAAAGGTCGTGATGCCGGTCTTCTCCCATGAGGAGGCCGCCTCGAAAAAGGACTCGGCAGAATCAGGTGACAAAGTGGAGAACGAGAAACGGGAGGTTACGCAGCTTGCCTCGTCGGGTAAAACCGAGGCCGCGCTTGATTTGTTGCAGAATGCAATTCGCAATTCGTCAAACGAGCGGGACAACTTCCGTCGCTCCATTCTCGTGTGCACGCTGCTCATGTCGGTCAAGCAGCCCGACATTGCCCTGTCGATTCTTGACTCGCTTTCGGACAAGATACAGCTGTACCACCTCGACAAGTGGGACCCCGATCTTTCGGTGGAGGCCTGGGGCATCATGGTAAAGGTACTCAAAGCGGCACGGGCGAACAAACCCCCTCCGCTTCAAGCGAGCATGACCGAGAAACAGAACGCAATCGTAAGCAAGATCAGTCAAATAGATCCCAAAAAGGCATTTTCGCTTAACTCATACCTAAATCCGTGAGAAAAACTTTGGCATTTTGATGATTTTTCGTGTAGATTAAGGGTGAATGGTGCTTGACTAAATGGCAGTTCACATTATTCACCCGGAAGGTGTCATGCCAAAGCCGAGAAAGTTGATAATCACGGAGACGGACGAGTTTCTGACCAGCCATGGTGGAATGGCAATGATCGGGATGCTTGCGGAGCGATCCGGTTTGCGCGAGCGTGTTTCGCAGGTTACTCCGGACAAGAAGAGCGGGAGTATAAGCACCGCGGACGCGCTGCTGACCATGACGGGGCTTTTGTGTCTTGCCAAACCAGACTTTGACGGGGTCGAGCAGTTTCGTGAAGACGACTATTTTCAGGAGATGCTTGGATTGAAAGCGGTTCCTTCCGAGGCTACACTGCGGCAGCGAATGGACGAAACGGGCCTGACCGTTCAAAACGCAGTCCTTTCCGCTTCGGCGTCCCTGTTGAAAAAAGCAGCGCCACGGCTCACCGCCTGCTTTGGACCGTATATTCCGATTGACGCTGACGTATCTCCTTTTGACAACAGTGGTTCTCATAAGGAAGGCGTAAGCTGCACGTACAAGTTGTTCGAGGGATATTCTCCGATGCTTGCCTACATAGGCGTGGAAGGCTACCTGCTGAACGCGGAGTTGCGCGAAGGGAAACAACATTGCCAGGAAGGAACTCCGGAGTTTCTGCGCAAGACCATAGCCCTTGCTCGAAAAATAACGGATCGTTCGATCCTTGTGCGTCTTGATGCCGGACATGACGATATTGAAAACATGCGAGTCTGCCGCAAGGAAAAGGTCGATTACATAATCAAACGGAACATACGCAGGGAATCTATTGACGAATGGCTCGTGGATGCTCAAGCGCTCGGTGACTGGCGTCATCCTCGTGAAGGCAAGACCGTGTACGTTGGTGAGACAATACGGGAAAGAAACGGCGAAAACATGCGCGTTGTGTTCGAGGTGATCGAACGGACAATCGACCGCGACGGAAACGCCTTGCTGCTGCCGGATGTAGAGGTTCACACGTGGTGGACGAGCCTGAGCAGACGCAACGCCGGCCCGGACGACGTTATTGCAGCGTACCGGGATCATGGCACCAGCGAGCAGTTTCACTCGGAGCTGAAGAGTGATATGGCGCTGGAGCGGCTTCCCAGCGGGAAGTTCACGACCAACGCATTGGTGTTGACGTTGGCGGTTCTTGCGTTCAACATGCTGCGGCTCTGCGGCCAAGTTGGAATCGACAAGGGGTACGTGCCGCGTAAGAAAGTTGCACGCCGGAGATTGCGGAAGGTCATTCAGGATCTTATGTACATAGCAGCACGCGTGATAACGCATGCCCGCCGGTTGATGCTTGCCCTGTCGCGGCGGAATCAACTCCGCATAGCGTGGACGCAAACGTATCTGGCGTTCGCCACGGATGGCTGACCTAAGGAGAGCAATAAACGGAAATAGACCCGTAACCAAACAAACGTCGCCACCGACACGTTGAGTGTATTTGTCAACCATGGGGTCAGAAGCGCAAATCATAGTGGAATCACCCCGGCAACAACTTATCAAGAAGCCTTAGCAACCATATTCGTTCTTGTCAACGCCGTCAATTTGTTTTTAATAACCTTATCTCACGGAATCAGGTAATAATCACCTCTCAGAAAGGTAGGTTCCTATGGCCGGCAGTTTTCAAAATGAAATTCCCCCTGCCCGAATTAACCTTAAGCTTGATGTCGGCAAGGGCAACGCGAAGAAGAAAATCGAATTGCCCCTCAAAACGCTTGTCGTCGGCGACTTCTCCTTTCAGAAGCACAGCGATCGGGTCTCCGACCGCGAAAAGATAAGCATCAACAAGGAAAACTTCACCCAGGTCATGGAAAGCATGGACCTGAAGCTCAACTACAATGTTGAAAACAAACTTACCGGCACAGGAGACCTGAAAGTTGACCTGAACGTGAAAAACATGGATTCGTTCAAACCGGAAAACGTCGCCAAGAGCATCCCCGCGCTGTCCAAGCTGCTTGCCGCAAGAAATCTGCTTAAGGACCTGAAATCCAACCTGCTCGATAACAGGGAATTCCGCAAGCGCCTTGAGGAAATCATCAAGAACCCTGAGGCAATGAAATCCCTGCAGGAGGAGCTCAAGAAGGTCGTGGCGGAGGAACAGAAGTGAGGCGCCGCCTCCTTGCGTAGCAATCGTTCACACTAAAACGAGGAGTATACACTTATGGCAGAACAAGAAAAAGAAGCAGCCGGAAAGCAGGCGCAGGACGCCCACGGCCTCGAATACATCTATCAGACAATGAACCTTTCGATTCCGAAGAAGAAAGTTGATATATCGGAGTACAAGAACACCGAAGTACTCGCCGACAGTGACGCCAACGAGCGCATAAGTGCGGCGCTCGCAGTGTTTGTGGACGGCGTGGCGGCAACCACCCAGAACGTCGACAAGATCGACAAGGCGATGCTGGACCATCACATCGGCGAAATCGACAGGAAGCTGTCGCTCCAGCTCGACGAGATCATGCATCACGCCAATTTTCAGAAGATGGAAGCCTCGTGGCGGAGCCTCAAGTTCCTTGTGGACCGAATCGATTTCAAGAAGAATGCGAAACTTGATATTCTCGACGTATCAAAGGACGACCTCGCCGAGGACTTCGAAGACGCGCCGGAAACCATCCAGTCGGGTCTTTACAAGCATGTGTACGTGAGCGAATATGATACGCCCGGCGGCGAGCCGTACGGTTCGATTGTGTCTAACTTTGAATTCGACAGCGGCCCATCGGACATCACGCTGCTGCAAAGCGTTTCAAAAGTTTCCGCGGCATGCCATTGCCCGTTTCTGGGAACTGCGAGCCCGAAATTTTTCGGCAAGGAAACCATTCACGACCTTACCAAGATCGAGGACCTGCATAACTACATGGAGCGGTCCGAGTTTCTCAAATGGAATTCTTTCCGCCAGACCGAAGACGCACGTTACGTCGGCCTCATGCTTCCCCGGTTTATGCTTCGCCTTCCCTACGGCCCGGATACGCAGCCGGTGAAGGAATTCAACTACACCGAGAACGTGAGGGGAACGGACCACGATAAGTATCTGTGGGGCAACTCGACCTTTGCGTTTGCCGCCAACATGGTACGGTCCTATGTAGAAAACGGGTGGTGCGTCCAGATTCGCGGACCCGAGGCCGGCGGAAAAGTGGAAGACCTGCCTGTTCATATTTACGATGTGGGAAAAGGCAAACAGATGAAGATTCCGACGGAAATCCTTATTCCCGAGACCAGGGAATTCGAGTTTGCCCAGGAAGGATTCATACCGCTCTCGTTCTACAAGAACCGGAATTACGCCTGCTTCTTCTCGGCGAACTCGACCCAGAAGCCCGCCGAATACGACAACCCGATGATAACCGCGAATATGCGCATCAATTCGCGCCTTCCGTACATTTTCCTTATATCAAGGATTGCACACTATCTCAAAGTAATCCAGAGGGAGAACATCGGGTCTACCAAGAACAAAGTCGTGCTCCAGAACGAACTCAACGGATGGATAAAGGGCCTTGTCACCGAAATGAACGACCCGGGTCCGGACCTGATTTCAACGCATCCGCTCAAGGCCGCGGAAGTCACGGTGAATGAAATCGAGGACAACCCCGGATTTTTCAGGGTAAGCCTCTCGGTCATGCCGCATTTCCAAATCGAAGGCATCGACATCAACCTGTCGCTTGTGTCCCAGATGCCGAAAGGGAAATAAAAGAAAAATGCCCGTTTGTGACGTACGTCACAAACGGGCAGCGCGTGTGTTTGTATATTTTTCTCGGTGGCCGAAAGTACACTACCGCTTAAACTTTACAATGTGAAAGGAGTCTTGTATGCCAATTGCAGCATATTTGTGGATCAAAAATGAAACAGGGGCCGACGTAAAAGGCTCAGTCGACGTTGCCCACCGCGAGGGCAGCATTGAGGTGCTCGAATTCCATCACGAAGTCCGGATTCCCACCGATCCGGATACCGGACGCCTCACCGGAACCCGCAAGCACGAATCTTTGACGTTTGTCAAGGCTTTCGACGCGTCCTCACCGTACCTGTACAAGGCGGTGTGCGAGGGAGAGACTTTCAAGACCGCGGAGTTCAAGTGGTACAACATCGATGACACCGGCAGCGAAAAGGAATATTTTAACCACAAGCTGGAGGGCGTCAAGGTCTGCTCGGTCAAGGCAATCATGCCCCATGTGAAAGATCCCACCAAAGAGCGCTATACGCACATGGAAGATGTGAGCCTGCGGTACCGCAAGATCACCTGGACATTTCTCGACGGCAACCTTCAGGCTTCCGATTCGTGGGCAGAAGGAAAAGAAGGCGGCAAGGCATAGTGTAGTACTGCACACCGGTTCACGGTCGCGAGATCGATTGCAGGGGCGCCTCAAGGTTTGCCCCTGCTTCTATTTTCAGGAAAAAACAGCCCGGTTTTCTTATATTTGGAACCTAGATGAGACACGTAATCAAGTATTCCCTCTTTTGCATGTTTGCCGTTGCCGTGTCGGTTGCTCAGGTACCGACCGCAGGACTTGCAGCATGGTATCCGTTCAACGGCAATGCCAACGACTCTACGGGTCATGCACTCAATGACGGCAAACTTTTTGTAACAAACCCTACTCCCTTTGTTGCCGGCAGGAATGGGAGCGGGCTGGCCTGCAATCTTGACGGAGTGGACGATTTTATCCTTATTCCGAACAAGTCCTCCTTCAACCTGCCTCGCGACAGCGCGGTTATTTCCGGCTGGTACGACGCGGATGCGTGCTCAAAAATCACTGCCGATCCGCGCTACCTCTGGGACGCCTACGAGCTGTCCAACACCGGCGAGAGACGCGAAGTATCGCTCACTATCGCGAATAGCACGGATTCACTCGGGAAGCCGTGCCGCCGTCTGGAAGCGGTCGCGATCGTGAGCAACAACACGGATACCGAACTCTTGGTCTTGCCCTTTGTCGAGTACGACACGGGATGGCACTGTGCGGCCGTAGAATGGGAAAAACCAATTCTTGCGTTCTTTGTGGACGGAGTGCCTGCCGGGCAGGTAACCGCATCGATCCCGGATGCGAAGTTGTCCACCAACAACAGGACCACCTATTTCGGGACGGACGTTTTTACGGCCGCAAAGTGCTTTTGCGGGCTCATCGACGATATCAGGCTTTACAATCGCGCAATGTCCGATTCGGAAATCACGCTTCTCTCAAAAGAAGGGAGCGGTGAGCCGGTCGTTTCCGCGCCCATGTTTCAGACGGCCTCATCCTCCAGGGTTGTCATTCAAAATGCCCTCGGCGGCTTTAGGCGCGCAGTCATTGTCGATTGCCCCGCCGGTTCATGGCCGCCCACCGGGATCGGCATCTTCACGGTGGACGGCCGGCTTGTGCGAAATCTCCTTTGGAGAATGAAAGATTCAAAAACAGCCCTTTGCGTCTTGGACCAACCACTTGGAACGAGTGGAGTATTTGTGGTCAGAGTATCATCTGCCAACGGAAGTCCCGGGACGGCACGGATAGCCTTGTTTCCGTAGCCGCCGCGGATCAGCCCATTCTAACAATTTTAATGCTTTGGCTCTGGTTTTTCCCCTGCTGTTCTTAGAGCATCTAATCTTGCCTTTCCTTACTGTACTGTCGCAGAAATGCTTCTGTGGCCTGGAAATGTGACGGCCGTCACACCTGTTTTGCGACCTGGCTTTATGCCGTAAAATTGCTGACTATCAGAAATTGTTTTATCCGATAAGAGGTTACAGCTTCACCTAGTCATTGGCACATTATATGCAATCTCCCACCGAAATCGTGCGATGGAAAACCATCATTATAACAAAGGAGAGTCCTTCATGAAGAAGCAATGGGTGGCGGGATTCGCGGCAGGTGCATTACTGGTTTTGTCCTCGTGCGCCAACAACCCCTCCGGTTATTCAAAATCCAAAACCGGAAGTGCTGAAATCTGGGCCTCGCTTGCTAAGACGCAAACGCAGAATGTCCTGGCAAAGACGCAGGCGACTGAGGAAACAACCTGGGACAGCCTCGTGGTAATGATAACCGGAAACGACATGGACACCATGATGCTTTCATTCAAGTTCAGTCCTTCCGATCCATACATTTCCGCGTCTGTGGAAAACGTTCCTGCCGGAAAAAAACGGGCGTTCACCGTCTTTACGAAAACAAAGAATAACCTCGTCATTCATACTACAACACCGCAAGTTGTCGACATTTCACCTTCAGAAGTAAAAACGCTGGATTTCACGTTGGTTCCAGTCCTGGGATCCATTTACATAGACCTTTCCAACATACCCACCAGCGTTTTGAGTGTTTGTGCTTCATTCGACGGACTTTCATCTTGCGCAAACAGGTCGACAAAACTCTACTTGAGTATCGATGACGTGCCCGATAAGACAAGCGATTCCCTGGTAATCGAAGGAACGGATACGGCCGGAACTGTTGTGTACAGGTCCGCACTCTGGCTTGTTTTTTCCGTTTTGCAGGACACGAGCGTGTCCGGCAGTTTCTACAGGGTGACAACGGGTGCGACTATTTCCGTGACCGCTCAAATGCCGGGAATAACGGTGGTGTCGGGAAGCGTAGGCAGCCAGAACACAATCGCCTTTGAAACCGGCCGCCTCATCATTTCGGAGATAATGTATAATGCGAACGATTCGGAATACGTTGAGGTTTACAATCCCGCCGGTGCAACCTACAACGATTCCCTGTTTGTAGAAATCGACGGTACGTGCCGCCCATATGGAGTTGTTTCAATCGGGCCAAAGGCCTTCTTTGTGATCGGCAGGAGAAGCCTGCCCTGGGCGGATGTTTTCAGCTCCGTTTCCTCTGCGCTCGATCTGTCATCGGGCGGAAACTGGCTTTCCCTTCGTTCCAGGGCGGGTGGAGACACGGTAATGGATTGGGTGGCATTCGCGGGCGGAAGCAACGACCAGGAGTGGCCGAATCTCGGCACGGCGAAGAAATCAATTGTTCTTGATTCCCTTTCCGCGGATCCCGCGTACAATAATTATGGAAGAAACTGGAGCGCCGCTCAGACGCTCATAAGTCAACTTTACCCTGGAACATCCACCGGTCAATTGGGAACGCCGAAAAGAGCCGGCCTTTGATTCCCGTTTGTCTCAAAATCAAAATAACACCGGCGCTGTAAGGCAATTCCGGTCGTGTGTTTGCCCGGCGTAACATTCGGGTCACCAAACCCGGAGGTTACGCTGAGGTGCATTCCGGTCGCCGTGCCAGACTGCGGTTCCACTTCGCACCTTCAGCCACAGAAAAATGTTTTGAAATAGTTATTTTCATCTTTTCACCCCATTTACTATTTATTATTCAGGAATAAGTCCTTTTTCCAAGAAGGAGGGCATCATGCCGCGTGCAGAAGGTCCCGGCTCGGTGAGGCTTCAAGGAATGCTGGGGGTCGCCCTGTTTCTTTGTCTTGCTGTCCCATGTTTTTCCGAGTCCATACAGGAAACGGCCGACAACTACTTCGCCGTCTTGAAGAAGGATTTCGACAGGCTTGCCTTGAATCGGGCTCTTGGGAATCCTCGGACGAGTCCGGTGAACAGGATGTTCGTCACGTCCCTCAAAAAACATCAACCCCTTGCTTATCTTGCGCGGGTTAATGCTCGAGGAATGGTACTCAACGAAGTCATTCGGGGAGAGGTGCCTCAAAGAAAGGTGAAGCGGAAGGTTGGTGATGTGGAATGGTACACGACGGTCGCAAAGAGCAAGAAAGCCTTCTGCGGGTTTGCGGAAGATAACGGCAGATACTACGTGATCTGGAGTGAACCGATTGTTGTCAAGAAACGTTTTGGGGGCGTGATCGCGGCAAAAATTGATATATGGGACTGTTTCCACAAATTGTCCAACGAAACTATGGAACCGTTCTTGGTCCGCATCGGTCAGAAGAGCCTTTACTCGAACAAGTGGAAAAACGAGTCCGCGTTTGTCGAGGAGGCACTCAACGTTCCCGGTGTTGAGAAGATTTCCCTCCTTACCGAGCGACCATCCCCGGCGGCACACGTTGCCGAAACGCTTGCCGCGTCGGTGCAAAGGGACACCTCCGCGGTTGCTCCAGGCCCTGCGCCGGTTTCGGCCGTTCAGACTCCATCGGGCGGCAAAAAAGTACCCTCCGGCTTTGCGAAACATCGCACTGTTTTTATCATAATCGGGATCGTTGTCGCACTCATCTTTATCTTCCTTCTTTTCCAATTCTATGTGTGGCTCAACCACAAATTCCTTATGCGGTCCATCAACAGACCAGACTAGTACGAGGTTGCCGTTCCGCCAAGCTGCGGACGGCAACCTCACTTTTGCTTTTGACCATTGCACTTCTCCAGTAATTACCGTATCATGTAATCACGGAACCAAGAAAGGGTAGATCGTTTGCGAGTGCGGCACACGCCGCACCCAAAAGGAGTAGGCATGGGCACCAATAACGTTGTGTTTCTCGAGGTCATCGAGTGGCTTGACCCCACGGGTGATCGCATGATGCAGCGCATTCCCGAAACAGGGTCGGGAGAAATCAAGTTCGGGGCGCAATTGGTGATCCGCGAGAGCCAGGTTGGAGTTTTTTTCTATAACGGCAAGGCAATCCACGTATTTGGCCCAGGGAGACATACCCTGCAAACCGCCAATATCCCCATCCTCAACAAAATCATGAGCATCCCGTGGGGGTTTACAAGCCCGTTGCGCGCCGAAGTGTACATCCTTAACGTCAAGACATTCACAAACCAGAAATGGGGTACAAAAGACCCCGTTGCGTTCAAGGATAGTCAGCTCGGCCTCATTCGTCTGCGCGCCCACGGAATGTTCAACGTGCGTATAGTTCAACCGCTCTTGTTTATCAACTCCATGCTGGGAACCGTGGGCGGCTTCTCAACGGAAGATCTGTCGGATTATTTCAGCAGCATTATTGTTTCGAGGTTCAACGACTACCTTGGTGAACATCTCGACACCATGGTCAACTTGCCCGGCACCTACGACCAGGTCGCAGAAGGCCTTAAGAAACAGCTGCAGGAAGACTTTGCGCATTTTGGACTCGATCTGCCAAGCCTGTACATCAACGCAATTACGCCTCCTCTTGAGGTGCAGCAGGCCATAGACGACAAGAGCAAACTCGGCATTTTCAACAATCTCAACGACCTCATGAAAATGAAATCCGCCATGGCCGTTGAAAAAGCCGCTCAGAACCCCAGCGGCGGCGAAGGTGTAGCTATGGGGTTTGGGCTGATGATGCCGGCCATGCTGTCCCGGCAATTTGCGCCGCAGTCCGAAGCGGCGGTCCAAACAACCCAGAAGTGTCCTGATTGCGGACAGCAGATACCGGCGGAAGCGCAATTCTGCCTGTTCTGCGGACACCAGTTGCTTGTGTTTTCCCAGTGTGTAAAGTGCGGTAAGAACCTGGCGCCCTTTGCCAAGTTCTGTCCGCAATGCGGGCAACCCGTGACCCCCGTGGCGCAGAAAAAGCACTGCGGGCACTGCGGCTACGATAACCTCTTCAATGCAACATTTTGCAATCAGTGCGGTGAACGGCTCTAACTATATCCTGGATCACCAGTGCCCCCAGTGCGGCGCGGCCATCAGCCTGTCGGAAACAGACCGTATTTTTTCCTGCCCGTATTGCCGCGTGCGGCTCTTTATATTCTTTCAGGAATTTCCGTCCCTGTATCTTCCCGGATCTCCTACGCGAGAACAGGAATATTTTTTTGTTCCCTACTGGCGGTGCAAGGGAACGCGATATATCCTGACTTCCGGCGGCGTGGAGCCATCTCTTGTCGACCACAGCATGTGCGCAGTACAAAATCCTCCTTCCCTTTTTCCCCTGTCGCTCGGGATACGCTCCCAGACGCTTCACATGAAATTTGTTGAGCCTTTGTCCACGGGCGTTTTTCTTGCTCCGCAATCGGATTTCGCATCAGTAAAATCGAACGCGGCGCATTCGCTCGCACGGCAGAAGGAATTCGTGGAGGCAGTCACGTCTTTGCACCACGCCGAAACACTGGTGGCGGAGAACCGGACCCTTGCCGCAGTGCAGCCGGTTGAGGCCCTGATCGGCGAGCTGGTGAGCCTGGTGTATTCCCCTTTTTATGTCAGCCGGAATTTTCTTTTTGACGGCATAACCGGCGAGAAGCTCAAACCGTGGCCGGAAAACAGCGTGCAGCTGCTCGATTGCAGGCCGCCGGGGCCGTCTTTTATTTCCACGCTGTGTCCGGAATGCGGGGCGGGCCTCGGGGCCGAAAACGACAGCCTCGCGCTGGTGTGCGGTAATTGCGGCCGGGCATGGAGCGCGGCCGATAGAGGCCTGGCGCCGCTTGATCTTTTTCTGTGCAGCTCTGCCATTGCCGCAGACCTGTGGCTCCCGTTCTGGCGCCTGGATGTCTCCGCAAAGCCCTTGGCGCTGGGTTCGATCGCCGATTTCATCCGCCTGACAAAAACGCCGCGGCCGGTGTTCCCCGCACTGGAGCGCCAGAAATTCTATTTCTGGGTGCCTGCGTTCAAGGCCAACCCAAACCTGTTCCTCCTGCTTGCCAGACTCATGACGCTCAACCAGAAAGAAACTGCATTTGCCGGGATGTTCCCGAAAGATTCGGCGTTCTACCCGGTGACGCTGCCTGCACGCGAAGGCTTCGAGGCGGCGGGTGTTGTGCTGGGCGACATCAGCCCGGCCAGACAGAAGACCCTCCCGGAGATAAGAAATCTGTCGCTGTCACTGTTGTCAAGCTCTCTCGTTTATATACCGTTTGTGCAAAAAGGCCAGGAATATGTCCAGCCCGACCTGAATTTCGGCGTTATGGCAAACGCGCTCAAATGGGGCAGAACGATGTGACACCGATCCCCAAAGACGACTTTCCCGTCCCTTGCTTTTCCCGGCATGATCTGACGGTTGATCGCCTCATGAGAAAATTGGCGCTTCTGCTTTGCATGCCGGCTCTGATGTGCGCGCCGCCCCGCGTGACCACAAACACGCCGGATTTGTTCGCCTATTCGACCATTGCCGCAAAGCATGTTGCCTACGGCAAACCAATAGTAACATCGTCGGAAATCTACTACGAGAACAGGTTTACCAACCAGAGCTACCACAGCATCGACAAATCAAGAACGCAAGACGCATTCTTGAGAGATTTTGCGCAGATCGTGCAAAAATCCCGGCTTGGATGGCAGGCAATGGATCCTGCCGTCGACAGCCTGCTGCATGCAAGATACGCTTATGTCAACGACACCATCGACAGCCTCCCTTCCGATGCGCGTGGGCGCCTCGCGGCGGACGGCATCGATGTCGTGGTGCTCGTCTACGCGATGCGGCTGTACCATTTCCAGTCGGTGGGGCTCAGGCCCGACAAGACCGGCACCGTGAATTCCTACGGGACTATCTTTAACAAGAAACTCGAATACCTGTGCTCGATAATTGACGTTTCGGAAAACAGGGCGCTTTGGAATGTGGCGGTCAAGCAGGAGGAGGACAGTCCGGCGCTTACTCTCGTGGAAGACGGCGCGAAAAAACTTTTCGGTATGCTGTCGGGAGACCGGGGGGGTCGCTTGAAGAGAGGACCATAACCTTCGGAAGGAAGTCGACTCGGAATTGAGTTCGCCGTACCGCGTCTCGGGACATCGTCCGGACCGGCGGGTTGCTCAGGCTTTTACACCGACCAATCTTCTCACGTTCTCGAGCGTCGGGAGCCCTGCTTCCCGCGCCTTGTGCGCGCCTTTTCTTCTGACCTCGGCAACGTAATCAGGGTTCTTGCTGATATCCTCCCGCCTTTTCCGATAAGGCAAGAAGTAGTCCCACAGCGCGGAAAATAGCTCTTTTTTCGCATCGCCGTAGCCATACCCGCCCGCGCGAAGCCGTTGTTCCATTGAGGTCACCTTCTCCTGCGATGCGAACAGTTTGTATATGGCAAATACAGTGCTCTTGCCGGGATCTTTCGGCTGTTCAAGCGGCGTCGGGTCGGTCACGATGCTCATCACCTTCTTCTTTAATTGACTTTCGGGAGCGAAGAGGTCCAGGGTATTGCCGTACGACTTCGACATTTTCTGGCCGTCGATGCCGGGGACCACGGCAACTTCTTCCCTGATGCGCGGCTCGGGTACGGTAAACGCCTCTCCGTAGGCCTGGTTGAACTTGATGGCAATGTCGCGCGCGACTTCCACGTGTTGCTTCTGGTCTTTGCCGACGGGCACCACGTTTGTTTGATACATAAGAATGTCGGCCGCCATGAGCACCGGATAGGAAAACAATCCGTTGTTGGCAGGCAGGTTCTTTGCGACCTTGTCTTTGTAGGAATGGCAGCGTTCGAGAAGTCCCACGGGCGTGACATTGCTGAGATACCAGGCAAGCTCCGTGACTTCCGGTACGTCCGACTGTATCCAGAATACCGATCTTTCGGGGTCCATGCCAAGTGCAAGCAGATCGATGATCGCTTCGTTTGTAAACGATTGAAGCCGCGACGCCTCAAACACCGATGTGAGACTGTGCATGTTGGCCAGGAAACAGAACAGCTCGCTGTTGTCCTGTGACTGAACCATTGGCTGGATCATGCCGAGGAAATTACCTACGTGAAGCGTTCCCGAGGGTTGGATGCCCGAAAGGATGCGCATGCCTTGAAATCCCTTTCTTGTTTTTGCACGATCCGTTTCTTAAAAAATATGTTGCCGCCTCGTGCGAATTTGCAAATTTCCTCGGAGGGAAACGGATCGAACGTTTCTCAAAACCCCATGGTGTTGACATACTCTTCATTAAAATCTTCCCGTCCGGACAGTTCGAGATAACGGGCCATTGCTGCGATTTTCCGCACCGAATCCTCAAACAGGACCGACTTCAGCGCGAGCCGAGCCCCCGTACCCGCGGCATTGCCGATGGATACAGCCCTGTTTTGGAGTTCGCGCGGTATCATGCCGATTGAGGCCGCGCTTTTCACGTTCATGAAAGTGCCGAACGCGCCGGCGAGGTACAGGGTTCTGATTGCGTCAATTTTGATGCCCGCGCTCTTGAGGAGTATTCGTATCCCCGCGTACGTAGCGGCCTTGGCGAGCTGAATTTTCCGCACATCGCCCGGGGTAATCACGATATCCTGTCCGGCGGCTGCGTATTCGCTCTTCTCCAGTACATAGTTTGTCTCCATGTGCCCGCTCCGGTCGATTATCCCTTTGGTAAGAAGCCATGCCACGCAGTCCACAATGCCCGATCCGCAGATCCCGGCAGGGGGACAATTTCCGATGGTGGCGTACCGGCCGTCGGCAAACGAGCATATTGCGCCTTCAATCCCGCCGATGCCGCACTCAAGGGTAGCGCCTTCAAAAGCGGGCCCTGCGGCAGTCGAACAGCAATACAAAACGTCCCGGTTGCCCACTGCCATTTCTCCGTTTGTCCCAATATCGAGGTAGAGGGAAAAGTTCTTGCTGTCGGTCATCGGCGTGGAGGCAATACCGGCGGTGATGTCGGCGCCGACATAGCCGGACACGGACGGCAACACGCGAACGACTCCCCGCGGGTTCATGCGAAGTCCGCAGGCCTTTCCGGTTGCGTCGCGCGCAATTGTGAAGACAGGCCTGTAGGGCGCACGCGATATTGGGGACGGATCTTTGCCCAGGAAAATGTGGAGCATTGTGGGGTTGCCGGCAATGGCGGCGGTGTAGATGGCGCGGTAGCCGACCCCGTTTTCCTTGCACACGCGCTTCACCGCTTGGTTGATTCCCGATAGAAGGCTGCCGCGCAGAACTCGCAGCCCCTCTCGGTGCTCCACGGTGTACTGAATCCTGGCTATGACGTCGTGGCCATACGCGGTTTGAGGATTGACAAATGATTTTGTGCCGACGGTTGATCCGGAGGCCAGGTCTTCAAGATAGACAACAACGGTGGTGGTGCCGATGTCGATTGCCAGCCCGAACCGGTCTTGTGCGTCTCGCGGCCTCCCCTGAAAGGTGCAGATTCGCCGGCCTTTGTAGGAAACCATGATACGACCGCGCGTGCACGTTGCATCAATTCCGGTACAGGGATCAACCGCTCTGGGCTTCCCACGAGCCGATTCAACAATACGGGCCCTGCCGCGCGCCGGAAGGACCACCTCCACGTCGCGCCCAAGCAGGTGTTTACACGCAAATCGGGCTCCTTCTTCCGCGATTTCAACGCGGCACTTCCTGCAAATGCCTTTGCCGCCGCAGGGCGCAAAGACCTCGGCCCCGGCCTTTCTCAGTACATCAAGCAACACATCCCCCCTGCGGGCAAGAACGGTTGCGGTGCTCGCGCCTCGGATCGTCACCTTGATAAAAGCGTCTCGGCCGGCGCCTTTTTTCTTTTCTGTAGCCATAAGAAGTCGGGAGCGGAGATTCACGTTCGCTACGTCCGGTGTTCAATATACATAATTTGATGTTCCGCCGAATTCCGGATTCGCATGAGGAGGCCCTCCCATACTGGACGCCCCCTCGCAAGAAATCTTGCTTCCTGTTGCGGCAGAGGTACTATTTTAGTTGATATTTCAGCAATCCACCTTCTTTCCAATCCGGTGCCATGAGTTTCCAAACCAAACTCTTTCTTGTTTTTGCGCCGTTCTTTATCATTGTGGTTGCGCTCATGCTGTTCTTTACCATACAGTTCGAGCACCTCATTATCCGGCAGTTTGAGAGCGATATTCAGGATATCGTACACACGGTGCACTATTCGACACAGAAGCTTGCCGCAAGAAAGGGACCCGATACCGAGGCGCTGGAGAAATTCATTGAAGAAGTCAAAAGCAACACCTCCGTGCGCGAGGTGTCGGTGGTGGGGAGCAGCCAGAAAATCGTTGCCAGCAGCAATCCCAAAAAGGTAGGTCAAAAGAGCAACCTGCTTTCCGGAAAGGAGATTATCGTCAAGGCGCAATACGGCGCAGAAGATTCCGCCGGAAGGCCGGTACGTTACGATTTTGTCCAGGTCCCTATTATCCAGAATAACAAGGTCATCGGCGTCCTTCAAACATCCATCGTTGTGAATGATTTCGGCATTCTTACGCGCCAGTTAAACCTGAGAACCGTCACCATCGCATCCATTGCGCTCTTCATCATGTTCTTGGTATCGTTTTTTGTCCTGTACCGTCTTAACAAGCCGCTTCGCGAGCTTTCGGTCGCCGCGGAGCACGTGGCGTCGGGCGATCTTACCTTGCAACTTCACCATTCCGGCCGCGACGAGGTGGGACGGTTGACAAAATCGTTCAACACCATGACGCAAAAGCTGAGCGTCCAAAAGCAACTCGAGGACAAGCTGCGCACGCTGGAACGCCACGCGATACTTGCGGAAATGGCGTCGAGCCTTGCGCACGAAATACGGAACCCGCTCAACCTCATCAACCTCACGGCCGATCATCTGGGGCATGAGTATGTTCCGGAAAACGAGGACCGCCGCAGCTCCTACGCGGAACTGATTGCCGCCCTTAAAGCGGAGGTACAGCAGCTTAACAAAATGGTGAACGAGTTTCTTACGATAGGCAGGCCCTCGCGGCTCAAAAAAACCAAATTCCCCCTTGGAGAACTTTTTGAACAGCTTCAGATACTCATCAAGCAGCAGGTGATTGCGAAACACATATCCCTTGCCTTTACCGGCACTCCGTCGCAGGAAATTAACGCGGACATCGAACAGATGCGGCTTGTGTTTCTTAACCTGTTTCTCAACGCAATTGAAGCTGTACCTGAAAACGGCGCAATTTACTGTTTGGTGCAACCCGTCAGCGATCGCCGCGTGCTCATAAAGATCATGGATACCGGAGCCGGCATAGCTCAGGAAAACCTGCAACGAATCTTTGAACCGTATTTCAGCAAGCGGCCCGGCGGGACCGGGCTTGGACTTGCGCTCGCCCGAAGGATAATCGAGGAACATGCCGGTACCATTACTGCAGGAAACCGCCCCGAAGGCGGAGCCCAGTTTGAAATTCTTCTGCCTCTTGACAATCAGGATGAAGGCGTTTCTCTCCAACAAACGGCATCCGCACCTGTGTAATGACTTTGTGAAGGAAAAGAAATGGCGAAAGTTCTTGTTGTAGACGACGATGCAGGACAGCGCAATATCATGGTGAGCATCCTTGGCTCCCAAGGACATTCGCTTCTTGTTGCCGCTACCGTTGACGAAGCCCTTGCCCAGATCTACGACAACCGGCCGCAGGTTGTGCTCACCGACCTCAAAATGCCGGGCAAAAGCGGGCTTGTGCTTGTGGAAGAAGTGGCAAAACTTGTCGTTCGCCCCGAAATTGTTGTCATCACGGCCTTCGGGTCTGTTGAAACCGCGGTCAAAGCCATCCGCTCAGGCGCATATGATTATCTCAACAAGCCGCTCGAACGTGATGAACTCATCCTTGTCGTGCAGCGGGCGGCCGAGAAATACCTGCTGCGCGAAGAGGGCGAGCAGCTTCGCGCCGAGCTTACAAAGCAACTCACCACCGGGCTTGTCGCGGAGTCGAGCGTCATGAAAAATGTTCTGGAAATCGTGAAACGCGTGGCTGCCAGCGATTCCACCGTACTGGTTCGCGGCGAGTCCGGTACGGGCAAGGAACGAATTGCCCGGCTCATTCACTATCAAAGTAATCGGGGGCGAAAGCCCATGCAGAGCATAAACTGCGCGGCGTTTCCCGAAACCCTGCTCGAATCGGAACTTTTCGGTTACGAAAAGGGTGCATTTACCGGCGCGCAGAATCGCAGGACCGGCCTTGTCGAATCCGCGGATGGGAGCACTTTGTTTCTCGACGAAGTCGCCGACATGTCCCTGTCGACGCAGGCAAAACTGCTCCGCGTGCTGCAGGAACGCGAAATCAGGAGGGTCGGCGGCATCAAGAGTATTCCCGTTGACATCCGCATCATTGCCGCTACAAACAAGAACCTGGAAGAGGCGATCAAGCAAGGGACGTTTCGCGACGATCTGTTCTACCGTCTCAACATCATACCCATCACCATACCGCCGCTTCGTGAGCGCGTCGAAGACATCGAAGCTCTGGTCAAGTTCTTCATCAGCCGCTCCGGCCGGCCGAAGACCGTAGACAACGAGGCCATGAAACTCATCAAGGAATACGGCTGGCCCGGCAACGTGCGCGAACTGGAAGCCGTAATGGAGAGAATTACTGTATTGTCAAGCCACGATTTCATAAAAGCGGAGGATCTTCCTCTTGAACTACGCATAGCACACGTAACGGCACCCCTGTCTTCCGCCTGCGATCTGCCCGAGGAGGGCCTTGTTTTTGAAGAATGGGAGAAAAGCATTCTCGCCCAGGCCCTTTTTCGTTCGAAAGGGGTGATGGCCGACGCCGCAAAGCTGCTGGGAATGACCTACCGGACGTTTCAATACAGAGCTGAGAAATTCGGATTAAAAGAAGGTTAGAGGGTGGTTGATCAGCAGAGTCTATGAAATTCTAGTCGATCCTCCTGGTTAGTTTCGGTTCTTCTTGCTGGCAGCCTCCCAATTCTTTGTCCAGTAAACAAACCTTATGCGTGAGAGGATTTACTTTTTGGTATGCTGTCTATGCACCATTTCGTATTTAAATCGATTAAGTTGTCTCTCCGTTTTCCCATCTTCTGAATAACACCTCAGCTGCAATGTATTATTATATAGCGAGTTATGTAACTGAATACACAGTTACTTTCTTGTGGCAGATGGTTTGCTTTTTCATAGGACCGGTTAGCCAAACAAGGATTTCCGTTACAATCAAACCCCATATTAATTAACTTTTTAACCATCACAAAAGGAGTGTCTCATGAAGTTCGCCAAGGTGTTGATCGCCGTTCTCGCATGCACAAGCCTTCTGATCGCTCAGGAAGCCGCTGCTCCCGCTCCCAAAGCTGCAAAAGGCGCAAAGAAGGAATCTGCAGCTCCCATTAAGGGAACATTTGTTTCCGCTGACGCTGTTGCCAACACGATTATCGTAAAAGTTGGAAAGAAAGATGATACTCTCTCTGTTGACGCTGCCGCGAAGATCATGAGCGGAAAAGAGACTGTACAGCTCGGCGATATCAAGGCCGATTCCAAACTGACGATTACCTGCAAAATGGTCGACGGTAAGAAGGTTGCCGAGAAGATTACCGTTGCCGCTCCTGCAGCTCCCAAAGCCGAAAAAATGAAGAAAGCCGACAAGAAGGCCGCTGCTGAGCCTGCCGCAGCTCCTGCTCAGTAATTTTTCTTCGATGTGAATTTTTCGACTATGGGGTTTGTGTCATGACCGCCCGGGAAATCCCGGGCGGTCTTTCTTTTCTCCCTCGCCTGCGCGTCATGCATCGATGGATTCTGCCAAAATCACCGGAAGGAACTGATGTCGCGGCCATGTGTGTGGCCGTGGTCGTGCGGATGCGTATGCGTTACGTTAAGGTGCCTGTGAACGTGAATGTGGACGAGATTGTTGGCCTGCAAAAATGGGTTGTCCGCAAGTATTTCTTCCCCGCTGCCTGACCTGATGACGGTCCTCTCGCTTCCGAACACGTGCACCACATCGGCAATCTCCTCAACGATATACAGATCGTGCGTGGCCATGACCACGGTGCGGCCTGCCGAATGTGCCTGGTGGAGAACCTCAATTATGTCCCTGGTCGTCTGCGGGTCCAGCCCGGCGGTGGGCTCATCAAGCAACAGGACTTCGGGTTCCATTACGAGCATCGAAGCGATAGCTGCCTTCTTCTTTTCGCCGATGGAAAGCTGGTGCGGCGACCGGTCGAGAAGGTGCGATATTCTCATTTTGTCCGCGATTGCATCGAGCCTCTGGCGAATAGTCCGGTGGTCGACGCCAAGCTGCAGCGGCCCGAACACGACGTCTTCCCTGACCGTCGGGCAAAAGAGCTGCACCTCGGGGTTTTGAAACACAAATCCGACCCGGCGTCGGAATTCGCGCTGAACCAGGGGGTCCCGCATGGATTTTTCGGTGAGGTCTTTTCCAAACGCGCACACTGCGCCCTTGTCGGCAAAAATCAAACCATCAAGCAGCATCAGAAGCGTAGACTTGCCCGTGCCGTTTGCGCCGATTATTGCCGCGCGCTCACCGGCGTTGAAAGAGAGCGTGATGTCGTTCAGCGCCTGAATCCCGCCGGGATAGGAGAAGGAAGCGCCGCTCAGTGAAAAGACAGGTTGAGCCATAGAGTTCCGATCAGCGCACAAAGCGCGGTAAGAAGAAGGACAATGTCGGGCGCCCGGGCGCCGAATTCGTCGAGCATGTATGCCTCGCCCGAATACCCGCGCGCGAGCATGGCATCGTACACCTGTGAATGCAGGCGATAGGAGCGGAGCCACAGCCCGGCCACGTGCGAGGCGACGAGGCTGCGGCCCTGCTTGGTTGACGAGACGTATCCCACGCGACTCTTTATAGCGATAAACGTCTTTTGGATTACGTCAAGCAGGAGAAAAATGTACCGGTAGCTCATGCCCATCGTCATGACAAACAGCTGCGGCACGCGAAAAACCCGGAGGGTTCTGAGCAGCACGTGTTGCCGCGTCGTAAGTACAAGCAGGACGGCAACGGACACCGAGTCGAGCACGCGCATGAAGAAAATAATCGCAGAATCCACTCCCTGCCGCGTAATCGACAGGTCCCATGCAAACAGCTTGAAAGATACCAGCGGCTCGCCGGGAGTAACGGCGCTGAAAATCGCGGGTACGACGATGAACAGGGAAAAAATCGGGATGAAAAGCATCGTGCGTTCGAGAAAGTACAGCAGGCCGATTGACGAGACGAGAGCAACGCAGATAATTGCCGCGTACAGTACGGACAATTCAGCGATGCTCCTGGTAATCAACACGGCGCACAGAAGCAGTGCCGCGGCCAGGCATTTGAACCGGGCATCCCGGCGCTGCAGAAATCCTTTGCGCACCGCAATGCGTTCCACCGAAACGGTCTCCTTAAGAAGAGAAACCGTACCGAGTATGGTGCGCTCCACAAAGCCGCCGCCTCGTGCGAGCCTCTGGTTCGGCATCAGTGCGATTCCTTTTTGGAAAGGATGTTGCCGAGCAAGAAAGCGAGTCCCACGCACAGCGCAATGCCAAGCACGGCGGAAACGACATACGCCAGACTCAGATGCCCGAGCGAGAGGTTCCGCCATCCTTTGAATGCATAATCGGGCAAGGGAGCGCTCCATAAAGACGACAGTTTCTTGAGCCCTTTGGGAATATACCCCACAAGGCCGTGCATTTCCTCAGCGCTCCACTCGCCCCAAGCGGATCCCGCCTTGAATTTCTGCGGCAGGTACAGGCCCAAGGGTGACAGTACGGCAAGAACGCCGAGACCGACCCACAGCTTTGCGGCGGTCTTCATGGTGCAGCTTTCTTGTCCGTTCCAAGCAGCGACGGCTCCTGAATCTGAAGGAACTTGACAACAAGCGCCGTCACCATGCATTCCACCCACCCAAACACGAGCGCGTGTCCGCCGACCATGGAGGCGACTGCAACCCGTATTCCGTAGGGGCAATACAGGGCCTGGCCCGACGCCGTGTGGTGCAGCAACGGTTGAAGGCCCAGTTCAACGCCTGCGCACAAAGACGCGATCACAAGACCACAATATCCTGCGGCACCGGCCGCCACAACTCTCCGGAAAGACGAGACGGAGCTCCTGCCGCTTATCAATTTGTACACCAGGAACCCCGCTGCCGGAAGGACAAAAGCCATGTTAAAGCAGTTCACGCCGATGGCGGTGATGCCGCCGTCGCCGAAAAGCAGCGCCTGAATGACAAGCGCCACGCTTACCGCAATACATGCCGCCCACGGGCCGAGCAGGATAGCGACAAGCACTGCACCAACGGCGTGGCCGGTGGTGCCGCCCGGGATCGGGACGTTGAACATCATGATGACAAACGAGAACGCAGCGCCGATGGCGAGCAGTGGCACCTGCTTCGCGGCAAGCGTTTTTTTCACGCGGCGCGAAGCGATGACCCAGATCGGCGCCATCGCGGCATAGCCGATGCCGCAGGTGATGGGGCCGAGATAGCCGTCGGGAATATGCATAGAAGACTCCCCTACTCAAAAATAATGGATGGATGAAGTAGCATGAAAAATATTTTTATGCCACCAATTGTAGCACTAAATGTATATTCATGCCACCACAAAGAGGCATGCGCCGATTATTTCCGGTTGGTCCCCGAGGGAGGAAACTGTGAGAAAGTGTTCCGGTTTAGCGCGGTTATACGGTGATACGGCAGGATTTCTTTTTGGGAAAGCTCATCATTTTTTGCTCGCGGGACTGTTTCTTGCAGGCGTGTGCCGGGCCGAGGTTCCTCATCCGGATGAGATACCGGTTCCGGTGGAAAGCGATTCGGCCGTTGCGGTTCCCAATGACACCGCCAAGGCGGTAAACGATTCCAGCGCCCAGACGACCAAGCCCGTGAAAACGAAGTCTGGAATAACGGAGCTCACACCGATCAATGTGATCGGACATTACCAGGACAAGGTCGGGGTCGCCAGCGCCGCCAGCAGCGGAACCTACTCCAGTCAACTCCTGGAGGATCGTCCGATACTGCGGCCCGGTGAGGTTGAAGAACTGGTTCCCGGTCTCATCGTCACGCAGCATAGCGGCGCAGGAAAGGCAAATCAGTTTCTGTTGCGCGGCTTCAATCTCGACCACGGGACCGACTTTGCGACCACGGTCGATGGCGTGCCGGTGAACCTGCCTACGCAGGGCCACGGTCAGGGCTACGACGATCTCAATTTCGTTATCCCGGAACTCATCGACCATGCCGACTATTTCAAGGGAACTTACAACGCGGCAGAGGGCGATTTTTCTTCCGCGGGAGCCATCAACATATTCTATGACAAACAGCTTGGTCGCCCTTTTGTAACGGCAACCGTTGGTTCCTACGGCTACTACCGTTCCCTTGGCGCCGCATCCACCGATCTTGCCGGTGGAAAACTTCTTCTCGGGCTTGAGGCCATGCACCAGGACGGGCCGTTCGTTGTTCCCCAGGATTATAACAAGTACAACGGAATGCTGCGCTGGTCTCGACAGCTCGGCGAGGGAACTTTTGATGTAGAAGCTATGTATTATTCGGGTGAGTGGAACGCCACCAACCATATACCTCAGCGGGCCGTTACCGAGGGCCTGATCAGCATCTGGGGCACCGAGGATTCCAGCGACGGCGGCACGTCTCACCGCTACAGCCTGTCAACCTCCTGGAAAGGACAGCTTGGGGGCGGCGTGCTTTCGGCTAACGCATACCTTGTGCAGTACGCCATGAATCTTTTCTCAAATTTCACCTACTTTCTGGACGACACGGTGAACGGGGATCAGATGAACCAGAAAGACAACAGGTGGTTTTTTGGAACATCGGACAATTGGCAACGGGAATTCTCGTTGCTTGGCTTTCAGGAAAAGGCCAGGATAGGTCTCGATGCGCGTTGCGACCTGATTGATCCGGTGGCTCTTTACCACACTGTAGACAGACGGATTCTCAAATCCTGGGGTGTGGACAGCGTTGTCGAAACAAAAATTGAACCCTGGGCCGAGCTGGACAGCAGGCTAACGCCCTGGATGAAGGTTATGCTCGGGCTGAGAGGGGTATACCTGAATGCCGATGTGCGTTCGGACTACACGGTAAACTCCGGGAGTGCGGAAGGGAGCATTCTTTTGCCAAAGGTCACGGCCGTTTTAGGGCCGTGGGCGAAAACAGAGTTCTATGCCGATTACGGCGACGGGTATCACTCAAACG
Source organism: uncultured Fibrobacterota bacterium (assembly GCA_963729895.1). GTDB lineage: Bacteria > Fibrobacterota > Chitinivibrionia > Chitinivibrionales > FEN-1185 > FEN-1185. The sequence continues at coordinate 39,739 of CAVSQB010000023.1, read as the reverse complement.
ACGTTCGCGGCGCCACCGCAACCATAAATGAGAAGTCGGGCGATTCGGTTGACAAAGTGACGCTTCTGGTGCGGTCACGCGGGTTTGAAATCGGCGGCCGCAACGACGCCGTTCCCGGACTGCAAAGCTCGCTTGCGCTGTGGCTTCTGGATTTTAACTCCGAGCTGGTGTGGGACGCAGACGAAGGAACCACCGACGCCTCGGCGCCATCCCGCCGCACTGGCGTTGAGTGGAGCGAACGCTGGCAGCCGCTGCCCTGGCTGCTCTTTGACCTTGACATGGCGTATTCTCAGGCTCGTTTCATTAACCCCGATACCAACGGACAATATGTGCCGGAGGCCATTGAGACTGCTGTGTCGGCCGGCGCCTCCATCCACAGGCTCGGGCCATGGTCGGCAAGCCTTTTTATGCGCTACGTTGGCCCCAGGGCGCTTACCCAGGACAACAGCGAGCGGTCGTCGCCCTCTACCCTCTTTAACGGCCAGGTCGCGTACGATTTCAATCGCAACGTGCGGCTCACCCTTGACGTACTAAATATCTTTAACGTACAAGTCAACGACATGGAATATTACTATACAACCCGCCTGAAGGGAGAACCTGCCGCGGGCGTCAACGACTTTGAAATTCATCCGTCCGAACCGCTTAGCTTTCGGTTGAGCCTGACGACAAGGTTTTGATAAAAACCTGTCGGGGTTTAGCGACGTCAGCAGGCGCCGCATGGTAGAGTTGTTGCTTTTTTGTTCTTTGAAATATTCGGAGGGAACCGGAAAAGGGTCGTCAATAAACGCTTTGCCGATACGTATATTGAGTTGGTTATCATGTGCAATAAACCGATTTTCCTTATTCAAGGTATACAAGAAAATCTTTTTCTAAAGATTTTCTTTTCGCTATATATTTGCTTGTTTTTGGGCATTGCCCTACCTACCCACCACCATAGCGACGGTGTGGATCATGATGATTGCGTTTTCTGCACCATGCAGAACCACACCCCGGTTGCTGAAGCGGTTTTTTCTCTTCCAACGGCCACCGGCTCCATTGAAGAATTGCCTTGCCACGTAGTACACTATTGCATTCCCCGCATTTTGTCCTCTTTTGATAGCCGCGCACCTCCCGCTTTGATCTCGGTTTCTTAAAACACGTCCCCTTTGCTGACCGGCCAGGGAGGCAAACAAGGCGCTCCAGGTCTAAATTATCTACGCACAAAGCATGTATTATTCAGACTGAGCATCTAATTTAATAGGCCGAACTCTCCCGGGCTTTCAGCGCTTATTCCTTAAAGCAATGTGTTTAACTTTGCGACTCGGGAGGCATATGAAATTCAATTTAGAATTATTAATATATCAACTACGCATAGGCTGGCTTTCGGAAATCGTTATTTCAGATAATCCCGCGCGAAAACCGTTTTTGTTCGTGGTGACCGTTCTTTTCACTTTTGCATATTTTGCGCAGGCGCAAACCAAGGCGGATTCCTCTTTGCAAAAAATACACTTGCTCGACACGATGACCGTCACCACCCAAAGGCTTAACGAAGCCAGGTTGGACCGCCTGGGCGCTTTGTCAAATGCAATCCAGCCGACCAACATTGTTACGCCCGAGGCAATTTTTCTCAAAAATGCGGATGATTTTACTCAGGCGGTGACGTCCGAACCGGGTGTCTGTGTCTTGACAGGATGCAGTTCATGCGGTTTCAAGCAAATCCAGATCAATGGCCTGGGCGCAAATCATACAACCGTTCTTGTCGACGGCCTTCCGATTTACACTCCCGTAACGAGTTTCTACGGCGTTGACGCGCTCACAACCGCCGGAGTCACGGACATTGATATCTCGCGCGGGCCTGGCGCTTCTCTCCTGGCTCCAGGCGCCATGGGTGGTGCAATGGATGTCCGTTTTCGTGACCCTATTCGTAATTCCATCACTGCCGACGCCGCTCTAGGCAATAATGATTGGAATCATCTTTCGTTCTCGGGAACAGCCGTGGTAGACAGCGGGAAACTCGGCGTTCTCGTTGCCGCGCACCACTTTTATGAAGGACAATGGGATGCCGACGGCAATGGCGTTTCGGAGTCTCCGTCTCTCAACGACGAAAGCGCCTTGTTGAGACTGAACGGTCTTATCGGCGAAAACTGGTCGTGGAATCTGCGGTACGTGCACAGCTACTCGGAGGTTTTCGGCGCTGCGATGACATCAAATCACATGGGCGCGGCTGTGGGGCCGGCGGATTCAATTCCGCTCTACGTTGGAGGGAATGTAGAGAATGCCTTTATAGGCAATCCGATAGATATTATTGAATGGATCCAAACAACTCGCGACGAAGGTGCGGGGACGCTCACCTGGGATTCGCCGTACTTGGGTACATGGCAGTTGCGGGCGGGCATGGCCAGCCAATCGCAGGTGTCCGAGTATGAAGGTGGCGCGGATTACAACAATTCTGACAATAATTTTGTAGGGGACTTGCGTTGGCAAGCAACCGCCTGGGCTAACACCCTCACACTGGGCATTGACGGCAACATCGAGAAAATGGCGTCGCAATCCCACTACTATTACCAAGTCCTTGGGATTACTCCGGATTCCTATAACGCAACTTTCGGAGGCGGTTACTTGCAGGACGTGTGGAACTTCGGGCATCAGCGCGACCTGTCCCTGGCGCTGCGCTTGGATGATATCGAGGTGAATTGGATCAATAAGCCCGGCGAAAAAATCGAAAATTTCATAGCCGCGCCGAGAGCGAGCCTGCGTTGGGAGTTTATCGAAGGCCTCACGGGCCGCTTGTCCGCAGGTTTGGGTTGGCGCGCGCCCCTCACTTTCTTTGAACTGGACCACGGCCTGTTGAATAACGGCTTCGACATTGGCGTCAGCAGGCTGGAGAGTGCCGAAGGAGTAGGGGGCTCGCTATCTTTCGACAGGTCGCAATGGAACCTGACCGTCGGCAGTTATTTCACCGAGGTCTCTAATCTGGAATACGTTGACGACGATTCGACTTTGCCCCGTCCAATCCTGCGAAATGATAGTGTCCAGCTTCCGTTTTTGGATGTTGATGCCGAAGCCTCCTTTCTTCCATGGACATGGCTCAAGGTGGGCATAGGCGTCGAACACCAGCAGATTCCCGATCAATACAAAGCGGTCGAACTGGTGGCTGCCATGGAAACCGAGGTCAATGGACGCCTCGAAATGAACTATGGACCTGCTTCACTTTCCGGAGACGTGGCCTGGACCGCGCCGCGAGACCTGACGCCATACGGCTATGCCAATCAATACAATGTTTTTGAAAACGGCGTAGCAAGCGATCCCAAACTCACTCAGGCGCCCGGTTTTTTCGTTGTCAACATGAAAGCGAGTTGGAAGCTGCTTAAGACGCTGGACCTGTACGCGGGAGCCGAGAATCTGCTCAACTACACCCAGACAGGGTCAGCCCACGACGATCCTCACTATTGGGATGCTCAAGGCAATTTCAATACCTCGCATATTTGGGGGCCGTTGCGCGGAAGGCAATTGTATGTTGGACTGCGTTTGAAGACATAATTCTGTATGTGCGGTGAAGGGCCTGCCCGCGAAAAACCGCAGGCCCTTCATCCCAATTCCGGCAATCGTGCGAATTGCAAAAAGATTTTTCTGAATGGAGACTAAGCACATGAAAAAGATGGTTCGCTCGGTGAAATTCTCGGCGGCATTGGCGTTCTGCACCTTTGCAGTCGCGGCCCAGGTCGCGCCCCCGTCGATCGATGATGAAATCGCGCGGCTGCGAAAGGAACTCATACAATCGCAGGTGGACGCCGAGCGAGTAGGCCAGGAAATGGAAAAGGACAAACAAGACTTCGATGCGTACCGTGCACGCACTTCCCAGCATCTGGCCCAGACCCAGAGTCAGCTTGATACTTTGAAGTCCGAGACCACCGTCCAGTCCCGAGCCGATGAGGCGCTCGCAGCCCGGATCAGCGGCGTGCTTGCGCAACGCCATGAGATCGAGCTGTCGCAGGACGAGTTCCGCCAGAAACTGATCTCCTTTTGCAACAACGTTACTCCGGCGGTGAAGAGGCTTCCGCCGCTTATCATGGCACCCACGCTTTCGGGCCTTTCCCTTCTCATCAATGACCTGACAACCAAATCGGTCGACATTGTCGAAGGCTGTACACGGCTGGTGCAGATCTTTAACAAGCTCGACGAAGCCAGCTCCGGCATCCAAGTTTCGCAGGAAAGCTCGCCGACGCCCGACATACCAGGCATGGTTTACCGTCTTCGCATCGGGACCATATTCGAGGCGGTAGTTGACACCAAGGGGGAGAAATGCGCCGTTTTCACAGGATGGGGAAACGACGGCGCTCCTCACTGGAAGAACCTGAATTCGCCGGGCACCGCCATGATGGTCCTTCAGGCGGTTAACGTCCGGGAAGGAAAATCACTGCCGGCGTTTGTAAATCTCCCTCTTGGCGTCGACGCGGGACAAGGGGGCGCAAAATGAAAAAGATACTTTTCGCAATTCTTTTCCTTACGGTCACGGTATCTTTTGCCGGCAAGGCCGAAAAGATCCAGGCGATGAAGGAAGCGGAACGCAAGGAACTCCAGAACTCCCTCGACAAGGCGCGCGACAGCCTGCAGGAGCTCATTACAAAGGAATACTCGATCAAGCAGCAGGCCGTGGAAATGAAAGAGGCGAACAAGGACGAGTTCGACAAGCTGCACGAACAGCAGGACCGCATGGAGACGGAACTCGCGCGGATCAAGGAAGAAGAACTCAGCCGCGAACAGTCGCTCGCGGATGAAGTCAAAAACCTCGAAGCGAAAAAGGATGAGTGGACATACCTGCAAAACCAGATCAAGGACATTTTTCAGAAAGAAGCGGACGGCCTCCTTGAGGTCTTTCCGCTCGACAAGGAGATCCGCCGCGCCGAGCTCGAAAAGATCCGGGCGTCCCTAGACGAACATCATTCGCTCGCCGCGGCCTTTGGAGACTTTGTCAATTACCGGCTGGCATGGTACGGCCGCGGCGATTCCATACTGCTCACCAGGGCGGTGGTCCTCCCCGAAGAAGGCGGGCCGAAACAACTGACAATTTCGCGTTTCGGCAACGTGTTCGGCTACGGCATCGACTCGGCCGCGGGAACGTGCTTTTATCTGCGCCAAACAGGCAGGCTGGGCGCTGAACGGTATTCCGTGGAAAAGATCGCGGCGCCCCAGCTTGCGGCAAAATTGACAGAACAGTTCCCTAAATGGCTTTCGACCGGCCGCATTTCCGGAAATGTGCTCATGGAGGTGATGCAGAATGACCAGGCCCGCTTGCTGATTGCCGGAAAAAGCCAATCTACGTGGCTTGCGTTGTACGAATCGTTCGCCAAGGGCGGCTGGGTAATGATTCCCCTGCTCATGCTTCCCTTCTGGGTGCTTTACCTGACGATCGGCAAAATCCTTCAATATGCAGGGCGCGGTCGTCTGCTCAAGCGCCAATATGCCACCGCAATGAAGTTCCTTAATGAGAAAGACTATGCCGCCGCTTTGGCTTGGGCGCAATCATGCAAGAAGGGGGTAATTGCCCGCATAGTTCAAGCCGGCCTTGAACGACAAAGCCAAGGCAGGCAGACAGGTGAACGAGCCGTGTACGAAATTCTGTCGCTAGAGACCCCTCCCTTGCGCCGCAATCTCAATACGCTGGCGGTCATCGCGGGCGCAGCTCCGCTTCTTGGACTTTTGGGAACCATAAGCGGCATGATCACGCTGTTCGCTGAGGTCACCCACTATGGAACCGGGGACCCAAAGTTTCTTGCAGGCGGAATATCCGAGGCTCTTATTACGGCGAAAACCGGTCTGGCCATTGCCATTCCCGTACTTTTTATCCATGACTTGCTTCGTTCCGCCAAGGACCGTCTCATGGCGGACCTGGAGAATGACACGATTGCCATACTCGATGCCGTCTATCCTAAGGAATAAGAAGTGTTCACACCGTTTTTGAAGCTCTTTTATGAAGGCGGATGGGTGCTGTTTCCCATTTTTGCCGTATCGGTCGTGGTGTGGCATATCGTATTCGGAAAGCTGGTCCGCTTCGCGCAGCTGCGTAAGGCGCGCACACGGGTTCACGCCATACTCGTGACCCGAGAGGCGGGACCGACGACGCGCACAGGCTACTCCGCCTTTGACGTTTTTGTCAAGCGGATGCTAAGCCCGGGGATCAAACCGGAGCAGGCGGAACGCACGTTCGAAGAGCTCTTAATCCAAATAAAGCCCCGGCTCGACCGCGGTTTTTCCACCATCACCGCCTGCATCGTTATGGCGCCGCTTTTGGGCCTGCTCGGTACCATCACCGGTATGAACAGCATGTTCGCCATTATCGGCGAGTTTGGTTTCGGCAATCCGACAATCATGGCCAACGGTATTTCCATGGCGCTCGAGGCCACGCTGACCGGTCTGGCAGTGGCCGTGTCGTCGCTTTTGTTCCTGAATTATCTCAATACCGCAAAAGAAAAGCTTATTGCCGGCCTTCGCGAAGACCGGGACATACTATTAAGTAAACTTCTGCGCGGCCGTCCAGAGGCAAAGGCCGAACCTTCCAAAGGAGGATCGATGCGTCCCATCAACAACCCGTTCCAGGAGGAACACCAGAACCCTGAAATCAACCTTGCGCCCTTTGTCGACACGATCATGATTTTATTGATCTTCTTCGTGGTCACTGCAAACCTGTATGTGGAGACCGGCGTGGACGTTTCAAAGCCCAAGGCGCAGAGTGCGCGTCCTGCCGGGCAGAAGGCGATACTTATCGGAATCACCCGTGAAGGCACGGTGCACATTTACGGACGCCAGACCACGGTCGAACGCATTCGCACGCTTGTGGAGCAGGAGGTCGGCAAACAGCCAGATATTTCGGTGGTGATCGTGTCTGACCGGGACGGATCGGTCGGCAGGACGGTCGAGGTAATCGACCAATGCACTCTTGCGGGTGTGCAGAAGATATCAATCGCGGCAAGCAAGGACTGATGCCACATGAATATTGTTTCCTATTGGTCACTGTGGATCGGGCGTCTGGCGCTTGCCGTCGTGGTGAGTTTTGTTCTGTTCACCGGAGTTTCGCTGCTGCATGCCGCAGTGGGTCTTGGTTCCAAGTCGGACAAGCAGCAGCCGCGCAGGATTTCGGCATTGGACATCGTCCGCAAGCCTCCTGAGGAGAAAAAGCTGGTGCAACAGCGCATCCGCCAAGTACAAACGCCGACGAACCAGGGAAAGTCCCTTGAGAACCAGATGAACATGCGTTTCACGCCGGACCTGACCGTGGACGCTTCGGGGGAAGGTGGAACGGGTGTGGCGCTGCAGAAGCAGGAACTTTCCGCCGAAGTGTTTGAGCAGGGCCAGGTCGACCAGGACGCATCGCCGGAGTACACCCCGCCCATCCCGTATCCCGAACGCGCGGCCGAGCAGGGGATCAAAGGCTCGGTCGAAGTGGAATTCGTTGTTACACATGAGGGAAAAACAACTACTATCGAGGTCACAAAATCGCCATCGCCCCTGTTTACGGCAGAAGTCAAGCGAGGCGTGGCGCTGTGGCGTTTCAAACCGGCAAAGAACAAGGGGATTCCGGTCAACCAGCGGTTCCGTCAAGTAATCCACTTCAATCTTGATCAGTGACTTTGCTTGTCATGAAAAAAACGATTTTCCTCGTCCTGATGCTCATTGCAACGGCAATGCCTGTCGCCACGACCTCGCTTTCCCAGGCCGATGAGGCCTACAACGCCGGGAATTTCCGCCAAGCGATCAAATTATTCCATAAGGCAGCTGACGAAGGCGAGACGCCTGCCCTGTGCTACTACAATATGGCCAATGCGTACTTCCAACTCGACAGCCTTGCAGAGGCGGTCGTTTACTATCGCGCATGCATCCGGAACGCGCCTGATTTCTTCAAGGCCAATTTCAACCTTGCCGTGTGCTATTACCAGCTCAACGACCTCGGCCGATGCCTTGCATCGATAAAACGCGCGCTCGAACTTGATCCGACGCACCAAAAGGCGCTTCTGATCCAAGCCGCCACACTGCGCCGGGTGGGCGCGATTGCCAAGGCAGTGGCAGCCTTTGAAAACATAATCAGGCTTTATCCTCAAGTCGAGGAGGCCTACATCGCTCTTGGGGAAATGTATCGCGACATGGGGGATGCGGACGAAGCAATCAAATGGCTCGAATCATTTCCGCTGGACGGCAAGAACACCCTGTATGTTGATTTGTTGCTTGCAGACTTGTACGAAAAGGCGGGGGATATTCCCCGCTCCATTTCTTATCTCACCATGGCCTTTGATCTTGACAAAACTAAACAATGGACCCTCTATCGCATCGCATTGCTTCAGCAACAATCAGGTAACCAGCTCGTGGCGCTTGAGACCTGCCGTGACGGCATGAAGCGTTTCCCGAACTTTGCGGATATGGCAGTGCTTGCCGGCAGCATCGCCTTTGATCGCCAGCGCATTGATGAAGCGGAACAGTTCTTTTCGTTGGCCGCGAAGAACGGCAGCCCCTCGGCGGTCGTGGGCCTCTCCAACGTCCGCAATTGGCGCAAAGCGCATGCTGAGCAGTAGATCGCGGTCGCCTTGGCGTGCGCGTTCGAGGCAAGAAAAGTCGTCGATCACTGAGGATTTCTGCAGGGAGTATCTTATAGAACGTTTGCGGCGCAGATCTCCGGCGAAAGAAAGGACATTGTCAATGCGTTTCTCCAAAGCAATTCTTGTGCTTTCACTGTGCGGCGGCGCAGCCATCCACGCCGCCCCGAAGATCGAAGTAGACAAAACAACTATCGACTGCGGAACCGTTGTGGAGTGGAAAACCGACCAGATCAAGGCGTTGTTCACCATCAGGAACACCGGCGACGAACCGCTTAAGATCAACAGCGTGCGTCCCGGCTGCGGCTGCACGGTAGCCACGTACGACACCCTTGTTCCGGCGGGCAAATCCGGCGCCATTCAATCAACGGTAAACATTGCGGGCTTCCATTCCGGCCCGCTTTCCAAATTCATAACCGTGTCTTCGAATGCGGTAAATTCACCCTCCCTGAAACTCACGATCACCGCAACCATCAGTCCGGTCATTGACATTTCGCCACAAACCCTGTCGCTTTCCGCTTCGAAACCTGGCACGGTGTATCTTGCATGCGAGAAGAAAGACCTTCGCGTCTATCAGGTGGTTCTGCAGGTGCCGCAGGCCGGCGCCGCCCAGTTCTGGGAGTCCAACGCGCCCGTTACCGTTCCGTTCACCTGGACGCCGACGGATTCGGTTCGCAGGGACGGTTTTCGCGTGTATAAGCTTGAGATGAGGGCGCCCGGCCTTGCCGGGCCGCTTTCGGGCAAGCTTGTGATCACAACAAACGATCCGGACAAACAGAATGCCACGATTGACTGCACGGTGGGAAAATGATCCGGGCTGTTGCGCGGGAGAGCGGGGTTATGCCGTTTTGTCAACAACAAACGACGTCATGGTGAGCGACCCCGCAACGGGTTTGTCGTTGAAATAGGCAACGGATTCGTCCGTCCGTTTTAGAGCGATCGCATAGAGCATGGGCAGGTAATGTTCCGGCGTGGGCACCGCACGCCTGACGGATTCGCCGAGCGCCCGGTATCCGATGAGCCTGTCGTGCTGGTTATCGTTTATCAACTGTTTGAACAGGTCGTTGGCCTGCATGGCCCAGTCGAAGCCGAACGGCCTGTTAAAAGCTTCCGGCCCGTTTCCGCGAAATTCGACAAGCCCGAGGTTGTGCACCATATTCCCGCTGCCCACGATGAGCACTCCTTTTTCCCGCAGCGGTGCAAGCCGGCGTGCCAGATCGTAGTGCTCCTGCGCAGACCGTGCCGCGTCAAGGCTCAGTTGCGCCACGGGCACGTCCGCCTCCGGGTACATACGGGAAATCACGCTCCAGCACCCGTGGTCCAGGCCCCATTCTTCATCGAACGTCACGTCTGATTTTGCCGCTGCGTTGGCGACCTCCTGCGCCAGCCATTTACTTCCCGGAGCCGGATACTGCACTTCGTACAGCTCGCGGGGAAATCCGCCGAAATCGTGAATGGTGCGGGGCTTGTCCATTGCCGTAACCAGCGCGCCCCACGTTTCCCAGTGCGCGGAGATGCACAGGATTGCTTTTGGTCTGGGGATAGTTTGGGCGATGTTCCGCCAGCCGCGGGAGAATTCGTTGTCCTCGATGGCATTCATGGGGCTGCCGTGGCCGAGGAAGAGGACGGGCATTGTTGACCGCGCAGGGGATGCCTTGTTCATTCCGGTTGCCCTCCTTATCGAAAATGGAATTCCCGGATATTCCGTATCAGTCCGACCCCGGTCATCGCAATCCTTCGCCCGTTGTCGACATCGACAACGCCACATGCTTCACGCCTTTCTGCGCCTTGAGCAAGCTCGCCAGTTTTTCAACCTCGCGGGCCTTGCCCTTTACCGCGATAATCTCCAGGCAGTTGTGGTGATCGATGTGGACATGCTGGCTCGAGATAATGAGCGATTGGAAATCGTGCTGGATGTCCATGAGCTTGTTGACAAGCTCGCGCTTGTGATGATCGTAGCTCATGGTGACGGCGCCCGCCACCTCGTTGCCGCACAGCCATTGCTTCTTGACAAGGTCTTCGCGGATGAGGTCGCGGATGGCCTCGGAGCGGTTCTTGTAGTTGAGGCCCTGAATATGGCTGTCGAACTCGTCGATAAGACTCTTTTCGAGCGAAATGCCGAATCGATAGAGGTTACTCATGAAGAATACCTGAAAAGGTTGGAGTGTTTGTGCGTTGGAGCGTTCGAGCGTTGAAGACACCTCAACGCTCGAACGCTCCAACCATTTTTTTAGTGAGCCCCTTTGCCCGTAAACACCACAAGAATCGTGTGCAGCATGATCTTGAGGTCGAGCATGAGGGACATGTTTTCGAAATAGTACAGATCGTACATCACCTTCTGCTTGACATCCTCAATTGACGCATCGTATTTGTGCTTCACCTGCGCCCACCCCGTGATGCCGGGCTTCATCTTGATGCGGCGCGCATACCAGGGGATCTCCTGCTTGAGCTGCTGGATGAAGAACGCGCGTTCCGGCCTCGGGCCCACAAGGCTCATTTCTCCTTTCAGCACGTTGATGAACTGCGGAATCTCATCGAGCCGCGTCGTGCGCAGAAACCTGCCGATGGGCGTAATGCGAGGGTCTTTTTTTGTGGCCCACGTGGGGCCCGAGTGCTTTTCCGCGTCGTTGTACATGGAGCGGAATTTATGCATGATAAACGGCTTGCCGTTCTGGCCCACGCGTTCCTGGTTGTAAATCGCCTTGCCCGGCGAGGTGAGCCTGATGATCGCTGCGATGGCAAACCACACGGGGGAGCCCAGAACGAGCACCACCGTGGACACCACGATGTCGATAATGCGCTTGATTTGCGCCTCCCAGGCCGGCAGGTGGTCTTGCAGCAGGATCATGAGCGGCACGCCGAATATCTGATGCGTCTTGAGGTGGCCGGATATGACGTCCATGAGTGACGGCACCATATAGATGGTGAGCCGCAGGTCTCCGCAGTAATTGACGATTTTGAGAATCTCGTTGGCGGATCCCGACACATGCGACACAATGAGTCCGGTGATTCGCTCCTTCTTGACGACGGCAGGCAGGTCGGAGTACGTGCCCAGGACGGGCAGGCCGTTGCATATCGTGCCCGTGAGCTTGCCGTTGTCGTCGATGAAGCCCTTTACCTGGTACCCGAGCTGGGGATAATGCTTGAGCTCGTCGAGCAGCTGCATCCCCGGTTCCTGGGCGCCGATAATAAGTACCTTGCTCACGCCGATGCCGCGCACAAAGAGAAACGACAGCAGGCTGTGCATGAGAAACCGGTCGGCAGTGGTAAAGAACACGAGGCACGCGGCATAGGTGACAAGCACGGCGAATTTTGTTCTTGTCAAGACGAGTTCAATGTTGCCGCTTGTGGCGAAATCGATGATCTGCGAGGCGCTCGTTATAAGGAACAGCAGGAAGATGCCGATGAGAATGGTGCGCACGACCACAAAGAATTCGTCGAGCCTTGATTCCTTGTACCAATCGCGGTACAGGCCGGTAAAAAAGAACATGAGCACCCAGCAGCCCGCGACGATGATTGACAAAATGATATACGACGAGAATTCGATCTCGGAGTTGAAGCTTTCGGGAAAGAAATTGCTCTTGTAGCGGATCCAGAACGCGGTTCCAAACGCGACGTTGAACGCAATGATGTCGATGAGGAAGGTAAGGGCTTTTTCGATGAATCGTACAACCATAGCTAGATTCTTGATTGTGAGGTAAAACGGGCGTTCCACCGGCTGAAGCCGATGGCGGCCATCCTTTCGGGCTCGGCCCTTTGGCCTCGTTGCCGGATCGCCCCTATGCCTTCGGCGGGGTCGACCGGCAATGCGCTCTAGCGCACCCTCCAGTCTTGCCTAACGCAAAACTCAATTTAAGAAACTCTGACTCGTGCATTTAACGGCTTTCTGCAGTCACTTTCTCTCCGTGGGTGCCCCCGCGCAGGTGCTTGATTCTTGCAACTACTTCCACTTGGGGTGCACCCAGGAGGGGGTAGCGGAGGACACCGCAGGCCGAAGGCCGAGGCGGCCGGAGCGAGGGGGATACTTCCCCCGCCAGGATATTGTATTATTATTATTCGAATTTGCCCTTAATAAACGTCTCAAACAGCGTCACGCCCGTATACATCTTTTTCCCCTGCGCCGATTTTTCGCAATAGGAAAGACTGCCGTCGGCATCGACCCCGGCCCCGCAGACGGCAAAGGGCACAGGCGCGGCATGATGGGTCTTGAGCGGCACGGGAGTGGCGTGATCGGGCAGGACCATGATGCGCAGGTCCGTGAATTCACCGCGCATTGCGACCATTTCTCCTACGATATTCTTGTCGAATTCTTCGATTGCCTGGATCTTCTTTTGGAGCGAGCCTTCATGCGATGTTTCGTCGGGCGCTTCCACGTGGACAAACACAAAGTCCTCGTTGCACAGCGCATCGTGCGCCGCGGAAATCTTGCCTGCATAGTTGGTCCCCAGGTAGCCCGTTGCGCCTTCAACGATCCGCACGTTGAGCCCTGCAAGCACGCCGATACCGCGTACCAGGTCCACGGCGGAGACCACGGAACCGGTAATCGAAAACCGCTCTTTCATGGTGGGAAGCACAATCGCTTTGCCCTGGCCCCAGAGCCAGATGTCGGTTGCGGGTTTCTTGCCCTGCGCTGTGCGGCGCTTGTTGACAGCACAGGAATCGAGCACCGGCCGCGCCCGTTCCATGAGCTGCCGGACAATGTCCTGGCCCTTTCCCGAGGGGAGGCTGCCGGCGACCGCCCTGCCGGAAATATCGTGCGGCGGAGTGCAGTCGAGCTTTCCCGAGGGGAATTCCGCGATCACGGTGATATGGCGGTAGCTCACGCCCGGGTAAAACCGCAGGTCCCGGGTTCCGAGTTCACCCTGTAATGCGGCGATGATCTCGTGCGCGTCGGACGTTTCGATGTGGCCTGCCGAATAGTCGGCCATGACGCCTTTTTCGATCGTCACCAGATTACACCTGAAGGCCGTGTCGGTCTTTTTCAGTTCAATCCCCATGCTCGCCGCCTCGATGGGCGCGCGGCCGGAATAGTAGGCCGCCGGGTCGTATCCCATGAGCGACATGTTCGCCACGTCGCTGCCCGGAGGAAGCCCGTCGGGTATGGTCTTGACAAGCCCGACTCGGCCCTCCCGGGCGACCGTATCCATGTTCGGCGTGGCCGCGTAGCCGAGCGGTGTGCGGTTGTCAAGCTCGGGAAGAGGGAAGTCCGCCATCCCGTCGCCGACCAGAATCGCATATTTCATGATTACCAATCCTGTTTCTTGATTTTGAAAGACAGTTGGGCGTTCCCCGGCCTCCGGCCGGGTCGGTCTCCCTCCGGGCTCGGCCTGTCGGCCTCGTTGCCGCCTGTCCCTACCGCCTTCGGCGAGGGATCAGGCGGCAATTCGCACCAGCTCACCCTCCGGTCCACCTAACGCGGCGGCAAAGGAAATATATTTTGTCAATTAGCATTTTTCGTCGCCAACTAATATCTTCAAGAAGTCAATCAAGACCCGGCGCTGAACTTCTCAACTCTCTTCCTCGGTGCCCCGCAGCCGAAACTTCTTTCTTGCAAATCAACTCTCTTGGGGGCTACCCACGAGGGGGTATGGGTGCGGATCGCCGGCGCCTCCGGAATTTGTGGTATTTGTATTCATCAAGGAGGCGCCGGAAGCCGCACCCTAGCAGGTTGTTGAAATAGTCCTAACAGAAGCGCTCTTGTTGATTTTTTATGAACCTAACTTCAACTTTACATATGTCAGAGAGGTTTTACCTGCCTCGTTCCGAGGCATTTCCCCGGATTCCCAGGCCATTCTCATGCTGCCCCCACCGTTTGCGGCATCAACTTAACCATGCGTATCAAGTTGTACGCTGCGGCAACCACGTAGGCAACAGTCTGGTTGATTCGTATTCCTCTTACCCGAGTTTTCCGCAGGCCACCGACGCTCTTGATCCACCCAAATATCTCTTCAACCCGTTTTCGTTTCCGTTGACTTACGCTGTATCCCTTATGCCGAGTCGTTCTTCCATCCAACCCTTTAAGCGAAGTGTTGGCCTTCTCGGCAATGTGAGGCTTCACGTGCAGGCGTCGCAGGCTCTTGATAAATTCGGTTGCATGATACCCTTTGTCTGCACCCACCGTCTTCATCCGGCGTTTTCCGCGCCTGCGTTCATGCTTTATCAGCTCAAGCGCCATATCCCGTTCCGCTGTCCCCGTCGCTGGCGCAATGGCGATATCAACACACAACCCATTTCGGTTTTCCATCAGCACGTGACCGGAATACGCCAGCTGCGCTCCCGTTCTCTTGTTCTTCCGAGCCAACAGCGCCTCTGGATCGGTCGAACTCTGATGTGTCTCATTGCTTCGCTTCTCATGGTGGAAATCAACCGACGGATTACTCCGATCATCGTCAGTCTTGTTCGCCGATTCCGCGTCTTTTCGCTTGAAGCTCTTCATCGATGCCCAGGCTTCAATCAACGTGCCGTCAACCGTGAAATGCTCATCGGACAACAACTCTTCGGAACGAGCAAGACGCACGATTTCCTGCATCAGCCGGTGCGCAATCTCCTGTTCCATAAGTCGATCTCGGTTCTTCGAAAACACACTATGATCAAACGATGCCGCATCCAGATCCATGTCAAGAAACCATCGGAACAGAATGTTATAGTCCAGCATCTCGCAAAACAACCGGTCCGACCGTATCGAAAACAAAGCCATCAATATCTGTGCTTTCAAAAGCCATTCCGGCGGTATCGAAGGGCGTCCCATCCGGCTGTACATCGCCTCAAAGTCACGAGAAAGGCGGCGCAGCGCTATGTCCGTAAACTGTTTGACACGACGAAGCGGGTGTGTTGCCGGCACTCGGGAATCCGGAGAAACGAAGCTGAACATACCGCCTTGGGCTGGCTGGGAACCTCTCATCAATACTCCTTGGTTGGGGTTCCCCTATAATATAAGGATAAATGTTTACAAAAGGGAGACTTTTTCAACACCCTGCTAGGGGGACGACCCTTGGAAGTGCCCGACGGGGTACACTTCCCCCACAAACGACACTCTTGTTATTTTTTCGCCCATGAATCTATATACTTCATAATCTCACCCTTATCCGCCGGCAGTTTCACGGGCCGGTTGCTCAAACCGCCTGTGGAAATACGCTCCGTGCCGGACAATGTTGTCGCCCGCTGCGCATCGAGGTACAGTTCATCGCGATGGAACTCAACCGTGTAATCCGGGTCTTTGAGCAGATGTCCGGTAAGGATGCAGACTGCGGTATCGGACTTGTTGATTATTCCCTTTGCGACAAGTTTCCTGCATCCCGCAACCGTGGTGGCCGAAGCCGGCTCGGAGCCCACGCCGTCGGTTCCGATGACACTCTTGGCAAGCGCGATTTCCTCTTCGGTCACCTGCTCCACCGTGCCGCCGGTAGAATCGACGGCGAACAAGGCCTTGTCGAAGCTCACAGGGTTGCCGATCTTTATCGCGGTTGCCCGGGTGTTTGCATGCACCGGGTGCAGGTTCCTGTCTCCCGAAACAAAACTGTTGTACAGCGGATTGGCCCCTTGCGCCTGGATAATCGCGATTTTCGGGACTTTCTTGATGAATCTCGACCTGACCATTTCGTCAAACGCCTTGCCGAACGAGCTGGAATTTCCCAGATTGCCGCCCGGGACAATCACCCAGTCGGGCGCTTCCCAACCAAGCTGGTGCAGCATTTCGATCATGATGGTCTTCTGGCCTTCGATGCGGAACGGATTGATCGAATTGAGAAGGTATAGTGCGCCGCGGCCGCACAGGTCCTCCACGATCTCCATTGCCTTGTCGAAATCGCCTGCGATCTGGATGGTGAGGGCGCCGTAATCGAGAGACTGCGAGAGCTTGCCATAGGCGATCTGGCCATCAGGAATGAATACGATGCTCTTGAGGCCTGCGCGCGCGGCATACGCTGCCATGGACGCGGAGGTGTTGCCGGTTGAGGCGCAGGCGACCATTTTTGCGCCGAGCTTCTTGGCCATGGTGACCGCCGCAGTCATACCGTTGTCTTTGAACGATCCGGTCGGGTTGAGCCCTTGGTGCTTTGCAAGAAGGTACTGCATGCCGCAGTAGCGCGCACATTTTGGCATGCTGAAGATAGCGGTGTTTCCCTCAAACATGGTCACCACGGCATCGAACGGCTTGAACGCGGGCAAAAACTCCCTGTACCGCCACACGCCGCTCCTATCCAGCGGCTTGCGCGACATAAGCCGGGTATCGAAAATCCTGCGCAGGGCCGCAGCTTTTTTTGCATCCATGGCGGCAATGCAGTTGTCAACTTCGAGCGTGCGGCCGTCACTGCTGCGGTAACGGATTTCGGAAACGGGATAGGTCTGTTCACCGCCGCCGAAAGCTCTGAGGTATGGCTTTTTCATAGTGCAACGGTCCTTTTTCTTTCGTGAAGATCAAACGTTGTCCGGTCAAAAGATCGGAGGAAAACCCTTCGGGATTTTCCGGCGTGGACCACGGCCTGCGGCCGTGGTTGTTTATTCGACTATTGCCTCCTCATTTTATCTGCCCGGAAATTCTTATCACATGGGTTTTTTTCTTCACATAATCCATTGTTTGTATCTCGGTGAGTGCGTCACGCACGTTCTTTTCAACCGCTTTGTGCGTGAGCATGATAACCGGCACACAGCTTTCCTCGGTAGACTCTTTCTGGAGCACCGAGGCAATGGAAATTGAGTAGTTGCCGAGTATGGTAGCAATTGAGGCAAGTACCTTTGGCTTGTCGGACACCCAGAAGCACAGGTAGTAGCGGGACACAACCTCGTCGATTGGTTTTACCTTTATTTCGTTGTCGAGGCGGTAATAGTTCATGGGAATTCGCTTGGGCACTCCGGCAGAAATGTCCCGCGCGACATCGATGATATCGCTTACAACAGAGGATGCGGTGGGCATTTCGCCCGCACCGCGACCGAATAGGAGCGTGGGGCCAACGGCGTTTCCTTCAAGCAGCACTGCGTTGAATACATCGCCAACGGAGGCGAGGATATGCTTGCTGTGCAGCATTGCGGGATGTACACGGACATCAATTCGATCGTCCCCTTGGGATTTCCTGATGATGCCCAGCAACTTTATGGTGTACCCAAGTTCCTGGGCAAACATGATGTCTTCTTTTGAAATATCGGTGATACCCTCTATAAAGACCTTGCTCATCGGGACATAGCCGCCGTGTATGAGAGACGCCATGATCGCCACCTTGTGTCCGCTGTCTCCTCCGCCTATGTCAAGCGTGGGGTCCGCTTCGGCAAACCCGCTCTTTTGAGCTTTCTTGAGCGCAGTGTCGAACAAGAGTCCCTTTTCGGACATCTGCGCGAGGATGTAGTTGCACGTACCATTTATGATGGTCTTCACCATGGTGATTTCATTGGCAACAAGCGCTTCGCGAATCGTTTTGATGACCGGCATGCCGCCGCCCACCGAGGCCTCAAAGTGCACGGACACACCGTTCTTCTCGGCAAGCTCAAAAATGGCCGGACCGTGCTCCGCAACCAGGGCCTTGTTTGCCGTTATCACATGTTTCCCTTTGGATAGCGCCGCGATTATCAGGTCTTTTGCAAAAGTGGTGCCGCCCACAAGCTCGATGACGACGTTGATGTCCGGGTCGTCGATAATGTCGTTGGCGTTTTCGGTGCAGACCGCGTTCCCCACAGGCAGCTCCGCAAAGCGAGCGGCAGCCTTGTCGGCGATGCGCGCGAGCCGTAGAGAAAGACCGAGGTTGTTGCGGAAATAAGAGGCTTTCTGATCAAGCAGCTTCACCACGCCGCCGCCTATGGTTCCTGCGCCAACAAGACCGACGTTGATCTCCTTCATGTGATTCCCTTCAACAATATCCTTAACTCACTGTTTTTCCGCGTAGTAAGACAGTATGCTTGGAGAAGTAAGAATATACATTATTGCCTTGACTGAATAGCAGAGGCGGGGCGAAAGAATGCGGGGCTGAGGTTAGGGCGAGAAAAGCCCCAACAGGTACCATCCTACCTCATCGAAACTCACTCCTCATTGAACTTGCTCTCAAACAACTTCACAACGGCCTCAACGGCCCTTTCTTCGTCTTTTCCGGATGCACTGACAACGATCTTGGAATCGCACGCCGCGGCAAGCATCATGACGCTCAGGACGCTTTTTGCGTTTGCGGCTGTGCCGTCTTTTTCCAGCCAGATATCAGCATCGAACGCACAGGAAGTCTGAACGATGAGAAAGGCTGGACGGGCATGGATCCCAAGATGGTTTATAACATACACTTCGCGCTGTGTCATGGAGTCTGCTTCTTGGTCTCCTTCTTGAACCCGAGCTTGAGCCTGAGCTTGAGGCCGTCCTGCTGCACCTCGGACAGCAATGCGTCAAGATCGGCAACGGCCTTCTTAAGATCTTTGTAGAACTGTTCGTCGGACAAAAGCGCGCCCACCGAACCTTCGCCGCGTTCGATTCTCTTCACCATAGTTTGCAACGAGGAAGTAATGGTGTCTACCGTGCCTACAATCGTTACCGCGCGTGAAGAAAGGGTGGTGCCGTTGGACACGATGGTGTTGATTTGGGCCCTGTTCGAATCGAGCAGTTCTTTCATGTCGGTGGTTACGGTCTTGACGTTGGTGAGGCTCTTGTCGATTTTGCCCCGGTTTTCTCTTACCAGGGTTTGCGCGAGCCGCGTAACGGTGTCGAGCCTCCCGACAATGTGCTTGAACGATGCGTAGAATGCCGAGTCTCCAATCGTGCTGTCCACTATGGCCGATACATTGGCAAGGAGCGTACGCGCATCACCCAGCACCGAGCCGATCATGCCCATTGCTTCGGCAATGCCGCTGTCGAAATGCCCCTGAATGTAAGTGATCTTCCCCTTGGTGTTCGGATGAATGGGTTTCCCGTGTTCGGAAAGCTGGATGCCCACGGTTCGTTCTCCCATGAGCCCGATGTTCTGAACCGTGATGGAGGACGAATCGGTGATCGTAACGTTTTTGTCAACCTTGATGACGACTGTGACGCGGGACCCGGTAAGGGCAATTGAGCCCACGACGCCTTTTCGCACGCCGTTCACCTGCACCGGATCGCCTTGCTGCAGCGAGCCGATGTTGGGGAACAACACGCTGTATTCAACCATTGAGCGCGTGAGCGTGGAGCTCTTGAGCCATAGAACGCCGGCAATCAGAATGAAGAGCGCAATCAGGATGAACCCGCCCACGGTGAATTCCATGTTGTTCTTTTTCACGGGCATCCTTTCGCGATGGCACGAGCGGCTGTCTCATTATTCACAGGTAAAATAAGTTTTTTGTCAAACTATTTTATAGTACTTTTTCGGTTTCCCGGCCATCGGGGCCGCAGGGCCTTCGTGCGGCGTCCGCTTGTTTTCGCCGTGGTTCCCTCGTGCGCCCGAATCGGCGCTTACGTTTCCTGCTCTTCTTTTTGGGGCCGGCCGCCCTTGTGGTTCTTTATTTTCTCGTTGATTTTCTTGAGCTGGCGTTCCACTTTGGTAATTACCGCGTCTATGGCCTTGCCGAGGTTCTCGGCCTTGGCCTTGGCTGCAACCGTGTGGCCGGCCATGTGTATCACGGCCTCCACGATTTCCTTGCCGCGCTCCTTGTCGAGAATCACATGGCACGAGGTGATGCGGTCGTAGAATTTCTGGAGCCCTTCCAATTCGGCCGTGATGGTGTCCTGCAGGCTCTGTGAGGCCTTTTCGTGGCGTGAGGTGATTTGGATTTCCATGAGTCGGATCCTCCTATGGTTATCGGATCTTTTCAACGACAGAGGTGTGTATGCGCCCCCGAGGTGTATTCTTTTCCTTAAGCATGTGCCCGGCCCCGTACGAACTTCGTACAAACGGTCCGCAGCTCACTGCTTCAAAACCGATGGCCAAAGCCCGGTCGCGATAAAAATCGAACTGTGCCGGTGTGATAAACTCGGCAACAGGCGCCTGTTCTCTTGACGGGCGCAGATACTGTCCGATGGTTACCATGGTGACGCCTGCCCCGCGCATGTCGCGGAGGGTGGAAAGCATTTCGTCGCAGGTTTCGCCGAGGCCGACCATCAGGCCCGACTTGACTTCCAGTTCCGCCTCGAAACGTGCCGCCTGTGCAAGCAGTTCGAGCGACCGGCGATAGCCTGCCCCGGGACGAATGAGCGGGTACAATCTGGGCACGGTTTCCATGTTGTGGTTAAACACGTGAGGCCCGGCGTGCAGCACCGTGCACAGCGCCGCGGCATTGCCTGTAAAATCCGGGACCAGGACTTCGACGGTCACGGAAGGCACTTCGTGTTTGAGGAGCCCTATCACGAGAGCGAACATGCCGGCGCCGCCGTCGCTGAGATCGTCGCGCGTTACGGACGTCACAACGGCATGCGAAATTCCCATCCGCTTCACCGCGTCGACAACGCGGCGCGGTTCACCCGCATCCACGGGCAACGGCACGCCATGGGACACTCCGCAAAAACGGCACCGGCGGGTGCATACGTTTCCCAGGATGAGAAAGGCGGCCGTACCCTTGTTGAAGCATTCGCTGCGGTTGGGACACCGCGCTTCTTCGCACACCGTGTGCAGGTTTGCATCTGTAAACGATTGTTGAAGTGCTCGCGTGGCTGCACCGACAACGAGCGGCCGCTTGAGCCACGGAGGCAAACGAGAAGGCGGCGCGCGGTGCCGACCGTCAATCATACTTCTGCCTCATGCGCGCGGGAAGGATCTTCTGCTGTTCGCGGTACTTGGCCACGGTCCTGCGCGCAACGGTAAATCCTTCGCGCGCCAGAACGTCGGACAACTTTTGATCGCTCATCGGCTTCTTCTGGTTCTCGTTTTCGACAAGCTCACGGATCCGGTTGCGGATTTTTTCCGCGGACACGTCATCCCCGGCCAGATCCTGGCCCATCGACTCGGTAAAAAAGTACTTGAGCTCGTAAATGCCGTGCGGGGTTTGCACGTACTTGTTGCTGGTAACGCGGCTCACCGTGGAAATGTGCATACTGACCATGGTCGCGATGTCCTGAAGCTTGAGCGGATTGAGGTTGGGCGGTCCCTTTTCAAAGAAATCCATCTGCCGCTCTACAATAGCCGACATCACCCGAAGCATGGTGGTCCGTCGCTGTTCTATGGAACGTACCAGCCACGCGGCGCTGTTGAGTTTTTCGCGGATGTAATTCTTCACTTCCTTCCTGGCCGTTCCGCCCCGTTTGATAAGCTGCATGTAGGAACGGTTTATATGCAGCGAGGGCACCGAGCGGTCGTTGATGATCACCACAAACTCGCCTTCCACCTTTTCCACGACGAGGTCGGGAACGATGGTGGAGGGAATTTCGCCGGTAATAAGCGACCCGGGTTTCGGATGCAGGGTCTTGATCTCGTCGATAGCCGTCTGGACTTCGCGCACATCAACGCCAAGCTGTCGCGATATTTCCGGAAGTTTTAGTTTTTCGAACAGCTCCCACGCCTCGGAAATGATGCGCATTGCCAGGGACTTTTCCTTGTGCTTCGCAATAAGCTGGAGCCCCAGGCATTCCTGCAGCGTGCGCGCGCCCATGCCCGGCGGGTCCATGGACCAGATTACTTTGAGGGCCTCTTCGACTTCGGTTTCCGATATGCCAAGAAAGTCGGCGATGTCTTTGAGGGACAGACGCAGGTAGCCGTCGGGTTCGAGACTGCCGATGAGAAACGTTACCAGCAACTTCTGCTTTTCTTCGATGTTCTTGTCGTTGAGCTGCCCGGTGACGCGATCCTCGAACGACTCCTGATGCACAGCCTGCGGTTCCCAGTGTTCCTTGTTTGGATCCGTCTCCTCGCTCACCCGCCCGCCGATATCGAATCCCTCTTCCAGATATTCTTCCCAATTAACGTCTTCTTCGGTTACCTCGAGCTCCTTGTCGTCTTCCTTTTCGGAAAGTTCGTCGGTTTGCTCCTCTTCCTTTTCTTTTTCTTCCTCGTCCTGTTCCTGTTCCGTTTCCAATTCCTCGGAAGTTTCGAGGACGGGGTTCATTTCCAATTCGGTCTTGAGGAGCTGCTCGAGCTGCAGGTTGTTCACCTGCAGAAGCTTGAGCGATTGTATCATCTGGAAAGACAGCTTCTGCTGAAGCCGCATCGATAGATCGAGACCGAGATTCATTGAAAATCCATCCTTCGCTCAGAACGCATCAAATTTCGTGCCATATGAAATTTAGTATATAGTATTGCCGGGGAAACAAGAAAAAATGATTATGAAAAGAGTGGAAATTGCTGTTGCCGGGCGCACCCAAATATCAAACTCTTAAGATGGGCGTTTCCCTCGCTTCCCTCGGGTCGGCCCTTCCTCCGGGCTTGGCCGTTCGGCCTCGGTGCCGGTTCGCCCCCATGCCGCGCTGTCTCGGTACACCGCTCCCCGAGTGTACCGCAGGTAAGTATCAAGGGGAACGGCACTCGACAACCGCGCGACGGGGTCGACCGACACTGCGCTCCTGCGCACCGCTCCAGTCGTGCCTAACGCAAACATCAAAAACAACGCAACTCCTCTCCGTCAATCTCCACCAGCTCTCGGCGGGTGCCCCCCAACGGAAGGTTGACTCTTGCTACTTTTCTCTCTAGCAGGTTGTTGAAATAGTCCTAACAGAAGCGCTCTTGTTGATTTTTTATGAACCTAACTTCAACTTTACATATGTCAGAGAGGTTTTACCTGCCTCGTTCCGAGGCATTTCCCCGGATTCCCAGGCCATTCTCATGCTGCCCCCACCGTTTGCGGCATCAACTTAACCATGCGTATCAAGTTGTACGCTGCGGCAACCACGTAGGCAACAGTCTGGTTGATTCGTATTCCTCTTACCCGAGTTTTCCGCAGGCCACCGACGCTCTTGATCCACCCAAATATCTCTTCAACCCGTTTTCGTTTCCTTTGACTTACGCTGTATCCCTTATGCCGAGTCGTTCTTCCATCCAACCCTTTAAGCGAAGTGTTGGCCTTCTCGGCAATGTGAGGCTTCACGTGCAGGCGTCGCAGGCTCTTGATAAATTCGGTTGCATGATACCCTTTGTCTGCACCCACCGTCTTCATCCGGCGTTTTCCGCGCCTGCGTTCATGCTTTATCAGCTCAAGCGCCATATCCCGTTCCGCTGTCCCCGTCGCTGGCGCAATGGCGATATCAACACACAACCCATTTCGGTTTTCCATCAGCACGTGACCGGAATACGCCAGCTGCGCTCCCGTTCTCTTGTTCTTCCGAGCCAACAGCGCCTCTGGATCGGTCGAACTCTGATGTGTCTCATTGCTTCGCTTCTCATGGTGGAAATCAACCGACGGATTACTCCGATCATCGTCAGTCTTGTTCGCCGATTCCGCGTCTTTTCGCTTGAAGCTCTTCATCGATGCCCAGGCTTCAATCAACGTGCCGTCAACCGTGAAATGCTCATCGGACAACAACTCTTCGGAACGAGCAAGACGCACGATTTCCTGCATCAGCCGGTGCGCAATCTCCTGTTCCATAAGTCGATCTCGGTTCTTCGAAAACACACTATGATCAAACGATGCCGCATCCAGATCCATGTCAAGAAACCATCGGAACAGAATGTTATAGTCCAGCATCTCGCAAAACAACCGGTCCGACCGTATCGAAAACAAAGCCATCAATATCTGTGCTTTCAAAAGCCATTCCGGCGGTATCGAAGGGCGTCCCATCCGGCTGTACATCGCCTCAAAGTCACGAGAAAGGCGGCGCAGCGCTATGTCCGTAAACTGTTTGACACGACGAAGCGGGTGTGTTGCCGGCACTCGGGAATCCGGAGAAACGAAGCTGAACATACCGCCTTGGGCTGGCTGGGAACCTCTCATCAATACTCCTTGGTTCGGGTTCCCCTATAATATAAGGATAAATGTTTACAAAAGGGAGACTTTTTCAACACCCTGCTAGGGGTGCACCCAGGAGGGGGCAGCGGAACGCAGTGGAGCGAGGGGGATACTTCCCCCACAAGAAATACCATTATCTATATATTAATCCAGCTTGAACTTCTGCCCCAGATAAATCCTCCGGGCCTCCGGATTCTCCGCGAGTTCCTTGGAGGTGCCGGAAATGAGGATTTTTCCTTCGGAGATGATGTAGGCGCGGTCGGTGATGCGCAAGGTTTCCCGAACATTGTGATCGGTAATTAGGATGCCGTAGTTCTTGCTTCGCAAATCGTGCACGATGCTCTGGATGTCCTCCACGGCAATAGGGTCGATGCCGGCAAAGGGCTCGTCGAGCAAAATGAAATCGGGTTTGTTGGCCAGGGCGCGGGCGATTTCCACACGGCGGCGTTCGCCTCCGGAAAGCTGGTAGCCGAGGCTTTTCTCCAGGTGCGCCACGTGAAGCTCTTCGAGCAATTGGTGCATCCGCTCCTTGCGGACACGGGCGCCCATGTGTTGGGATTCCAGAATGGCCATGATGTTGTCGCCAACCGAAAGTTTGCGGAAGATGGACGGCTCCTGCGAAAGATATCCTATGCCCATCCGGGCGCGCTTGAACATGGGCTTTCTTGAAATCTCGTGATTGTCAAGGTAGATGTTTCCCTTGTTGGCGCGGATCATGCCCACGATCATGTAGAAGGTGGTGGTCTTGCCGGCGCCGTTGGGACCCAAAAGTCCCACGATCTCTCCCTGGTGCACGGTGATGGTCACGCCGTCCACCACGCGGCGCTTGCTGTAGATCTTGACAAGTTCCTCGGTGCGGATTTCCCTGCGCGATGCCGGGGGGGCCGTCGGCTGCGGCCCGGCAACGGTGGCGGTCTCCTGAGTGTCTTCGCTCACTGCGGGACTTCCTTTTTTGGGGCGACTTTGGGTTTTTCCTGGATGCCGCTGTCGGGCTGCGGCTTGGCCGCCGCGGGCAGCGGAGCGTAGAATCCTCGCACGCTGCCGGACAGTTTCACGTGCGTTGCTTTGCCTTTTGCAAACGAGACCGTGATGCTGTCGCCGCTTGCCTCGTTGCGGCCCCTGCCGTCTTTCTCGTCCACGTTGTAGATGCTCCGCGCGTTGCCCCACACCTTGACGCGGGAAATTTCGCCGCGGCCGTTGAACGAGACGGTCATGAGCTTCCCGTACGCCTCGTTGGTCGAAAGCGGGTTTTTTAGCGGATAGTACTTGCTCTTGACATTACCAAACGCCCACATGGAATCTATTTTGCCCGAATCGGTGAGAAACATGGAAATACTGTCGCCGAACAGGTGTGTAAGTGTGGTGTCCGACGCGCCGAAATCCTTGTACTGCCCGTGCGAACCGCCGTTTACTTTGACGTGCTGCAAATGCTTTTTCGTGAACGTCAGGTCCACGGAATCGCCGCTCAGCGAATCGGTCTGGTAGGCGATTCTCGGCACCTTGCGCAACTGCGCCCGTCCCGAGTCCGGGAAGTAATAGGCGGCCTCGGAATGCGTGAACAGGCTTCCTTTTGCCACCGTGACGTTCTCGTACACCGACGCCTTCTTGATGGAATCGTCGTAGGTCATTTTCTTTCCCCGGATGTCGAGCGTGTCGTGCGCGGCAGTATCGTAAAATATGAATTGCGGATGGCCCTCAACGACAAGAAACTTCTTGTCGAGGTAATAGGTCCCGTGATCCCCGATGAGTTTTACGCGCTCCTTTGTGTCGTAGAAATTGAGATGGCCGTCGGCAATGAGCCATTTCTTGGCCTTGTCATAATCCATGCGGTCGGACGTGATCTTCTGGTTCTTCCTGTCGATCCGGACATGGTCGGTAAACGACACGGTGCCCCGGCTCTTCCACCACTTGGCGAATTCGGATTTGATCACCGCGTCGTCGTAGAAGAAGACCACGTTGCCGGTAAGCTCGGAAATCATCTCCCCGTCTTTTGACATGGTGTTGACGTCGGAGTTGGCCGATTTCAATATCAGGTCAGGCGATTTTGGAAACGCGGTCGCTATTAGACTTAAGATTATGATAGGTATCTTTTTCATTTCCTTAGCTTTCTGGTGGGGGAACCGCTTCGCGTTTCCCTCTGGCCCCAGCTTCCGTCCCAAGGGGCGGCGATCTGGGGGCACACCCGTTGGCTCATACTGCTTCAATGCAGATATTATGATTAAAAGGTGCAGTATCCCTTCGTATTTTTGGAATAGGGTTAGTAGATTCCAAAAACTTAAACGAAAGGATACTGCGATGCGTATCAGGAAAAATAGTAGAGCGCTGGAGTTTAATGGGCAAAGATTTGACATTGGGATAGATGCTCATGATTCTAATTGGAGCGTAACTATTCGTTCCAACCAGTTACTTCTGAAAAAGTTTTCAATGAACCCATCCCCGAGAGAGCTTTCCGATTACATGAAGAAGCACTATCCTGGCGGGGAATACCATAGCGTTTATGAGGCTGGATTTTGCGGCTATTGGATTCACCGCGAATTGACGGAAGCTGGCGTTAGGAATATTATTGTAAACCCTGCGGACGTTCCAACGACAAATAAGGAGAAAATAGCAAAGCGCGATCCGATCGACAGCAACAAACTGAGCCGGGAACTCGGCAATGGGTCTTTGGAGTGCATCTTTATTCCTAATCCACAACAGCAGTCGATTCGCTCACTCTCTCGGCTACGTTTTCAGCAGACCAAGCGGAGCAGTCAGGTAAAGAGTTATATCAAAGGATTTCTCCACTTCAACGGAATTTCTATTCCCGCGGAGTATAGCGGCCGCCGCTGGTCACGGAACTTCATTCGCTGGTTGCAGGCTTTGAAATTCGAACAGGAACAGAACCGGCAGACACTGGATTTGCTTCTGGTGCAATACGAGGATGCACGGAAAGGCAAGCTTGATATTTTGAGGGGTTTGCGTACATACAGCTCCCGTAATGAGACCATTCGCCTTTTGCGGACCATACCCGGAATCGGTCTGACGACGGCATTCACTCTTTACGCAGAGCTTCTCGACATAAGAAGATTTGCGAAATTCGACAAGCTAGCAGCCATCATCGGCCTTATCCCTGAGGTCAAGAGTAGTGATGACAAGAAATGGACAAAGGGTATTGCCAGCAGGAAATCCGTTTATTTGCGATATTTGCTGGTAGAGGCGGCTTGGATAGCGATCCGCAAAGACCCTGTATTGACGAAAAGCTTCAGTGACCTGACGAGGCGAATGACCAAGAACAATGCCATTATCAGGATAGCAAAGAAATTGCTCAGCCGAATCAGGTACGTCTGGGCGAACCAAAAGCCATATGCTCTAGGCATAATCGAATAGCGCTGTAAGAAAATACTCAGATTGAACATGCGCTCATGCGCGTGTAGACCGTAGGACTACGACTGCGGATGGAAACATTCCGTTTAATGCAGATTGCGGCTACACATTTTTACTCTGATAAATATCTTGCAGCGGGGTTAGACGACCTGACTGTTCATAGCAGTATGCAAACTGTTCAATCTGTACATGGCAGATTAGGAATCTTGAAATACAGAAGGCGATCGCACTGTCTCTTAATCAAGCTTTTCTGCTAAATTCGTTGCTTTTTAACATAGCAGTCGTAATCGCCCCTGCTCCTTTACATATGCACGTAGTCCCGGTCGCGGTCCAGCAAAAGGGGGACGCCCAAACCTATTGTCAAGATTTGAGACAGGCTGAACTTCCCCCCCCCTTTATAAAGACTTGCAAAGATACTAGAATTCATCCCCCTGGTCCGCCCGTTCCCGGAAATTCGGGAACCTGCCGCTTACGTCGTGCTCGAATTTCCACCAGGAGAAGTCTTCCGCCGCATCAAGGCCTTTGCCCTGAAGAACGTCGCCCTTGAGCGTCTTGATCTGCACATAGTCCTCAGAGGTGACGCGATGGGTCTTGAGGTTCCAGTACAGCCGCGGCGAAGTGACCCGCATCCCGTTTTCGGCCTTCACATAGGCATTACCCCAGACGCAAAAGAGCTGCATCGGGCCATCGGTGGTGCCGGAGTCGGACAGCACGATCATGATCTCCTTGCCCAGGGAGTCGTATACGTTAAGCTTGACCGGGTGTGCGACAACGTGCCCGGTGTCGGCGATGAACTTCCTTATGTGCGCGGATTCAAGCCGCCACTGCAGCCTGCCCCCGTTGTAATAGTACATGGTGGTTGTGTCGAGCTCCTGGAACGGGTGGTCGATGAGCGTGTCGGACACGGGCACGGTTTCTTTCTTGGGCCCGCACGAGGCGATGAGCGCGGCGACGGCGACGGGCCAAAGGACCCGGCGGAGGTTTGTTTTCATTTGTCAACCATTGTTTCGATGTTGGGGATTTTTTGAAAGCCCTGGTCGCCGGGTTGCCTGTGCCATCGTTTGTGCATCCACACCCATTGCTCGGGATACGCCATGACGGTCTCGCCGATGGCGGCATTGATCGCCTCGACGTTCGTCACCAGGTCTTTATCGAAATCCCCGCCCGCGGCCATGGGGATTTTCCGCACGAAAATGCGGTGCGAGTCGTCCGGATCCCGTGCGGTGGTTATGACGAACACCGGCAGATTGCTGCGCATGGCAAGCTTTACCGGACCGCTCGGGGTGTAGGCAAGCCTGCCGAGGAAATGCGCGAACACGCCGTCCACGTTGGTGTCCTGGTCAACGAGCACCCCGAACAGCCTCCCTTCGCCCAGGAGCTTGAGAAACTTGCGCAGGTTTTCCGATCTGTGGAGGTACACGATGTTTTCTCCCGACCGCTGGCGCTTGATAAGGTCGTCGATCCGCTTGTCGTACAGTTCCCTCCCGATGGCGAAGCACGCAAACCCCTGCGCGGCAAAATAGTGCAACAGCATTTCGAAGCACCCGGTATGGGCGGTAATGGTGAGCACGCCTTTCTTCTCGTTATAGGCGCCCCACACGGGCGCCAAGCTGTCGCTGTGTACTATTTTGTCAAGTTGGGCCTTGTTTTTGCGCGACAGGTACAGTGCGTCGAACAGGTTCTTCCCCAGGTTCACGTACACGGCGCGCGCCCTGCGGCCGATCTCATGTTCCGTGAGCGTTGCGCCGAAGATCAATCTGAGGTGCTCGATGCACCATGTCCGGTCTTTTGTGGGAAGCCGGTAGAACAGCCCGCCCAGAAACCCGAACAGGGCCAGCCCGGGTTTTCGCGGGATAACCGGCCACACCGCGGCCACAAGGAGCGCAAGGGTGTAGACAAGGTCGTTCTTGAACTGTTTGAGGAGGTTGTTGATGGCGTTCCCGTCCTGTTGTGATGGATCCCGCTATGCGCTCTTCACGGTAATCTGGGCAAGAGCCTTGAACTCGTCGATTTCGAGTGCCTCGGCCGGAGCACCCTTGTCAACGTCCCACGTGATCGCAGTCGCGAGCGTCTCGCCGCACACATAGTCTTTGAAATGCGAAAGCGCCGCCTCAAGCTCTGCCGGGGCCGCGCACCGGATTGCTATGCGGTCGGTGACGCTCAAACCCGCGTTCTTGCGCATGGTCTGGATGCGGTTGACAAATTCACGTGCGAGGCATTCCTCGCACAGTTCCGGGGTAATCTCGGTGTTGAGCGCGACCGTGATCCCGTCATGCGTTTCCACCTCCACCCCTGCGCGTTTGGTGCGGCGCACTTCGATGTCGTCAAGGGTTAGCCCGTGGCCGAGCACAACCCGCGCGGCGCCATTCTCGAGAGCGTGGATATCATCAGCCGTATATGCCTCGATGATCTTTGCAGCGTCTTTCATTCTCGGGCCCAGCGCCTTGCCAAGCCGCTTAAAATTCGCTTTTGCAGACAGCGTTACGACCGTGCTTTCGTCCGATTCGAAACGGACGTTCTTGACATTGAGTTCATCCCGCAACAGTGCGTCCATGGCCTGCATGAGCGCGCGTGTGGCATTGTTGCGGATCACCACCACGAGCTCGGACAGCGGCTGCCGCGTCTTGAGGTTGAACCTGCTGCGCAGCGCGCGGCCCATGGTGACGATGGTGCGTACAAGCCGCATCTTTTCAACGAGCGCGGCGTCGAACAGGGTCTCGTCGCTTTCGGGGTACGGCTCGCAGTGCACGCTGCCGGCGGCGTTTACGCCGCCGTGTGCCGCGGCAAGATTGCGGTATATCGCTTCAGTCAAGAACGGCAGGAAGGGCGCCATCACCTTGGAAAATTCGATGAGCACCCAGTACAGCGTGGAGTAGGCGTCGTTCTTATCCGCGTCGTTCTCGCTTTTCCAGAACCGCCTGCGCGACCGCCGTATGTACCAGTTGGTGAGGTTGTCTATAAAATCGACGAGCAGCGGGACGACCCTGTACAGGTTGTATTCCTCCATCTCGCTGTTTACCGACGCAACAAGGCCGGACAGCAGCGACACGATCCACCGGTCGAGCTCGTGGCGGCTTTTCGGCGTCCCGTTCCAGGGCGGCCCCCAGCCATCGACGTTTGCGTACGTTACGAAAAATGCATAGGCGTTCCAGAACGGCAGGAGCACGGCGCGGGACATTTCCAGCACGCCATTTTCGGAGAACCGCAGGTCTTCCGCCTTTACGGCAGGCGAGTTGATGAGAAACAGGCGGAGCGCGTCGGCGCCGAGCCTGCCAAGGATCTCCTCGGGCGGAGCATAGTTCTTGAGCCGTTTGGAAAGCTTCTTGCCGTCTTCCGAAAGGATGATGCCGTTGACGATAACGTTCTTGAACGCGGATTTGTGGAACAGCGCGCTTGACAGCACCGTAAGCGTGTAAAACCACCCGCGCGTCTGGTCGAGCCCTTCGGCGATGAAATCCGCGGGAAAACTCCTGTCGAACGTCTTCGCATTTTCAAACGGATAGTGGTGCTGCGCATAGGGCATGGAACCCGACTCGAACCAGCAATCGAGCACTTCGGGCGTGCGATGCATGGCCTTCCCGCACACCGGGCAGGCGAGATTGAGCTTGTCTATCACGTGGCGGTGCAGGTCGTTGTCGGGAATAGCTCCAAACCCCGGTGCACCGCCGTCGTCCACGGTGATTTTCTTGTCCGCGCCGATCCGCTTCCATTTGTCGCGAACGCCTGCCTGTACGCCTGCGATAACTTCCGCATGGCGTTTTTCCCCCGCGGCTTTGTCGCCGTTGCCTGCAAGGGTGTGCAACCGGTCGCAACTGGCAATGCATTCCCTGTGGCCGCACTCGCACAGCCACACGGGAATGGGCGTTCCCCAGTACCGGTTGCGCGAGATGTTCCAGTCCGGCGCGCTTTCTATTCCCTTGCCGAACCGTCCGTTTTGCAGATGCGACGGCACCCAGTGGATCGTCCGGTTGTTTTCGAGCATGTTCGGCTTGAGCGGCTCAATTTTCATGAACCAGGTGGTTATTGCCTTGTAAATGAGCGCCGAATCGCAACGGTAGCAATGCGGGTACCGGTGTTCGAGCGTGGACCGGTGAACGAGCCGTCCCATCGCTTTGATGCGCTTCACGATGTCGCCGTCCGCGTCGAACACGAGCCTGCCCGCGTATTCGGGGACCTCCGCGGTGAACTTTCCCTCTTCGTCAACAGGGCACACGATAGGAAGGCCGAGCGCCTTCCCCACGCCGAAGTCGTCTTCGCCGAACGCGGGCGCGATGTGCACGATGCCGGTTCCGTCTTCGGTTGACACAAAATCGGCGCACGTGACGGTAAAGAATTTGTCCGACACCGCGGTAACGTAATCGAACAACGGCGTGTAGCGAAGGCCTTCGAGGTCTGTGCCGGAAAGCTCTTCGAGTACCGCGTACTGTGACGCATCCTTGTAGTAGGCGCTTACCCTGTCGCCTGCGATGATGTACGTTGAATCGCCGTCCTTGACTTTGAGATATTTGATGTTCGGCCCCACGGCGCAGGCCACATTGGACGGCAGGGTCCACGGCGTGGTGGTCCACACGAGCAGCTTTGTGGACGGATCGTTCACAAGAGGAAATTGAATCGTTATGGAGGGGCTTTGAACATCCTTGTATCCTTCGTTCATCTCGAAGTTCGACAACGGCGTGGCGCAGCGCGGGCAATACGGCTGCACGCGAAACCCCTGGTAGATGAGCCCTTTCTTCCATATTTCGGAAAACACCCACCAGATGCTCTCCATGTAGGGCGGATCCATCGTACGGTATTGGTTGTCGAAATCGACCCACCTGCCCATGCGCTCCACAACGCTGCGCCACTCCGAGGTGTAGCGGAGGACTATGGAACGGCACATCTCGTTGAACAGGTCGATGCCCCACACGTCCTCGATGCCGTGCTTACTTATGCCATGAGCCTTTTCGACCTCGTTCTCAACCGGCAGCCCGTGGCAGTCCCAGCCGAACCGCCGCTCAACGTAGCGGCCGCGCATGGTCCAGTACCGGGGCACGATGTCTTTGAGGGTTCCGGCAAGCAGATGGCCGTAATGCGGCAGGCCTGTGGCAAAGGGCGGTCCGTCGAAGAACACAAACGCCGCCTTATCTTTTGTCAACTCAAGGCTTTTTGCAAACGCTGTGCCGGCGTTCCAAAAGGAAAGGACTTCGTCTTCGACCGCGGGGAAGCTGATTTTTGCGTTAACGGGGCTAAACAAGGGCCGTTTCATAACGCCCGCAGCACCTTGTCGATAAGGGAAACGAGCTTCGGCTCGACCGCGTTTGCGTTTGCGATGATTTTCTTTATGTCAACTGGTTCAAGGGCGTCGGGCAGGCAGGAATCCGTGATAACGGACAACCCCAGCACCCGCAGGGAACAATGCACGGCCGCGATCACCTCGGGCACCGTGCTCATGCCGACGGCATCGGCGCCCAGGGTCTTGAGCATGCGGTACTCGGCGCGCGTCTCCAGGCACGGGCCGGGCATGGCGGCGTACACGCCGAAAGAGACCGGGATCTTGTTATCGAGCGCGACCGTACGGCACAGCTCGGTGAGCTCGCGCGAATACGGCTCCGACATGTCGGGATACTGGGGCCCGATGCGGTTGTCGTTCGGCCCGATAAGCGGATTTGAGCCAAGCAGGTTGATGTGGTCGGTAATCGCCATGATGGTTCCGGGTGGAAACAGCGGGTTGATGCCGCCTGCCGCGTTCGACACCACCAGCGCGCGCACGCTCATGAACTTCATGACGCGCACGGGAAACACGATCTGATGCATCGTGTATCCCTCGTAGAAGTGAAACCGCCCCTGCATGGCCATCACGGCCTTGCCTGCCAGCGTGCCGAGAATGAGCTTTCCCGCGTGCGTCTCAACAGTTGACACAGGGAAATACGGTATGGTCTCGTAGGGAATAACCACATCGGTCTGAATGGAATCCACCAGCCTGCCGAGGCCCGTTCCAAGAATAATGCCGACTTCGGGTTTGAGCTTGGTCTTCTTTTCGATAAACGTCCTTGCCTCGACGATCATGTCGTAGGTTGTCTTGGACATGCGGGAATCCTCCTGATGTATGTTCGCCGGTTGAGGATGAGTCGCTTGAATGGTTTAGCTTCCTAAAATAATCCATGGGAGAGGGAATTTGACGGAGTTCCGCCCGTGGTCTCCCCGGGGACCTTGCGCGGGCTTACTGCCGGGCAACCTGCGAAGCGGAGATGCACAGCCGGGGGCGGGAACGGCATAACAGCTTGAAACCATGATGCTGGCAACGCCCATTCTTCCGGGCAAAGGTTCTGCCATCTTCAAATTATTCAGGGATTCTGTTTATTCGGTGACGACATAACGGCCCCTTTCGTCTTCTTAATCCCTGGTGAATGGAAGTATGCGAACACACCGAAGGCCCGGGCCGCTTCGCCTTGCGCATGCACCGTTCCCACTTCTCCGACGAGATACCCGTCCTCTCCGCCGGCGGGATTCCACCCGTTGCGGATACCGTCATCGCTCGTGCGGTGAAGCACGACCGTCGCCTTACCGTGGTTGTTGGTCCAGACGTGGTCCAGCATTGCCTGGACTTTGGGGAGTATGTCGTGCAGTTTGTCGGGCGCGATATCATACGCATCGAGCAGGAAGTTCACGAAAGCGCCGCTGCCGTCCATCCGAAGCTGGTAAAAGTCGTTGGGCGCAACCCAGCCGGTTTTGGGGTCCATGATTCGCCGGGCGGTAGCGACAGCGATAGCGCGGTATTTTTCGTTGTGTGTTGCCTTATACAGTGCAGCCGTGACCGAACAGTATCCGGTTCCGTCCCAGGGAAGTTGTTTGCTGAATGCCGCCGAAGTCCCGGAGCCCTCCCACCTGCCGTCGCCCCGGTAGAATGTCTTTTCTATGCCGGGTATATGGCCGTCGCCGTTCCATATCTTCAGAGCATCGTCAAGGAACCGCCGGTCGTTAGTCGCTTCATACAGTTTGCAGGCCACGGTCACCATCTGGTTCATGTTGGAGTTGGTATAGATGTGCTCATTTACGCCGGATTGCAAAGGCCAGTTGTACCAGCTCCAGAACCCTTCGTGAGATGAGAGCCTGCCCTGGCTTTTGGCCTGGTCGTACCGGTAAATCGCATCGGCAACGAGATCCTGACGCGTTTTCCCGGTTACACTCCACCACTTGAGTTCGGCGAGGCACACCCAGGCACGGTCGTCGACCCATCTGCCTTCACACATATTTTTGAGATTGTGATCGACCAGGTGAAACCGCAGCAGGGCGGAGTCGCCGGTTGCGGCAAACAGGTAGGCGTCGCCCAGTGCGCCGTAGGCGCCTTCCCAGCAAGGGGTATAAACGCGATGAAACTTCGCGGTCACCGCCAACGCCCGCTGAACCCAGAGGTCGCTGCTCTTGAATGTGTCGATCGGCTCTGTTGGTGCAGGAGGAGGAGCCTCCACCTGTCGAACGGGCTCAGGAGACGAAGTCATTATTTTCGCAGTAGTAATGATTCCCGCGATCAGGGCGGCTCCTATCGCAAGTTCAATCTTCCACAGCGACTTTTTCTTTGCCGGCGCAGTTTTAGACGGAGTCTTTGATGGTTGTTTCCTATTCTTGGCCATTTGTGTTTCCTGCTCTGCTGTAAAGCACATGATTTCGATCATAAGAATAATTATTTGACAAATTCAAGTCAACCAACGTTGGTGCTGAGCAACGGCACGACAACTATTTCCCGAGTGCCTTCCATTCGTCGCGTCTGTTTTTTGAACGGCAGTTGTCATCGGCCACGGGACAATTAGGAACTGCAGGCCTCTCTTTTCCATACGAAGTGATTTCCAGCCTGTTGTCGGGTATTCCATAGGTGACCAGATAATTCTTGGCGATCCTGGCGCGTCTTTCGCCAAGCCCGATATTGTATTCCGCAGACCCGATTTCGTCGGCGTTGCCTTCGATTAAGACGCGGACGGAGGGATTGTCCTTTAGAAATGAGGCGATCCTGCCAAGGTCGCCGATCGACTTATTCGACAAGTCGTATTTGTCAAAGGAAAAGTAAATAGGAACGAAAATCCCTTTCATTTTGGCGTCGAGGTCCGAAACGACAAAGGAGTCATTCGACGCAAAGGTTTGCTGGGCTTTTTGGGCTGGCGCTTGCTGCATCGCCGGTCCAGCCTGCGATTCAATTTTAGCCACTTTCTTGTTGCAACCGAACGAGAACATCAAGACTGCGCACAGTATTGCGCAAAAAGTACCGATTCTAAAAAACATACCGCCTCCTTGAAAAAGTTGATGAAAGAAACTATTCTTTGAATACAATCAAATTTACGCCACCGTGAGCAGCCTGCGATGCGGCAAGAACGCTTCTTGACTATTCTTGACTATTGGTGACATTCTCTCTCCTACTTTCTATTTGTTTCGCCAGCCTTAATTGCCAGCAGGCTTACTTACTATTAAGCACCCTATTCCTGAATTCCGGCATCTTCCCATACTGCCCGACATAACGATAAAACGCCGGGCTCGACAATAAATAGTGTGACTCATTTTATTGCAATAGTAGGTCCCTTTGAGTTCAAGCAATATTAGACTTTGTCTTTATCTCTCTTTGTGCCTGAAGTCTTTAGGTGTCACTTCCCCATTATTCCCGTCCCTCCGTGATGGTTAATTTTTACTATGCCGAAAAAACCTGTCACTCCTGATGCGGGATGGAGGCCAAGATAATCAATGGCAACCCCTACTGGTTGGGGTTACCCATTAAAAGGTCGGCGGGAAGGACCTCTTTTTCAAAGGCTCCAAATCCTTCCTATTAAAACAAGCCCATCAATTGATTCGAAAACCTGAGAAGTGAAAAGCCACGCGCCATGTATTTAAACCTGATGAACTCCCGCAGTGCTCTACAAGACCGCCCGGAAAATTCCGGGCGGTCTTAAACAAACCCCACAGATAAAAAGTTCAATTACGGGAGGCTCTGCAGCAGCCTGCATCTTCGCCTTCCCGGCTCTGCGAACTGCAGCAGGTTTTACAATGATACCGGTCGCAACCTTCTGTCCATCAACGGTCTTGAACCTGATTTTCAATTTAGAGTCGGCCTTGATTGCGCCAAGTTGAATGGTATCTTTTCCACTTACGACTTTCGCGCTGGCATCAACACCCAGAGTGTCAACTTTCTTCCCAACCTTTACGATAATCGTGTTGCCGACTACGTCAGCGGAAACGAATGTTCCAGCAATTGAGGCGGCTTCTTTCTTTGCACCATTAGCAGCTTTCTCCGTCATGGGAGCAGCGGCTTCCTGGGCAATCAGAAGACTTGTGCATGCAAGAACGGCAAGCAATACCTTGGCAAACTTCATAGCACACTCCTTTGAAGATTGTTGAAAAGTTTATTAATATGGGGTTTGATTGTGACGCAAATTCTGTATCTGGCCAACCGAGCCCGTTGTTAAATTAAACGGCTGTCATCTCATGAACCTGGCGTTTGCGTTGACGTTACTCCTTTCTGAATAGAACGTTCCCACCCATTGCCGATATAGCATCTGAGCAGATGCATAACTATTGCTATTAAGGAATGGGGCACTATTTCCTTTGCCCACAGGAATTTCTATCGCCTTCATTTGTCAAAGCCTGATCCGCTGGCTTGTTAACCTGGAATAGTGAAATGAAATGTCGAGCCTTCGCCGGGTTTTGATTCTACCCATATTCTGCCACCATGACGTTCTACGATCCTCTTGCATATGGCAAGGCCGATCCCGGTGCCTTTGTACTGTGCGTTTGTGTGCAACCTCTGGAAGATCAGAAATATTTTCTCAAAGTACCGCGGTTCGATCCCGATCCCGTTATCCCGAACTCCGAAGACCCATTGGTGTTCTTCGCGTTTGGCAAGGATGCGTATTTCGGGCGGCTTCGGGCCGCGAAACTTAATGGCATTGCCAATGAGGTTCTGAAGCAACTGCGTTATCTGAACCTTGTCGGCGAAGATCGTGGGCAAAGGATCGCTTGTCACGGTTGCCCGGCTTTCTTCAATTGAAAAACGCACATTCTCCCTTGCCTGCTCCAATGCCTCCTGCATGGGGATTGGGTTGAAGCTGCCTCCTTTTGTGCCAACCCGCGAATAAGAAAGCAAATCATTGATAAGTGAGTGCATCCTTTCTGCGCCATCAACGGCATAGGCAATGTACTGCCGGGCGTCGGCGTCAAGATTGTCGGCGTGCTTTTTGTCAAGGACGCCCAGAAACCCGCTCACCGCGCGAAGGGGCTCCTGAAGATCGTGCGAGGCAACGGAGGCGAATTGCTCCAGGTCTTCGTTTGACCGTTTGAGTTCCTTAAGTGCCAACCGCAATTTGCCGTGAGAATCGATTAGCTGTTTCCTGATTCCGTGAGAAAAACTTTGGCATTTTGATGATTTTTCGTGTAGATTAAGGGTGAATGGTGCTTGACTAAATGGCAGTTCACATTATTCACCCGGAAGGTGTCATGCCAAAGCCGAGAAAGTTGATAATCACGGAGACGGACGAGTTTCTGACCAGCCATGGTGGAATGGCAATGATCGGGATGCTTGCGGAGCGATCCGGTTTGCGCGAGCGTGTTTCGCAGGTTACTCCGGACAAGAAGAGCGGGAGTATAAGCACCGCGGACGCGCTGCTGACCATGACGGGGCTTTTGTGTCTTGCCAAACCAGACTTTGACGGGGTCGAGCAGTTTCGTGAAGACGACTATTTTCAGGAGATGCTTGGATTGAAAGCGGTTCCTTCCGAGGCTACACTGCGGCAGCGAATGGACGAAACGGGCCTGACCGTTCAAAACGCAGTCCTTTCCGCTTCGGCGTCCCTGTTGAAAAAAGCAGCGCCACGGCTCACCGCCTGCTTTGGACCGTATATTCCGATTGACGCTGACGTATCTCCTTTTGACAACAGTGGTTCTCATAAGGAAGGCGTAAGCTGCACGTACAAGTTGTTCGAGGGATATTCTCCGATGCTTGCCTACGACCGCGTGGAAGGCTACCTGCTGAACGCGAGGAGTTGCGCGAAGGGAAACAACATTGCCAGGAAGGAACTCCGGAGTTTCTGCGCAAGACCATAGCCCTTGCTCGAAAAATAACGGATCGTTCGATCCTTGTTCGTTTTGATGCCGGACATGACGATATTGAAAACATGCGAGTCTGCCCGCAAGGAAAAGGTCGATTACATAATCAAACGGAACATACGCAGGGAATCTATCGACGAATGGCTCGTGGATGCTCCAAGCGCTCGGTGACTGGCGTGGTCGCCGTGAAGGCGGAGGCCGCCCTGCTTCGTTCGCTGAAGACGATTAGGCAAGGAACAGGCAGGAAGAACCCTACGCGCTTGTGTTCGAGGTGATCGAACGGACAATCGACCGCGACGGAAACGCCTTGCTGCTGCCGGATGTAGAGGTTAACACGTGGTGGACGAGCCTGAGCAGACGCAACGCCGGCCGGACGACGTTATTGCAGCGTACCGGGATCATGGCACCAGCGAGCAGTTTCACTCGGAGCTGAAGAGTGATATGGCGCTGGAGCGGCTTCCCAGCGGGAAGTTCACGACCAACGCATTGGTGTTGACGTTGGCGGTTCTTGCGTTCAACATGCTGCGGCTCTGCGGCCAAGTTGGAATCGACAAGGGGTACGTGCCGCGTAAGAAAGTTGCACGCCGGAGATTGCGGAAGGTCATTCAGGATCTTATGTACATAGCAGCACGCGTGATAACGCATGCCCGCCGGTTGATGCTTGCCCTGTCGCGGCGGAATCAACTCCGCATAGCGTGGACGCAAACGTATCTGGCGTTCGCCACGGATGGCTGACCTAAGGAGAGCAATAAACGGAAATAGACCCGTAACCAAACAAACGTCGCCACCGACACGTTGAGTGTATTGTTAACGATGGGGTCAGAAGCGCAAATCATAGTGGAATCACCCCGGCAACAACTTATCAAGAAGCCTTAGCAACCATATTCGTTCTTGTCAACGCCGTCAATTTGTTTTTCATAACCTTATCTCACGGAATCAGGTAT
>CAVSQB010000022.1:0-190202 GCA_963729895.1 uncultured Fibrobacterota bacterium | reverse complement strand
ATCATACCCGTAAAAAAAACCACCGCAAGGGTGCTCAATACAAGAATGAGCAACGCAAAGATAATGCGATCCCGAATAATAGACGCAATTTCACTTTGCGTCTGCTCGGACCTTTTCCTGATCACCCCATCTATGTCGTCCGTAGAGCGCCCGGATGCAATCACCAACTTCAGCGGAGCGAACACGCGTGCATAACACAGTTTTGAAACCGCAGAATCGGAAATGCTCATGCCCGTCAACTTTGGCCAGGCGGTTTCGACGAATCCGTCTCCTTGATTTGCCACCTGTCGATTGATGTCCCGCACAAAAAAAAGAACCTTTGACTTGTCCGCCGCACCCAGGCTGTCAAAATACGGGTGTATCAGAACATGCGGGGTATCGCTCATGTCCGATACCCAGAAATAGCCGCGGCCGTTATCATAGGTGACGGCTTTCGTCTTATTAAATATCGTCACCACTTCTTCCAGGGAAAAAGACCGCTGATACTGCGCATTGATAAGCGAGTACATGATGTCGACATGCTCTTTTATCGTGTTTTTAACCTTTGCTGTTTCGTTTGTGCGGATTGTAGCAACATCACTTTCGCCCCTTTTTCGGGTCTGATATACTGAAACGGACAATATCGCTATGGAAGCGACAAAGACCAACAGCACGATAAAGAGAGGGAGTTTTAGTCGAAGGCTCATATCAAACTGCTTTAATATAATAGAGAAAAATCTTCAAGTCGTGGAGAAGCCGGGAGGGGCAAGCATACATTTGGGTGACACACCTATTCGTTGTCAGGCGGTCGGGTGCCGCGTCGAACTAAAGACAGCACATGCGAAGACCCTGACCGCGCGTGCCTACAGTGGTGGAAACGCCCATTTTATTTGTTATTATTAGAAACCTTTTTGACTATTTCTTCTTGTGTCAATCCAATAACCTCGACAACCTTGCTTTTAGAACCAAGGCCCCTCTTAATTGATACATAAGATTTTGGAACATGGAGAGTTTCGGAGAGAAGTTCTATCAGCGCTGCGTTTGCCCTGCCCTCAACCGGTGGGGCGTTCACCCAAACGCGCAGGGTCCCGTTTCCGTCCGTCTCCACTTTTTCCTGCCGCGAGTTCGGCTTGAGGCGGATTTCAACGAGGCAGGACCCCGGCATGCGTTACAAATCCATTCCCGAAGCGATGTTGGGCTGAGGAGGAACCTCTTCCATGGTTTCTTCACCCATAGTTTCGACGCCGGATTTTGGTTCCGGCCGAGATGTGCCCCGCAAGTCGTCGCTTATGACTCCCAGCAGCTCGAGCTGGGTCTTGAGCATTGCACGGAACCGCGCCAGAAAACTGTCGCGCTGGTTCTTGAGCGAAATGATTTCGCTTTCGAGCTCGCGAACCCGGCGGCGCGAATCGTCCTCGTAGCGGCCCGCCCGCACCTGCGCGTCCTTGAGGATAAGCTCCGCCTCTTTCTGCGCATTCATCCTTGCCTCGTCGGTGGCCTTCTGGGCCGTCAGAAGGGTGTCGCCCAGGATCTTCTCAATCTTGACATAATGGTCGAGCCGTTGATCCAGGTTCTTCACCTGGGTCTGGAGGTCGTTGTCCTGTTTGATGGTCGACTCGAATTCGCTTGCCACCATTTCGAGGAAGCTGTTCACCTCGTCCGGGTCGAACCCCCACAGTTTCTTGCGAAACGGCTGCTTCCTGATGTCAAGAGGAGTGATGCGCATACGAATCTCCTAACCCGGATTTTAAAGTTCTTCTTTGCTTGCACTGCAGTATGATCAATACCGTCTTACAAGTGACCTACTGCGCCCGCTCG
Organism: uncultured Fibrobacterota bacterium; assembly: GCA_963729895.1. Lineage (GTDB taxonomy): Bacteria > Fibrobacterota > Chitinivibrionia > Chitinivibrionales > FEN-1185 > FEN-1185. Next base: position 188,405 of record CAVSQB010000022.1, on the reverse strand, counting down.
ATACCATGGTAAAATATATCCTGAAATTGTAAAGGTTGTCTGGATTACTAAATGCAATTCTCCAGGTTTGCTGAGCCGGTGCGGCGTGGATGTACCCGTTGCAACATCGAGATAAGGATATGGGCGCCCCGCTGCTGCGCAGTGTCGGCCCTCCTTCCACGCTCGGCCGTTTGGCCTCGGTACCGCCTGCCCTATGCCGCTGTGTCTCGATACGCCGCTCCCCGAGTGTCCCGCAGGGATGTATCGAGGGGAGCGGCACTCGACAATCAGCGGCGGGGTCAGGCGGCACTGCGCCCTGCGCACGTTCCAGTCCGGCTTGGCGCGGGGCAGAAGAACAATTCCGCAATTGTCAACTTCACCTATGAGACAATGCATCCAAAGCGAATCAAACCTTCACCTGTACAGCTGCAACTCGAGGGTACCCCACAACGCAAGATTGGATTCTCGCCGCAACTCCCACTATGGGGTCACCCGGCACTGCTATCCAAATGCATTTAATTATTTAGATTCCCTGTTCCCCAAAAGCAGCGTTCCCACCCGCAGCATGGTGGACCCTTCTTCTATCGCCCATTCGAAATCGGAACTCATGCCCATGGAAAGCTCCGGGCGCGCGCACAGGCTTTTGCACTGCTCGGAAAGCGCTCGCAGGTGGGCAAATGCCTTCCGCGTTTCGATTTCTGACGCCGCGAGCGGGCCGATGGTCATGAGCCCGCAGAATTCCAGGCCCTTGCTTTGTGCGATATGGTCCGCGAGGGCGACGCATTCCCCGGGGGCGCAGCCGGACTTTGTCTCCTCGTCCGATGTTTTAACCTGGACAAGCGCCTTGATTCTCCTTCGGCAGGAAATCGCGGCGCGATTGATGCTCTCGGCAAGTCGTATGCTGTCAACCGATTGCACCCATGCAACGAGCGGAACCGCCTTGCGCACCTTGTTGGTCTGCAGGTGCCCGACAAGGTGCATGTCGAATGCGCCACAAAGGCCCGGAACCTTTGCTTCCAGTTCCTGCACCCGGTTCTCTCCTATATCGCGTATGCCGCAGTCGATCACCGTCTGCACGGTTTCAATCGGATGCGTCTTGGTCACCACAACAATGCGAACGTCGGAGGGGTTTCTGTTGCTTCGGGCGCAGGCGGCGGCCACGCGGTCCTGCAGCATCGTCAAACGCGATACAAAAAGGCCTTTGTTCATGTCTCGTCCCCACCGTGCGTGCATCGGGAAACCGGCGCGCACGCCTGCTCCCGAATGTTCTGCCGGGCCGGAATGCTTCACCGCCCCGTGGCGATCCCCCTGGCCGCCCACGCCTGCTTGGGAAAGCACCAGGCGTCGACGGATTCCTTTGAATGAGGGACCGGGGCTGACGTGTGAAACAGGTGGTATTGGATGGCCTCCCTGGTGACGGACCTGATGCTCACGCCGTTCAGCTTGAGGCGCTCCCGCAAATTCTCATCTTCCATGCCCCTGCCGATGATGGTTTCGTCGTAGCCATTGACAGAGCAGAAATCTTCCTTAAACAGCGAAAAATTGCTGCCGAACATGGAATATCCCTTTTTCCGAAGGTTCGACACCCTGAAAAGGAGCGGCACATACACGCCGTGTTTGCGGTCGCCGGGGGCGCAGTGGTTCCACCAGAACCAGGGCCGCTCCACGCGGCCCGAGGCGACATCGTCTTTTGTCAACCTTCCGGTTATGGCTTCGTCGAGCATGACCCTTCTGCCGCCGAGCACGGCGCGGGGCTTCCGGTGCCGATAATGGCTTTCGACGAACCTCTTGTGAAGGATGCAGTCGCCGTCGATGAACAGCAGATAGTCGGCGGATGCCTCGCGCACCGCGTTGTTTACGATCACCGTTTTCCGGAACCCGTTGTGCTGTTGCCATACATGCCGGATCGGCCGGGCAAAACGGGGCGAATACCGCCCGACGCATTCCGCAACTTCGGGTCCGGACCCGTCGTCGGCGATGATGACTTCGAAATCCGAGAGCGTCTGGTTGATGAGCGAGAGAAAGACCTTTTCGAGAAAATCGGGCCGGTTGTACACGGCAACAATCACCGAAACGGCCGGAGCGGCGCTTGCGCTTGTGCGTTCCCGGATGTCCGATTGCGCTCGTGTCATGCTCAGAACTTGAACGTTATCCCTCCGTCAACATATCCGAACCCGCCGCAGTCTTCCACGAACAGGCAGAATTTCGGCGCAAAATGCCAGCGCATGCCGATGTATTCACGGATCCCCCAATCCGGGTCATAACCGTTGAGCGACGGTCCGATCCATGTGGTGAGACCTCCGTAGATATCAAGTTTGTCGCGGACCTTGACCTTGTCGTGCCAGACCGTCAGATTGAACGGGTGAAACGCCGCCCTTGCAAGAAAAGTGAAGTACGATTCGGCGCCATAATAATATCGAAAACCCATTCCGCCGCCGCCGGAAATCGCGTCGGTGAACGCGTAGTCGAAGGCCGCGTGTACTCCGGCCGGATACATAGGTAACGGTATTCCGACGTCAAGATACATGTCATGCTTGGCGTAGCAGCTTCCATCGCTCGTGGCCCAGTCTGATGCCGCAACTGCGGTAGAAAAGGCGAAGCACGCGGTGAGCGCTGCCCAACACGGCAACCATCGTTTCTTCATGGACAGATCCTCCTGTTGAATGTGTGGAACTGCTCTGTCTTAAATATAAATACCCGGCATTGAATATCGCATGCAGTTCGAAATAACGCCTCCGGATGAAGATTGCTTTGGTGATGAATACACCGCAAAGGCTATGCCTGCTTTTCGATCTTCCCAATCAACTCTCACGATTGTACAATATAAAATGGACGGCAGCGGTTTCGGGAAACCTGGAATGTGCTGTTTTTGTTTTCATTGTGACTCCCGCGGCGAGCCCGCGCCTTGAAGCGTGCTGCGGGTTTCTCCACTATGTAAAGACATGCCCAAAGAAAAGCTCATACTGCGTCCCCAGGACACCAAGACGGTCCAGCTGCCCGGCACGATATCGCTTCCGGACGGCAGGAAGCCCATACAACTCGGCTCCGGCACCATCTCGTCGCTCATCAGCGCTGGCGGCATGGCGATTGTGTACGAGATATGGAACCCCGAACTCGAAGTGAAGCGCGCGGTGAAGCTTCTCAAGCCCGACCACACTCTGGAATCCGAAGACCGGTTCCACACCGAGATGAAGATCACGGCCAAACTGCACCATCCCAACATCGTTGAGATTTACACCGTAGGGACGTGGGACAATCTGCCGTATATCGAAATGGAGCTCATCGACGGCGTCACGCTCGAGAAGCTGATCGAGGAATCCGGCGGCCTGCCTCCGGAGGTGTGCACGTCGATCGGCATCATGGTCGGCCGCGCCCTCAACTACGCGCACAACCAGAACTACGTCTTGTACGGCAAGCATTATCAGGGCGTTATCCACCGCGACCTGAAACCCGGCAACATCATGGTGGCAAAAGACGGCGTGGCGAAACTGATGGATTTCGGCATCGCCAAGCCCATGACCGCCAGCATTCACACGCTTGAAGGCATGGTGATGGGAACCATGCAATATCTTGCCCCGGAACAGCTTGACGGAAAAGAAGTCGACGTGCGCGCCGACCTCTATTCCCTGGGCACCGTCCTGTACGAAATGGTTACGGGGATCCGCGCGTTTCCAGAGGAGAAACTGGGCAAGCTCGTCACCGACAAACTTGCCAACAATTACGTTCCCCTCACGAAATTTTCGACCAGGGTCCCTGCCTCCCTTGCGGGCCTCATCCACCATTGCATCCGGTACGACAAGGAGAAGCGCGTCCAGAATTCGCTCGAATTTCTCAGGGCCATTTGCCGTACCCACAAGACGCTCACCCTCAAGGCGCCGGAACAGGTGCTCGAGTCGTTCCTCGCAAGCAGGGGCGGTGAAAAACGGATCGTGCGGGTGCGCAGGCACAGCCCGGTGCTTCCGGCGCTCATCTGGACCTGCACCGCCATTGCCCTCATCGCCACGGCAACGCTTGTCGGGTTGTTCGTGCACAAGCCGGCGCTGGCCCGCCGGTTTATCGCACAAATCAACTTGTCGGGCTTTTTGTTTGCGGCCCGCCCCGGCAACACCGCAGGCGGCAACACCCAGGACCTGGGAAATCTCGTGGATTCCGTCCTTGCCCTGCAACGGTCGGCGCATGAAGAAGACACTGTTTCAGCCGCGGCCGGCGGCGGGGATGCGGCGCACGGCAGGCTGGCTCCCCCCGAAACGTCTCCGGAAAAACCTGCGCCGAACGAATCCTTTGCCCCGCGAAAACGCGGCGCAAGCCCCAAACGATTGCCGGGCAGGAGCGAGCGACCGGCCCCGCAGGCGGCAGTGGGGGAAACATCAACCGGTTCCGGCACGGCGGGCATCGCCGAAAGCCGGCTGAGCGAAAAACTCAGGCGGCAGCTCCACAACTCCGACGTGATGACGGTGTTTTCGTCCGAGGTGGAGGCCGGCCGTTTTGCAAACGGCATCCTGCTATACAAGATGCTGCCTGCCGGTCTGGCGGATTCGAGAAAGGCGCTTTTGTACAAGCTCCGCTCGCTCAAGGGCGCCGGCGACACGCGCGGCGTGAGGGACTTTCTCGAAACGCACAACTTCAGCGACGGCGAGTTGCTGCTCGAAAAAGCGCGGTGGTGTTACACGGAAAAGGCCTTCACGGCCGCTTATGATTTTGTCAAGCAAGCGTCGGTGTCGCCGGCACAGTTCATGGATCCCCGCGCGTTCCGCGAGCTGCTCCTGTACTCCAAGGCCCTGTGCGCAAGCGCCCTGTACGACGTGAGGCCGAACGCAGACACCCGGAAGGAAGCCATGGAGGCGTGGTTCGACGTGAAATCCCTGTTCAAAACCTCTCCCGAACATAAATATTATGTAAAGGCCGATGCCGAGATTCGAAGGATCAGCGCCCACGTGGCAGTCAAGTGAGGCGGGCATCGCACCCGGCCCGGCAACCGAAAACAAGCACGCAGGTTGTATCGTGAAACAAACGATTCTCGTACTTCCCTTTCTTGCGGCGTTCGCCGCCTGCGCGCAAACCGGGCCTCTTTCGCAGGGCGTCCCGGACAGCGTCGCGTTCGACACGATTGCCGGCGATCTGCCGGCCAGGCTCGCGCCCGGGAGCCGTCCGTATTTTGTCGCCGGCGACATTTATGTACCCCAGGGGAAAATCGTGGAGATCGCCGCCGGCACGGTGCTGTGCTTCAAGAACTTTACCGGCCTGCACGTGCAGGGGACACTCATCGCCAAGGGCCTCAAGAACAACCCGATCGTGTTCACTTCGGAGCACGACAAGGAGTATCACAAGCAGAGCACGGTTGACCCGGCCCCGTACGACTGGAACGGCATTTACATTCACGAAGACGCGATCGGCACGCGGCTTTCCTTCTGCGCGGTGATGTACTCGGTGGACGGCATCAACTCGCTTACCAAATACTTCCAACTGTCGCCCTGCATTTTTCTGCACAACGGCCGGGCCAATCTCACGGTCCAGGGCGCGCAGTATCAGGTGACGGACGAGCCGTACGAGTACTCGCTCACGCTCAAGGACGCCGCCGCCGCGAGCCCGCCCATCACCGAGCTCAAGGACCCGCTTGCGCCGACGCGCAACACGCTGCGGTACGGCGGCGCGGCCATGGCCGCCATCGGATTTTTTGTCGCCGTCGTCACCGGCACGCAGTATGCGTCGTCGCAGCAGACCTTTTCCGCTCTGTCCAGCAAGAGCCCCGACAATCTCGCGCAGGGCACGAGCGCGGTGTGGGAAACGGCTCGGAACAAGAAAAACACCGACTTTGCGGAGTTCGTGGCAAGCTGCGCGGTTACGTGCGTGGGGGCGGTGGGGATTTGCTGGTCGCTAAAGTTTTGAAAGGGGTTGGGGATTTTTGGTTTTGGAGTTTTGGGAGTTTGGGGGTTTCATTGGGATTTGCTCGGGATAAATGATTGATGTGTGGCTTGTCATTCTTGCGGATGCGGGAATCCATTAGGTGTTGAAGGCAAAAAATTATAATTCAGTTATTCCGTTGAGATATCTTACGCATAAGGATTAAAGAATTAAATGCAAGAGATGGAAGGGCCTCGCCCCTCGTCAGGGGCTTCCAAGGGTCGCCGGCCCTTATACCCGGCAAGGAAAATGCTTATTGTGTTCCCCCACCAACCTCCCCCGCCGGGGAGGCTTTGGGGGCGGGAGTGTACAGGAAAGATTTCTATTCGAACATGTTAAATAAGACTGTAAAGAACACTGTCGAGGGCGACAGTGGTATACGTTGAAGACCGGAATTTTTCAGTGCATATTTCCTAAAGAGGAAGGGTTCAAATGAGTCATCTGGTAAAGGTCGGTGAGGTAAAGGCTTATCAAAATGCTGCTGGCAATCGCGTTTTGAGGTATACACAGGAGATCTACCATACTGGTCTTAACGAACACAAACTTGTTTCAGCACCAGACAGTTATACGCTTCAAAATAAGGCCACCATGCAAATGGAAAAATGGTCTGAGAAGTGGAACTTGCTCGAAGCAAAGAGGATACGAAACGAGGACAAAGAGGCCAATTTTGAAGAAGCAGAACGCCAAACAAAAGAAGCGGAGCAGGCGCTGAACGGTATTACCAATTTACTTGTTAATTCGTTATCAATTGATAATAGCGTTTCATGGGGGACTTTAAAATCAATTGAACCTTTCCCTGACAAGATTCCCGATAAACCTGTAAAGCCCAACTATAAATCTTGTCCTTCAATGCCAAGCAAATCCGACGATCCATTTGTTCCGAAATTCAGTTTCTTTGAAAAGCTAATAACTTCTTTAAGAAATAAGAAAATCGCCTTACACGAACAACTTTATAGGGATGCAATTTCCAAATGGGAAGATGAAAGGATGGCAACTGAGAAAGCAAATAAAGGGATTGATAGCGAATACGAAGTTAGCATGGCAACTTGGAAATCCGACGTGTCAAAATGGGAAGCCAAGAAAACGATATTCCTCTCAAAGCAAGCTGACTATAACACAAAAATAGACCAGATGCATAGAGATTACCAAGGCAAAAAGCCCGATTCGATTACCGAATATTGTGAGATGGTACTTAATAATTCTCACTATCCGGATAGTTTCCCCAAGGATTTTGAGCTGGAATACAACCCCGACAATCGAATTATTATTGTTGAGTATCAACTACCAAATCTTGAGTTAATGCCAAAGGTAAAGGAAGTTAAGTACGTCGCTTCTAAAAATGAATTGAAGGAAGCCTTCATTTCGGAATCGCAACAAAGTAGAATGTTTGATGAATCCATGTTTAGTATTGCCCTTCGAACAATTCATGAACTTTTTGAAGCCGACAAAGCAACCGCACTCGATGCTATTTCGTTTAACGGTTGGGTCAAAGCCATAAATAAGGCAACAGGCAAGGAGGAAAACAATTGCATTCTCAGTCTTCAAGTCAAAAAAGAGGAATTCCGTGAAATTGATCTGCGGAATGTTGATTCAAGAACGTGCTTCAGGAATCTCAAAGGCGTTTCCGGTAGTAGGCTAAGTAGCCTGACACCAATCCAGCCAATCTTGCAAATTAATAGGAAAGACAAAAGATTTATCGAGGGCTATGCGGTTGCAGATGGCCTTGATACTTCCACAAACCTCGCAGCCATGGACTGGGAGGATTTTGAACACCTGATTCGGGAAGTTTTTGAAAAGGAGTTCAAAGCGGCAGGTGGGGAAGTTAGAGTTACGCAAGCAAGCCACGATGGGGGCGTTGATGCCGTCGCGTTTGATCCGGATCCAATTCGAGGCGGCAAAATCGTTATCCAGGCAAAGAGATATACAAACACTGTTGGGGTCTCAGCTGTACGTGACCTATATGGCACTGTTATGAATGAAGGCGCTACCAAGGGAATCTTGGTTTCAACTGCCAACTATGGGCCAGATGCATATGAATTTGCCAAAGGTAAACCGCTTACCTTATTAGACGGATCAAATTTGTTGTATTTATTGGAAAAACATGGACTCCATGCCAAAATTGATTTAAGAGAGGCTAAGAAGATTATCGCCGAGAGAGAAGAGGAGCGACAACGCTAAATTTCATGTCTATGCGCTAAAAATTGTACGCACGGGTGTCGCGCCACGTGGACAGAAATGAAAATAAACCGTGTGCACGATCATCCTTGCACCCGGCGGTCATCACAAAAAATCGGACAAAGTAAAATGCTTTCGCCCATGAAATCAATCACCAACCGCCTCTTTATCGTGCTCTCTATGGCGTCGGCATTCGTATTCTGTTCCCGCGACTACAACCCCTTTACCGACTTTGCCAACGCAGGCCTGTACGTGGCCCACCAGAGCATCCGCAACCGCGACACCCTGCAGATTTTCGAGACCGAGAGCCTGCAGGTCATCGTGACGGTCAAGGAGCTTGTGGACCGGTTTTCCGTTTCCGCAACCTCAAACAGGCTGTGGCCGAGCGCCGAGACGACCGTGGTGAATGGGGAGTTTTACCAGGAGCCGTTCTCCTTTTTCGTGTCGTTCTACGACACGGGCTGGCAGAGCGTGGTCACCACCGTGTACAAGACCAACGGCTCGGCCGTGGCGGAAAGCCTGCACGTGTACCTTGTTTCGCCCCTGCGCCAGGACAGCGTGGTCGCGTTCGAGCGCGATTCGGTGACGCTGCGCAGCCCGCCCGTGAAGGACCGCGACGTCACCTACTTCTGGGCGTTCGGCGCTGGCGTCCCTTACGTATCGCCGGTGTGCAGCACAAAGGTGGAGGCGTCCTCGGCGTTCTTTGCCGGAAAAGGCGGCCTGTGGGTGTGGGACGGAAAGCAGGTCTCGCCTGTTGACAGTTTCGGGTTCTTCCTGCGCGACACGGTGAAGCCCGTGATCACCTGCGTCAACACGGAAACGATGATCAACGACACGATCTTCACCAGCGACTCCATCCTTACCTTCCGGGTGCGCATCACCGACGACCTGGGCAACGGCGTCGATTCCGCATCGGTAAACGGCGTGCCGTTCGACGGGAAAAGCGGCACCGTGTATTACAAGCTGTTCGACAAGGTGTACACGCACACGTCGGCCAACCCGCTGAGCCTCAACGTCTATGCGCTCGACAATTTCCAGTACGGGAACATGGCGCGCACAACCTTCTGGCTCGAATTTTCCGCGACACTACCGCAAAGCAAGAAAGCGTCCATTCAGGTTATCAGTCCCCCAGCGGACACCGTCACCGTGAACGCCACGGCGTATCTGGTGTCGGGCGACATCATCAATAATTCCCTGGATTCACTCAGTCTCTCGCTGTACCTTTCCGTCAACAATACGGTGAATCCCGTTGTCCGGCAGATAACCAGCGCGGCACTATCGTGGGAATGGCCCATATCGCTTGTGCAAGGCGAAAATCCGGTCCAGATCATTGCCACCGACAACCAGACCGGCGCCGTTGTGGACAAAAAAACCCTTCTTCTGTTCTGCGCACCGAACGCCGTGGACACCGTGCCGCCGCGCATCCTGAATTTCCTCGTCAACGGCCAGCCTGCGCAAGGCCTGTACACCAACCAGGCGTTCGGGGATGTCGCGGTGGAGGCCATCGACGACGGGACCGGCATTGATACCCTGTACATCAACGGCAAGCCAATCCCCCCGAACGGGTTCTGGTACTACGACACGGTTCCGCTCGCCCATGTTCCTTCGGGCAACGAAATCGTCGTGGTTGCCGTTGACAAGAAGAAGAACACCGTGCGCCAGGCGGCCGTGGTGTTCCGCAACAGCCTGCCCGTTGTTCTGCGGTCGCCCGGCTCGGCGTTTATCCAGGCCGCCGTCCCGTACAGCGACACGATCAGGGCCGTTGATCCGGACAACGACACGCTCCAGTACCAGAAAACCCAGGCGCCGCCGAATTTGCTTGTGGATCAAAACGGTCTGATTACCTGGACGCCGGGCGTGGCCGACACGGGATCGCAAAAAATAACCGTCCGCATCTGGGACGGCTACCAGCCGGTATTCGTTTCGTACACCCTGTATGTTTCCCTGCCCGGAAAGCCTCCGCCCAAGCCTGTCTTATTTGGAACGCGGCCGGAGGATTTTCCCCAGGTTCTGGTGGGCGGCAGGGACACGCTGCGCACCGTGCTCACCGTGGCACAAGGCACCGGCCTGCCTCCGTTTACGTTTACAGTCAGGATTGTGGGCAAAACCTCTCTGCTGCTCAACAACACGACGGACAGCTTGCTTGTGTGGGAGCCGGCGCTTGCCGACACGGGATACAACCAGATAATAGCTATTGTCAAGGACCAGTTTCCGAGCACCGATACCTTGTACGCGCGCATTCTGGTTGTCCCGCCGGTGCGGCCCTGTTCGATATCGGCGTCCTACACCGCCGACACCCTGGCCGACGGCGCGCTCAACCTGGACACAAACCGCCGGCCGTTCACCATCGTGTTTCACGTGGAGGATCCCAACAACCCGCTTGTCGAACGCCATCGCGTGTCCCTGACGGAATCCAGAACGCACACCGCCAGCACCTTCGATTCGGCGCTCGTGGACACGTTCGTGTACACCGTCGATCCCGCCCTGTACACGGGCTACGATACGATTGTCGCGTCGGTCAATGATGGGGCGAGCGCGGACACGATACGGGTACGGCTGTATTTCGGCGCGCCGCCGGACACGCCCGTCGCGGTATCTCCTCTGAGCGGCGCGATTGTCACTACGGCGAGCGTCGCCCTGTCGTTCTCGGCGCACGATCCGGACAACGACAGCCTCCTCTACGACGTGTATTTCGGAAGCGGACCGGATGGACTTTCACTTGTCGCAACGTCAGGCGACACGGTGGCCACCGTGACCGGCCTGGCCTCGAATACCACCTATTACTGGAGGGTGGTTGCACGCGACTGGAAATCTCAGACCCAAAGCGAACTCTGGCAGTTTATAACAGGCAAGGTGAACTGACGATGCTTCCACTACTGCTTGCCGCGCTTCTGCTTCTTGCCGCGGCGTTTTTCCTGTATCGCAAGGAAAAGCGGAAAGTCGCTTTTCTCCGGCGGCAGCTTGACGCCGGAAACCGGGGGCACGATGCCGCCACCACCGAAAAAATCACCCTGAGCAAGGAGCAGCTCGAGACCGCATTCGACGCGATAACCGACCTCATCTGCGCCCTCGACGCAGACTTGCGCATAACCAGGGTAAACAGGAGTTACTCGGAGTTTGTGGGCATACCAATTGCGGACCTGCTCGGCAAGCACTGCTGGGAAGTTTTCTGGTGCAGGGTCGAGCCGTGCGAACACTGCCCGGCGCAGATGACGTTTGCCACCGGAAAGCCCGTGCACAAGCACCAGGCCGCCATGACGCGCCAAGACCGTCCGCGGTACTTTACGGTTGCGACCTATCCGGTGCTCGACCAATCGGGAACCATCCGCAACGTCATCGAACACATCCGCGACGCCACCGACGAACAGGCCATCCTCGACCAGCTCATCCGGTCCGAGAAGCTCGCATCCATCGGCACGATGACTGCAGGCATTGCGCACGAGATGATCAATCCTCTCTCCGGCATCTCGGGCACGGCGGCCAACATGCTGCAGATGCCCGATAAATACGGCCTCAACGAGAAAGGGGCCGCGCGCGTCGCCACCATCCTCGAATCGTCGTCGCGGGCGAGCGCTATTGTCAAGGACCTGCTCAGCCTGTCGCGCAAGGACGACGGCGCCTTTGTGCCCACGGATGTCAACGGCCTCGTTCTCAAGGCGATCGCGGCAGTGCGGCTCAAGGGATTTGGCGCCGTGGAACCGAAGATCGCCTTCGACGACGCCTTGTCCCGCGTGCGGTGCGACCCCGCCAAGATCCAACAGGTGATTATCAATCTCGTCACGAACGCGGTGCAGTCGGTGATTGACAACACAGAATCGCTGTCCCGCGATAACCGGCCGTTTTCCGGGCTGATACTCGTGTCGACCCGGCAGGAAGGAGATGCGGTGCGAATTGATGTCTCGGACAACGGCGCCGGCGTTCCCGATCACATCAAGGGCAAGATTTTCGACCCGTTCTTCACCACGCGGCCGCCGGGCGAAGGCACCGGCCTCGGGCTTTCAATATGCCAGAAAATCGTTGACGAGCACCAGGGCCGCATTTTCTTCGAGAGCACCGCGTCGCTCACCACGTTTTCGCTTCTCCTGCCTTCCCACGGGAAGGGCGCGGGCGAGGCGGAGGTTGCCGCCTGATGTACCGCATCCTTATCGTCGACGACGAAGTGTCGATCCGTACCATGCTGCTGGATTATCTCGAGGGAACCTACGAGGCGGTGACGGCCGAGCACGCCGAGGCTGCGCTCGCGCTGTGCAAAGAACGACCGTTCGACATGGCGATATCGGACATCAACATGCCGGGCATGAAGGGGCCCGAGCTTCTCGCTGAAATCAAGAGGTTGTATCCGGCCACGCGCACCGTACTGATTACCGCCTACAACGTGGACGACTATGTCCGCCTTGCCCGCACCAGCGGGGTCTCGAACATCATTCCCAAAACGTCGCCGTTCAACTTCACCGAGCTCGGCTCGCTCATCGACGGCCTGCTCACCGGCGACATCTTCGGCCTGTCCCGCTACATGCTGCCGCAGTTTACCCGCCTGGGAACCTTTGAGGTCCGTTCCTCCCGCGAGGCAAACGGCATACGGGAGGCGGCGGTGGCCCTGCTCACGGAGAAGCTCGGCGTTGCCGGCGACATGCGGCTTATTCTGGACGAGATCATCACCAATGCGGTGTACCACGCGCCCTCCTTTCCCGACGGTACCGCGAAATACGAGGAATTCTCCGATGTCACCCTTGCTCCCGCCGAATTCGTACACCTCGACTGCGGGTACGACGCGGAAAAATACGGCGTTTCGGTCACGGACAACATAGGTCGATTGACAAAAGGCACAGTGCTCTACAAGATCGAACGCCAGATGCTGGGCGAAGGCGTACTCGACGACTCCGGCAGGGGCCTGCACATGAGCAGGCTGTTTTCCGACAGGATGATCGTGAACATCGCCCCGAAAAAAAAGACCGAGGTCATACTCATCAATTATTTTTCCCCCAAGTACCGGGGGTACAAGCCGCTCTACATCAACGAATTGTAAAGGAAGATTCACCGCAAAGGCGCAAAGGACGCGAAGGAAAGCTGGAGAGAATACAATTAGATGGTTAAAGAGAACCGTGGTTTTCGATATAATTCACAAGCTGATTTTCTTAATCTCAATAATTCTTTTGCGGCCTTTTCTTTGGGCTCTTTGCGCCTTTGCGGTGAAACTTAATTTCCCAAGGGGGTTGACTCAATGATAAACCGGTGCCGCGGCAGAAAGATCAAGCTGCAGGGCTTCAACAGTCTCACCAAGTCGCTCAGTTTCAACATCTACGATATCTGCTATGCCCGGTCGAAGGCCTCCCAGACCGACTACCTCGATTACATCGACGAGGTGTACAACTCCAAGAAGATCCGAAGCATCCTTGAAGAAGTCACCAGGATCATCGAAGCGAACATCATCAACATGTCGAGCCAGGACTATGAGCCCCGCGGCGCATCGGTGACCGTGCTCATCAACGAGGGGCACCAATCGGTGCCGCAGGAGACCCTTGCCCATCTTGACAAAAGCCATATCTCCGCGCACACCTACCCGGAAACCAACCCCGTAACCGGCATGAGCACGTTTCGGGTCGACATCGACGTCACCACCTGCGGCACGATATCGCCGCTGCGCGCCCTGGATTTCCTCATCGACAACTTCGATTCGGACATCGTGCTGATGGACTACAAGGTGCGGGGCTTTACCCGTGACGTGCACGGCCGCAAAATTTACCTCGACCACGACATCACGTCGATACAAGACTACATCTCCGACGAGATTCTCGACATCTACACCGCCTACGACATCAATATCGTGTCGGACAACATCTTTCATACCAAGATGATGCAGCGCAAGTTCGAACTCGAAAAGTACCTGTTCGGGTCCGAAAGCCAATCGCTCACGCCCTCCGCGCGGTCAAAGATATCGAGCCTCCTGCGCAAGGAGATGCTTGAGATTTTTCAGTGCAAAAACATTTACTCGTACGACCTGTAACTTGAGACCTCAATAATGCAGTTCACCGTAAAGGCGCAAAGTACGCAAAGGTAAATAGAGTGGGAGTCAAACAAATACGGAACAAGAACAAAGCTGTTCCGCGTTTTCCCGGCGATGAATCAGCAGGACAAAAAACTATCTATGGCTATTTCTTTGCGCCCTTTGCGTCTCTGCGGTGAGAATTTTCTAAGGAATTTATCATGAAATCCCTCGGCCTGCGCCGTTCCCGGCATTCAACGCAACACGCCGAATGGCTCAACAGCGACGCCGGCTTTTTCTACACCATCAAGCGCCGCCTGCAGTTCGGCGCCACCAAGTACCAGACCCTCGAACTTGTTGACACAAACGAATACGGCCGGGTCCTGATCCTCGACGGCATTACCCAGGCCGCAGAACGAGGCGAATGCTACTATCACGAGCCCATGGTGCACCCCGCCCTGTGCACGCACCCGCGCCCCCGGCGCGTGCTGGTGATCGGCGCAGGCGATGGCGGCATCATCCGGGAAGTGCTCAAATACCCGTGCGTGCAATCGGTGGACCTCGCCGAGCTCGACGAAGGCGTGATCGCGTTTTCCCGGAAGTATCTGCCCTCGCTCAACCGGGGCGCTTTCGACGATCCGCGCGTGAGCATTCACATCACGGACGGACGCAAATTCGTCGAAAGGAACCCGGCGACATTCGACATCGTGATTATGGATATGACCGATCCGTTCGGCCCGGCGAAATTCCTGTATACCAGGGACTTCTTCCGTTCTGTGAAGCGGTCGTTCGTGGATTCCCGCGGCGTGTTCGTGATGCATACCGAATCGCCCGTGGCCCGTCCGCGTACGTTCGCAAGCATCCAGTGCACCCTGCGTTCGGTGTTCCGCCACGTGCGGCCGCTGTACGCGTATATCCACATGTATGCCACCCTGTGGTCGGTGACCGTTTCGTCGGACGCGTCGGACATGGCGTCCGTCGGACGCGCCGCCGTTGACAAAAAGCTTTCAACGTACGGCATAAAGGATCTGCAGTACTATACGGGCAGGATCCATGAAGCGGCCCAGGTCTCGTGGCCGCTCCTCGATGGTGTGCTTAACAAACGCGCCCGTATTCTCACCGACCGGCACCCGGACATTCCCGACGAAATAGCGCATGAATAAATCGCGTACTTTGTCCCTCCTAACGTATATTTAAAATCTTTTTTGCGTTCCCTTTTCAGAAAGGTGCACACAAGCGGTACTCCCTTATGGATTTTGGAAAACTGAACCAGCTCGTTTCGGTTCACGGTACGCCGTCGCTGTTCCTTTCCCAAAGCAGGCTGCGCGAGAGCTTTCGCGCCCTTGCGTACGCCCTGCCGGGCGTCGAGCTCTTTTACGCAGTCAAATCGAATGCCCAGCCGGAGATCATCGACATCCTGCAGCAGGAGGGCGGCTCATTCGATATCTGCACCAACGGCGAGATCGACATCGTGCGGCAGTGCGGCGTCACGGCCGGCAAGTGCATGCACACCCACCCGATCAAGCGCGACGCGGACATCCGCTATGCCCTCGATTTCGGCGTCACCCTTTTTGTGGTGGACAACGAATTCGAGCTCGACAAGTTCCTTCCGTACAAAGACCGGGCGCACCTCCTCGTGCGCATGAGCGTACAGAACCCTGCGTGCATGGTGAACCTTTCGCATAAATTCGGGTGCGCGCCAACGCAGACGTTTTCCCTTATTGCAAAGGCGCATGCCATGGGTCTTTCCGTAGCGGGCATCAGCTTTCATGCCGGTTCACAAAACGAGAATCCGCTCAAATATATCGAGGCGCTCGATTTCTGCCGCGACATCTGCAGGAAGGCGGCGCTCTCCGGCATTTCTCTCAGCATCATCGACATCGGCGGCGGGTTTCCCATCAACTACTTGAACCCGGTGCTTCCCATTCAGCGCTTCTGCCAGCCGATCAACGAATATCTCGAACGCTATTTTACCAACTACCGGATTATCGCGGAGCCCGGAAGGGTGCTCTCCGGGCCGTGCATGGTGCTTGCGACGCGTGTGATGGGCAAATCCTTGCGCAGCGGCGTGTGGTGGTATTATCTTGACGAAGGGCTGTACGGTTCGTTTTCGGGCAAGGTTTTCGATCATGCCGACTATCCCCTGCTTGTACCCCGGTCGGGCGAAACGTTCAACTCGGTGCTTTCGGGCCCCACCTGTGATTCGTTCGACGTCCTGTACGAGAACATCGCGCTGCCCCTGCTTGAGATCGGCGACGTGCTGCTGTTCGATTCCATGGGCGCCTACACGACGGCAAGCGCCACCACGTTCAACGGGTTTCCAAAAGCGAAAATTGTTGTTATTGACTGACGGAAGAAAGATCATGACTCACCGCAAAGACGCAAAGAGCGCAAAGAAAAAATGAGTTTGTCATAAATAATACTCCTGCCTTCTTTGTGTCCTTTGCGCCTTTGCGGTGAACTTCATATTCGAACTAAAGGAAGCCACAATGGAAACATCTCCCCGGTACGAAACAGGAAGCAACTCGTCGCTCTGGCTGGAAAACCTGGTGAACGGGCTCGCGGGCATCACCCTCCGCGCCAAACACGCGCTTCATTACGGGGCCAGCCCGTTCCAGAAGATCGAGGTGTTCCACACCTATGCGTTCGGCAAGGTGCTGGTACTCGCGGACAACATCGTTCTTACCGAGCGCGACGAGCATATCTACCACGAATCGATCGCCCACCCGGCGATGAATATGCACGCGGACCCTCGCCGCGTGTGCATTATCGGCGGGGGAGACGGCGGGTGCCTCCGGGAAGTGCTCAAGTACAAGGACGTTGAAACCGCCCTTGTCGTGGAAATCGACAAGATGGTGAAGGAGGCGGTCACGGTGCATTTTCCGTCGCTTGCCAAATCATTTTCGGACAAGCGAAGCCGCGTCGAATTCGCCGAAGGATGCTCGTATCTTACCAAATGCAAAGAAACCTTCGACGTCATCCTTGTCGATTCGTACGATCCGGGCGGGCCGGTGCAGTCACTCGAAACCACGGGCTTCTACAAACTCGTATTCGACCGGCTCGACAAAGGCGGCATCGCGGTGTTCCAGACCGATTCGCCCACCATCAGGGCGGAATACCTGCGCTCCACCGTGGCGGCGATTTCGACGCTGTTTGCGGCGTATAAGCTTTACACATGCACCATGCCGTCGTTTCCCGAGGCCATCTGCAGCTTCGTGCTGTGCGCCAAGGATGGCGCCGATATCGACAAATTCAATGACAAGCGGTATTCGTCGGTGGCCAAGCGCTGCACCTACTACAACCCGGACATCCACCGCGGGGCGTTTCTGCTGCCGGAATACATCCGGAAGATCATTGCCTGAATCCCTGCGCGGGTGCGTTCCTCGGAGGTTCGCTGTTGCGACTGCTCCTGAGGGTTGTATGCATGCTGCGTCGTTCCGCCGGAGTAACATGCCGACAGTGGCCCCAATGTCCTGCCGCATCCTCATCACGGGCGTCACGTCCATCCACGGCTGGCCCATTTTCAAAAAGCTCAAAACAATTCTCCCCGCCGACCGCCTGTTCGGCATCCGGCCGCCGCAGACGGTGGTCCCCAAGGACGCCAACGTCGCCTCGGTGTGCATGACCGATGGGGACACGCTCGCACAGATCAATGCGGCGTTCCGGCCCACGCACGTGCTGCACGCTGCCGGCGTATGCGATCTTGATATCTGCGAGGAGCGGCCGAAGTACGCCCAGGACATCAACGTGGGCGGTGCAAAGAACATCGTCGATGTCTTTTCTCCCGCCTGTTATGTGATGTACCTGAGCGCCGACCTTGTGTTTTCCGGCCATAACCCTCCTCCCGGCGGGTACTCCGAACAGGACGATCCCGACCCCGTGAGTGTTGTGGGCCAGACCTATGCGCTGGCGGAAAAGGAGATCAAGCGCGCACCCCGCTGTGGCATCGTGCGTCTGGGCCTGCCTATGGGCGGCTCGATACAGGGCGAAAAGGGCGCCGTGGATTTCATCGAAGGCAGGCTCAAACGCGGCCTTCCCATGTCGCTGTTTCACGACGAATACCGAAGCTGCATTGATTGCTGCGAACTTGCCGGTATCGTTGCTGAGCTGCTTCTCAAGGAAACACAAGGGTTGTTCCACCTTGGCGGCCCGCATCCGGTAAGCCTCTACGAAATAGGCAGGCGCATACTTGAAAAGGGAAGGTACAAGAATGAGGCGCTTAAGAAATGGTCGCGGCAGGACGATGTGGACGGACCGCCGAGGATCGGGAACGTGCATCTGAATTCTTCAAGGGTCGAGGCTTTGATCGGGAGAAGGATTAAGAAATGGACTTTCTGACTTTTGACATCTATCGGACCAAACGATGATGGAGCAAATCCTGCAGATTTCGACGGCCGTCAAGAACACAATGTATGAACACCTTGTTTCCGGACACAGAATAGATTATCCGGTAAGGTTTGAAATGTATCTGGAGGAAATTGTCAACCCCGATTCTGTCCAATTCGGGAGGGACATGACCACGGCGGGGGGAGAATTCCAGGGTTGAACATGTCTCCCTGAGCTTGCCGTATACATAATCGGCGCGTTCTACGGAATCGTTTGAGGCAATGTAGTAAAATATTTCGAAGATGTCTTCCTCGGCGTCCGAAATCAGAAAAACCTGATACTTCATGCGGATTTTTGTATTCTTTCAGCAAGGTGGGAAAACGCTTTCTTCATCGGCTTAAAACGGCCCTTTTCGAGACTGGCAGCGCTCATCGCCACCATTTTCAACAGCGCCAGGCTTTCCTGCGTCTGCTCATAGCTTGAGATATCCTGCACGACCGCTTTGGCCTCACCCCGCCTGGTGATGACAAATGTTTGATGAGAATCCGTAATGCTGTTGACAATTTCAGATGCGTGGGCTTTGAGATAACTTATCGGTTTGACCGTTTCGCTGAGTTTCATGGTCCCTCCATATGACCATAATATAGTCCGAAAAATGGTCATGCGCAAGCGAACCTTCGGGGAAAAGGCAAACGACATGATACAAAGCGCGAAGCGCAACTACCATACCTTAGGGAACGAAGTGACAATGCGCTCGCTAGAGGATTCATGTATTTTTCTTTTCATTCCACAAACCCGTACCATCACAAAGGATTGCCCCGCATGCACGACATGCTCGTCAAGCTCTACAATCTTCCCGGCGACTGTCCGGTCATCGAAAAGGCAAGGGACCAGGATGTTACGATCCGCAAACCCATCGGTCCGGAAAAGCACCTTGTTGTTGAGTGGGTAAAAACCAAATTCAACAAGGCATGGTCGAGCGAAACGGACATGGCGCTCTGCAACAGGCCTGTCTCCTGCTTCATTGCCCTTTTTAAGGGGCAAAAGATCGTCGGTTTCGCGTGTTACGATGCCACTGCCCTGGGCTATTTCGGTCCCACCGGCGTGGATAACGGGTTCCGCAACAAGGGGATCGGCACTGCGTTACTGTATGCCGCCCTGCAGGACATGAAACTCAAAGGGTACGGGTATGCCATCGTGGGCGGCGTGGGGCCTGCGGACTATTACAGGAAAACCGTGGGCGCGACTGACATTCCGGAATCTTCCCCGGGAATCTGGAAGACGTGGCTGCAGGAGTAAGAAGACTTACCGCAAAGACGCAAAGAGCGCAAAGTTTAACACTCTGTGAAGGTGAATGAGATTGCTTCGCTGCGCTCGCAATGACCCCTATAATTGCTCGTTAGCTCTTCATCAGTTTACGGTACTCAATCCAGCTCCGGTTCCTTTGCGTCCTTTGCGCCTCTGCGGTAAAACTTTGAACGAATTCCGCTGCAGGCACGGCCCGCCTCAGAAAATTCTCCGGTAGTACGTCTTCCGCTGGCACCCGTTTGCGCCCATCGACTCCTTGAACTCGATGAGCGTCCACGAAGGTTCCATGGGATCGATACTGAAGGTGTCCGCGGACACTCCGTAGTCGAAATAGCGGAAGCCTTTCTGGTTGCACCAGCGGATGGAATGCTCGATGAGGTAATTGACTGCGAACAGGTTGTGAAAATCGTACAGGTGCATGGTGTAGAAGTTGAGAACGCACTGCTTGTTGCAGGTAAAGAGCAATTCCCCGGCGATGGGCCGGTTTTCGAAGTAGGCCAAAAACAGCGTCATCATGCCCGGGAGAAGCGATTCGATCTTTTTGAGTTCGTCAAGCGTGTGCGTGGGCGTCACGCTGAATTTCTCCTTGTTCTTGAGGAGAATCGGGTAGAACGCGTCGAAGTCCCTGTTTTCCTCGATCCGCACGCCCTTGTTGACGGCCTTGTTGATTTTGTGCCGCGTGTTGCGCGAGAGGTCGTCTTTTCCGTGAATCACCGAAAAATCGATGACCGAGGAAAACAGGCTCGACAGAACGATGTAGTGGTTGTAGTGCATGGCGTATTCGATGGACTCGTTGAATGTGGCGTTGTAGATTTGCATGGGCGGTGTAAGGTACACTTCCTTGATGAGCCTGGAGGCGCAGAAGCGGATGAACGCCTTTACAATTGCGTCGGCATCCTGCAAACCGAGACGCGCATTCGCCACAAACCCGCCGAAGCTCGCCCCCAGGGGGCTCTTGAACATGTCGCCCGAGAGCCCGCCCGGCAGCACGGCAACGAGCTCGTCGCCTTTGTAAAACATCAGGTGGAGGAAGGTGAATCTTCCTTCCGGGTGGTAGTCCAGAAAGTCCTGCGTGTGAAACACGGTCCCGTTATTGGAAGCCCTTACAAATGCGTTCCAGGCGTCTCTGCGGTCCGGAGTGTACGGAATAACGTTGATGGTTACCTCTGCCATTGCATCTTCTTTCTTTTCGAGGAGAGACGGAATCAGCGTGGACTTTGGTACTAAGATAATTGATTTCCGGCTTCGAGCATACCGGAACACGCGCCGGCGGGCCGGCCCGCCATCGAAGCACGGCAATGCAGCTTCTGCTGGCATTCACTGCACACGCACCGGATAATGTAGACATACGGTGGCAGGCTTTGGAAACCTCAAACAGGACAGTGGAAAAGATCGGGAAAGGATACTGTCGTGGCATTGCAACTCCCTTCGGGCATCGGCTTCAGGAAAAATGATGAGATTCAAATAACCGCCGGTGGGGTAACAATCGGCGGCGTTGTTGCCGGCGCAGGCGAGGGGTATATGTCTCCCTACGAAGACATGTACTACCTTATGTCCGCGCCTCACCAGTGCGTCAAGGATCTCTTGAGCGAAGAAAACGAAATCTGGAGCGCGTATGTCCTGGTGGCCGTACAATGCCCGGCTATTCCCTTTCCGACGCTTCCGATCGCGGTTGAATTACGGTTGGTCAAGGGAAACCGGAAACCTGCGGCAATGAACGCCCTGGCACTTATCGGCGGGGCGGAGGCATCGGGCGAGTATCTGATCTACCTGGAGGTTGCGGGAGAAAAGTGACGGGGCTGCCCGGCCCGGACTTCCGCCGCATCACTTGATAAAAGAGCTGTTGGCGGAACGCATGGTCTTGAATATTTGCCCCGCCATGACATCGTACCCGCGCTGATTGGGATGCAGATAGTCTGAAAAGTAAATCTGGTTCTGCACGGAATCGGGCAGCACGGCCAGAGTGTCGAATACGTCCACGAGCCACACGCCCCCGCCCCACTGCTGGCGACGGAGCGTGACAACCGAGTCGAGCATGCGGTTGAAAACCGGAAGATTCGTTTTGAAAATTGAATCGCATGCCTGATTGAAATTACCTATGGTATCGGCCGGAAAAGGGACGGCGTTGAGTACGTAGATCTCGCTTCTGGGATTCCTTCCGTGCATCGAATCCAGGGTCACGGCCGAAAAGTTCTCCAGCCGGAAATACATGCCGTCAAAACCCCACGTGGGAAACTCGTATCCTTCGTTCACGCCGCACATATAGATCCACAGGTCCGCGTTGGTGAACGGGTGGTCCAGCAAAGAGTCGTAAATCTGAGCGCATGTTTTCCCCCCGACCGCAAGGCAGGAATCATCCTCCGCGGGCAGAAGGTTCTGAGTTGTCAATGGACCCACGCATTTGATCGCTGTGCCGGTTGTTGCCGCCGCCCGCAGGGTATCCACAACCATCCTGCGGAACCCGCCGAGTCCGGCTGTTCCTTGAAATCCGGTCACGATGGAGTGCCCGGCAAAACAAATTCGCCGCAGAAGCAGAATTGACAGAGACGAAACCGGCGTTGCCGCCGAATCGCCGTGGCCATCGACTGCGGCAATCTTCCAATACCAGGTTCCTGTGTCGAGCGTTGTGAGAGCGCACACCGTATCTTTCCCGCGGTACGCCTCGGCAAGGGCCGCGGGAGACCTTCCCGACCACAGTGAATAGGTGAACGTGTCGGCAACGCCGTCGGCGCGCCTCGCGGAAAACGAAAGCGGCGTTGTCACGACATTTGAGTCGGTGGAATGCACCCAGGCCGTGTCGCGGGTTTTTGGTCCGCGTACCGTTACGGTGCAGCGCACGGCCCCGAACCAGACGGTAAAGGTGTCTCGTGCCACGAGTCCGTCGTCGTCGCGCGCTCCTACGACGACTTTCAGCGGGGCGTGAATACTGCTTGTAAACTTTAACGTGTCGCTCGCGGAGCTGTCGCTGGTGGCGCCCGGGCCGGCGGTGGCCCACAGGTATTTCTGGATTGCCCCGTTTACATCGCTTGCCTTGACAACCACGACTACCGTGTCGCCCCAGGTCACGGACGTGTCGCGGATCGTCTGGATCACGGGCATTCCGAGGCGGACATGCACTACGGTTGAATCCATTGGGGATACCATGGTATCCCTGTCGATTGCCTTTGCCCGCACCACATGCCTTCCGGTGTCGGCAACGCCGAACCGCACCACGATGCGGCCCGCAGCGGTGGTGTCTGTAAAATTCACGCTGTCCACCGCCCACACAAATGCCGTTATCGGGCTTTTGCTTGCGCTGGGGATTCCTTGCGCGGCAAGGGCGATGCTGTCGTTGACATACACGCTTGTATCGCGGACGGCCATGGTCACGGACGGCAGGGGCTTCAGACGCACCGTAACCAGCGCCGAATCGACGTTCGATGCAAGGGTGTCGTTGTCGATTGCCTCGACGCGCACAACAATGCGCCTGCCTGTGTCGGCCCTGCTCCAGGCGTGGGTGATGGAATCGCCGGCCGTCGTGTCCGCGAAATGCGTCCCGTCGAGGGCCCAGACGTACTTCACGATATACCCGTTGGTGTCGGTCCCCGGAGCATGCAATACCACTGGATCGTTTATGTATACGGTGGTGTCGTGGACGATAGAGACCACCGGCGCATCGAGGTGAACGTAGATGTGCGCGGAATCGA
This sequence comes from uncultured Fibrobacterota bacterium, assembly GCA_963729895.1. GTDB lineage: Bacteria > Fibrobacterota > Chitinivibrionia > Chitinivibrionales > FEN-1185 > FEN-1185. Next base: position 165,047 of record CAVSQB010000022.1, on the reverse strand, counting down.
TGTTCGATTCAAGCCGGTGGCTGTCGAGCGCCTTGGCAAGCACAAGATGCGGCCCCCACTCGCTTTTGCCGAACCGGACCGCGAACGAATCGCCCGCCGTTGTGTCTGAGAACAGCGTGCCGTTCCGGGCCCAGATCCAGTGTGCCGATGTGCTGAACGTATCGACGCGCGGCGCCCGAACGATGAGCGCATCGTTGATGGGCACGCCCGTGTCGCGGATCGCGGCAATGCGGGGAGGGTTTGCAACAACCCGGACATGCACGGAATCCGGCGCGGACACGATGCTGTCGTTGTCCATGGCCGTCACCCTGACGACATGCGTTTGGCCGGTTGCGCCGAAATAACAGGCAAGCGTTCCGCTTGCCGAGGTGATCACGGTTGCCGCGGTATCGATCGACCAGTAAAAGGCGATGATCGAGCCGTTCGAATCCGCGGCCCGGGCAACAACGACAACGGTATCGTTGGCGAATACCGTGGTATCCTTTGTCACGAAATGAACTACCGGGGGATGGAGCAACACCGTAACGAGCACCGTTTCCGGGTCGGACAGCGTGTTGCTGAGGCCGAGTCCCTTTACAACGACGACATGCAGGCCCGTATCCCGGATTCCAAAAACCAGGGTGCACGAGCTGTCGTGAGCCGGGGACGTGGTGAAAAGGCGTCCATCCAGCCACCACAGGTAGTCGATTGCCTTTCCGCCGGCTGTGCCGGTGTGCGCGGCAAGGACGATGGAGTCCTTGACTGATACCGTCGTGTCCGAAACGATGGAAAGAACGGGCCTGGAAATGTGTTTGTCAAGAGGGTTGGAACAGGTGAACACGAAGGCGATTGCGAGGAGACTGCACAAGACGGGAATGATCCGCCTCCGCACGTTCGCTCGGCCGAAAGGTTCTCCGTCTGAAATCATGCTCGTTTTCTTGCCTGCCGTTTCGGCCGCGTTCGCCGGGAGAAACGGCGCAGTTCCGACACGGACGTTTGGAATACGTTCCAGCGACCCTAAAATACCTTAAAAAACTGAAAAAAACCCGTCTTTTTGACGGGCGGTGGGTAGTTACCGAAAGGATAGTTTCGATCAAAAATCAATTATTTCATTCCCTGACCTCCGGACAATATATTTTCTTACATAGACATTACTTTTCTCTATCAACCAACTTTCTTCTTTACCGTGGAGGAACCGTATGGCCTTGATGAGCAAGACCGAACTGGTCAAGTTGCAAAAGTCGCTGGGAACGGACGAAAAGATCGCCAAGAAATTCAAGGTTACCCGGCAGGCTATTCATCAACTTCGGCAAAAGTACGGAATCGAATCGAGATATGCAAAGAACCCGAAGCGCAACAAAGAGATGCTTTCGCTCTTCAAGGCGGGAAAGACGGGAACCGAAATAGCCAAGAAATTCGGCATGTCGGTCTCGCAGACGTACAGGTCCATAGGTGAGGCGCGGGGAAAAAAGAAGTAACTTCCTGCCGCTTGATTTAAGAAAACGCCGGTTTATTCTTCCACCACCAATTAAATCCGCGACCGGGCTTTGGCCCGTCGCGGATTTCACGCCTGCGGCGGCGCCCAGGGCACCGTCGCTTTCTCTCACCCGATAAGGGCTTTGTATCTTGTCAGAAAATACTGGGCGTCCTTGATTGAATCCGACACGTTGTCGTACCCCGTTAGATCCAGCTCGAAATAGAATTGATTGAAATGCGCGTATACGTCGATGTTTCCTCCTGCCTGAACCGCATATGCAGCATCGGAACTGCTGAATGTGGGCACGGCCGTTGACGCATTGTATTTGACGGTATTCGTGTTGAAGAGTGCAACGGCTTTTGCGCTTGTTCCAAAATCCATCATCCAGATCACGCACGACAGGTTGCTGGAAGGGCCCACGTTTTCCAGGTGCTTGAGCGTGAACGCCTGAAGGCCCGCGTTTACATACGCCTGCGCCCCGCCGTCGATGGCGTCGAATATCGTTACGGTATCATAGGCGACATACTGGCTGCCGGAATCGGGAGCCCAACCATTGTACACTGTTGCGTCGTACAGCTCCTTGAGCGTGACTTGAGGGGGACCGCTCGGTTGGGTCGGCATACAAACAATCATCAGGGTAGCCGAACATAGGAACAGGTAAAACAACAAACCTTCACGCCATGCTCTTACTTCGATCTTCATTGCCAAGTCCCTCCGCAAGTCTGCAAACGCAATCATCCGTTGCCGTGATGAGACAAAATATAATCACAAGGGCCTTCCTTTTCAGACTTTCTTGGATATATTATTGTGATGGGGATGCCTTGCAATAGGTCGTTAGGCACTTTCGAGGTATCCTGAACTTGCAACTCACCCCTTAATCCCCTCTTTTATGCCCCTTCGGGCATCCCTGAAGAGGAAGAAAAGAGGGGAAACCGAGCGAAGCGAGGAGGGGTGAGTTAAAGCCGAAGCAAGCTTCGAGGAATTTAACCCATAGCAATTAAGCAGGAGAAAGCCATGAAAATTTCGCGCAGGTCATTTTTGGAAAGTTCCGCCGCCGCCGCCGCGGTTACGGCATCCGGCGGGTTTGCCTCCATGGTTATTGCAAAGGAGACTGCCCTGGCCGCGGGTCCTGGAAACAAGTGGCCGGGAAGAATTGTGGTCAATTTCAATAAAGGCGCTGTGACGGGAACCGCGGGAAATCCTTCTTACGATCAAACTGTTGTTAAGAAGATGGTTGATGACTCAATACTGTTGCTGACCGGGGCGGCAACCGTCGGCGACGCCTGGAAGGCCGTCTTTCCCACAAATGCGAGCGGTGCGACCTTGGTGACCCTGCAATCCAAAATCGCAATCAAGGTGCCGATGGGGTTTAATACCAGCCTTGCTGCGCCGAACCCCTATGTCGTCCTTGCAATTGTCCAGGGCCTTGAGCAGATGGTATTTAATGGTACCAATTTCCCTGCCGCAAACATTTCGATTTACGATATGATGGGAAGCGGGACCTTTAGCGCCTTGGGGATCACGGCGGCATTATTTCCCGGCGTAACCATTACCAAGGAAAGCGGCGTACAAAGTTACTCGGATGGCGCTGCATACACGCCGGTCGGCTCGACAACCAAGACCGTGAAAGGGTATACGGCAACCCTGCACGCGAGCGATTTTCTGATCAATGTTCCAAGTCTTCGAGGCCATGGTGACTATGCGGGAAACGTGACACTGGGTTTCAAAAGCCACTATGGAACATACAACCCTGATTATCACGATGACACCGATACGCCGCCATTTTTAAGTTGCATCAATTGCACCGGGCCTGTCTATAATAAAACGGTTCTCACCGTTCTTTGCGCCATATTCGGGCTGAACGAATCAAACGGGCCCGGCGGAAGTCCGCAGGATTATTCCACGTATGCAAAGACCGTTGATCCCACATCTACAACTATCGGGGCGAATACGGTGTTGATGAGCACTGACCCCATTAGCGTCGATATGCAGGCAATAAAGATAATGCGCTTGAACAAAAAGCCGGCGGGCGCGTACACGGTTGCCGATATGCCGCCCTACCTCAGGGCTTCGGCCGGCGTAACGGGCGCCCTGGCCACAATCTACAATATCGGAATTATCGATGAAACCGCAATGGATATCAGGCGCATCATCAACGGGGTTTCTTCGTCGTCCGTTATTGGCCGAGTTTCTTTGCAAGGGGGAAATTCGACTTACGGCGTCGTTGCATCCCCTATTCGGGGAGCCAACTATACGTTTATCGAATTCGGCGTACCACGCGACCGAGCGGGAAACGAGGCTGTTATCCGCATTTTTGACGCCAGGGGAACCACGGTGAGAAGCATGACGCAAAAGGTTCTGGGTGTGGCAAACCACCTTGTATGGGACCAAACGAATTCATCACGGGCGCCGGTCGCGCGAGGGACCTATGTTGTTGATGTGGCATGCGGTATACAGCATATGTCAACGCATTTTTCCATCGTGAAATAGCTGACCGCATTCACTGCGGTCTCCCGCCGGCCGCTGCGACCGTGCCTTATGATCTTGTTGCGATGCGTTCGCACGATGATGTCTGGCGCCGGTGCGCAGCCTTAGAACTTCACCTGGGGCGCCTCTTTTGCAGCCGCCGCTGCCTCAAAATAGGGCGCTTCCTTGAAATTACGCGAAACGAGACTGTAGGGGAACATCCTGATCGTCGCGTTAAGCATGCGCGCCGCGTCGTTGTACCGCTGGCGCGCAACGGAAATGCGGTTTTCCGTTCCGGCAAGCTCATCCTGCAACGCAAGGAAGTTCTGGTTCGCCTTGAGATCGGGGTAGCTTTCGGCAACCACCAGCAGCCGCGACAACGCCGACGTGAGCTGATTGTTTGCCGCGATTTTTTCCGACGGGGAACCTGCGCCCGCAACGCTTGCGCGGGCCTTAGTCACTTCCGTGAACACCGTTTCTTCATGTTTGGCATAGCCCTTGACGGTTTCAACAAGATTGGGAATAAGGTCCAGCCTCCGCTGCAACTGGCTTTCAACCTGCGCCCATTGCGTTTTGGCGTTTTCGTCCAGTTGCACCAGGCGGTTCTTCCACCCTATGAATTGGCCTGCCACAATAAGTGCAAGGATCACCACGACGCCGACGACGATCAGAACTTTGTACCTGCCTTTCATGTATTCTCCTTTGTCTAGAGTTTGTCTATGACGCGTGAAAGGGATTCGATGGCGCTCGAATAGGCCGGAAATACCGCGGCGACGGCGTTCTTGTCGCCGCTCTTGGCGGCCGCAAACGCTTCTTCAAAAGCCCGGCCGTCTATTCCATAGGCTGTTGCGATTGCCGCAAAAAGGGACTTTCTGTCCCCTGGAACAGGAAGTTCCTTCAGGTGAAGCAAGCTCTTGAAAATATGGGAAAAATCCTTTAAGGAAATTTCCAACAGCCTTCTGAGCCGCACCGGGTTCTTCTGTGATTCAAGCCAACCCCGCATAAGATGCAGCCACTTGCCCTTGATTTCGCGCTCAATCTGAAGCCGAAGGTCCGGATGCTTAATCGTAATGCCCTTGAAAACGTCCTCGCCGAAGACAACGGTAGAGCTGTCCTTCATGGCAAGAAACTCTATGGGGAACGCATCCAGGGACCGCGTGATATAATCCTTGTCCATGAACAGCGGCCGCGCAAAACGTTTTTTCATCCATTTTTCCTGGCAGGCGCGCGATTTTTCGAGCATGGCCAGGGAAAGGGATGAAAGTACGAGCAGAAGATTGACATCCGATCTTTTCGAGTCGAACTCGGGGCCTGCCGCGCTTCCATATACGATGACGGACAGCAGGTCACTCGAGTAGCACTCTTGAAAATCAAGCGCCGCCTGGCGCGCAAGATCAATTGGATTTCTGATTGCGCTCATTGATGGACCTCATTTCCTTTTAGCCGTTTTTTTCCGCCGCGATCGTCGCTTTTGCACGCGCATGCCCGCCGGGGTCAGAAGCCGCGGGAAGCTCCGCCGCCTCCGCTGCCGCCGCCGCCAAACCCCCCGCCGAAACCGCCGCCCCCGAAACCGCCGCCAAAACCTCCGCGGCCGCCGCCGCGGCCGCCGCTCATAAGACTCATGACGATCATGGTCCAGAGTACGGTACGGCCGGTCCGGGTTCCCAGGAGAAAGATCAGCGCGATTATGAAGAAGACGATATACAACGGCGAAACTTTTCCATACCTGGATAGCGGCTGCGCATAGGTGTTTTGGCGGGGCAGGGTGAGGCTGATGTTCTTCTCGCGGCAGACCTCTGCGGCTATTTGGAGGGAAACGTTGAGAAGTCCGGCGGAATAGTCGCCGTTCTTGAAATACGGGACGCCCGATTGATCAAGTATTCTTCCCGTTTTCGCATCGTTGAGATACCCTTCCGCCCCGTAGCCCACCTCGATCCTTGCTTTTCGAGGGTCGAGCGTCAGCAGGACCAGCACTCCCTCGTCAGATCCTTTTTTTCCGATTCCCCAGCGCTTGTAAAGTTCAGGCGCGTATTCGTCAATAGTGGCATTTTCGAGTTTGGGGACCGTCGCCACCACGAGGCCAAAGCCCGCCTGTTCCCAGAGCGCCTGCGCGACAAGTGTGATTTTCTCGCGGGTCGCCTGGTCGACGACGCCGGCAAGGTCGGCCACGGGCCCGGAAGGACGGGCCGGATACTCCTGGGCGAAGACGGATGCGCTCAAAACGGCCGCGCACAATGCCGTGCGGGACAAAAGGTTCTTTGTTTGCTGAATAGTGTTCATGGAGTTTCCGTGTGCAGAACCGGCGAGAGATTCGCGTAATAATATAAGGTAATTATAAAGGATCTTGCACCAAATTAGTGATCATTTTGACAAGTTTTTCAAAGAAATTTTCATGACGATGATTGTACCGAAAAGCCATTTCGTTCAGATACCCTGGAAAGTATTCTTTGGAGACTCCATGGAACTTTGCAAGACGTTCCTTAGCATAGCTCCAGAAGCCTTCCAAACCGTTAATATAAACTTTGCCTGTGGCAAATCTTTTCCCATGGTCGACTCTCAAATGCCGATAACCGCAGAACATCAGGGCGTCATAGCCGCGGAATTTGTCAGTGTAAATGATGGAGCCTCGTCTGACCATTTTCACAGTCTCAGTCAACAGGCTTTCGGCAGTGACGTTTTTTACTACTGTCACCTTCACTTTTCCGTGTCTCTCCAGGATACCAAAGACGGGAACCTTTCCGGCAGCACCCCGGCCACGTTTACCTTTACGCCTGCCGCCGAAGTAGGATTCATCGAGCTCAACCTCTCCAGAGAGCCAGAAATCGCTTTCAGCGACCATCAAGGCCCTTCGGATGAGATTACACATCCGCAAGACCGTGGGATAGCTCAAACCGATCTGAGTTGCTATCCTGCGTGCTGAGACTTCCAGTTCAAAGAGCTTAATGATCCACAGCAGCTTTTTCAGAGGGACGCGGCACTGACCAATCCACCGATTCGAGAAGTCATGAAAGGTATTTCCGCATCGTTTGCACCTGAACTTTTTACCTTTTAAACGATAGATTTTATGGCTGTTACAATTGATGCAGAAAACATGGCCATTTTTCCAACAGAACTTTCTGAGGAACAATTTTGCCCTGTTTTCAGTTTTCCCTATGAATTCAAAGGTTTCTAATTGACTAAAGCCCATATGCACAAGATAATTCCTGTGCAAGATGTTTTATAATCACCTAATATAATTACTAGCCGCCGCGCGAAGACGGTTCCTTTTTGATTTTCGCACTATGTCGTTCTTGACTGTTAAGACAACCTCGGGCGGGTACAGGCGACTCGTGAAGCCTGTTTCAATTGAGGATTCATAGTGGTAAGAAATGAGCTTTCGGTATTCCGATTCGGCAAGAACGCTTTTCTCAAGAGAACCGCTTGCATCGCGAAGCAAACTTCTTGTTGCTACCAGCGCCTGTGGCCCCTGGGAAACCAACGATAAGGGGAGTAGTAATAAGGCTGCCATCCCAGATCGACGATAACGCCGGTCGGATATTGCCAGTACCAATAATCGTTCATAAGAACCCATCCCCCGGAAGAAGGCACTGCCCCATAAACGGCGTTGGGGTCCTGAGCGGTTGCAGGAGTGGTCGATTGCTGTTCGGCGGTTGCAGCATCTTGCGACGGAACCGCTGCCGCGCCGGATTTCGGCGCAGGGGAAGCAATGCCCGCTTTTCCGTGCTTAAGGGCCGCCACAATAACTTTGTCCGAAGCGCCCATGGCTTTGAGCTGGATAATCTGATCCGATGTGAGAGAATAGCCGGTGCTGGACGAGTTGATGAAATTGATGATGACATCCTCGTTCGTTCCCGATTTGACAAGTTTTGCGATATCATCGTATCCGCCGGACGCCCAACTAGAAACAGCTACCATCACAATCGCGAAAACACAGACCCTTTTCATAATTCTTCCTTCCGCCTTACCTTATTAATTAAAACGCGTATCCAAGCGATATCTCGGGGTCGAAGCCCGTGGTCCACCGCAACCGGTCTATGGTGTTTTGATCGGGAGCCGGGTTACCGAATTTGCTCCAGGTATATCCGTAGCCGATCTTGGCAACCAGGCTCAAACCCCACGGAGTGACCCACCGCTTGCCGATGTCGGGCCCAACCGTGATACTTGTTTGCGTGTATCCGGTGCCGGTATCGGCAAACCAATCACGGCCGTTTCCATACGACCGGCCGCCATTCACAAAAACTCCTACAAAGCCGGAATTCATGCTCCTTGCCCAATGCCACCGGTACGCCAGCTCCACATTTTCTCCGTGAGTGTCCCAATCGGCGTACCCGGGGTAAAAACTGCCTTCAACCACCAGCCCGTGTTGACGGTTGAACAAATATTCGTAGTTGAGTGTCAGAGTTCCCAGGAAAAGTCCGGCCACATCGAGCTGAACCGCCTGCTTGGTCTTATCCGCGTTCGGCGAGTACCAATAGTTCCTCCAAACTCTCCTCGGAGGCGGAACCCGGTAAACCGCGTAGGGCGGCGGCGAAGCAGGGTGGATGACCGAAGCGGTTTCCGCAGGCGCCGATTGGGCCTGGGCGGCTGAACTTGTGACAACCCCTCCCTTATGCTTGATTGCCGCGATAATTTCCTGCGGAGAGGCGCCGGATTCCCTCAGGCGAACAATCTGATCGGATGAGAGATTGTAGCTCGAGTCTGAGGCGTTAATGAAGGCCACAACCACATCCTCGCTCGCGCCGGATTTGACCAGCTTCACCAGATCGTCGTATTGCTGAGAGGCCAGCACACCCGAAACAAAAACAATAAGAACGCCGCACAAAAGTGATACGCTTTTCATTGGAAACCCCTTGATGATGTCACCACCGGAAAAACATTTCTTCCCTACGTACTAAAAATACGTTCATACCTGGCAAATTGTTGAAGAATCGTTGGTGCGCTACTCCCGCTTCCGGGAGAAATCCGCGCCCTCCCGACTTTCGAATGACAGGCGCCATGCTCTTTAGACACCTCTTTCCTCCTCTTTGTTTCAATCTTCCTGCCAAGAATTGTGAGCCGGTCAACTACGTAATGCAAGCCAAAATTGGCTATTGTTTTCCAAAAATAATATATTCTGTAGACAAACCCCTTTCCAACGCAGCTGCGGCACGCTGCGCGGCAAACGCCTTTCTAAGATTCGGATTTTCCGCACTTAACCGGAGGTTTTTTCCATGAAACATTTTGCGTTGTGCGTCGTTCTTTCACTGATGACCTTCACAGCAGGGTGCGGCCATAACACGCACCGTGTCTTTGGGAAACTGGCCTATGTGACCGGAGAGGCCCGGGTTTTCCAACGGGCGAGCGGGTCGTGGGCGCCGGCGCAAAACGGCGCATCGGTGTTCACCGGCGACACCGTCCGAACGTTGAAGCAAGCCGAGGCTGTGGTCACGTTCGGAAACAATACCATAAAACTGAGCGAAAACACGTGCGTCACGATCACCGACACGGTTGACGGCCAGAACAAGCGGGTCATAGCGGTGCTGAACGCCGGCGGCGAGGTTCTCTCTGATGTTAAGGATATCAAGGGAAGCGGCACACGCTATGAGGTGTGGACACCCACGGCGCTCGCCCGCGCCGAGGGTACGCATTTTGTGGTGGAATTCTACCCGCAACCGTATGTCACCCACGTTCGCGTCCTTGACGGAAGCGTGCGCGTGTTCAACCCGTTCCTCCCTTCCGCGCCCCCGGTCCTTGTGTCGCCCGGCTGCTACACGACGGTCGCCTACAACGCCGCGCCGGTTGCGACTGCACCGATGAATTACGGTCAGTTTAAGAAACTGCAGCCCCTGGTGGGGCCGCAGTACTATCACGAATACGAAGTGAGGTTCAAGGTCAACCCGGACGAAATGACGCTGGATGCGCCGCTTGTTGTTGTGCCGGTGGTTTCTACGACAGTGTTCGTGCCCCTTGGTCCTCCCATGCCAGTTGGGCCGCACGGACGGCTCATAGTGCCGGGACCGTTCTTCTTGCCCCCCGGCCCCGGAATGCCGTTGCCGGGTGGTTCCCGCGGCGGCGTACTTGCCCCGCCTTTGCCGCCCGTGCCGGGCATGCCGCTGCCGCGCGCTTCTCACGGCGGCATGACCGCCCCAACGCCGCCTTTGCCGCCCGGTCCGCCAATTCATCCAATGGCAAAAAAGGGCCGGGTTGTTGCACAAGGGCCAATCGTCCCGATGCCGGCCCCCCACCCGGGAGTTTCAAAAGCGGCGCGTGGCGTGAGCGGAAACGGTAAGGGCAGACAAAAGGGCAACAAGCGCTAGGGTGGCGCGACGTGAGGCCTCGTTCATTCATGAAACCTTTCAACCGTGACTTCCATTTTGAATCCCCAGGGAGGGACGAACATGCCGCATCGCAAACCGTGTATCACAAACGGCCCAATAGTGCTTTACCGTAGGACGAGGACCGCGCCGTATTTTCCGTCGGCGCTCATCGTCGCCTTCTACGCGTCTTTGCTGTGCGCCCAGACCTGGGACACGCTTCACAAATCGCAATATGCCGTGTGGGTGACGCCGGATTACAATCTGGCCGGGTGCACCACCTACAAGGTCAACCTCGACTCGGTTGCGGCCGAACTGGACAAGGCAATCCCGCTCATCGTACAGGATCTGGGAATCGCGCCGCCGGAGAAACCCCAGCGGGTTGAGATAGATTCCGGGTGCGGCGGCGGCTGCATGGGCGGTTGGTCGGCCGGCGGTGACGTGGGATACGCTCTGAGCGATTTCTTTGGACGGCCGCAGACCGGCGACGGCCTGCGATGGATACGCGGCGTCATCATCGGAGAAGTGATCAATTCAACCACGGGCGCGGTGAGCGACAACTGGCCGCGGGATTGGTGGAGCGACGATGTCTGGTATTTCCCGGGGTTTGTTGCAGGCGAACTGTTGAAGCAGGCCGTTGACACCGCATTTGCAACCTATTGGCTCACCTCGGAGAAATATCCCACCTATCCGGTGTACAACACCTTCAAGAGTCTGCTGACTCAGTTCGGGTGGTCGTTTTACCAGAACCTGTTTGCGTCCATACTGGCCGACTCGATGAAATGGGGAAATATCGGCGCCAATCCTTCCCAAATCAAGACCGATTACGTGATCGCCTATTTCGGTCTTGCCGCGGGAAAGAACATGGCCGGGGTTTTTGACTCCGACAAAGTGGCGAACGTGGATTCAACCGAGGTTGCGGCCATCATGGATGTTGAAATGAGGCTCCTGATCGCCACAAAGGAGAAGCTGAACGTCGCGACGGCCTGGGCCGACTACAGAAAGGGAGATTATGCATCCGCGGACACCATCCTGAATCGGTTGGGAGTGGAAGTCCGGTATGCCGTTCAGCCGCATTCCTGGGCCTTTGGCAACAAGATTCCGAACTCGCTGTCACTGTATTCGCTGTCCGGACGGAAGCTCTATTCCGGAATCGTCAAGGATCCGGCCGCCTGCCTTCCGAATTACCGGCAGGCCGTTATTGCGTGCTACACGGTGGATGAGGAAGTGGTATCTGTCAGGAAAATGCTTCTGATGCGGTAGGAACGTTGCCAGGGTCTTGACAAAATAGACCACCCGCGCCTCACTCCTCGGCGCTGAAGAATCAATTCGCGGCCAGCACGCACCGGAATCCGTAGTAGTCGTGTGGGGGCTTAAACCTCGCCGGGGCGGGAAAAGAATAGGAGCGGAACCCGGAGCTCATGATTGGAAGGTAATAAATATACCAGCACCCGCCGCGAGCCACCCGGAAGGTGCCAGTTTTGGGCCCCGCGGGATCGGTCTGGTTCTTCTTGCCGTACGCACCATACCAGTCGTTGCACCATTCCCACAGGCTGCCTGCCATGTCGTAGAGGCCGAATGCATTTGGCTATACCCCCGAAAACTTGCTCATTTGAGAAGGGAGTTTTCCGAGTTATTTTAAACTAACTAGGAGGACTCATGAAAGGCAAGCGCTACAGTGAAGAGCAGATTTTTCGGATCCTGCAAGAGGGCGACCGCGGAGCCAAAGTCGCTGATCTTTGTCGTCAATATGGTATTTCAGAGAACACGTACTTCCGTTGGAAGAGCAAATACAGCGGACTTGAGCTCTCTGATCTGAAAAGGATGAAGGAGATCGAGGGCGAAAACAGCCGGCTCAAGCGGATTGTTGCAGACCAGGCACTTCAGATCGATGCAATGAAGGAAGTGCTGCAAAGAAAATAGTGAAGCGTCCTCAGCGTAGGCTGACTGTGGACGCACTAATGCGGCAAGGCCTGAGTCAACGGAAAGCATGCGGACTTCTGGGTATGACACCGGCAGGGTACCGCTATCGACCGCAGGAATCGGCTTTGAACAGCGAGTTGAAAACAAAAATGCATGAAACCATTTCATCGTTCCGTTCATGGGGCTTTCCGACGCTTTATTGGTATCTCCGCAACCTTGGGTACATAGTAAATCACAAACGTGTGCATCGGCTCTACAAGGAAGAATCGCTTCAGAAAAGCAAGCGGAGGAGGCGTCAGAAACGCAATAGCCAACGGATGCCGTTGACGCTGCCGGATCGGCCAAGCCGTCGCTGGTCAATGGATTTCATATTCGACAGTACTTCCGACAAGCGCAAGCTGAAATGCCTGAATGTTGTCGATGACTGCACCCGTGAGGCTCTTGCAATCAAGGTAGCACGTTCTATTCCAGCACTAGGAGTCTGCCAAGTTCTAGACCACCTGGTGGCCAGGTACGGAAAGCCGGAAGCTCTGTTGACTGATAACGGCCCGGAATTCCGGAGCAAAGAACTCATGCTCTGGGCAATACGAAACCAGGTAAGGCAGGAATTCATTCAGCCCGGCAAGCCCAGCCAGAATGCTTTTGTAGAATCATTCAATTCGATATTCAGGGACCAATGCTTGAATGAAAACTGGTTCATCTCATTAGAGGACGCAGAAAGAATAATCGAACATTGGAAGAACATTTACAACCGGATACGGCCACACGGATCACTAAAGGGGAAAACACCTGAAGAATACAGAGGTCAATTCAAAGAGAAAACTCCCATTTCGACTGAGAAAGTAATTGGGGTATAGCCACATTGGCACGCTTCTGCGCCACCGGATGCATGGTGAAATTGCTGTTGCCGTAGAACCAACAGTACCTTCCGTCAACCGTGTCTCCCCAGTAATAGTCGGTTGTGGTTCCCGACCTGCAGGCATATTCGTATTCCGCTTCTGTGGGAAGGCGATACCCTTTCCTGCCGAATCCGGTCGCCAGGTTTTCCAGCGACATGCACCCGTTCCCGGGTGCGCCCGACAGCGACGAAAAAGAATAGACCGTGTTCAAACCGTGCATTATGCTTCTTGCATTGCAATACAGAACCGCGTCGAACCAGGTCACCGATTCGACGGGCAGGTCCGAATCTCCACTGAAGTGGGATGGGTTGACATGCATCAGCGCCTGATACTGTTTTTGGGTCACGAGCGTCGTGTCGATGTAAAATGAGGACACGGTTACCGTATGCACCGGTTCCGCGATCCGCGCTTCACCCATGCGAAAGGTCCCGCCGGAAACAAAACGCATGCCTTCGTACCGTCCACGCGTACCCGGGCGAACCTGTGCGGCGCCGTGACCGGTGAGCAGACATCCGGCTGCGAAAATGACAAGCGCACGGGTCAATCTTTTTTTCATTGCGGCGGATGCACGATCTTTTGTTGAGGCCGAAACCGGCGATTTACAATGTGTTCGACGGCGCACCGGCACGTTCCACCGGCGTCATTGCGCGCATGGCGGCAAGGCAGGGCACAAGCGCCGCATAACACAGAGCGGCAATATAGAAGTTGATGGAAATGCCGACATAAATTGAGATAAGTACCGCGACCGCAGAGCTCAGAACCCCGAATATCCCGTTGAGCGCCCAGTACCACGGCGTTTCGGCAGCAGCAGACAATGCAAGCATTTTCATCCCCGTGGGAAAAAAGAACCCCAGCATCAGCCCGAGCGGGAAAATCGCAGCGACCGAAAGCAGGATCTTGTTCATGACGGGCGCGGTGATCATGCCCGCCATAAGCGCGGTTACTCCGAACCTCAGCGCGATGATGCCGAAAGCAGAAACAACAGGAAGCGCGAAAACCCAGCGTGAGTGGACAAGCGGCAACCGCTCGCTGAGCAGGCTGCCGATGCCGGTGCTCGCGATAATGGTGAAAAGCAGGATTCCCAGGGCATAGACCGGATGTCCGAGAAACACCGACAACCGCTGGATAAGGGCAATTTCCACGCACATGAAACCTGCGCCGATGAGCGAGAAATAAAACGCGCCCGGCCAAATGATTTTTGCAGGAACATCCCTCTTGCTTCCGAGGCGGGGAGCAATGACAAGCGGGACAACAATTGTTGCAATTGTCAATATTGTCAAAGACAGTATCAACCCGAGGAGAATGACGGTTGCCACCGCGTTTCCCTTCATTATCCCCGAGCCCGCAGTCAAGCCATCCGTTATGCGGCTCAGCCTGAGCATGTTGAAGAAGTACGGTTTCTCGTCGGTGGAGGGATCAAAATTGTAAGGTTTGTCGGCGATGACGTCACGCAAGGCGCCGGGCGATCGCGCGGAAATGATGTCGCGAAGCGTCGGGTTATCCGGAGTTTTGCCCGGAAGAACGGCAACCGTGAAGCGCAGGGCTCCTGCGGCCTTTGCAAGCGCGTCAATATCCTGCACGTCAAGCGGCCGCTTGCCCAAGATGAGCGTGGAAATGTTGCCTGTGGTTACAAGGGCGATATGGCGCGAAGGATCGCGTGCTCCCGATTGAAACAGCGCCGCCATGGCAAGGCTTATGACCCTCCCGGTTTCGCCGAGATCGTGCGGATCATGCCACCGCGAAACCGTGAATATGCCGTCTTCCTTGAGACGGCCGAGGAAGACCTGCCAGGCTTCCACCGTGTACAGAGCGTTTTCTGAAAGAGAAAAAGCGCCTGCGCCGGTTGAAGCCCACGTGTCAATGAGGGACATCTGTATCGTCGAATAGGTTTCTTTGCTCCTGGTGAGATAACTTCTGGCTTCGTCGGCAACGAGCGTGACGCCCGGGCGATTTGCAATGCCGGCAAACTCCCGGAATTTGTTCTTGA
The DNA here is from genome assembly GCA_963729895.1 of uncultured Fibrobacterota bacterium. Classification (GTDB taxonomy): domain Bacteria; phylum Fibrobacterota; class Chitinivibrionia; order Chitinivibrionales; family FEN-1185; genus FEN-1185. Next base: position 150,023 of record CAVSQB010000022.1, on the reverse strand, counting down.
CGATGTCGATAAAGATCGGATTGACGTCGATCCCGGTGACGGTGTCGTGCCCGAACAGGATCGCACTCTGGATGTCCCTGCCTCCGCCCACCCCGATGACGCAGGCCTTTCCCTTCGGCCGCACATAGTAGGCGATGTTGGTGATATCGTAGCGGAGATGGGCGATGTCTTCCAATGAAGAGAACCGGCGCAGCGTGGTGCCGGCGTCGCCGTCAATATTCATGTAGTACTGAAAGATCTTTTCGTCCTGCGGCGCCGTGGAACTCGCGCCCCAGTATTGCGGGCGGGCCATGATGCCTTTGTAAAGCGCGACCCGCGAAAAGGTGTTCCACCGTTCCATGAGCAGCGCCAGGGGATTCTGGATGACGTTTTTCGCGACAAACGGCCGTATCCCGTACACGGTCATGGAATTGACAGCCGCAACCGGCACAAGGACAAGGAGGCCGATATAGCAGAGGCGGCGGTACCTGAATGAAGCATCTTTCCAGGCAAACGCGAGCGCCGCACAACCGGCCGCGGCGGCGCAGCAGAGAATGAGGCTCGGGGCATCCATCACCCGGAGCCCCCCGAGGACGAACAGGCAGCCGAGCGACGCACCGACAAGGTCGCTCGCGTACAGTCTGCCTATGGGAAACGAGCTTTTTGTCAAGACGGCGCTTACCGCGATCCCGGAAAAATAAAACGGCAACGAGCAGGCAATACTCGCAAACAGCAATACAAAAAGGCTCATGATCGACGGCACGAAGGAAATCGGCAGGATGCAGAGCACAATCAGCGAAAAGGGCGTGACCAGCATGTACCCGAGTGCCGATTTTGCCAGGCTCCCCGCAAGTTCGCCGGCGGGAAACCACCGCGGCCTCATATATACCATCACGGCGCCGGCCGTCATACCGAGCATTGCGGTTGACACCGCAAAAAATGCGAGGTGGTACCACGTGATTACACTCAGCAGTCTGGAAAGCGTGACCTCCAGGGCAAGGGTGGAAAAGGCAATCAAAAAAGTTCCTAAATAAATATGCATTCCAAAAAGGCCCCGTCCTTGAGTAGTTGTCTCCGAATATACTTTTTTGCCGGGCCGCCATTCGGTGCTCGACACTTTTCAGCTGGAAAACGCAGATTTCTTGATTATATTATCAACGGGGTATTGATCAAAGCGTCAACGTTCACCGCATCGTGAAGACGGTCGCAAAGGAGTTCCCGCATGGGTAGAACAATTGTTGTCATCGCCGCTCTTGCCTTTTTGGTTTTCTCGGGCATAACTTGCTCAAACAGCACGTCTCCCTCCGCTAACGGAGGAGCGACAACACTTTCCGGCACTCCCATTGCCTATTCCACGTTTCCCGGTGATTCCGCAGGCGATACGATCGTCGAGATTACGCTGCAGCCCAATCGGTGTAACGGGAATAATCTGGTTGCAGGAACGTACGACACATCCAGGGAGCTGTATAAATTCTCGGGAGACAGCCTGCTGGCAACCAGCGGATCATTGACCCTCGGATATTTCCTGAATGTGGCGCTTCGCAATACGGTAGTCTGGTATATCTTTAAAGGAGGTACCCGCAGCGGGTCTTCCTTTTCGGGCGCGTGGACTCTTGTCGGCGCACAAGGGGTGCCTTCCACAGCGAGAACGGATTCCATTATTGCCGCGCAGCTTCCCAGTGTCCTAGCCCGCGGGATCACCATTTCCGTTTCGGGGAGTCAAATTCAGGTCTATTCCTCGATTGCGTTTGCCGCTGATTTCATTGCCTCATGGAACACCGTGGACAGCGCTGTTTACTCAGTGGTGGTAACTAAAATTGCGGCCAATATGGTGACCCTGACCGGCGACAGCTCTCACTATACCGCGACCGTTTGGGAGGATGCCTCGGGTAACATCGGCTATTCAAATACCTATTCCGAGTACGGGCCCTATACGTGCTACGCGGATCCATCCGCCTGCCCAAACAATTCGCTTCCCGTTTGGTGGAACCAGTTTCTGAATGCAAACAGGAAGTAATTCGCCGAGCCTACAAGACCGAAGATTCCTTGGACAAGACGGTTCCGTCTTGTCCAGCATACTCTTCATTCTCATCCCGCGGATTTCTTTACCGCACTACCTTTTGTCATGGTGGCGTACAAAATGGCCCGGGTTGCGTTACATTGACGTGTAACGATTAGTAACAGTCCCGACACGTTTTACAGCGGGTGAAGGCTGTTGGACTCTATATTTTTGAGAGTCACAGTCATCTTGGCAAAATACTGCGGAAACACAAATTACGTATTTGTCAACATGCGAAAATGAGTTTGCGCTATGCGTTTCTACCCCGCATTTGCCGTCACGGCACTTTCCTGTTTCGTGTCGGCCTCTCTGGTTAGTGCCGCAATTCCCGCCGGATACACGGGAAGGGTTTTTACCGGCGACACGCTTAAGGGTAATCCCCAGACGATTCCCGGGGTGATAAAGGCGGTCTTCTTCGACGAAGGCGGACCGGAAGTCGGATTCCATGACACATGGTCCGTTAATTTCGGCACGATACGCCTGGACTCGGCCGACATGCATGTCGGTATGCAGCCATTTGGCAGCGGTGACCGAAACGCGGACGGGTCTGTTCCGCCTGCGGGTTCCTACCATCTTTCCTGGATAGATGTCGGCGAATGGGTAAGATTCACGGTTCACGTAAAAGTTGCCGGCGTGTACGGCATCAGCTCGTATGAAGCGGTTGCGGCCACCCCGAACACCCAGACAATTTCATTCAACGGCGGGACGCCGGTAACTATTTTGAACCTGGCTCAAACCACGGCTCCGGCAGGCAATGAGATCTGGCACAACTGGAACACATTCAATACCGTGGCAACAGCGAGTCTGGATACCGGTCTCTTTGTGTTGCAGCTTACTTTTGTCACCAATTCGTTCAACTGCGACAAACTCATTTTCACCCTCGAAAATGAAACTCCCTCCGTGCCGACGCGTACCGGCGAGAATGCCTGCCGTTCATACGCGCTCCGAACACATTCTGAAAAAGGCGGACTTGAAGTTTCTTATGCCCTTCCTCAAGCCGGAAAAACATGCTTATCTATTGTCAATTGTCATGGCGAGGCGGTTTGGCCGCAACAGGAACACCTGCTTTCCGCCGGAGCGCACAGGGAAACCGTGCCGCTCACCGGGTTGGGCTCCGGCGTCTATTTTTTGAGATTGAAGCTTGGCGGAATCTCCGAAGAGTCCCGGTTTATTATTACCCGTTGACGGCTTCCCATAAAGCCTTTGCGAGCTTGTATCCGATTATTCTTGCCGGGAAACTCCTGCCAACGTATCTTTTTCACTGAACAGTGCCAAGCAACATACCCGGGTTTTCCACCATAAGGAGGTCCTATGTCGTTTCGAAAAGTCGGTGTTATTGCCGTGTCGATGCTCTTTCTTGCCGGGTGCGGTAACCAATATATGAGGAAGGTTGAGACACGCCCGGTAATCGCCCCTGATCCGTCCAAAGCGACACTTGTCATCTATCGCAGCACAAGCTACGGATTTGTCAAGGAAATCCATAATTATGTGGACAAAGCCTACGTGGGCACCACCAAGGGTAAGTGTTACTTTGCCGCCCAAGTCGATCCCGGCACGCACTATGTAATTGCGGATGCGGAGAACAAGGCATGCGCGAAGATCAATCTCGAGGCAAACAAGGTGTATTACCTCAACCAACTGATCTTCATGGGAATCATGTCGGCCAGGACCGGTTTCAACGGATCAAATCCTGAGGATTTTGAGAAACAGAAAAATGAAATGGATTATGAGATCTTGAATCCCGAAGAAAAAGGCCCATCTCTTGACGAAAAGGATTACAACCAAACTGTCGCCGATTTTGAAAAAGAAGACAAGGAAGACCCAAACAAACACAAAGATACCGACAATCTGAAAGGGTATTGAATCCCATACGTTAACCCCGAAGGTTCGCTTGCGCGGCTACTCCTGGAGCATGGAAGATTGTCATTTCATTCCCCAAGGTGTGGTAATAGCGCTTCGCGCTAAACATTGTGTCATCGGCCTTTTCCTCGCAGCTTGCTGAGAGGTTCTTCGATTGCAACGTTACGTCTTGACAGTTTACCTACTTTGCATTCCCGATGTTTTCATGCATGACATTTTCCCAGCGGCCTGGGGAGTGGTCAAATAATTCGCTCCGGGTCAGTCAAAAAGCTTCTTTTGATTTCAGCAATCTTTTGTCCACAAGCTCTTGAAGAGGTACATGATTCTTGCCCTCGCTTCAATGTGGACAGCACTTACAAAACGCTGTATATTCTTAGGTGCGGCAGCGGGCCCGAGAAACGGGAAGGTATGAAATCATTCATTCGTCCGGTCTTCCTTTTGCTGTTTGTGGTGCTGTTCAATGGCGGCGTTTGTTTCTCGCAAACCGCAGGCGTTGCGTCCGGCGCAATCTATACCCTTGCATCCAAAGCAAGCGGCAAATTGCTGGATGTCGCCAACTCCTCCATGGGCGACGGCGGGAATGTTGACACCTGGACCGACACCAAGTCGGATGCCGAGCGGTGGATCGTTACCTCCCTTGCGAACAACCTCTACACATTGACGAATGTTGGGAGCGGCAAACTGCTGCACATTGCCGCAGCGACACCTGCCAACGGGGTGAATGTGGACCAGAACGGCAATACAAATGACAATACGGTTGAATGGAGCATCGCTGATGCAGGCGGAGGCTATTATCAATTGAAAACGGCCGCCAGCCAGAATTTCCTTCTCGATCTGTTGAATGGAACGAATGCTGATGGCGCCGGTGTCCAGATATCGCAATCGAATTCCAGTGACGCGCAGCAATGGTTGCTTCAACTGCAAACATCGCAGAGCGCGGCGCCCACAGCCGGAATCGCGGACCAGATCTTTTCGGCATGGAAGACAAAGTATTACTCCACGGACGCGACAGGAGGGTATGTCAACGGCGAGGGTTTCTGGGGCGTTGCGGAGATAATGGAAATTGTGGACGACGCCTACGAAGTAACCGGCCTTGCCAAATACAGGGACATGTTCGATGCGATGTACAATGGATTTATCGCCAAAGAGGGTGCGGACTGGATGTGGGATAATTACAACGATGATATTACCTGGGCGGTCATCGCCTGTGTGCGAGCCGGCCTGCTTACCGGCAACCAGACCTACCTGACTAAGGCCAAGCAACAATTTGACGAAATGTTTGCGCGTGCATGGACCACCGGATACGGAGGCGGATTGTTGTGGGAGGAGGGACTTACCACGAAAAATTCCTGCATCAACGGTCCGGCGATGGTCGCGGCCATGTATCTGGGACAGGCAACCGGAGACACCACGTACTTTGCAAAGGCAACGCAGATATATGCATGGTCAAAGCTGTATTTACTGGTGAGAAGCACCGGCAAGGTGAACGACAGTTATGACGGAACGGTGGGCGACTGGAGTTCCACCTACAATCAAGGGACCTATCTGGGCGCTGCGGTGATGCTGTACGATCATACCAAAGACACCGCGTATCTCGACGACGCGATCAAGATAGCCGGCTATACTCAAAACACCATGTTCCAATCGAATGTGATCAATTCGGAGGACGGCCCTGATCTCTGCGGTTTCAAGGGAATTTTCATGCGGTATGCCCGTCGTTACGTGGTGGACTTAAACAGGCCCGACTACATACCCTGGCTGCAACTCAACGCGAAAGTGGCCTATAACAACCGGGACACGAGCGATATTATCGGCACCTTGTGGGGAAACAGGGCCGCCGATACCGCGCACTATACCGCATTCAGCGCATCCACGGCAGTTTCGCTGATGGTCAATTGTCCTTTGTCTACAACAATCACCCGGAACGCGTACGCGACAATTGAAGCGGAAGACTTTGATTATTTGAAAGGAGTCATAGTTGAGCCAACCGCCGACGTCAGCGGCATCGACCAGCTTGGCGGCATTCAGGACGGATACTACACTGCATACATGAACGTGGATTTTGGTTCAACCGGCGCCGAAAGCGCGGAATTCAGAGTGTCGAGCGCAACTGGTGGCGGAACCATTGAAATCCGCCTTGGCGGACTGACCGGCATATTGGTCGGAACTATAGCGGTCACGGGTACAGGTGATTGGAATACCTACACAACTATTACAGCTCCGATTGCCCTAACAAAAGGATTGCAAAACATTTATCTGGTTTACAAGGGATCAGGCTATCTGTTTAATATCAACTATTTCCGGTTTATCGAAAAAAACGCCGCCGGTGCACGGACCAAAAGCGCCACCCGCGCAGAAACCGTTGCAATGTATCCAAATGCTGCAAGCACTCAATTGCATGTAAATCTGGGCGGCCTACAGGTGGAAAGGCTTATGATAGTCAATACGCAAGGTCGCATATTGTATCAAAGCGGTAAGAATACCTCGGGCATCAGAATCATTGATGTTTCGGGCTATCCAAAGGGTGTGTACGTTGTTACCGCGGAGTCAAATCAGCGGAGCGTCAGCAGGGAGTTTGTGTTGGAATAGGTGAGGATCCACGCCAATCGCTCCTGTTACTGTTTGCAAAGTCTATCGTCCCGAGACGGACTACCGCCGGACAACAATCCTGTTGCTCAACTGTCCGAACGTCCCGCGTATATTTACAAAATACACTCCCGTTGCAAGCGAGGCCGTTGGGATAAAAAAGGATCGGGCAAAATCTTTCCGGTAAAAGACCGTCTCGCCGTTTACAGCAACGACTTCAGCTGAATAGACCTGCTCCCTCGGAAGCTCAACCGAAAGCCGCGTGCCAAGATTCGTGATGGCAGCCCCAGGAAGGCTTCGGCGAACGTCAGGCGCCCCGACGTTCATGCTTTGGTCCCAATGGTATACCCGGAGGTAGTCGACGATAAGGCTTTCCGGAAAAATGGTGGTGTTGTCACTGTTCCCATCGAAATTGCCGCCCACGGCAAGGTTAAAGATGAACCAGAATTCGTTGTCAAAGGGAAGGTTCGGGTCGCTGGTCCTGCAAAGAGTCCCGAAATTCACGCTGTCGCAAAACCAGCGTATAGAATCGGTATTCCACTCCACGGCATAGATATGGAAACTGTCGTGAACGTTCCCAGTGGGTAATGTGTACTGGTTAAAGACGTCGAAACCGGGAAAGTGGTACGACCCGGACGTCCAGTTCGCCAGCCGCCCCCTTCCTTCCATTATGTCAAGTTCTCCGCATGCCGGCCATCCAACCGAACTGAAATTGGAGCCGAGCATCCAGAACGCGGGCCACATTCCCTGGGTGATGGGAAGGCGCATGCGAGCCTCCATGCGTCCGTACACAAAGTTCCTTTTGTTCTCCGTGTTGAGGCGGCCGGAGGTGATTCCGCCGTTATTGTTTGCAACGATAATCAAGCAGCCGTTCTTGACGAATATGTTGGAATTTGCCTGATCGTGTCCGCTTGTGTAATGTTCCTGTTCGCCGTTGTCCGGATTGTTTGATGGATCCACCGTCCAGTTACTCTCGTTGAGCGCTGTGCTGTCGAATTCATCGGACCAGAAGAGCTTCCACCCCCCTGCTGTTGCGTTTGTCAAAATGGCAGCCATAAGAAGCGCTGCGAAGCGCAGTGGTGCAGTTTTCAAAGATGCCGGACAAAACATTTCCACCGCCTCTCCTAGCAGGGTGTTGAAAAAGTCTCCCTTTTGTAAACATTTATCCTTATATTATAGGGGAACCCCAACCAAGGAGTATTGATGAGAGGTTCCCAGCCAGCCCAAGGCGGTATGTTCAGCTTCGTTTCTCCGGATTCCCGAGTGCCGGCAACGCACCCGCTTCGTCGTGTCAAACAGTTTACGGACATAGCGCTGCGCCGCCTTTCTCGTGACTTTGAGGCGATGTACAGCCGGATGGGACGCCCTTCGATACCGCCGGAATGGCTTTTGAAAGCACAGATATTGATGGCTTTGTTTTCGATACGGTCGGACCGGTTGTTTTGCGAGATGCTGGACTATAACATTCTGTTCCGATGGTTTCTTGACATGGATCTGGATGCGGCATCGTTTGATCATAGTGTGTTTTCGAAGAACCGAGATCGACTTATGGAACAGGAGATTGCGCACCGGCTGATGCAGGAAATCGTGCGTCTTGCTCGTTCCGAAGAGTTGTTGTCCGATGAGCATTTCACGGTTGACGGCACGTTGATTGAAGCCTGGGCATCGATGAAGAGCTTCAAGCGAAAAGACGCGGAATCGGCGAACAAGACTGACGATGATCGGAGTAATCCGTCGGTTGATTTCCACCATGAGAAGCGAAGCAATGAGACACATCAGAGTTCGACCGATCCAGAGGCGCGGTTGGCTCGGAAGAACAAGAGAACGGGAGCGCAGCTGGCGTATTCCGGTCACGTGCTGATGGAAAACCGAAATGGGTTGTGTGTTGATATCGCCATTGCGCCAGCGACGGGGACAGCGGAACGGGATATGGCGCTTGAGCTGATAAAGCATGAACGCAGGCGCGGAAAACGCCGGATGAAGACGGTGGGTGCAGACAAAGGGTATCATGCAACCGAATTTATCAAGAGCCTGCGACGCCTGCACGTGAAGCCTCACATTGCCGAGAAGGCCAACACTTCGCTTAAAGGGTTGGATGGAAGAACGACTCGGCATAAGGGATACAGCGTAAGTCAAAGGAAACGAAAACGGGTTGAAGAGATATTTGGGTGGATCAAGAGCGTCGGTGGCCTGCGGAAAACTCGGGTAAGAGGAATACGAATCAACCAGACTGTTGCCTACGTGGTTGCCGCAGCGTACAACTTGATACGCATGGTTAAGTTGATGCCGCAAACGGTGGGGGCAGCATGAGAATGGCCTGGGAATCCGGGGAAATGCCTCGGAACGAGGCAGGTAAAACCTCTCTGACATATGTAAAGTTGAAGTTAGGTTCATAAAAAATCAACAAGAGCGCTTCTGTTAGGACTATTTCAACAACCTGCTAGGTTGTTAAGCGCTTAGAACTCCAAAAATTAGCCTCCCTGTAATAATAAGGCTATTTGGTCCGCTTTGCTTCAACTATCTGATGAAACCGTAACCAATGCCGTAACTAACGCGGCTTACGCTCGCTCAAGAGAAGTATGTCGTACCCACGAATCGGATGTATCGCTCATCGTGGACGACCACCACACGCCTTCCCCGCCAATGCTGCCTCGGGAAGACAGGGCGTTTGGCGTCCTCTGACGATCCATCTACGATTGTAGATAGCGCATTGCCTCAAATTAAATGTAACCGAAGGCTTAATCGAAACACGCACCAATTGATTCGTTGCCTCATAATTAAGGTAACCCAAGAAAAAAGGGGGTTACCACTATGGGGCACAAAGAAAAAGAAGCATATCGGGAAGCGATACGACAACGATATGCCCATTCCAACAGAGCCGGCAAAAAGCAGATTCTCGATGAGTTTTGTGCGATTTGCCGATACAATCGCAAGTACGCTATCCGGCTACTTGGAAAACGCAAACAGAAACAAAAAGCCAAGCGTGGAAGAAGACCCTTATATGCTGAACCGCTTTTTATTAAGGCGTTACAGTACATCTGGAAAGCCTCTGATTTCATGTGCTCTCGCCGCCTTAAGGTTGTCATTCCAGTATGGCTGCCATTCTACGAACAATCCTTTGAACTGCTTTCCGAGGAAGTCCGTGCGCGGCTCCTCTCTGTCAGCCGCTCCACGCTTGACCGCGTCCTATGCCCTTTACGTACGCGTATGGGCAAGGGATTGTGCGGCACCAAGCCCGGCTCCATGCTGCGCAATCAAATCCCCATCCGTACCGACAACTGGGATATTACCCAGCCTGGATTCATGGAGGCGGATACGGTTGCCCATTGCGGCACCAGCCTTGCCGGAGAATTTGTGTGGAGCCTTATCATGACTGACATCCATACTGCTTGGACCGAAGGCCGTGCTGTGTGGAATAAGGGCTCCCAGGGTGTCATTGAGCAGGTTAAAGACATCGAACGACGAATACCTTTTGCCCTGCGTGGCTTTGACTGTGATAACGGGTCCGAGTTCCTCAACTATCATCTCGAACGCTACTTCGCCGTGCGACAAGACCCTGTAAAGTTCACCCGGTCACGTCCCTACAAGAAAAACGACAACGCCCATGTCGAACAGAAAAACTGGGCGCAGGCCAGGCACATGCTTGGTTATGATCGGATCGAAAACCCCGACACGCTTCCCCTCATTAACGACCTCTATGCCAACGAGTGGTCTCTCTATCAAAACCACTTCTGTCCATCGCTGAAACTCAAATCTAAAATCCGGATAGGATCTCGATACCGCAAGACCTATGAAGAACCGAAAACTCCCTATCAAAGAATCGTTGAATCACCTTACATAGCTTCAGAAGTCAAGCAAAGCCTTGAACTGACCCACCGTGCTCTCAATCCATTCCAATTAAAAAAGACTATCGAAAGAAAACTCAAAACCATTTTCAACCTTGTTACGGTTACCTCATTTGTGAGGCATCGAATCTGACCCTTCGGTTACCTTTTATTATGAGGCAACACGTCCTTACCTTTTCAAACCTGCATTCCGCGAGGAAGGAAATACCTTCTTATTCTTCTTCTTAACCATGATAACACTCCTTCTGTGCCTCTGTACCACAGAAACACCTACAATCGGAGTGTCACCCTATTTCGGCAAAATCAGGTGGTCAAGATCTGGTTGTTAGGACACCTTTTCAAACCTGCATTCCTTGATGTTTTCACGCATGTTTTCACATTTTCGTAATAACCGGTAGTCTTCGGGGGAAGTCGAATAATTTGCCTGAAGGGGTAAAATCTATTTCAGGCCCAGTTTAAGCACTTTGGGGAGTACTTCGTGGTATTCCAGAGATAGTAAAATTGGCTGGAGTGGAGGGATTCGAACCCCCGACCCAGTGGTTAACAGCCACTTGCTCTGCCGACTGAGCTACACTCCAGCAAGCATGGAAACTAAATAAGAAATAAAAATATATCGCCAGTGTCATATTGTCAAAATGTTTTGGTCATTGGATCTGCACCATTTATAGTATTTTCTGGCTTAATGAAAACCCAGCATGTCATCTTTTCGCTCGCCTTCCTTGGTTTATCGATTTCCGGCCAGGAGGGAACCATGCCGCGTTCCATCCCTGTTGTCGTTCGCACCATTTCCCATGACACGGGAGCCTTCACGCAGGGCCTGTTCTATGACAAGGGGCTCTTATACGAAAGTACTGGACTTTACGGACAATCGAGCCTGCGCATTCTCGATTCAAAAGACGGTAGCATCCGAAAGACCATTCCCGTTCCCGATATTTTTGCCGAAGGATGCGCAAGGATGGACTCCTCTCTCGTGCAGCTTTCCTGGCGCGAACAAGGAGCGCCCGTCTACAGGTTTCCATCGCTTGAACTGAAGAGCTCTTTTTCCTATTCTGGCGAAGGCTGGGGGCTCACTGCCGATTCCACATTGTTTTACATGAGCAATGGCAGCGATACTCTTTACGCAAGGGATAAGCGGTTCGCCATAAAAAGGAAGATTGCGGTCACCTTTTTGGGCAAACCATTACGTTCGCTCAACGAGCTCGAGTATGCAAAGGGCCTCATCTATGCCAATGTGTGGTTTAGCGACTCCATTTTCGTGATCCAGCCAAGGACCGGCGTTGTCGTCCGGGTGATCGATTGCACATCACTTGTCGCGCAAAACGCGGCGCCAAGCAACCAGAATGTGCTTAACGGCATTGCCTATAACCCCGAGACGCGGACATTTTACATCACGGGAAAAAGATGGCAGTATATTTTTGAAGTAAAACTCTAACAGGCTCCTGCGAACCATAGTGCTGCGAATCGGCGGGCTCTGGTTCCCTGGGGCCGGATGTCCAGGATATAAGCCTCTTATTTCGTATTCATCAACACAGCCGCATACCCTGCGCCAAATCCATTATCGATGTTTACTACCGTTAGCCCCGACGCACAGGAATTAAGCATTGCAAACAGCGGCACCAGCCCTCCAAGATGGGAGCCGTAACCTACGCTCGTGGGCACCGCAATTACCGGGCAGGCCACAAGGCCTGCGACTACCGACGGCAGCGCGCCCTCCATTCCCGCAACAACGATGATGACCGACGCATCATGCAGCTCGCTCTTGTGCGCAAAGAGCCGGTGGATGCCGGCCACGCCCACGTCGTTGAGGACGGCACAGGGATGGCCGAGAACCTCCACGGTGCATTTGGCCTCTTCCACCACCGGAAGGTCGGCGGTGCCTGCGGACGCAATCAAGATCGGGCCCTTGACATTGTCTCGTTTCTTCCAGTGCTTCGCCTTTTTCCAGAAACATCTCCCGGACCGGTTGATCTCGACGCCCGGAATTTCCTTTTCGAGGAGCTCCAGCGTATCGGTTGACGCACGCGTGCCAAAGACGGTTTCGTCATGCGACATCATGTTCTTGGAAATATCAACCACCTGGTGCGAAGTCTTGTTCTGGCAGAAGATCACTTCCGCGTATCCCTTTCGAAGGGCGCGGTGGTGGTCCACGCGGGCGAATCCCATGTCTTCAAAGGGAAGTCCCGACAGCCTATTCATGGCATCTTCGATGGACACGGACTGCTCCGCCACCGCTTTCAACACTTCTCGCAGGGGATCGTGCTCCATGGTGGTCCTCCCGGTCTTTTGCCGCACACGCTTGTTTTACAAAGTGAAACAGGTTTCTTTAGTCGAAATATACATGATGTTACTTTTCGCACACTACCCGCTCGAGCGCCTCTTGTATCTGGCCGGATGACGTTGCCCCGAAAATACTTGTCCGAACAGAGGCCGCTTCCGGAAGCCCCTTGACATACCATGATGCGTGCTTCTTCATGTCGGCGACCGTTCTTCTCTCTCCGTAAAGCTCCTTGAACCTCCTCACGTGCTCGCGGGCCGCACTCACCCGCTCCCGGGCGGTGGGAAGGTGCGCGGGCCTGCAAGCCAGGAAATCCTTGATGCGCGAAAAAATCCACGGGTTGCCGAGCGCACCCCTGCCGATCATGATGCCGTCGCATCCGGTCTGCTCGAACATATCCTTTGCATCCTGTTCGCAGAGGATGTCGCCGTTGCCGATCACGGGGATCGGCACGGCTTGCTTTACGATGGCGATTCTTTCCCAATAGGAATGCCCGGAAAATCCCATGGTCTTGGAGCGTGGATGCACGATAAGTGCGCCCGCCCCGCATGCGTGGGCCGCTTGCGCAAACTCGGCATCCACCCAGTGGTGTTCACTCCAGCCAGACCTGATCTTTACCGACACCGGCAGGGACGTTGCCTTTACAAGTGCTTCCACCAGGGCGGCAAAGAGCCGTACGTCCTTGAGCAGCGAAGCCCCGCCGTTCTTTCTTACCACCTTGGGAACGGGGCATCCGGCGTTGAGGTCGATAAAATCGGGCAGTGCGGTTTTCTCCACCTGTTCCGCAGCGGCGGCCATGTGATCCGGCGTTGCGCCGAAAAGCTGAATGCCGATGGGCCGCTCCGTGTTTTCAAAAGCAAGGAGCGCGCCTGTCGCCTTCGACTTGTAGTAGAGGCCTTCTGCGCTCACCATTTCCGACATCACCACATCTGCCCCATGTTCCTTGCATATGGTGCGGAATACGGTGTCCGAAATCCCGGCCAGAGGCGCCAGAAACAGCTTCTTGCCGTAAAAATCCATGTTCGCAAAATACAACACCGTTGATCGCTCACGACACGAGTCCGGCATTTTGCTTGCTTCTTATCTGCTTCCCTTCGATGCCGGTGTTCGGAAAGCCCTCCCAGATGTGACGGCAGCTGCGGAATATGCGGCCCGGCATGATCCGGCACCACCTGAGGCGGAGCATCATGTGTTTACGAAACGACTGTTTCGGCGCCCACAGACAATCACCGCTACTTGCGGCGGGGTTCTTCAATTATTTTATTTGGTTGGATTCGCAACACGAACGAACGGGGACATGTACGCTATGAAAGTATTGCACGATGTGACGTTCTCTTCTTCTCCGACGCTGCTCGCGGCATGGCCGGGCATGGGAAATGTAGGTCTCATTGCCATGGATTATCTCAGACGTCACACAAAAGCAGGGCTTTTTGCGGAAATCGACATGAGCCCGTTTTTCATTCCTGAGTCTATTATTGTCAAGGAAGGGATAGCCCAGCTGCCGGAGATCCCCTCGAGCATGTTTCACTACACCACGAACCCGGACGTCATCATCTTCGAAAGCAATGCACAGATCGGCGGCAAAGACGGCATCACTATTATCAAGACCATTCTTGATATCGCCCGCCAGTACAAGGTATCGCGGGTCTTCACGGCCGCCGCACTCGCACAGCCCATGAGTTATCAGGCGACGTCCGATGTTCTCATCGCCTGCTCGAGCACGAGCCACCTCGACTCCATCAAGCATTTCGGAGTCGTGCCCATGCCGGATGGATACATTGCCGGCCTCAACGGCCTGCTGCTCGGCGTTGCCGCGTCGCGCGGCATAGACGCCGCGTGCCTCCTTGCCACCATGCCGTCGTATGCGGCGAACATGCCCTACCCAAAGGCGTCGCTTGAGATTGTCAGAGTTTTCGGCAAGGTGTTCTCGCTCGATCTCGATGTTTCCGAGCTTACCGCAAGCGTTGCCGAGATGGACCAGCAAATGGCCGCCATTGAAGAGCGCATCAAGCAGCTGTTCCCGTCCGAAAAGGAGCAGGACGAAGAAATGTCCCAGATCGACGAAGAGAAGGTCCCGCATTATATCATGGAAAAAATCGAGAAGCTGTTCAAAAAGGCCGCCTTGGACCGGTCTGCGGCCCAGGAGCTCAAGAAGGAACTTGACAAATGGAACCTTTTCGAACTGTACGAAGACCGCTTCCTCGACCTGTTTGAAGACTCGGGCGGCAAACCGTAGCCGTTTTGCCCGGTCCCACCTGGATCTGCGCTAGCGCCTCGATGGCAGTGACGGCTGCAAAGTCGCGTCTGGCAACCTTTCGATGTCGTATACAATGCCGTTGCCCCCGCTCGCTATGCGCACGGGAGAAAAGCCGAATCCGTTTGCGCAATACGGGTGTGGTCTTGAAAGAAAACGGAACACATTGTCCATGCCTGCGAGATCGTTGCTCACGTAAACCGCGACCCCGGTAGAAACATTCTGCATCACATCCGGCCTGGTGGCGGCCTCTCTGAACATGAATATCTTCTGCGATGCCGTTTCTCCAAGTTGATAGGCAAAGTACCCGGCGGATCTCCCGCAAAGAATAACGGCCGCTTTCTTTTCCATGCTCCTTACCGTTTCAAGGGTTCCTGCCCTTGCGCGGGCAGTGGCGCAATCGCCTTGAATCATCCTCACCGTGTTCGGGACTAGGTCTTCTCGAAATCCGATGCACACAAGAAGGCAACACAAGGCTAGGGCGATCCATTTTCCCGGTGACAGGTCGAAAAGAAAAAGCACCGCATACAGACACAGTACGAGCATTGGAAAGGCAAAGAACCGCACCTGTGTTATCACCGGGCTTTGGAGGGAGAGCAGCCAGAAGAATAAGAAGGGCAGGGCGGAAAGGACCGCCATGAGCAGGTGCTCGGCGCGCCGGGTCTTCATCACAAAGTAGCCGAGGCCGGCAAGGCCGGCCAGATGTACCGGCAGGTAGAAATTGGCAGCCAGGTCCCCGCCGGTTGCCTCCCAGAACTTTCCAAAAGGCGCCGGAAGGACCCCCAGGGTCTGCCAGTAGTATTTCGTCATGTCCATTGAATAGGTCAGGCTTCCCGAAATCCTTCCGTCAAAAAGCGCCCAGATGACCGGCGCAAGCAGGGGAACAAACAGCCACCAGGAAAAGCTCCGGTCTCTCTTTGCAAGAGCGACTGCCGCAAAGATCGGGGGAAACAACCACGCCTCGGGCCTCAGCAGACCGGCGCACAGCAACGAAATCGCGGTTGCGAGCGTCCACGTATTGACAAAAAAGTACACCGCCGCAAGGGTGAAGAAAAGGAACGGCAGGGGCCAGTACGCACCCAGGATGAACTCCGGAAGTACTATTTTGTTGCTGACCAGGAAGAGCGCAAATGCAACGAGTCCCGCCCAACCGGGCTTTCCGAGCTTCTGCGACAGTTTCATGAGCAGGCCCAGCACGCCTGCGCCAAAGCAACACGTTATCGGATACAGTGCTGCCTGTCCCGCAATCCCGCACAGGAATGCAAACAGCGGCTTGGGAGTCTCAAGAGGAAGTTTGAACCGGTGACCGAGGTAATTGAGCCACATTATTTTGTAGGAAAAATACGGGTCTTCCCGCTTGCCGCCGAACAGCACGGGGAAAAGCAGCAGGAGAACCAGCACGCCCGCGCACACGGCAAGAAACGGCCAGTCCGGCTTCCAGGAAAATATGCGCTTGTTGTTCATGCGTATCATGCTTGCTTTTAGAGCACGAAGACCGGGAAAATGCGATACTCTAATTCTAGTTGTTTCGCAGGCAAAAATCACTACTATTCTTTGCAAACTGCCGTGGGAAGGCGCGGGGTTTTGCGAGATGCCCTGTTCGGTTGCCGCGAACGCTTCGTTGTCCTTGCAAGGTCGCGGCCATAGTTTCCGCAGCAAAAAAATAGTATAATGATGGTACGATACATTCCGGCTCGCCCGGGGAATGACGCCCGGAACCAAAGGACCAATGCAGCACAACGACAGTTCCGCTCCTCACCCGTCAATGCAGGAAACCCGCGGGCATGCAGGCCGCGTTGTCCTCTACCTCATCGTGTTTCTGTTGGCCGGATCGACGCTGTATGCCTATTGGAATGTTGATAAGTGCGACTTCATCAGTCTTGACGACCACCAATACGTTTCGAAGAACTATCATGTGATGTCCGGGTTCACCAGGGCGAACCTGCTGTGGGCCTTCACCACGTTTGAAGCAGCCAACTGGCACCCGCTTACCTGGCTCTCGCACGCGCTCGACTGCCGGCTGTACGGCAACAAGCCCGCCGGACACCATCTTACCAGCCTTGTGCTGCACATCCTGAATACCCTTCTCCTGTTTTTTCTTCTCAAGTCGATCACCGGTTCGCTCTGGCCAAGTGCATTCGTTGCCGCATTATTCGGAGTTCACCCGCTCCACGTTGAATCGGTTGCGTGGGTGTCGGAGCGAAAAGATGTCCTGAGCACCTTCTTCATGCTTCTCTCCTTGCTTTGTTACTCATCATTCCGGTTTCAGAAGAAGCGACGCTTCTATTTAGGAGCCCTTGTTCTGTTCGCCTTAGCCCTCATGTCAAAACCAATGGTTGTCACGCTTCCCTTTGTCATGCTTCTCCTCGACTATTGGCCCCTTGGCCGGTTCGGCGCAAAGACCGGACCCAACCAGTCCCTGGGTGAAAGACCCTCCAACCGGAATGTGTTGTTCCTGCTCGCGGAGAAAACACCATTCTTTGTTCTCTCGGCCGTTTCATGCGTCGTGACGATCCTGGCGCAGCACGCAGGCGATGCCATTGTGAAGGCGGATGAGTTATCCTTTCTGCACCGGCTTGCCAATGCCGGTGTGTCCTACGCAGGCTATGCGGGAAAGATGTTCTGGCCGGCCCATCTTGCTTTCTTCTATCCGCTTCCCGCCGAACTGCCGTCGGCATTTGCCTTGTCGGTTGCCTGTGTCTTTCTCGTCTCCGTGACGGGCATCGCGCTGGTTGCAAGGCGAAAACTGCCCTATGTATTTGTGGGATGGTTCTGGTTCCTTGGAACTCTCGTACCGGCCATCGGCATTATCCAGGTGGGATCCCAGGCAATGGCGGACAGATACACGTATGTTCCGCTTGTCGGTCTCTTTGTTGCCGTCACATGGCTGGTGTACGATTTCACCGTGCGGCGCCGGTCGCTGCGGCTCCCTGCCGCGATCTGCTCCGTTGTCGTGCTTGCGATTTTGTCTTTACAAACGCGCGCTCAAGCCGGTTACTGGCAGGACGATCTTACGCTGTCAAACCATGCGCTGAGAGTCACAAAAGACAATTTCCTCGCGTACGGCATCAAGGGAAATTTCCTTCTCGACCGGAAAAGCTATGCCGAAGCCGCGTACTGCTTCCAAAAATCACTCTCATTCCGGCCCACGCAAACCAGCCCCCGGCTCAATATCGGGCTTATTCTCCTGCGGCAGGGAAAGCCGAAGAATGCAATTGCCGCATTCAGCCTGTTGCTTGCGCAGGATTCCACCGGCACGCTTGCAAACCTCGATTGCGGCAACGCCTATGGAATGATCGGTGATACGCAATCCGCTATCCGGTGCTTCAAGCGCGCCCTTGCAAAGGAACCGCGCTTCCCTGCGGCTTTACACAATCTCGGCGCAACGTATGCCGCCATGAAAGATTATCCGGATTGCAGGCGCTATCTCCTGGAAGCAATCCGCGCGAATCCGGACGATGCCGAATCGTATCTTGAGCTGGGGGATTGCTGCTGCTACGACAGTGCCGCGCAGGAAGCCATCGGGTGGTATTTGAAATCGATTGCGATTGTCCCCGGCTATACCGATGCGCATCGCCGTTTGGCAAAGGCATATCAATCTCTGGGAAGAAATGATCTTGCGCACAATCAGTTTGCCATCGCAGACTCGCTTGCGGCGCGCGAACCCAAGACCGCCAAACCATAACAAACAGCCATGCGCATCACCTCCGCCAAAAGCCTTCATCTTCCGGCGTTGCCCCAGAGCGCGGTTCGCTCGATTGTTCTCGCATCCCTGGCCCTGTGCACCCTGTGGGTATACTGGCCGGCACGGAACTTCTCCTTTGTTAATTATGACGACGACGAATATATCTACAACAACCCCCGCGTGCAGTCCGGCCTCACGCTCAGTAATGTCCGCTGGGCCTTGTGCACAACGTCCGCGGCCAACTGGCATCCGGTGACATGGCTTTCTCTCATGCTCGATCGCGATCTGTACGGACAGGCGGCGGGCGGGTATCACTTCACAAATGTGTGTTTGCACATCTTCAATGCATTGCTTCTTTTTGGGGTTCTTTTGAATATGACGGGTGCGCTGTGGAGAAGCGCTTTCGTCGCATTTCTCTTCGCGCTTCACCCGCTGCACGTGGAATCGGTTGCATGGATTTCGGAGCGCAAGGATCTGCTCTGCACGTTTTTCATGCTCTTGAGCCTGTTGACGTACTGGCGGTATGTCAAGACCCGGGGCGCAGCGCTCTATGTTCGCACGCTGGTCTATTTTGCCCTTGGGTTGATGGCAAAACCCATGATCGTTACAGTGCCTCTTATTCTGCTTCTACTGGATTTTTGGCCTCTCAATCGCCTTGTTCCCTATAAAACAAACCAAGCTGCGCGGAGTCAGGTACGGCGCTTACTTGTGGAAAAAATTCCTTTCGCAGTATTGTCGGCTGCGGTATGCATTGTTACGCTCTTTGTCCAGAAGACGGCCGGCTCAATGACCGCATTTCCCCTGGGCATTCGGCTTTCGAATGCCATCCTGTCGTACGTTCGATACATCGCACACACTGCGTGGCCTGTTCACCTCGCTTTCTTCTATCCGCTGACGGCAACCATTAAAGTGGCAAGCGTGGTTGTTTGCGGTTGTGCTCTGGTGGGAATTTCCTATGCTGCCGTCAGAGCGATGAGAACCGCTCCCTGGTTCTTCGTCGGGTGGTCTTTTTACGTTGTGACGCTTCTCCCGGCAATCGGCATCGTTCGGGTCGGTTCGCAATCAATGGCCGACCGGTACACCTATGTGCCGCTTATCGGCCTGTTTGTCATTGCAGCCTGGGGAATCGGGCAACTTGTCAAAGGCGGCATGTTCCGCAGAACGTTCACAGTCGCGGGCGCGGCGTTGTTACTTGCCGTTGTTTCGGTCTCCGCAAGGCAACAAGTCGGCTGCTGGCAGGATAGTACTCATCTTTTCCGCCATGCATTGTCGGTCACCAACGGAAACTATCTCGCTCAAAACAACCTTGGCAAGGTTTTTTACTCACAAAACATGCCGGACAGTGCGCTGGTCCATTTTTCGGAAGCGCTTAAGATTCTTCCAGACTATCCTGCGGCCCTGTATAATACGGGATTTATTCTGAAGCAGCAGGGCAAACCGCAAGAGGCTCTCTTCTACCTTCGAAAAGCGGTTCAGTCGGATTCAAATTATGCCCGCGCTCTCGACTGCCTCGGGGAGACGTATGAAATGCTTGGGCTCGGTTCGTCGGCCATTGCCGAATACCGCAGGGCAATTTCATGTCAGCCGGATTTCTTCGCTCCCTGGTATGGGCTTTCAGTTGCGCTTTTCAATCGCGGCTCCACGGATTCTGCAATCTTGTGTCTGGACAGCGCCCTCCTGCGCCTGCCCGCGAGTTGGGAAGCGCATTACTATCTCGCAGTGGCCTACCTTAGAAAGCACAATGCGGATAGCTCTTTTTTCCATATTGCCCAGGCATTAAGGCTCAACCCCGGATCGTGGAAGCTCAGTATGGGCTTTGGTGAAGAATTGTTTAGAAGCGGACGGATTTCGAGCGCCATACGGTTCTATTCACGTGCAGTCCGGCTCGTTCCGGACAGCACCCAACCACGACTGGATCGTGGAATCAGTTTTGCGATTCATGGCGACCTGAATTCAGCCATTTTGGATTTCAACCGCGTCCTGATAAGGAATCCAGGTTCAGCCCAAGCGCACTATTATCTTGGCCAGGCTTACGCTCGTTTGGGTATGCAGGATTCCGCCCTTTTTCACGCGCGTCGGGCAAAAGAAATCGACCCGGCAAATCCTGATTTTGCAGACGCACAGCACTCTTTGTCTCAGTCGCAATTGGAGCGCGAGGAGAAAGTGGCCGGCGCTGTTCGCTCGCAGCCGGTTGTGCCGTCAACGGAGACAGGAGCTAAATAACGAGTGTTCCCCATAAAAAAAGCCCCGCCTCTTTCGAGGCCGGGGCTTTCCACTAGGAACTCTGCTACGCTGTTACTTCCAGCTCGGGCAGTATCTCGACAATGTGGCAGTGCAATACTTTGAATTGGTTTGATCGATTGCACCATAGTCGGAAGTCGTCGCATTTCCAAATGGTTGAGCCACCGTTGCATTGCCCACAAAAGCAGTGGCGCTGGCAGCAGACATTGAGTAGGTGAACCACCTGCTCGAGGAGGGCACATCAACGCCCGCAGAGTCTCTCAGGTAAGAAAACTGCGTTACATACTGGCCCCTCTCCGCCTGGTATGCCAACTGGCCGGTGTAAATAGCGGTCAACTGTGTTGGAAATTCAGACGCTTTCGCCTTCTGGGATGCATCGAGAAACTTGGGAATCGCAACTGCGGCAAGAATGCCGATGATGACGATCACGACCATAAGTTCGACAAGGGTGAATCCCTTGGTTTTGTTGCGTAGGAATCTCATACAAAGCTCCTTCAAGTTGGGTTTCCTTTGAAATAACTCACTGTTGCAATTACGGTTGCATGGTGTAGAAATCACGCAACGTCGAAACCCTCCTTTCCTGAGCATCACAGCTCCGCTGGAGATCAGGACTCTATACATAATATTAAACTGAATGCATTGTATTGTCAAGAGTATTCTTATTCCCGGCTGATTTCTTTTCTTCCCGATCCTGTGGCGCTTCCTTGTTTGCGGAAAGCTGATTTCACCCGGATTATGTCCCCGGGTGCATCACTCCAGGGATGTTGTGCAGAATGTATTGCCGGCCCAGCATCGCCGATCTGGTTTTGTGGAAGAGGAATTTCATCGTAACCTTTGAAACATGAAAATCCGGGAATGAATCAACGGCCACAGGCGAGAACCCCATTTCCCGTATGGAACGGTATCCATCACGGCCCGTATAAATCCAAACGTCTCGACTGCGCAACGCAGCCATGGTTTGGGTGCTGTCCAGCAGCGGAATCTCGCGCCGCGTGTAGAACTCCATGGAATGATCCTGGGCGCGATATCCGAATACACGATCCACGGGCACATGATTTCGGCTGATGCTCGTTGCTGCGTTGCTGCCGCCCTGGAATGACATGAGCTGAGGGAAAAGGTGCAGGTTCACCATAATGTTCATTCCGAAGATGGCCCAAAGAGACGGCAAAACGAGGCGGGCAAGCGGTGAATGCTTCCCGGAAGTGGACCGGAACGTTGCGGTGCAGGCCGTAACCGAAAGAAGCCATACGAAAGGGTTCTTGCAGGGGAAGAAGACGGTCATACATACAAGAGCAAAGACCCACATCAGCATGCAGCACACTCGCTGCGTATGAAAAAATATGCGGAAGGCTTTCCTCTCGCGCTGCGTCTCGGCCAGCTCGCAAATGGTCTTTGCCGTCAGTATCGCCGCCAGCGGAAAAATCACAAAGATGTAGTGCGGCAATTTGTAATGAGAGCACGACAGTGCGACAAAGGGAAGAACGGTTCCTCCAAGAAGCAGCAGGTCGTTTGCCTTCGCAGGGTCGAACCTGTTCTTGATTGCCCGGAAAACGTGATCGCCGATGCTGTAATAGGCCAGCAGCATCCACGGCAGGAACGCCCAGAGGAAAGTATGGACAAAATAGAAGTATCCCGATGTGTCATGCCACGAGCTTTGGCCGGTGATTCTTCCAAAGCTCTGGGTCCAGAAATAAAACCGGATGCCGCGCCACCCGTATTGCGAGTACAGGCCCCACAGCATGGGCATGAGCAAAAGCATCACAATAAAGCCGCCCACCGGCCAGTACCATTTTAAGAACATCCCGAACCTGCGTTTTCCCGCCAAGTAGCTCCCCACGGCAAGAACCGGAACCATAAGGCCGATGGGGCCTTTGGCAAGCATGGCAAGCGCGACGCCGAAAGTTCCTCCGAGAAAGAACCCGGCCCTTCCGGTTTTGATGAACTCCGCTATCTGCCACACGGAAAAGACAACCGTTCCCGTAAGAAGCGCATCGGTCCGGACATCATTGGTGAAAAAGATGATCCCTTCGCAGGAGCAAAGAACGGCAGCCGCAAGTATGCCTATTCGCTTATTGTAAAGTAGTGCGCCCAGGCGGTAGGTTGCATAGAACCCAAGGAGCGTAATAAGGAACGATGGGGTCTTGTAGCTCACCGTGGAAACGCCCAGGACTTTGAAAGACGCGGCGGAAAGGAAGAAGAGCAGGGGCGGCTTGTCGAGATATCCGGCCGGCTGGAGCAGCGAAGTCCAGAAGTGCCTGCTTGCGGCGATTTGACAGCTCATTGAGGCATACTGGGCTGCATCAATGTCCATCACCGTAACGCACAGGCCCGCGCCGTAGACAAGCGCGGCGCACGCGGCAAGCAGAATCTTCGTTCTCAGGGAAATGTTTTCCATGCGCCGTTATATCGAATGGCTGGTTTGTCGGCTCACCGTAATATACCAAAAGGGGCCGATCGCGTTTTGAAAGTGTTTCACCGTTTGATGGGATGCATGAACTACCGGAGAGGAACGGAGCGTGAACACAAAGGAAAAAAGGGATCTTTGTCGTCAGGATTCCTGGGATTTCTTCAGGATTATATAGAGATGCTCGATCGGAAGCGTACCGGACCGTACCGACATGTGCGATGTCATGGATGCGACTTCCCACCCCTGTTCGCCCATTTTGCCGAGATAGTTAAAGAGAGTCACGTCAGCCCAATTCTGCTGCTGCTTGCCGTTTATGTAATGGATCTTCCACGAGATTTCCCGCGGCAGCACAAAACCGAAAATTCCTTTGCCGTACTTTTCCGCGATTAAGAACTGGTATTCCCATTTTGTCATTGGAGAGCTCCTGCAAAGGAAATAACCCCCGTTTCCTCATTACTATATAATTACGAACGCCGGCATTCAAGGCAAAATTGGCGAATTTTTTGACGCAGGGCCGCGCGCTTCTCATTGACGCTCCGTCGTAGTATATTTGTCCTTGTTCGAGCCCCGTTGTTTTGTGCGGGCAGCCGCCCTTGCCCCTTGTTGAAGGAAAAAAGTTGCCGTCGTGTTGAACCATTTGCACACCATGGTTCAACAAGAATACAAAAAGGCCTGCAAATGATTGCTTCAACTCTTATTGCGCGAATCGGCACTTCGCTGGACGCCGCGGGCAAAAGAATTTCCGAAGAACATCTCATCGTCTTTGAGAAAAAAAGTCTGATCCTTATTTCCGCCCTCCTGGTCCTGTTTGTCATCCTCGTTTCCTTCAAAATTCACTATTCCTCTGTTGCTATATGGGATGCCTTTTTTCCCACGTACGGCGGCCCGCGAACCGCGTCAAAGGTCCTTTTCGGCTCGCCGAAGTTCATCAGAGTCGACGAATGGCTTACTGCCTCCCCTTTCTTTCTATCCCAGGCGGCGAATAAATTTCCTGTTGAAAATTATTCCTTTGGGCCCAAGAAAGTGTCTCTTCTCATGGGCCTTCCAACTTCCCATTTTTCGGTTTTCTTTCAACCTCAGTACTGGGGTTTCTTGGTTCTGGAGATGGAGAAAGGATTTTCCTATATTTGGAACTACGGAGTGTTCAGTCTCATCATAAGCTCGTTTTTGCTGTTTATGCTATTAACGAAGAATAATCTGTTGCTTTCGGTTTTCGGATGTCTTTTCCTGTTTTTTTCCAGCTTTGTCCAATGGTGGAACCTTTCGACGCCGAGCGTGGTCCTGTCCGCATTCAATTGCATCTTGATTTCTTCTATTTACGTTGTATCATCCACAAAACGTCTCACCATGATCATAAGCGCAGCAGCCTTGTTTCTTTTCATTCTGAATTTCTCATTGGCAATCTACCCGCCTTTTCAGGTCCCGTTGGGCCTGCTTATGATTGCCGTGGTAACGGGGTATTTTGTCAAGAACCTGAAGCGCGATGTCGTGATGCAACACGTTGCGCTGCGGATATGTTTGCTGGGCGCTTGCTTCTTCGCAGTGATCATCGTTGCCTGTTTATTCTATACGGATTTAAAGGAAACTATTGCGTTGACCATGAATACGGCATATCCCGGAAAACGGATATCAAGCGGAGGAGGGTTTGGAATAGACCGGTTGTTTTCAGGATTTTACGGCATTTTCTTTAATGAACAAAAGTTTCTCTGGCTCAATGTTTGTGAAACAAGCAGTTTTTTGTTTTTTTTTCCGGTTATTATCACGGCAGTACTGGTTGATGTCATAAAGGGAAAATTTGACCCGTTGCAGATTGCGCTATCGGCATACCTGTTGTTTTTGACATTCTTCGTCCTTGTCGGGTTTCCGCCGATCCTTTCAAAGTTGACCTTATTGACTTTTGTTCCCTCCTACCGGGCCGTTATTGGAATAGGGGTCGGTTCTATTATTCTGACCGTTGTCTATTTGCATTCGAAAAACAGCGCGATTCGTTTTAGTCCGAGCAAGAACATGATCTTGTTCGTCATTCTATTGTCGTGTTTTGTTGTTTATGGATTGTATTTGAAGTCACGAACAAACAACTTTTTCCAGTTATGGCACATTGGCCTCATTAGTGTTTTCTTTTCTTTGGCTGTTTGCCTGCTCTTAAATCATAAGACGCGGCTCTTTTGCCTTGCGATCCTTGTCTATGTCGTGCTCTCGACCTATTCCGTCTATCCGATCTCCCGCGGTCTTGGCTTTATTATTGATAAGAAGCTTTATCACGCCGTGAAGAATATCGTCGTAAGAGACCCTCAGGCAAATTGGGTCGTTTACGGCGACGAAATACAAAGCGGATTCATTATGGCAACGGGAGCAAGGGTTTTTAATGGAACAAAATATGTTCCCGATATGTCGGCAATGAAGATACTGGACCCTTTAGGGAAAAACGAGGCCATTTACAATCGGTTTGCACATGTGATGGTACTCAATCGACCGGAAGTTGACAGGGTGAATTTCAAGCGATTCTATGAAGACAGCTACGGAATAGGAATAAGTCCGTTTTCTCAAAAGTTAAAAGACCTGAAGATCAAATATCTCCTGATGCCGGATTATCCGGGCTACTACGATGTTGAGGAGGGGAAAAACAAAGGGGTCGTTCCCGTTCTGAACGTGCCGATTGACCACTATTGGATCCTGGAAATAAAAAGCGATTGACGCTTGACCGGATCTTCGTAGGAGCGGTCAGAATATCCTCTCTCGGAAAGAAGCGTGTCCCGCTCTCGACCGTCCTACTTGGGGAAATTGTGAATCTTCCAGGACCACAGCCCCCCGGCGTCGAGCGTGTAGCGGTAGGTCTTGTCCCACATGCTCCTCCACAAAGGGAATTCGGTGTACGGATTGTTGTCGGTAATTACCGGAGCGCCGCTCGCAAATATCCTCAACGCGTCCGGGCCCATAAGATAAAGGCTCTGGACTGCTTCGGGGGTAAGAGGCCGCAGTTCCCACTCGTTCAGGTCCGCTTCAACGGGTCCGCTGCCCAAAACCTCGCGGAGCCTTGCAATGCTTGTATCCGGCAGGACTGTAGAACCCACCATATAAAATCCTGCGTTGTGGGGACCGCCATAGACCCAGGTTGCGGGGAAAACGCTCTGATAGGTCTTCATGATCATCCGTACCTCGGAAAAGCCGGCCGGCGGTATCCATAGACACATGATGCCCCCGCCGGCCAGGTGGCTCCGGCACAAACCGAAGAATTCTCTCGTGTAAAGGTTCACGGTGCCCGCGCTCCAAAGCGGAGGAGCAGGGTCCATGGTTATCACGTCGTAGGTCCGCCTGCTCATAAGCAAGAAGTTCCGGCCGTCGTCAACGTAGTGCCGCACTCGCGGATCGGCCAGCACCCGGTCGCCGTTTGCATGAAAATATTTGAAGCATTTGTAGGTCTCGCCGTCCAGCTCCACGACATCGCAGGAAATACCTTCGTGAGTCCACGCCGATCTGAGGGCCGTGCCCATGCCGAAACAGATCACAAGAATGCTGTGCGGATTGCGGTGGAGCGCGAGCGGCAGATGCGCCATGAGCTTGGCTTCCGTGCACAGCCTGGTCATGCCGATGCCGTTGACAAAGAGCTCCTTGGTGAGCGGGTCGCTGGTGATGCCGAGCGCCGTGGTAGTTGCTGCTGCGCGCTCCCGATGGTGGTACAAGGTAACCTGGGAGGCCCGGTCACCGTACACCTTATGCACCGTTTTGCCGATTGCCGCCAGAAACGGATCAGGAGAAAACAGCGCGGCTGCGGCTATTGCCGCGACCGCCGGCACGGCGGAAAGAAGAGCCCTGCGGCGACCGGCAACCAGAAGGATCGCCGCACCGAGAACGGCATTCATCCCTGCCAGAAGAATCATGGTTCCCCTGGTGCCAAAAGTACCGATCAAAATGAAACCGCACACCAGCGATCCTGCGATGCAGCCGGCCGTGTTGGCCGAGTAGAGCCGCCCCACACCGCGGCCGGTCTCGTGCTCTTTTACATAAAGGGAAGAAACGACCGGGAACATGAGGCCCAGCACCAGCGTCAGGGGCGTTACGATAAGGAGCGGTACGGCAATAATGTTGGATAAAACGAGGTTCTGAAGAAAGGTAACGGGCTCGAACCGGGCGAGAAAATACATGCCTGCCACGCCGTACAGCGCCACCACAAGCTGCAACCAGCCGAAAAGCTTGAGGCTGTTGTTGATTTTCCGGATGAGGATCCCTCCGGCAAGGCTTCCCAGGCCGATGCCGAGAAGATAGAACCCGAGCATCATGCTGAAAGCGTAGATGGACGTTCCCAATTCGATCTGAAACATGCGTGTCCAGACGATTTCGTAGGAAATCGCCGCAAACCCGCTCGCGGCGTAAGCCCAAAGAATGAGTTTCCTGTATGTCAGGGGTGATCCGGTCTTGGTTCCGTCTGCCCCGGACGCTGCGGGGCTTTCCACGCCCGCAAGCTCTCGGGACATTCCGAATGCAAACAACGAAACAACCAGGTTCAGCAGAGCCCCGCCATAAACGGTTTGCCATTCTCCCCAGGCGCCGATTGCATACAGCCCGCTGCCGACAACGCCGATGAACGCGCCGAGCGTATTTGATCCGTACAGAATGCCGATGCGCCGTGAGTGTCCGCTTTGAAAACGCCTGGTATACGCGCTCAAGATCGGAAGCGTTCCGCCCATGAGGCTCGTGGGAACAATAAGCAGCGCCACCATAAGAATCGATTGAAACAGCGTGAGCAGTGTCCGGTGACCCGAAGCCAGCGCATACATAACCCGGTAGAGAGGGGCCAGGTGATCGAACACCGACACCAGGGCGACCGCCGACAGCGCCACACCCAGTTCAAGAAAAGCGTAGAAGCGCAATCCGTTCTTTATCCGCCCCGTAATCCGGCCTATCGCAAAGCTTCCGATCGCCAATCCGGCCATGAAAGCCGCCAGAATGACCGACGTCGCATACACGGTGTTTCCCAGGACCCGGATCAGCATCCTGAGCCAAACCGTCTCGTACACAAGTCCGCTTATTCCCGACAGAAAGAAAATGGCGTACATCATGCCTGCGGAGTTGATCTCTCTTCTCATGCTGTCCCGTTTCGTTGGTGATTTCCGGACCGCTCAGAAGGGCTGCGGCCTTGACGGATTATAGAACGTGGACGGCGCCCTCGCCGGCGCCTTTCCCGCGGCCCGCCTTATTTGAGATTGTACGTTTCCTGGCATGTTTTGTCAACAGCCAAGAACCGGCGGCTACCTGCAAAACCGGATAGTATATTATGAGTGAAGCAATGCGTGAGTTGACGGAATCCGAATAACAACCGCAGCGTCAGGCCGGTACATGAAAGCTTTTGCTCTCGCGACAAAAATTGCCCATGCTTTTCGCATGTATCCGCTGGCGCAACAACTTAGAATCTGGTACGATCATCATTCCCCGCATGGAAGAACGCAATTCAACACTCTGTCTCGATTTTATTCGCACTTCATAAGTAAAGAAAGCCTGTGTTTCGATATCGGCGCCAATGTAGGGGACGTAACGGAAATATTCCTGGCGCTTGGTGCGCGTGTCATAAGCGTTGAACCCCAAACAGTGTGCCTTCGAGCCCTCCAAAGACGATATGGAACCAATCCCAATGTTTCCATTGTCGGAAAAGCGGTTGCCGAAGAACCCGGGAACACGGAACTCTATGTGTGCGAGTATAATTCGGGAATCTCAACGATGTCGCCGCGCTGGGTAAAGCAAAGCCGATATGCTGGCCTCTTTAAGTGGAACAAGACCGTTTCAATCGAAACGGTAACGCTGGATTCTTTAATCGACTCTTATGGTTTGCCGCAATTCTGTAAAATCGACGTCGAGGGGTTCGAACGACAGGTGCTGTCAGGCTTGACGCATTGCATTCCATTCGTCTCATTTGAATTCAGGGTCGAGATGCTTGATGAAGTAGAGAAATGTCTAAGATTGCTGAATGCTCTCGGTGCGCCCACATTCAATTACACCCTCCACGGTTCGTTGAACTTCGTACATGGTGACTGGATTGCAATCCATGAATTCCTGGCCGCCTTTCGGGAAAAGGTAACCCCGACCATGTCGGGCGATATTTATGCAAGGTATCCGGCAGCACAATAAGCGCGCACGAGTGGCGAGTGGCGAGTGTTGAAATCAGCTATGGAAAGGCTTGCGAAAATACCGTGAATAAAGTTGCTCTTGTGTCCATAAATGCCGGCCGATCGGACACAAGATCGCATTGGCCGCATTATGGACTCGTTCTGTTGGCCACCGTACTTCGGAAAAGCGGATTCGAGGCTTCCGTCTTCGATCAGTCGTTCCTTAACGAACCCGACGATCGATTTCTTGAGAGGGTCGCAGGATATTCTCCGGATATTTGCGGCATATCGTTGTACACGACTCATTTCGGCCGTTCGCTTGATTTCGTACACCGGTTTCATGCAAAGAATAGTGCTTGCAAGATTATTGCGGGCGGGCCGCACGTCGCACTGTACGCCCAAACCTTACAGGAAGAGCACCCTTTCTTTTCGGCTGTTGTGAGAGGTGAAGCCGAACAGGTAATCGTTGATATCTGCACAAAGGTTCTCTCGGGAAAAGACCTCGGGATTCTCAGGCCGGCGCCGGTGGAAGGCGGATCGATACCCGAAGCGGACTTCCGTTGGGGAATCGGAAGTTCGCAGATGAAATGGTTGCCGATCCAACTTTCGAGAGGTTGCCCTTTCAATTGTTCTTTTTGCGAGGTCCGTGAGATTTCCAGCAGAAAAATCCGTTACCGGACTGTCGACCGGTGCCTTGACGAAATATGCCGTTCACTTGACGTTTTTAAGTCCGTTACGACGGTACGTATTGTTGATGATTGTCCGACGCTGGATCGAGAACGGTTCAAATCATTTCTTCGTCGATTCATAGCACAAAACGTGCGTGCACGGTTAAGCATTGACAATCTTCGGGCCGACACCGTCGACGAAGAGCTGCTCGATCTGCTCAAACAATGCCGTATTCCCTATGTGTGCATCGCCGTGGAGTCCGGAAACCCTGCAGTGTTCGAGTTTGTTCAAAAAGGCGAAACACTCGACGATATCGTTGCCGCAGGCCGGTTGATACGGAAGAAGCGATTGCCGCTCTATCTCTGTTTTATCATTGGGCTTCCGAAGAGTACGTTAAAAGCCGAAATGGACTCGTTGCAATTGGCAAAAACACTGAAACCGGATATTATCTATTGGAACATGTTTCTTCCTCATTTGGGGTCACCGGCGCGGGAATGGTTCCAACAGCACGGAACCATATATAAGGAATTCGACTCGTTCAGCGTTCCTTCATACGATCTTACATTCACCCAACCGGCCTGTGAAACGCCCGAGTTTACAAGGGAAGAAAGAATACGCGCGTATCTCACGTGTGTTCTTGAAACAGTCTCTTTCATTTTTTCTCCACCGGCCCTTGTTCGTTCTTTTCTCCTGGCTGGACGCTATCATCTGTGGAAGAGTTTCTTTGTCATGCTCGGCGGAATCCCGGGGAAATGTATTGTCTACGCAAGAATAGTCGGGGGAAACATCTTCCTTGTGATCGTGTCGCAGATTTCATCTCGTTTTGATAAACCACGCGGAATCAGAGCGTAATGCCCGTAAAATCCCTGTTTCGGCTTTGGTCCGGAAAAACACTCAATAAGGAAATTATCCGGTATGTTATCGGCGGAAGTATAACCGCACTCTTATGCTACTCAACGCTGATTATTCTAGTTGAAATCGGACATATCCACTATCTAATAAGCAGCAATATCGCCGGCTTCTCATCATATGCCTATTCATACCTCATAAATTCCTTTTTTGTATTTAAGAAGCGCCGGACATCCCATATTAAGCAGGGAGTGGGATTTGTCTGTATTCAGGTAGGTCTCTTCTTTCTTGGAAATTTTATCTTATTTACAGGCGTTGACTTCTTCCACATCCATTACTTTCTTATGGTCATCATCGTCGGCGCTGTTTCCGCGATTTTGAATTTTACCCTGCTGAAGCTCTCCGTTTTTCGCTGATCCTGGGGTATCGACCGACATAAATTCATCTCCCAATCAGGGACCCGCTCGCATCCGTGTCGGATACGGTCTACATGAATCTATAAAGGATCCTCAACATGCAAAAGTGGATATAGTGCAGAAAGATATCGAATCGAGTATGTGCGGGCGCGTGCCGTTTTGCCGTCTGATACGTTTCAAGAGCGGCACGACTGAATGACCGGCCGTTTTTGGATCTTGAGTGCCATCGAAAATTTGCCAGGTATGAATGAATCGGATACGGTTCATAGCGTTTCCATAACCTTAGCCAGTAATCGTAGTCCATTGAATAGGAGAGTGCCTCGTCGAGTTCTCCCGTCTTGCGATATGAATCTCGCGAGAAAAAACATGCAGGCTGCGGTATGAAATCTCTGCGTAACAATCTTTCGAAAGAACAGTGCCGCGATTGCAAGATCTTGTACGCAGTGATCAACTGCCGGATTTCATTATCGTGTTCGTCAATAATGCGACAATATCCAAAACACCATGCCGCATCTTGGTTCCTAAAAACGTTTGCGACCGACTCAAGTGCTCCGGGCTCATAGGTATCGTCGGAATTCAACCAGGCAAAGACATCACCGGTTGCAATACGAAAGCCTTTGTTAATGGCGTTGCTCTGGCCCTCATCGGCTTCCGAAACAAGCTTTACCCTATCTCGATATTTTCCAATAATATCAAGGGTCGAATCTATCGAACCGCCGTCCATGACAATATACTCCAGGTTGAAATTCCCTTTTTGTTGGAGAACACTCCTGATGGTTCTTTCGATAAACGCTCCCTGATTCAGCGATGGGGTTACAATGGAGATCTTCATGTCGTAAGAAAACTCCTTTGTCTTCCGCTTTTGCGGCGCTACCGGGCCTTCTCAGAATGGCAAATAATCAACTCCGCTGGTTCAATCAACGGGGCTCAAACCGGTCTGGTTCTTTGGTAGAAAGAAGTTTTATCGTCGCAGGAAACCAAACTGAAACCATTCTTCTCATACAAGCGTATGGCTGAAACGTTATTGTTGTCAACGGAGAGTTTTATTTCTTTAATTCCGGCCTTGTCTCCGGAGTCGAGCAACACCGTCAACATCGTGGTGCCCAGCCCCTGGCCGGTATGCCCTTCGGCAACACAAATCCCCAGCCAGACGACATCCTTGTCGCGATCAAGATGTCCATAACAAACCGGTGTGCCGGCATCATCCAACCCTAGCAGTGTCACAACGTGGTTGCTGATGCTTTCCGCAGGGCGCGAACCGAAGTATCTGAAGCCGGAACCGGAAGCGCCGATCAGCGAAATAAACCTGCGCAGCAATCCGAGACCGGATTCATCTATTCTGACAATTTTCATACGTGTCCCTGATAATCTGATCCAGTTCGGCAACGCAGGATTTACGCGAATAATTCTTAAGCACTTCGGCAATGCTTTCTTTTAGATTCAATTCGTTGCGCCGCCGGAACAGGCTGATCAATTTAACCGCTGACGCCTTCGTGTCCCTGACTTCAATACTGCAGCCGTTGACAAACTCCTTCACTTCCTCACTCTCAACGCCACCGATAATCGGGGTCTCGCACAGCAAGGACTCTTTCAGGGGCCAGTTGGCAGGTTGATTAATGCTTGGCTGGCAGACAAAATCGACGGCGCTATAATAAAGCGGAAGCTTTTCTTTAGGCAGGCATCCGAGAAATTCCACGTTGCTGCGCAAACCCAGTTCCGAAATACGTTTGAGGAATCTTTTCGTGCCTATCGGGTCATTTACATAAACGGTGAACAACAGTTTAGTTTCCGGAAAGGTGTTGCGTATTTCGGCAATAACATCGAGTAAAGGATATGAACCTTTGATTCCGGTCAGATCGGTGCTATGAAACAACAGCGGAAACCCCGGATACTTCTTGCGGAGGTCTTGAGCTTCTTTTTCCTCGGCGCGCTTATACATTTCAGTGTCAATTCCGGCATAAACGACGCTGGGGGTAATGCCGTATTCTTTCAATAGTTTTGGAATATTAGTTCCATTGACGGTAATGACTTTGTTCATCTTCCTTACCGCTGCTGCGTCGGCGTTCCTATACAGCACTTTCGCCATCAGGAAAAACAACCGATGGTGCAGCCTGAAGTTCTGCAAAAAACTCTTGTCGTAGAAGAAGGCGAACGGCTCGTAACATATCTGGATTTTCGGTAGCGCAAAATCGCAAACAAGCCAGTTCATTGGAAACATGCTATTGATAATGAAATCAAATTCGTGCAACGTCTTCTCCACGTGAGCTCTTTTCCGGTTAATCCTGGCCGGCAGTGTCAACCAGTAGCCCGCTGAATTTGTAGATTCGTGATCAAGCTGCACAAATTTCATGCCGGCTTGTTCCATCTGGTTCGCTGCTTCGCTTGAAGCAACATCGCAGAATAGAGTTATCTCGTGGTCAAAGCTGCGCCGAAGAACCTCGGTGTAATCCAGCACGAATCTCGTGCCGCCGCTGTTGATATGCAGGAGATGTGAATGGAACCAGGCTATGCGCATATCGTGCTGGACCGCAAATCTATCTGGTTTACTAATTGATAATCCCAAGTCGATTCCGCAATTGTATCTCCGGCATCATGATCGATGCGCTCAGGAAGCGAAGTCCCGGATGATTGAGCAAATGTAATCAAGGTCGGATTCCGTCAGGTCCAGGTGCGTGGGCAGATTGACCCCCGTGGTTGCAAGACGTTCCGTCACCGGGAACGTCTGCTTGCGCTGCATTGATTCCTGCCGGAACGGCGGCAAGGTATGCAACGGGATGAAGAACGGACGGGAATCCACGCCGTTTTCTTTCAGATGCGTCATTAGTTTGTCGCGCGAATGCCCGTACCGGCTATCGACAGTGACACAAAAAAGCCATGGAGCCGGAACCGCCCAGGACGCAACCGGTTGGAAGCCGATTCCAGGAACATTGTTCAATCTTTCGCGGTAACCCGCAAACACTTTTCTTCTTCTTGCGAGAATTTCCTCTTTGCGCTCGAGTTGCGCGCAAAGAAATGCGCAGGCAACATTTGTCAGCCGAAAATTATAACCGGTAACCGGAAAATAGTATCGGCGGTCGGGATCCATACCCTGACCGCGCAGGGTGCGGATACGTAGGGTCAGTCCGGGATCATCAAGCGTAAGTGCGCCGCCTTCCCCGCAGGTAAAAATTTTGTTGCCGTAAAATGAAAAGGTGCCGATTTTGGCGAGACTGCCGGTTGGACGGTTCTTATACAGCGCGGTATGAGCTTCCGCCGCATCTTCAACCACCCACAGTCCATGAACGGCAGCGACATGGTTGATTTGATCCATGTCGGCCGGATGTCCATAAAGGTCAACCGCTATGATCCCTTTTGTCCTGCGGGTAATCCCGGCTTCAAGCAGTTTCGGATCAATGCACCAAGTGTCGGGGTCCACATCAACAAAAACCGGCTCTGCGCCCACGTATCGCACCGCATTGGCGGTGGCGATGTAAGTCAAAGACGGAACCAGCACTTCGTCGCCGGGTCGTACATCAAGGGCCAGCAGAGCAAGATGCAGAGCAACGGTGCCGTTGCAAACCGCAACTGTCTGGGAGGTTCCCGCCATGCTGGAAAATTCCTTTTCAAAGCGAGGGATAAATTCGCCGGTGGAACTTATCCAGGAGCTGCGAATAGCCCGAACGACGTATTCTTCCTCTTTGCCTTTCAGGTTCGGAGCGGCAAGAGCTATTTCCTTGAAGTCTTTTCTCATGTGTGTTCCCTCTGAAATGATTCCCTTGTTCGGCGGTATACCATACTATTTCTTTTGCGCGTCCTCGACTTCTTTCTTAAGCAACGCGTACGCCTGTATGAGCTCTTTCACCTGGTTTGTGAGCACGGAAATCTTCGTTGAAAAATAGATGAGGATCATGAGCATCAGGGCAAGAGCAAAGAGCGTCAACGTTGAGATCGGTACCAGGGCGCCGATCAAGTGGGTGATTCTCAGAAGCAGGTGCTGATTCAAGACCAGAACGTCCGTCGCCACCATGATGAAAATCCACCACAGGCAGTATTCCTCGTTGATTTTTTTCTTCCTGAGTGCATTGAGCACGTAGAGCATCACGACAACGGAAATTGCGATAATAAACAGCTGGCCTCGCAAAGACATGCCTAGTTCTCCTTTTTGAAAACCACTCGCAACACGACAACAAGGATTGCCAGCAACATTTTGAAAGGGTAATAGACCTTTTTCGGGAGGGAAAACATCGAATGCCCCCTCAGGCGCTGTCTGAAATTTGCCGGCGCTTCCGCGATTTTGAAACCGTTCAAGAGCAGCATTATGATGACCTCGGCATCCGGGAAATCCACCGGATAATTCCTGGCGAGAAAGGCAACGGCCCGGGCGTTGAGCGCCTTGTATCCGGACGTGATATCGATAAAGTTCTTGCGCGTGATCAGAAAGGTAATGAGGGAAAAAAGGTTCCTGCCTATGAACCGGGCAAAGGTGGAGCTGTAGTGGTTGTTTCCCATGAAGCGTGACCCGATGACCATATCCGCGGAATGCTCTTCGAGCATGCGGATAAGCGCCGGCCCGCTTTGCGCATCGTGTTGACCGTCTCCGTCCAGGAGCAGTACGGTGGTATACCCGCCGGCACAGGCGTACTTGAAGCCGGTCTGTACCGCCGCTCCATAACCGATATTGACAGGGTGGGATAATACACCCGCGCCCATGTCCACTGCGATCTGTGCGGTCTTGTCCGTGGAACCGTCGTTGACAATAACAATCCTGAAATCCGGCAGATTGGCGCGCACCTGGGTGATGACCGCGGCAATGTTTTCTTCCTCGTTGTGCGCAGGAATGATTGCCAGTTGTGTCATTGTTGGCTTCGTTTTGGTTGTAACGCCGCAAAAAGAAAAAAAACGGTTCCCCGCGCAATCCTTAAAAAGATTCCGATATCCGTGAGAATACGCAGAGAATAATCCAGAACAATCGGGGGCCGCAGATAAAACTGCCGGAAGAATCGCGTATGGCTCTCTTCCAGTTGCTTTCTAGTTAATCCCTCAGGCACGAATACGGCATGCATGAGGTTCATTTTGTCAAAGTCCTGGTCAAAATCGCCGAATTCGTTTGCTTTTTCCAGCAGCGCCGTGCCGGGAAACGGGGTGCAGAAGGAAACGCTGATGTCATCAAGTTTTGCCTCCGTGGCAAAACGCATGCTCGCGCGCATGGTTTCTTCCGTCTCATGCGGCAATCCAAGAATAAAAAATCCCTTGGTGCGGATCCCGGCGGCGCGGGTCAGCGCAAGCGCCTGCCGTATTTTTTCCACATCGATTTTCTTTTCCACGCCGTCAAGAACGTCGGGGTTTGCACTTTCGATCCCGAACCCGATTTGCCAGCAGCCGGCTTTCTTGATGGACCGCAACAACTCCGCATCTATCGTGTCAACGCGGCCAAGGCACGACCACGAAAAATGAAGATTGTTCTTTTGTATCAATTCGCAGAGAGACAAGACTCTTTTTTTGTGAAGCGTGAAACTGTCGTCTTCGAAAAGAATGTCCCTAACCTTAAACCTGTTCACAAGGGTCCGTACCATTTCAAGGGTATATTCCACGCTGAAAAAACGGTACCG
Source organism: uncultured Fibrobacterota bacterium (assembly GCA_963729895.1). Classification (GTDB taxonomy): domain Bacteria; phylum Fibrobacterota; class Chitinivibrionia; order Chitinivibrionales; family FEN-1185; genus FEN-1185. The sequence continues at coordinate 113,212 of CAVSQB010000022.1, read as the reverse complement.
GTTTCCAAAGACGGAACGGTCGCAAAATGTGCATTTCATCGGACATCCGCGGGAGGTCACGATATGGCTTGCCGGCAGGTGCCTGCACCTGATCGCCGCTGGGGCATAGGAACCCGGAAAGCCCTCCAGGAGATCCCAGGCAGGAAGCGGCAGCGAATCGAGGTCCTCCATGAACGGCCGCTGTTCCGTCACCTTTATTGAGTTTCCGTTTCTACACACCAGACCCTTGACATCTTCAAGCGTGCCTCCGGAGTCACTTGCTTTAAGGTAATCAACAAGAGTTTCTTCCCCCTCGCCAAGGAAACCGGTATCAAAAGCGGGGAACATGCGCATGGTTTCTTCGGGCAGGGCGGTAACATGGGGGCCGCCGATAAGCGTTTGGATCCCTGCATTGTTCTTCTTGACGGCCAGAGCGAGGCGTGACGCGCTGTTAATACTGCACGTCAGGGCTGTAATGCCGACGTACTCGGCGTGCAGTTCCGCAATCCTTCCGGCAATGGTCTCATAGGTCTGGTTCTTAATGGCGGCATCGATAATGCTGGTCTTGTATCCGCTGCGCCTACAGACGGAGGCAAGCCAACAGAGTCCGAGCGCCGGCATGGTGCTGCCGGCGCTCGCCAGCGCCCCATACCGTTCAGCCAAACTTAAGGGAGGGTTTACAAAGACAATATGTTTCATAAGGGTGTCGGGCGAACGGTGCCGAAACCAAGGATTGTTGGGGCCTGTGCCGGCAAGATCAACGGTTGCATGCCGCCGGAACAGTCAGAAATCGTAAATCCAGGAAGCTTAAAGCACTGCGTGAATCCCACAGCGAGCGAATTCAAATATTTCTTTTTCCATAGTGATGGAAGATTGTCATTTCATTCCCTAAGGTGTGGTAATAGCGCTTCGCGCTGGACATTCTGTCATTGGCCTTTTCCCCGTCCCGCGGGACTGCGGGGTCTTTCGATTTGAGTATATATTAATATGCCTGCAAAATCAATTATTACCGTATCTCCCGCGCGCGGCGAAGAGGCCCCTGTTGCCTGCATCCGTACGCGGTTATGGCAATGAACTGTTGAACGATTCATCAACGTCCGGTCCGAATGCGTCAGCAAATTTAACCGCACAGGGTCGGGATGAAATATTTTGTTGATGACGTTCCTTGACGTTTGTATTCCCTCCCGGAAAGGCGTGCACGACCAGCGTCATGAAAATGACATTCCTCAAGTCCCGGTCGTCCCTGCTCCTTCTCCTCGTTTTCCTGGCTGTCACATTCGTCATCCGCATTCATCTTCTCTCCGTCCCGCTCGAACGCGATGAAGGAGAATACGCATATTCCGGCCAATTGATCTTGCAGGGCATTCCTCCGTTTTCGCAAGCCTACAACATGAAAATGCCGGGTATCTACCTTGCCTACGCGGCCATTCTTGCCTGTTTCGGGCAGACGGCCGCAGGCATCCATTTCGGTCTTTTGTTGGTAAACCTGCTGTGCTCGCTTGCCGTCTACCTTATCGGAAAACGGCTTTATAATCCTGAGGTCGGCATCTCGGCAGCCGTTGCGTTCGCCGGAATGTCGCTTAGTTCCTCTGTCCTTGGATTGGCGGCGCACGCCGAACATTTTGTCCTCGTTTTTGCGCTGTTCGGCATCTTCCTCTTACTCAAGGCTGTCCGGAAGGAGAGCATCGCCTTGTTTCTCGTGTCCGGGTTTCTGCTTGGGGCTTGCTTTCTCATGAAGCAGCACGGCGCCGTTTTTGTTGTGTTCGGATTCTTGCTCCTTGTGTTGCATGGGGGCAGACAGCGTACCGGAAAATGGGGGCCTTTTGACACGCGCCTGGCGGTATTTTGCGCAGGCTGCGCAACGCCGTTTGTACTCGTGTGCATCTGGATGTGGCACGCCGGAGTTTTCGGGCGGTTCTGGTTCTGGACATTTACTTATGCGCAGGCATACGTTTCGCAGGTTCCGCTTTGGGTGGGTGCACATTTGTTCTTGGATGCAATCGGCGATATCATTTCCGCGGCTCCTTTCTATTGGCTGCTGGGGTTTGCAGGGCTCTGTTCTTTGCCGTTCGATAAGGCATCGCATGCAAGAAGCTTGTTTATGGTTTCGTTTCTTTGCTTGTCTTTTGCGTCAATATGCCCGGGGCTCTATTTTCGGGAGCAATATTTTGTTCTTATACTTCCCGCGGTTTCCCTGTTGTGCGGGATCGGTATCAATGCCGCTCTTTCCCTTATGGAAAAGCGACCTCTTCCCAAAAGCGCGCGGACTTTCGTATTCGGCGCGATCGTGAGCGTGGCTTTTGCTGTTCCCCTGTTCGTCGGAAGAACTATTCTTTTTGGGGCAACGCCGGTTCGGGTTTCCAGGCTTGTATACTGGCTTGCGCCATTTCCCGAATCGTGCGTGATTGCGGATTCGCTTGAACGCTGGTCCTTACCAAATGATAAAATCGGAATCCTCGGTTCCGAACCCCAGATCTTCTTCTATGCCCACCGAAAGTCCGCATCTGGGTACATTTACACCTATGCGTTGATGGAAAAGCATCCGTTTGCCTTGCAAATGCAAAACGAAATGATAGGTCAAATCGAAGCGGCCAAGCCGAAATATCTTGTGTATGTAAATTCCCAGGGGTCATGGCTTATGAGGCCCTCTTCATACGCCAAAATCTTCGAATGGTTCAACCGTTATCAAAAGGATTTGTACGAAATTGCAGGGGTTGCGGACATAGTCTCGGCGCAGAAGACTGTCTATGTGTGGGGAACGGACGCCAGAAAATACTTTCCTAAGGCATCGAACTGGGTTGCCGTATTCAAGCGCAAATCGCCGGGGGAATAACCGCAGGACCTCGATACCTGCGAAGTCGGCAGAGGAAGCCCTTGCGCGCCGTCACTGAGTCAGGGAGTTTGGGCCGGTGCCTATTTCTCCTTTTTCATACGCCTTCAGTTTTGCCAGCACGTATCGTTTCACCTCGGGGTTTTCGCTTGTCGCATACATGAATTCAAGAAAGTCCCGCCCTTCGCTGCTCGCTCCCGCCTTTTTGAACATTGCCGCGGCAATTCCCGCAAGCCGGAAACCCGGGGCGCCGGGTTGCGACACCGCATGCGCCAGACATGCCGCTGCGTCCTTCTTGTCGTCGTAGTACCTGTAATAGATCATGCCAAGATAGAACCACAGTTTCCATTTGTTCTGCACGGTGGAAGAAATACCCCGCTCAAGTATTACCCGCGCTGCGTCCGGGTCTCCGCAAACGTCGGGAATCAGGAGACCGGCAAATTCATAGGCCGGGTAGAAATCCGGGTTGAGTCTGGTCACAAGGTCCACCAGGTGAGTGAGCCAGGTGAACTGCCGATCGGAAAGGAAGTGGGAGCCGAAGTAAAGCGTGGTTCGTATCCAGAGATAATCGGCATACGCGGTGTGAAACCCCATGAGGTATGGTTTGATCTTCTCGCTTTGCGGAACAAAGGCCATGCTCGGCGGGGCCAGATGTTTCGACCGGATGTCGGTGAGCTTGTTCTGGGTGGAAAGGACCAAAAACCACAGTGAAATCAGGCATGCGGCCGTGAGTACGGGGACAAAAAGCACGGACGCGCGTTTCACTACAGGTCCTTCTTTGAGAAAAAGACGCAGGCCAACGCGAGAAACAACGCCGTGTAGAGAACGCCGTAGATGATGGCAAAGCCGTAGTAAGACATGGGCAGGGGAATTCCGTAGATTATGTTGTCGCGAACGTTGAAATGTTCGAGATTCGGAAGAATGTAGTAAATGGCCCTGAGCAGTTGGGGATACAAGGATCCCTTAACCTCAACCATTTTTATTGAAAGTAAATCGTTAAGGTGGCCGGCAATGTAGAAGGCGAGCGAGAAGAACGACGCAAGCATGGGTGTGGTAAGCGTGGAAAACAGAATGGAAGCCGAAATGACCACCGACATTTCCGCCCAGATGAGGAGGATGGCATACACAAGCGGGAGCTTTACCGTTCCGCCGAGATACAAAAGCGTGCCCAGGAAAATGGCGGACATCGCGAGGTAATTGAGCAGCAGCGTGGCAAGAAGGCCGGCAAATTTTCCGCACACGAATTGGGCGCGGGAAACGGGTTTCGTCACGATATGATACACCGTTTTCTGGCTCATTTCTCTTCCGAGCATGCCCACGCCGATAAACACCGCCAGCAGCAATCCGGAAAGAGACATCGTGGAAAGGCCGAAATCCTGCATCACCTGTATCCGGGCAAATACCGACCAGTCGGCGACAAATACCGAGAGAGCGATCAGCGCGATCACAAAGAAAAGCACGATGTACAGGACGTTGTTGCGTACCGTTTCCTTGAACGTGTTGACCGCGATTTCAAATACCGGCCGCATGCGCGTGTTTCCTTATTTCCCTTTGTAAATAATGTCCTCGAGCGAGGCGGACCGCCTCGAAACGGACTCGCAGAACAGGCCCTTTGCACACAGGAATCGCTGGCATTCCTTTGGGTCGCCGGCGGCGGGAACAACAACGGTGTCGCTGCCGTCGGCGTTTGCCGTTACCGCGCAGCCCCTGGCGCACAACTCCTGCCGGTCGGCATCGGCAAGCCCCGCCACCACACATTCGGTGGCTCCGTGCTCCTGCCCCACCAGGTGCGTAAGCGGCCCCTGATAGGCAAGCCGGCCTTTCGACAGCACCACGACGTGGCTGCACAGCGATTCCACATCGTCAAGAATATGCGTGCTGAAGAAAACGGTCTTCCCTTCCTTGCCGAGAGTGCGAAGGATTTCCCTGAACAGCCTCCGCCCCAGCGGATCGAGCCCGCTCATCGGTTCGTCGAGGATAAAGAGCTCGGGGCTGCACAAGAGCGCCTGGGCCATAGAAAGGCGCTGCTGCATTCCCTTGGAAAGGTGCTTTACCTTTGTCCGCAGAGAGGCGGAGAGTTCAACCGCTTCGAGAGCCCGGGCGATCTCCGTTTCGCCTGACTGTGCATAGCCTCGCTGCAGACCGTAGGCGAATCGCAGCGTTTCGCGCACCGTAAGATGGTCATAAAAATACGGACGCTCGCTCAGGAACGACAGGCCTTTTCGGGAGCGAGGCAGCAACGGATCGCGGCCATTGACAAGCACATGGCCCGAAGACGGCCGAATGAGGCCCAGGAGCATTTTTATGCTCGTCGTTTTGCCTGCGCCGTTGGGACCCACAAAGCCCGTCACCGTTCCTTTCTCTACTGCAAAGGAACAATCGACAACGGCGGGCTTTTTTCTCTCCCAGAAGTGCCTTCTGTAGTCTTTGCAGACGTGCACGAATTCTATGCCTGGGACAGTCATGATGGGTTCCTCGATTTGCCGGGGAGTTCCGTTTTCCGGCTTCCTAAAGATAATAATGATTTCCCGCTATTTCCAAACCTATTCTTCCCGGAGTTGCCGTTGCCTTTCCCTCGCAGCTTACTGCGGGATTCTTCAATGCCTCAGCCTGCATATTCTTCCACATATTCGTCATTTGCTTTTCCCGAGAACCTTGTATTTTATTTACATGCCTGTTCGAAGAAGAAGAGCCGCCCATCATTGCCGGACCCACCCGAAGCGTCCCGCCATCGGGAAATGCTGTATGTGCAAGGCATGGGTCTGCGGATTGTGTTCGGCACGGATCTCCCGCCACCTCTACTGCGTACGATGTGTTCCTCAAGAAATGCCACACCCGTTGGGCGGCAGCGTTCCTGCGTGTTCCCCTCCGGCGGAGGCAACAAGGCTGCCTGTGCGTGTTTCCTCTCTCCCCGTGCCGGTTTTTTTCGCGGCGGGCGCGCTTGCTTTATGCATCCTTGCGTTCGGCGCATGGAACATGAGGCGGGCCGCGGATCTTTCGGCGCAGAACACAACCCTCAAGGAAAAAAGACTGGAGCTCCTGGGCCAGATCAAGCAACGAAACCTGGAGATTTCCGAGCTTCGCTATCGGCTGGATTCATTGATGAGCGGAACCGGCGTTGCTCCCGTAGCCGGACAAAATCCGGTTGTCCGCCGTCACGGATTCACCGCAGTGCCGAAAATCGAAGGCCTTCCGATCTCTTTTGACAACGGAACTACCTCCAAGCGTCTGGTGTGCCTCACGTTTGACGGAAACGATCTGGCAAACGCCGCTCAGGACATTCTCGACACCCTTGCTTCACGGAATGTCAAGGCAACGATGTTTCTCACCGGCAGATTTATCCTCAAGCATCCGGACATGGTGGGCCGTATCATTGCCGGCGGCCACGAAGTGGGCAGCCATACCTTTTCTCACCCGCACCTTACCTCCTACGCCAAGGACCATACGCAAACTATTTTACCTTCCGTGACAGAGGCGCTCCTTTGTGAAGAGCTGGCAAAGACCGACTCGGTGTTCAGGTCCCTTGCCGGCAGGCCGCTTGCCCCGCTCTGGAGGGCGCCCTACGGCGAATCCAATCCTGTCATTTGCGCGTGGGCTCAGCGGGCTGGATTTATCCAGGTAGGATGGCGGCAGGGCAGAACCTGGAAACTCGGACTGGACAGCAACGATTGGACGCCCGACGACGAAACCCCCGGATATCATACGCCCCGGGAGGTATACGACAAAATTGTCGGCCTAGCCCAAGGCCCGGACCCGGGCATCTGCGGCGGCATCATCCTCATGCACCTCGGCACCGCCAGGACGCAAAAGAACGCGCAGGTCCATCTGATTGTAGGAAAGCTCATCGATACCTTGCAGTTGTTGGGCTACAGGTTTGTGATCGTAACCGAAATGCTCAGGGAATCGGGGGTTGATATAGCGCGTCTAAAACATAGCTGACCGGGGCGGAAAAAAGTATTTTCTGTGGCCTGCGGTACTCCCGGAGAACCACAACCGGCACGGCTCTAACGGGCCCATCATCATGTTCGGCGGAAGGATATACTTCATGCGGATCCCGCACATTTCTTTGGCGCGTCTCAAGCGGATTATCAATGACTTTTCCCACTCGTCAATTATGGTCGTGGGCGACTCCATGCTCGACGAATACGTCTGGGGAGACGTGGCCCGTATTTCCCCCGAGGCGCCGGTTCCCGTGGTGCACGTGCAGTCGCGCTCCTTCCGGCTTGGCGGGGCCGCCAACGTAGTCCAGAACCTCAAGTCGCTCGGCGTGACCCCGCACCTCGTTTCGTTGTGCGGCGACGACGCCATGGGCAAGGCGCTCAGGGAAAAGCTGGCGCAAACCGGTTGCCCGCAGGAAGGGCTCATCGAATCGGCGCGGCGGGCAAGCACCGTAAAGACCAGGATCATGGCGCGCCATCAGCAGGTGGTGCGGGTCGACAGCGAAACCGTTATGGACTTGACAAAAGACGAGGAGGCAATGCTCTGGGAACGGTTTACTTCCCTCCTTCGCCAGGTTCGGGGCGTTATTGTCTCCGATTATTCAAAAGGGGTCGTTTCGAAATCCTTTATTACGCGCATCCTGAACGCCTGCAGGAAGAAAGGCCTGTTTGTTGCGATTGACCCAAAAGAACGGCATTTCGACCTTTACAAAGGGGTAAGCGTCATCACTCCCAACCTCAAGGAGGCTCATGCGGCGCTCGGCCGCCCTTTTTCCCCTGTCAATGATCCCGACATTGAGGACCTGGGCTGGGACATTGTACGCAAGCTCAACGTGCGTTCCCTGCTCATAACGTTAAGCGAGCGCGGCATGGCCCTTTTTGAACGCAGCAGCGGCTCATATACGCACCTTCCGACCGTCGCCCGAAACGTTTTCGACGTCACGGGGGCCGGGGACACGGTGATAAGCGTCTATTCGGCGGCAATCACCTGCAACGCGAAGCCGATTGAGGCTGCGTTCCTGGCAAACCATGCTGCCGGCCTCACGGTGGCGGAACTCGGCACCGCGTGCGTTACCAGGCAATCGCTTCTTGCGGCGTGCTGCGGAGCATAACCTTTCCGGCTTCGCAGCCCGTTGTTCACCTGTAAATCGATTCCCGCCGCTCACCGCCTGCGCGGAAAATAAGTTTGCTCGCGCGGATAAACAAAATCTCCTCTCCGCTTGTAGAAATAGCCTCCAAGGAATTATATTTTGACGAATCGTGAGGGCCCGTAACTCAGTTGGTTAGAGTAGCGGACTCATAATCCGTTAGTCCTAGGTTCGAGTCCTAGTGGGCCCACCAATCACCTTTGCATAGAGAAGCTCAACAAAACATGACTGGCAGGCTTCTGTTATTTCTCTCTCTCGGCAAGAAAGCTACTCAAGCCGAATTACGTTTCCCAAGGCACTTCTCACACAGAGGTGCCTTTTTGTTTTCGGGTTCCTGCCGCGATCGCGGCCGGCTTGCTCGCGGTGAAAATAACGGCTCCCTGCCGCCATCGGAGGCGAAATGATCAAGGACTTGGAATTGCTGGTGCAACTGCAAACAATAGATTTCCGCGTCCACGACCTGATTCAATCTCAAAGTGATCTGCCGAAGGCGCTTTCCGAGCTCGAACGGGCCATAGCGAATGCCACGAGGGCGGTTGATTCCGTACATAATCAGCTGGCTGCAAATGCCGCGGAGAAGAAATCATTTGAGGAAAAAGTCGCCGACGCAAAAACCGCGCTCGACAAGAGCCAGGAGCGTCTTAATTCAATCAAGACAAACCGCGAGTACGATGCCGTGCACGCGGAAATCGAAAACTTCAAAAGCATTATCGCGGGCGCCGACTCACGGGCGAGGAGCCTTCTTGCCGAGGCCGACAAGCTCCAGCAATCGCTTGAGGTCAGCAAAGCCGAGCTCGAAAAGATACAGGCGGAGAGCGACCCAAAAATCGCGGATCTGAAGACAAAAATAGCCTCTATCGATTCCTCGGTGGCGCTCCTGCAACAGGAACGGGCGGAAGTTTCCGCACATGTTCCAAAATCCCTGCTTCGCACCTACGACCATATCCTGTCCCGCAGGAAAAATGCAAACGTGTTGAGTTTCGTCGGCGACGACAACCGCACGTGCTCTTCATGCTTCAAGGTTCTGGAGACCCAGCTCATCAACGAGATCCGCAGAGGAACAAAACTGCTTACCTGCCAGAACTGCGGGGCCATTTTCGTCTGGGGCGAGAAATCCGAAGAAAAGAAGGATGTGGTTCCAGCAGCCTGATGGCCTGTGAGCCGGAAATCCCGTCATAGGGCGACCGTGTCCGGTTACAACCATCTTCCCCGTTTCATCCCTTTTTCCCCGATCCTCCACCGTTCGTTTTTTGAGGCGCCGCATCTTCTTCATCCGAGAAAATTATTTCAAAATCGCCGTTTTCTCCCGGCCCTATATGCAATCTCGACAAAGCCCCTTTTTCTGTGCCCATGTGCGAGAGCAGCTGCCGGGAAATACCAGGAAGGAGCGTTCCGTCTATCACGGCGTCCGCATTACGCGCGCCCGCCTCAATGGCGGTGCAGCAATCGGCAATGCTGTCGACAAGGGAGGGCGAAATCGACAGGGTGATGCCGTGGGCCTTCTTGAGGCGCTGCGCGATGACGTCGAGCTTCATGGCAACAACCCCCTTCATGACGTCTTTGTCAAGAGGCCCGAACGGCACGATCTTGCAGCGGGCCAGGAGCGCGGGTTGAAAATGCGCCGAAAGCTCCGGCCTGATGGCGGTGACGAGTTCGTCCGCGTTGGGCCGCGAAGCGCCGTCCTTTGTGCACAAGTCCACAATGGTGTCGGACGCAAGGTTTGACGTCATGATGATAATGGTGGTGCGGAAATTGATCTCCCTGCCTTCGCCGTCCCGCATGAAACCCTTGTCGAAAACCTGGTAGAACAGGTTCATGACTTCGAGATGCGCCTTTTCCACTTCGTCAAGGAGAATGATCGAGTACGGCTTCTGGCGCACCGCCTCGGTAAGGACCCCGCCCTCGCCGTAGCCCACGTATCCGGGCGGCGACCCCTTGAGCTGCGACACGGTATGTTTTTCCTGGTATTCCGACATGTTTATGGTCGTGATGAATTTCTCCCCTCCGAACAGGATGTCGGCCAGCGCGCGTGCGCATTCGGTTTTTCCCACGCCCGACGGCCCGGTAAACAGAAACACGCCGAGCGGCGCGTCAGGGTTGCCCATGCCGGTTTTCGACGCGCGAATGGTGCTCGCCAGTGCGGCAAGCGCTTCGTCCTGGCCCACGATGCGCTGGGACAGCCGCTCTTCGAGCTGCAGAAGGGTCTGCGCCTCGTCTTTCACCATGGAACCGACGGGAATGCCGGTCCAATCCGAGATCACCTGGCCGCACACTGCGGCCGTCACGTGGGGAAACACCAAGGGCTTGTCTCCCTGGAGCGCTTCAAGGGACGCGAGTTCCTCGGTCATGGATGCGAGCGCCGCAGAAAGTTCCGGCCCCCTTCCGCCCGAATCCTTGAGGGCCTTCAGCTTGTCTTCAAGCAATCGTATCGCCTCAACCTTGGTCTTTTCCTTGCCCCACTGCTCCGTAAGCGCTGCAATCTCCCCGTTTTTTGCGGATACCGCCGTTTCGCACTCCTCGATGAGTTCTTGTGGAACCGTCAAGCCGGCGTCACGGTCCCGCTCGAGCTTCTTTTTTTCGAGCTGGGTGTAGAGCAAGGCGCGTTCCGCACCGTCAAGGGACGCCGGTTTGACGCTCTGGCTCATTTTAACCCGCGCGCAGGCCGTGTCGAGTACGTCAACCGCCTTGTCCGGCAACTGTCTGCCCGAGATGTACCGGTGCGACAGCGAAACCGCCGCCTTGACGCCATCGTAGGTGATATGAACGCCATGGTGCCGTTCAAAGCTCTCGGCCACGCCGCGCAGCATGATGCAGCCCGTCTCCTCGTCCGGTTCATCGATCTTCACAAGCTGGAACCTGCGCGCAAGCGCCGGATCTTTCTCAAAGTACTTCCGGTATTCCGACCATGTCGTCGCCGCAAGCGTTCGCAGTTCGCCCCGCGCGAGCGCCGGCTTGAGAAGGTTGGCGGCGTCGCCCTGGCCGGCCGCCCCCCCCGCGCCGATGAGCGTGTGGGCCTCGTCGATAAACAGAATGGTGGATTTCGCATTGTTCTTTACGGCGTCTATGACGCCTTTAAGCCGCTTCTCGAATTCGCCCTTTACAGACGCGCCTGCCTGCAGCAGCCCCAAATCGAGTCCCCACACGTCCACATTCTTAAGGTTGTCGGGAACGTCGCCGGTGGCGATGCGAAGCGCGATGCCTTCCACGATCGCGGTCTTTCCGACGCCGGCTTCACCGACAAGGATGGGGTTGTTCTTTCGCCGCCGGTTGAGAATGTCAAGTGCCTGCCTGATTTCGTCGTCACGGCCGAGAATGGGATCTATGCTGCCGGCCTTGGCCTCGTGCGTGAAATTCGTGCAGAACTGTTTCAGGATGTCCTGGGCGGCTTCCGGCGAGCGCGTGGCTGCCGGCCTGCCGGTGTCTGAAGGGCCCGCTTGCTGTTCTTCGGATGACTTCACAATCGAAACGTATTCGTTTTTGAGCGTCTCAAGGTTTACCGATTTGAGCGCATCCCCATAGCCCGCGATCGAAAATTGCCCGCGTTCAAGCATGGCGATGAACAGGGACCCGGAGGTTATCGCCGGCAATCCGTAGCACAGGGTGCTGATGCTCCAGGCATGCTCCAACCCGTCAAGGAGAGGGGGGGAAAAGGAGGGTCTCCCGGTGTTGCCGCTTCCAAGGTTCTCAAGCTCCCCGATGAGCGCTTTCTTGAGGGTGGCGACATCCACCTTGAATTGCCGCAGGATGGTTGCAACCTCTCCCTGCGTGTCGTCGAGAAATTCCATAAAGAGGTGCTCCCAGCGAACCTCGTAGTGACCGCGGTTGACGCACAATCCAACCGACGACTCGAGCGCTTTTGTACAGTAGTCATCAAGTTTCTCGATGAGAACCCTCAGGTTGTTTGCTATCACGATGAGCCATCCTTTCGGTGAGTCGACATACCGGTGGGCATAACGGTTATTCCGGGTCGGTAATCGACAGCGTGTTCATAATGTCTTTGTACACGGGAAGAAACTTATCGTACAAGTCCGGCGTAGTCCAGAATGCAACGCGAATGTTATAGGTGTCAACCGAAAAGAAAAACTCGACGAACCTGATTTCGTTTTTGGCATACTCCCACCGCATCATCGATATGCCGTGCAGCGTGTCCGGGGTGGTTCCAAAGTCCTTGTCGACGCGGGTTGTGTTGATGCGCCGGACATAGTCCGCCCATTCCGTGCTGGTTTCATTCAGATTTCCAACGATGCATCTGGTTCCCTGCATCTTCTCGGCGGTGAAACCGACAAACAGCAATTCCAGACCCGATTGCTGGCATTCCTGCGCGTACTTCTTGTTTTCTTTCATCAGGTTGGGGTCGGTGACAAGCTCCCAACTTCCCCGGTAGGTGAGTGAAAAGCCGATCGATTTGTTCTGATAGGTGCGGTCTTCCGGAAAATATGTTCCCGGATAGAATTGCTTGATGGGGGCGGCGCAGCCGGCAACGATCAGGGCGCATATCACTGCCGCGCTGCAACGTCTCATGGTGTGGTCCTAGAATTTTCCCGACGCGCTTCCGCTCCCCCGGCGGTCGGGAGGACGGGTAATCCGTGCGCCAAGTGCGGCAAGCCTCGCGTCGATCCGCTCGTAGCCGCGGTCGATTTGCTCTATGTTCTGGATGCGGCTGGTTCCGCGCGCCGCGCACGCCGCGATAAGCAGGGCCATGCCGGCGCGGATATCGGGCGAGGAGAGGGTTGCTCCCACGAGCGGCGACGGCCCGGTGACCACGGCGCGATGCGGATCGCAGAGCACGATCTGCGCGCCCATGGTTATTAGTTTGTCAACAAAGAACAGGCGCGATTCGAACATTTTTTCGTGCAGAAGCGTGGTCCCGCGCACCTGCGTTGCCACAACGATCATTATCGACATAAGGTCCGCCGGGAATGCCGGCCAGATGTTATCGTCTATTTTGGGAATGGCGCCGCCGAGGTCCCCGCGCGTTTTCATGCGTTGGCGCGACGGCACCAGCAGGGTGCGAAGCCGGTGGTCTACCTCCACCTGCACGCCCAGCCTCGCAAACTGAAACAGGATCATTTTCATGTGCTCGATGTCGACATTGGTAATTGACAGTTGAGAGCGCGTCGCCGCGGCGAGGCCGACAAACGATCCCGCTTCGATGTAGTCGCATCCGATGGCGTGTTCCACGCCGTCAATCCGGTCGGTTCCGTACACGGTCAGCACATTTGATCCTATTCCTTCTATCCGCACTCCCGCCTTCCCCAAGAACCTGCACAGCCCCTGCACATGCGGCTCGGAGGCTGCGTTTACGATGGTCGTTTTTCCACGGGCCCCCGCGGCGGCGATGAGTGCGTTCTCCGTTGCCGTTACCGACGCTTCATCGAGGCAGATGTCCGCGCCGCGAAGTCCTTTTGCGGCATCCAGAACGTACAACCGAGACGCGGAGTCCTTTGACATGCGGGAGCGGCGCACGGAAAGTTTCGCGCCAAGCGCCTTGAATACGAGAAAATGCGTGTCGAGCCTCCGCCGGCCTATGGTGTCCCCGCCCGGCTGGGGGATCACGGCTTTTCCGGTGCGTACAAGCAGCGAAGAGGCAAACAGAATTGACCCGCGGATGATGCTTGACAATTCGAGAGGCAAGGCAGATGCGGGCGATCCCGCAACCTCAATCGTGACGGCGCCGTTCTTTATTGCCGAAACCTTTGCCCCCAGAAAAGACGCAATGGAAAGCATGCTTTGCACGTCGCCGATATCCGGCACATTGGAGAGCGTCACGGTCCCGCAGCACATCATTGAGGCGGCAATGACCGGTAACGCCTCGTTTTTGTTCCCCGAGGAAGCTACGGAGCCTTTCAATGCGACGCCGCCCTCAACAACAAAACTGCTCACCGGCACCTCATGCTTTTATTGCTGCACGAGCATAATATACGTTCTCTGCGCAGCCGCGCAAAATAACTTACCGTTGCATTGTGCGCCTTTGTATCCCGTACACTCAAGGCTCTCCCGGCCCGGAAATTACCGGATTTCTTCAACTATTTCTTCCGAATGTGATCTTTTTTTGAAAATTTTGATTATATTAACTTCTGAGCTTCGTCTTGCTCGCGCCATGCATAATTTTTTGAACTAACACCATTTTACGGGGAATTCTACTTTGGGTGGCAAGCACACGCCGCTCTGCGGATCTGCGCGCTATTCAAGAGAAAGACCATGTTCCCAGTAGAGAGATCAAAAAATTTGCCGCGAGTGGAGGCGAAGCTCTTTCTTTTCAGAGATCCCTGCTCGAATCCATGATCGACACGCCGCGGTCTCCCTGCTGCTTCATTGTCAAAAAAGACCATTTAAAAATCTGCCTTCGTTTGAACGCATTGCATTTCACCCCTTTCGGAGCATCCTTGACATCGATTATTTTCTTCTCATGGAAAAAGAACGGTCGGATTTTCTCGCCCTCGCGCTTGATAATTTACATTCACCCGCAGAAGTCCGGTCGCTTGTGGCCCGGACAAAACAGTATTTTGGCACCTTTAAGGTGGGTCTTGAGCTGTACACTCGTTTTGGCCCCTCCATTCTCGACGTGGTATTCGAATCTGGCCGCAGGGTCTTCCTCGACCTGAAGTTTCATGACATTCCGCAAACCGTGGCAAACGCGGTGAGTGCCGCCTCTCGCCTGGGCGTCCACTACATCACCGTGCATGCCCAGGGCGGCACGGAGATGATGAAGGCAGCATGTGCCGCGGCTCGCGCCGCCAACGACGAAGGCCTTACTCCGCCCAAGATCGTCGGCGTCACCTTGCTTACGAGCATCAACGCGTCCGCATTGCTCAACGAGCTCAATGTGTCGGTTGCCATGGAACAACACATCAAGATTCTTGCGCTTCGCGCAGTGGACGCGCTTCTCGACGGTATCGTTTGTTCCGCGGCCGACCTTCCTCATGTCAAGCCGTTGCTGCCGGATGGGTTTGAAATTGTTACGCCGGGCATCAGGCTTCCGCATGGCGATCCCCACGATCAGAAGCGTGTGGCAACGCCAAAGGAGGCGCTGCAGAACGGCGCCACTCTTTTGGTGATCGGCCGCGCGGTGACCGAGGATGGTAATCCCGCTTTGGCTGCAGAAAAAGTCATGAGGAGTCTCGAATAGCTATTCGCGCATTCCCTTTTTCCGCCAGCCCCATTATTGTTGCAATCGACGAATGAACTACCCAGAAGCAACTTTCGAGGTATCCTGAACTTACAACTCACCCCTTAATCCCCTCTCTTGTGCTCCTTCGGGCATCCATGAAGAAGGAAAAGAGAGGGGAAACCGAGCGAAGCGAGGAGGGGTGAGTTAAAGCCGAAGCACGCTTCGAGGAATTTAACCCATAGCGATTAGCTCATCAACGAAATCGGCGCACCACACACTTTTCTGATGGATAGCGGAGCAAGGGATGTGTTTACAAGAGGAAAAATTCGACCGGCCGCAAATCATTAATTTGACTTGATTTTGTTTCTATTTGATAATCGGGGGCTTTAAGCAATAGGCACAGGTTATCAACAAAGCCGGCTTTATGAATGTGAAAGGTGTTGATAACTTGTTAGACCATGCCGGCTCTGTCAGAAACTTCTTGATATATATCATGTTGGGCAAAATCTGCAGGCTGATTGTTATCCACATTATGTACTGAAATAATAATTCTGCCCTTCAAATTTCTGTGTTTATCCAGATCGCAAATTCCTTGAGACAAATCACACTTTGACATTTTTTCCCAGATCCATGGCACAGTTGCCGTGAAAGGTGGCTCCTTCGTTAATGATGAGGTCGCGCGCCTTGAGATCGCCGATAAGCGAAGCGTTCGCCTCCAACTCAACCCGGTCTTCCACGGACAGGTTTCCGCGCACTGTTCCGCCGATAATGGCGTTTTTGGCAATGATATCCGCTTCTATGTGTCCCGTTGTGCCAACCGTAAGCGTTTCCGTTGTTTCAAGCTTGCCCTTGAGGACCCCGTCAACTCGCACACTGTGCGGAACCGTCAGTGTTCCCTCAAGCAAAGTTCCTTCACCCATGATCGTGTGCAGTCCCTTGTCATTACTTTTGTCCATGCTTCTCTCCTTCTCATTTGTCTTCGTTGCTGAAGATATACTTTGCCGGATCAACGTTTCTGCCGTCCTTAAGGACCTCGTAGTGAAGATGCGGGGCGCTGGACCTGCCCGTATTTCCCACAAGGGCAACCGTTTGGCCCCGCTCCACGTGATCTCCCTTCGATACGAGAATCTGCGAGCAGTGGCCATACCTTGTGGACATTCCGAATCCATGCTTTATCGTCAGCATGAGTCCGAAATATCTGTCGTTGAAAACGTCTTCCACGATGCCCGGGGCCGTTGCGCGGATAAGCGTTCCCTGTGTCGCTGCATAGTCGACGCCGTTGTGCGCTTGTTCCGTGTCGTTGGCTTCGGCCAGGAATCTCCTCGTTATCCATCCGTCAATTACCGGCTGTATGTTGGGAAGCGCCGCAACGTATACTTCGGTGGCCGCCCCGCGCCGGCGGTCCGCGCCGGTATCCGTTGTGGAAGATCGTTGCACGCTGTCGAGCGTTTCGTCCACACTGGTCAGAAGCGCCGCTTCGTCGCGACCCCCCTTGGCTCCCGCCGTCGCGCCCTGGCTCTTCTTCTGATCGGCAGCGGATGTTCCGGCGATTCTCTGCAGGTACCGGCCGAGCTGTTCTATTCTGTCCAGTCTTTCCGCAACGTAGGTCACCTTTTTGTTCTCTTCCTTCAGGCGCTTGTTTTCGCTCGTGAGGATGTAGACCAACTGGAGTTTTGCGGCGATTTCTCCGGACTTCACGACAAGAAGGACGAATCCGACAAGAAAAACCAAGAAAAACAACGCCAGAGAATAAACGATGGTTTTGTGGACATGCATCGAGAAGGTCCGGGTGTTGCCCTCCGGAATAAACATGATGGTGTAATACTTTTTTTTCTGCTGCATGGGGTGACTTTTGCCGCCCGACAACGGGCGATGAGTGTTTCCGACTGTTCCCGGCCCCGCGCTTACCCGCGCGCTTACCCGCGCGCAAGAAGGTCGACAATCCGGTCAAAATCGGCTCTGCCATAGAAGTGAATGACGATTTTGCCCTTGTCGTTATGTGAATTGACAATTGAAACCATGGTCCCGAATTTGTACTGCATTTTCTCAATGAGCGTGGCGGCGTTTGGGTCGTTCTCGCCCGGGGCGCGTTTCCCTGCCCCGCTGCTCCCGGCACGCAGTCGCTTTTCCCTGCCCAGCTGCACCGCTTCCTCCGCTTCGCGCACCGATAGTCCGTGCGAGACGATCCTTTTGCCCAGCTCTAATTGCTTTTGGGTATCCTCTATTGACAGCAGCGCTCTCGCGTGCCCCATGCTTATCTCGCCATGCATCAGTAAGCTTTGAAGTTGTCCCGGTAGTTTCAAGAGTCGAAGCGAATTGGTAACGGCGCTCCTGCTCTTACCTACTCTCTTCGACAGGTCTTCGTGGGAAAGGCCGCATTCAAGCAGAAGGCGCTGATACGACGCAGCCTGTTCAATTTCATTCAGGTCTTCCCGCTGGATATTTTCCACGAGAGCCATTTCTATCATTTCTCGATCCGACACCTTCGGCTTGATGACGCACGGAATCTTGTCGTGACCAAGATGCCGGAGGGCACGGAACCTGCGCTCACCGGAAATTATCTCGTATCCGTCAACTTTCTTCCTCAGTATAATGGCCTGGAGAAGGCCCTGGCTTTTTATGCTCTCGGCCAGGCCTTCCAATTCTCCCTGGTTGAATTCCCGCCGCGGCTGGAAGGGGTTTGGACGGATGGAATTGCTGTCGACCAGAACCACTTCGTTGTCGCTTCCGTTTTCTTCGCTGTCCTGCGGAATAAGGTTTGAAAGGCCCCTTCCCAGCGCTCTTCGAGAATGACCGCTAGCCATTGTGCATGATTTCCTTTGCAAGATTCAAATAGTTTTCGGATCCGGAGGACATGATGTCGTAGAGAATAATGGGCTTTCCGAACGAGGGGGCCTCGGAAAGCTTGACGTTTCGGGAGATAACGCTTTCGAAAACTTTTCCCGAGAAGCAAGACCGTACGTCCTCGGCAACTTGGCGAGAGAGGTTGAGCCTGCCGTCGTACATGGTAAGCAGGGCGCCTTCGATCACGAGTTTGGAGTTGAGGTTCTTCTGGACCAGGCGAACGGTATGAAGAAGTTCCGCGAGACCTTCAAGCGCATAATACTCGCATTGAATCGGGATGAGGACGGAATCTGCGGCGGCGAGGATGTTGACGGTGAGGAGTCCGAGGGACGGGGGCGAATCGATAATGATGTATTCGTACTCGTTGCGTATCGGATCGACGGCGTTCTTGAGGCATTTTTCTCTCGCAATAACATTGACAAGCTCAATTTCAGCGGAGGCAAGATCGGGACTGGCCGGGGCCACAAACAAGAACTTCATGTCTTTGCTGGCAAGAATAATGTCCGAAAGCGAGATTTCCTTGTCCAGCTTTTTCCTGCGAGTGATGACCTCGTACATGGAGTGTTCCGTGTTTTTCTTTTCGACCCCGACTCCTGTGGTGGCATTACTCTGAGGGTCCATATCTATCAGCAGCGTCTTATGTTCGGCGACGGCAAGTGTCGCAGCAAGATTGATTGACGTGGTGGTTTTTCCCACACCGCCCTTCTGATTGCATACCGCAATTATTCTTCCCAAAAGAAACCTTTCCTAAAGCCGTTTACTCTTCATTCTCTCTGATCGGTTTGGGGATTATGTACTTCACTCTGAGTTGTACTGCAAGAATGGGTAGAGGGGCGCGACTTGATTGTGGTCGCCCCGGAGCCTTGATATTAAACCGGCCCGCTATTTCATCAATTCCAGCGAAACCAGATTAAGACCGAATATCTGGTTTCCGAGATCGTATTCGGCGATCTCACTTATTTTGATGCCGTCCTTGTCCTTGCTTGATGTGATAGTATCCAATTCTTGGGCAAATTGCTTTGTTTTAAACGTGTACATGTGACCATCCGGCGCCAATAGACGCCTTGCAAGTTGAGAAAATTTCTGCATTGTCCCCAGCCCCCGGCTTATCACGTAGTCGAATCGCCGTTCCGGCATTGGCAGTTTTTCCACCCTTCCTGTGTACACATCCACGTTTTCAAGCAGAAGGTCGGTTTTTACTTGCGTGAGAAACATGCACTTTTTTCTGTTTGATTCCGTCAGAACAAAGGTTAAATCGGGTCTGAAAATCCTGATTGGAATTGATGGAAATCCGCCTCCCGATCCGATGTCCAAAATTTTCGCGTTCTTCTTGAACCCGAAAAGAAGAAGCGGCTGCAGAGAATCACAAAAATGCCGCAAGAAAAGGTGGTCTTCGTCTCCGGGCGAAATGAGGCCGGCGGCAGCATTCCATTTCAGAAGCACTGCGATGAACTTGAGAATCATGTCTCGCTGTTCCAGCGTGGGCGTCAACCCAAGCCGTTCAAGTTCTTTGAGCTCGTAACTCTGCTTTGCTCGTTCCATGTAAACTTTGCTGGTTTTGTTCATTTGTGCACCGTTGTTTCACGTGAAACATTCTTGAGTTTTGACAAATATACCATAAGAACAGATATGTCCGCCGGCGTTACCCCGGGAATCCTCAATGCCTGCCCCAGGCATACCGGCCGCACTTTTGCAAGCTTGGCTCTCGATTCCGTCAGGAGCCCCTCCACTCGTTCGTAATCAACATTTTCCGGAAGCTTTTCGTTCTCCATTCTGCGGAATTTCTCCAATTGTTCCTTTTCTTTTTCGACGAATCCGCTGTATTTGATGTCCGCCTCGACTCCGGACCGAATTTCCCGATCTTCAATTCTCTCACCGATAGCGTCAAGTATTTCCTCAATTCTTACTTCCGGCCTTCTTAACAAGGCTTCGGCCCTTGCTGTTGTCCTGATCGAAGAAGCATCCTTTTTTCCACGGTTCCAATCTTCAGGCACAATCCTGGCCGCGGATATTTTCTTCCTGAGAAGCTCTTTCTCGTCCCAGATTCTTTTTCTTTCTTCAAACACATCTTGAGTGATCAGTCCTTTTTTCGCTGCAACAGGCATCAGGCGCTCGTCGACATTATCCTGACGGAGCATCAGACGATGCTCGGCGCGAGAGGTGAACATCCGGTACGGTTCCCGCGTTCCTTTAGTGACCAGATCATCAATGAGCACGCCGGTATACGCGGTGTCCCTGCCCAGTATCAGCGGCTCCTCTCCAAGAATCTTTCCGCTTGCGTTGATCCCGGCTACCAGGCCCTGGCATGCTGCTTCTTCATACCCGGACGTCCCATTGATCTGACCCGCAAAGAACAGATTTTCAACCTTCTTGGATTCCAGACTCGGCAACAGCTGTGTTGGTGGAAAATAGTCGTACTCTATTCCGTATCCCGGCCTCATAATAGACGCGCGTTCCAGCCCCGGAACACTTTGCACCATGAGAACCTGGACATCAAAAGGCAGGCTCGTTGACAATCCATTGAGATACATCTCGCTCGTGCCCAGTCCCTCAGGTTCTAAAAATAATGTATGACCATCCCTTTCTCCAAACCGCACCACTTTGTCCTCGATTGATGGACAGTACCGTGGACCGACGCTCTTGATCTTTCCGGTGTACAGAGGCGACCTGTGAAGATTGGAAAGGATAATTTCATGAGTTTGCGCCGACGATCTGGTCACCCAGCAGACGGCCCTGTTCTGCGGTTTATAGTTTGAGGAAAAAGAAAACGGCCAGGGCGATTCGTCTCCTTCCTGGACCTCCATCTTTTGATAATCCACCGTGCGGCCGTCGATCCTTGGGGACGTTCCGGTCTTTAATCTGTCGCACTCAATGCCGCATTCTCTCAACGATTCCGTAAGGCGGCTGGACGGTGGCTCCCCAAGCCTTCCGGACGCAAAGGAGGTGAGCCCGATGTGCGCCACGCCATTGAGAAATGTTCCCATGGCCAGGACAATTGCCGAAGCCTCGATCTCCTCTCCGCTGTCCATTACAACGGCGCGAACCCTGCCGCCTTGCGTTCGAATTTCCACAACCAACCCCTGCCGCAAAAAGAGGGTAGGTTGATTTTCAAGAACTTGGCGCGCCAGGGTCCGGTACAATTTCTTGTCCGCCTGAGCCCTGTTTCCCCACACCGCCATGCCCTTTGTCCTGTTGAGCATCTTAAAATGTATCCCCGCCCTGTCGGTAATCCCGCCCATTACTCCGCCAAGTGCGTCAATTTCACGGACAATGTTCCCTTTTGCAATTCCGCCGATAGCAGGATTGCAGGACATCTGGCCGATCAGATCTAAATGAGAAGTCACAAGAAGCGTTCGAAGCCGCTTCTTGCCGCAAATGTGGGCGGCTTCAATGCCGGCATGACCGCCGCCGACAACTATGATATCAAACTTCATGGGTTGGCCCACCTTGAACTTGTTTCACGTGAAACAGTCCCTGGACATGTTAAAAATACCAAATGGGGAATCGGAAATGCAGTGAGAATGCGGCTTCTTGTTGTGCTTACTTTCAGGGATGAATGTGGAACAGTCCTGGGGAAGATCTGTGGCGTAATTAAAGAACCCCGAAGCAAGCTTTGAGGAAAAGCCGGACGACACACCAAATATGCTTCTTATTTCCCTATGCAGAATTCAGAAAAGATACTATCTAGAATCTCCTCACTTGCGGTCCCGCCGGCCAATTCACCAATTTCCGAAAGAAATCGTTGAAGATGTAAGGACACTATTTCCTCACCTGCCTTGCCGTCTTTTTCCGCTTCAAGGAGATTTCCGATCATCCGGCGTGCAATAATCTCCTGTCGCATGGTTCGAATAACGCTGGATGTTTCAATGACTCCCGCTTTCTTCTCTACGTTGGCCCCAACAAAGCCCACCAGGCGCTCGCGCTCCTTTGAGTCCAAGAGACATGCGCAAATCCATGGGACTTTTTTTTCCGTGCAGAAGTTCTTCTTCGCACCCTGGTCACCAATATCAATCTTGCTTATGACACAGACCATTTTTTCCCGCGTCTCATCATTTATCAACGACATCTCCTGCGGCGTGATGTCCCTGTCCGCCGGGGTTACCCAAACAACCATTGCCGCTTTATGGATATAGTCCCAGGTTCTCTCAATCCCCAATTGTTCTACTTCGTTGTTTGTTTCCCTGAGCCCGGCCGTATCAAGAATTGTTACTTTCTCGCCGGAAATTTCAATGTCTTCACCAATCCCGTCGCGGGTTGTTCCTTCTTCACTATGAACAATGGATCTGTCAAACCCCAGCAACATATTGAAAAAACAAGACTTGCCTGCGTTTGCAACGCCCACAACGGGCACCACTATTCCTTTTTCTATAATGTGGCTCTGCAGCCTCTTTTTGGCCTCCATTTCAATTTCTTTCCTGATTTCCGCTATCCGCTCAATGTGTCCCCTGTTTGACTTTTTCACATCAGCCTCTTCCGGAAATTCTATTGCGGCCTCAATATCCCGAAGCACATTCTTTACACTCTCTTTCCAACGAATAACCCTGGCGGTAGAGCCGCCCATGTATGCCTCTAACGATGCGGTATATTCCTTCTCGGTACTGCTTTCGATGAGCCCCAGAATCGACTCGGCTTTCAGGAGGTCGAACTTGCCGTTGAGAAATGCCCGTCTTGTAAATTCACCTCTCTTTGCAATGTCCACACCCTCGTCAACCAGTATGGAAAGCACTTTTTCCACGACAATCCTCCCGCCATGGCAAAACAGCTCAACCATGTTCTCGCCGGTGAACGAATGCGGGGCCTCATACTTGACTGCCGTAATCTGATCGACAATTTTCCCCGTGCGGGGTGAGACTATCCTGTAGAGCCGAACGCACTGAGGCTTGCTTTTGTGAAACTCGGGAAATGGATCGAGACATTTTTCCAGTGCGGAAATCGCGCGGGGGCCGGAAACGCGAACGATGGCAATCGCCCCCGTTCCTTGGGGAGTCGAAAGAGCTGCAATTGTCTTTGTGTTCACTGCGATCCCGTGGAGCCAAAAATTTCCTTCGGCTCCCGGGGCCGAAGGCTGCGTGTAGGATTCTACTTTCGGGCCTTCTTGCCGGATCGCTGATTTTTTTCCGCCGCGGCCCGATATGCAACGGCCTCTTTTTCCATGCTCCTGTTGAGAATATATTGTTGAAGTATGCCGAGGGCGTTGGAAAATGTCCAGTAGAAAACAAGCCCGGCGGGCAGGTTATTGAATATTACAAGCATGAAGATCGGCATGAAATAAATCATGGCTTTCTGATTCGGATCTTTTATGGTCATCCTGTTTTGTATAAAGGTGAGGATAGCCATTATCACCGGCATGATGGCAATTCCGTTTCCATACCAGGGTAATCCGTTCGGGAAAAGCCCTCCCACAAAAGGTATGCTTTGAAGAGCGACAAATATTTCCGGCTGCGAAAGGTCTTTTACCCACGGCACCAATACCGTGTGCGCGCCCCTCAACTCTATTGCCTTCTGAAGAACGACGTACAACGCAATCAGGATCGGCATCTGCAGAAACATAGGCAGGCAGCCGGGGTTGAGCGGGTTGACGCCTTCCTCCCGATACATCGCCATGATTTCTTCGTTCATCTTTTTGGGGTTCGTCTTGTACCGTTCGCGAATATGGTTGATTTTCGGCTGAAGGAGTTTCATCCGGTTCATCGATTTCATGCTGCTCTGCGAAAGGGGATAGGTAATGACCCTTGTGATGATCGTGAGAATGATGATGGTGACGCCGTAGTCCTTCACAAGGTTGTTGATATACACAAGCAACCACAGCAGCACTTCGCAGATGTACGGAAACCAAAGGTCGGCCCGCAAAAACACTTCCCATCCGCCAAAAAGGACTTTCTCCAGACCGGCGTGGTACGAGCGAAGAAGTGAAAGCTTGCTGGGCCCGGCAAACAACCAGTATCCTTCTCGCGACCCATCGCCGGTGCGCTTGATTGATACGGAGTAATCCACAATCGGCCCTTTTTTGCCCTCCGCCTTCACATCGTCGTATTCCTTGGAATCGTATCCTTCGATGGATATGTCCGCGTCTTTCACGGTGTCCGGAACAAGCGCAACCGTGAAGTACTTTGACGTGAGTGCCGCCCATTTGTAGAACCCCGTCTTCGGGTCAATCTTGTCGTCCGGCCTTTTTATCTGAATGTGCTCTATGCTTTTCCCGTCGAACACATGCACTTTTCGCTGTTCGTTTACATACGCGCCACTGTTCTGCGCGGAGGCCCCTTTTAAATATTCGCTTTCCGTAATCCCGCACCGCCAGCTTACGGTAATGCTCTTGCCGTCCAGCGACGGAGACAAAACGTCCAGCCCGATCCGGTAGGAACCACCCTCAAAGGAATATCGTTTTATGACGGTGGCGCCAGCGGCGGTGCGGTATGCAAATGAAAGAGATGCTTTTTGTCCGCTCCCGATGCGGATCCGTTTGACGGTATCCTGGAGCTTAAAGAGTTTCGCGTCATAGTTTTCAGCATCTATGCTTAGATTTCCACCACCCACCAGTGACCGCGCCACGAGGTCGACGCGCTCCCTGGCATCAAAACCCTTTGGCGAAATCCTGTCGTAGCCATAATCTTTCATCTTAAGCGAGACTATTCTCGCACCGACTTCGGCAATCCCGCAGAGCATTTTGCCGTTGTCGATCCACGCGGTGTCCCCTGCCGTCGCACGCGAACGCGAGGTGTCGGCTCCGGCGCTGATCGCCACCGATGACGTTTCCCGGGTAATTTTCGGCGCGATCTGCTGTTTGGCCGGTAGGCTGCTTTCGGCTACCGGGAGTTTTGCGGATCCGGATGACGCCGCGGCCGCCCGGTTTCTTTTTGCAGAATGGCTTTCGTACAGGCTGAAGCCGACAAACGTAAGAAGTATCAGGACAAATGCGAGCAGCGTATTCTTATTCACGGCCGCAAACCTTTCCACGCCCTGTGGGCACCGGATCAAAACCACCAACGGAAAGGGGCGTGCATTTCAGCAATCGCACGGCAATGAGCACGATTGCCCGGTGAATGGGGAAGGTTCGAACCGCCTCCATCGCATAGTGGCTGCATGAGGGTGAAAACCTGCAGGTCCCCGGAGGAACCGCAAGCACGGCTTTCGTCAGCATAATGAGAGAAGATAGGAAAAACGTCCCTATTTTCTTGCCAAAGTTTTCCATCGTAGATAGCTGCTTCTTAGTTCTTCCGCAGAAGGCAAATTCTTGCCCACAGGCTTTATGAGGATATCAAAAAAGGGTGGGGTGCTGCTCTTGTTCTTACGAAATATCTCTCTCAGAATTCTCTTTGTTCTGTTTCTCTGAACTGCATTCCCATTGGCCTTGCCCACAATAAACGCCGCTCTGTCGCATTCAAACGAGCGATTCAGAAAAATAATCGTGAAGGCGGAGCACATCCATCGCGAACCTGTCCTCCACAGAAAGGATATCTCCCTTCTCGAAGCAATCCGGAACCTTCGCGCCCCTTGCACCATGCGCGTTTTCAAGCGGCTTATTTGTCTGATGCCGAGAGGCGTTTGCGCCCCTTGGCCCTCCTCTTTTTGAGAACCTTCCTGCCGGATTTGGTTGAATTCCTTTTTCTGAATCCGTGCGTATTTGTCCTTTTCCTCTTTGAAGGCTGAAATGTTCTTTTCATAAAAATTTTCCTTTCGTGCCTCTAAAAATGATTTCAGTCACTACAGACTGTCAAAGCATTTTAACAGTATTCGGAACGCTTGCAATTGATTTTTCCCGGTTTCTTATGTAGTTTCTTAGCGAAGAACAGACCCGCCGGGTAACAGCTCGGGCGGAATTCCGATCCCCACATCGAATGGTTTCTTTGCGATTTTCGAAACGCCCGCAGGCGTCTCGCCTGGCGGTGCGCCCTTGCGCAAGCGGTGTACTATGCTGGCAGCCCTTTGGGAAAACATTCTCTCCGACATTTCTCGCTTGGTGGACTCCGCCTCATTTGAAACATGGTTCCGTCCCCTTTGTGCCGGGGAAATAAGAGACGGCACAAAGCTTGTGGTGGCCGTCCCCAGCCAGTTTGTTCTCGATTTCCTTGAACAACATTACAAAACAAGAATTCTTGCGGTGGCAAGAACGCACCTTCCGGCGTTGGACGAAATCCTCCTTGTCGTTGATTCCGATTCAGCGGTTGCACCGCCGCCTCCGCCCGAAAAAAAAACCGCTCCTCCGCTGCCGTTGAAAACACCGCCATCCACAACGTTCTTCAATCGCAACTTCACCTTTGATTGTTTCGTGGTTGGGCCGGGAAACGAGTTCGCAAAGAGCGCGGCGCTCGCCGTGGCGCATGCTCCCGGAAAGACCAAATTCAATCCGCTGCTCATTTATGGCGGCGTCGGCCTCGGCAAGACCCATCTCCTGCAGGCCGTCGGTAACCTCCTGCTTTCACAAAGAAAAGACCTCCGGGTCGCGTATTCCTCTTCGGAGGAATTCTATTTCAATTTCATCGATGCAATAAAAAACAACAGCACGAGAAAATTTTCCGACGGCTTCAAATCGGCCAGCGTCCTGCTGCTGGACGACGTCCAGTTTCTCTCCGGAAAGGAAAGTACGCAGGAGGAGTTCTTTTACATTTTCAACACGTTGTACCAGAACCAGCGGCAAATTGTCCTCACGTCCGATCTCCCTCCACATTCGCTCAAGGGCCTCCAGGATCGGCTTGTCTCCAGGTTCCAGTGGGGCCTCTGCGTGGATATTCAGCCGCCCAACCTCGAAACCAGAGTGGCCATTCTCAAGAAAAAGGCGGAACAGGATAAGCTGAATATCCCGGAAAACATTCTTTTGCTCATAGCCGAATCGGTATCCTCCAATATTCGGGAACTCGAAGGCATCATCATCAGACTTCTCGCTTATTCCTCAATAACAAAGCGCGACATCACGATGGACCTGGTGCAATCGATCCTTGAGGGCTCGCAGAAACAGGAAAGAACCCGGTTCTCCATAGAAAAGATCATCGAAACCGTTGCGGACTTTTACAAGGTTCCCCTGAACAACGTCCGGGAAAAAAATCGCCGCAAAGAAGTGGCGTTTTGCAGACAAGTGGCAATGTACATAGTCAAGTCTTTTACCAATTATTCGCTAAAATCCATCGGTTTGCACTTTGGCGGCAGAGACCACAGCACCGTGATTCATGCCATCCGCCATATAGATGCTCTCAGAAGGACCGAAAAATCCCTTTCGACCGACATTGCGACCATCGTTTCCCTTCTTTCGAAAGAAAAAAGCGTCTGATGCAGCACAGGGAGCGGCCCGCTCGCTCTATTGCCCACCCTCTTCATTCCACACTATCCTGTGGACATGATGTTGGCGGCCGGCTAACGACCGCCACTACCAAGCCCAGCACCATCTTACGCACTCTCTTTCACACACTATCAACAGAACCGGGTCTTTTATTTCAACACTTTACATCTATTTATCGCACTATCAACAAATCTATTTTTATCACTATTTGTTTATATATATTTTGAAATAGAAATATAGGCCTCGGCAGGGATATATGATACTGCACGAGTTCCGTCGAGGATCCGCATCAACCGGAAAGGCGCAGACACAAATGGAATGCGTAATTTCTAAAAACAGCATCTACGAAGTTATTCAGAAGAGTTACCCGATAATTCCCCTAAAGACATCCTTGCAAATCCTGTCGAATTTCAAACTATCGTTTTCAAAGGCAAAGGTGCTCGTGACGGCAACCGATCTTGATCATTCGATTGCAGTCTCGGCAGGCGCGGCGTGTGACGGCGAAGCGGAAATAACCGTGAACGCAAGGAAGCTTTTCGAAATCGTGAGGGAACTTCCCGAAGGAGACATAACGTTCACCATTGATGTCAACGTGTTGATTATTGACAGCAAAAAAGGATTTTCCTGTAAACTGGCCGGAATAGGGGCGGAGGACTTTCCTTCATTTCCGGAAATAAAGGACGGAATTGACTTTACGGTAAAGTCCGAATGCCTTAAGGATATGATTTTGAAAAGCAGCTTTGCGGTTTCGCGAGATGAATCGAGGACTTCTTTGTGCGGAGTGCTGTGGAAATTGGATCGGGGCAGGAGCGGAATGGTCGCCACCGACGGGCATCGTCTTGGTGGCTGTTTTTGGAAAAGGGAGGACGCTCTTGAAAAGAACGTTTCCATGATCGTTTCCCCAAAGACGCTGTTGCATTTTGCGCGCGTCATCGATCAGGGCAAGCCCCAGGACCCGATTGCGGTGACGCTCGGCGAGAAATACGTTCTTTTTGAGGCTGACGGCATTCGAATGTGTTCCAAGCTCCTCGAAGGCCCGTACCCGGATTACGAAAAAGCAATTCCCAAGGTCAATCCGAAGAAGGCCGTCCTGGAAAAGAACGCGGTTCTTGAGGCGGTAAAAAGGGTTTCCGTTTTGTCAAACCAGAAGACGCATCTGGTCAAGTTCCTCTTTCGCCACGCCAAGCTCGAGGTGATCGTCCTCAACAGGGACATCGGCGGCGAAGCGCGGGAAATCGTTCCCGCGGACTACGAAGGCCCCGAGCATGCCGTCGGATTCAACGCCCAATACTTCATGGAAATTCTCGGTATCATTTCGGTGCCGAAGATACGGATCGAGATGAACACCCACATCAGCGCTTGTCTCATTTATCCGGAATACGGCAAGGAAACGGATCAGAAAAGCGAAGATCTCTTTCTCATCATGCCTCTTAGAATCATGGAAGATGCATAGAAAAAGCAACGCGCCCGTTTGCGCGGGAACCTCGAACCCTTACGTCACACATCCGGAGAGCGAAGATCCACCGCCCGCACGGCCGCGGCCGGTAGCGTGTTGAAAGGAATCATGGACTTCATTGATTTGAAAAAACAATATCAGCGCATAAAACCTTCCGTGCAGAAACGGATCAATGAAATTCTTGACCGCGCCGGCTTCATCATGGGCCGGGAAATCACCGAACTTGAAGATGTCCTCGCCCGGTATGTCGGCACAAAGCACTGCCTCTCTTGTTCGAGCGGTACCGATGCGTTGCTCATGGCGCTGATGGCCAAAGGCGTTGGGCCGGGCGACGCGGTGTTCACCACGACGTTCACCTTTATTGCGACCGCGGAAGTGATATCGCTGCTCGGCGCAACGCCGGTCTTTGTTGACATCGACGAAAAGACGTACAACATCGACGCGCAAAAGCTTCGCCGGGCGATTGTATCCGTCAAGAACGGCGAAAGAGTTTCGCCGGGAATACCAACGGCCCTAAAACCGAAAGCCATAATCCCGGTCGATCTTTTCGGATTGTGCCCGGACTACGATGCAATCGATAGTGTAGCCCGGGAATTCTGTCTGTTTGTGCTTGAGGATGCCGCCCAGAGTTTCGGCGCAGTGCGCAGCGGGAAAAGAGCGGGTTCGTTTGGAAACGCGGCCGCAACGAGCTTCTTTCCCGCAAAACCTCTCGGCTGTTACGGAGACGGAGGCGCGGTATTCTGTAATGACGAGGAAACGATCGATAGCCTCAAATCTTTACGGATCCACGGCCAGGGGAATGACAAGTACGAAAATGCGCGAATCGGCATCAACGGGCGAATGGACACGATCCAGGCGGCCGTGGTACTTGCAAAGATGGAAATCTTTGAAGAAGAAATGGCGAAAAGGCAGGTCGTGGCCGGGCGATATTCAGCCGGCTTGCAGGGCACAGTGACGGTGCCCCATATTCCGGAGCAGTGTCGCTCCGCCTGGGCCCAATACTCCGTGCAAAGCGAACATCGCGAGGAACTGACGGCCCGATTGAAAGGTAAGGGAATACCCACGGCCATTTACTATCCAAAGCCGCTTCATCTGCAGAAAGCATTCGCGTTCCTGGGATACCAAAAAGGACAGTTTCCTGTCGCGGAGCAAATTGCGGCAAAGATCTTCAGCCTGCCGATGCACCCGTATCTCGAAGAGCGAGAGCAGGACTCGATTATCGCGGAGATCACCAAAGCCCTTCAATGAGCTGTCCGCTGCGATGGCGAGTCCACCGACCCCAAGCTGTGGGCTTCGTCTTGCCACAGCGTAAACATTTTCCTTGAAAACGTTGCGGTTGCATTTGTATGATGGAATAGCATATTTTGTTCAATGATTGAACACGGAGTTCGAGCCGCGCCCGAAAACCGGAGCAGCCAAACGGGCAAATACCAAGCGGAAAAGCGGCTCTTTAAATGATCGTTTTCCCGCAAGGCTACAGCAATGATAGAATACAAGATTATCCGGGAAATCGAGCAAAACCCTTCGCATACCCAGCGCAGCCTTGCGCTCAAGCTTGACATAAGCCTCGGCAAGGCGAACTACGTGCTTGCCGGACTCATCGAAAAAGGCATCATCAAAGCGAACAAGCTCAAGAACAATCCGGACAAGATACGGTGGCAGTACATCCTCACTCCTGCAGGCGTCAAGGAAAAATTGAGGATAACGCGCGAGTATCTGCAGCGCCGGTTGCGGGAATACGGCGAAATCCGCAAGGAAATAGCCCAGCTCGAGCAGGAAGTTTCGGCCCAATAGCGGCGAGCGGCGGGTTGCGATCATTGCGCGCGGAAGACGGATCTGTTGATAAGAAAGAACGGTCTGAGGCGGGAAGCGGGTGCCGCCGACGGGGGCAAGGAGCGCCCTGCCCGCACATTCGTATCTCCCGGCTATACACAGGGGTGACGGTTGCTATCGAATGAAACTTGCGACATTTGAAAAAATCGTGAAAGCGTTGAATAAGAACAAGGTGCGGTACCTCGTTGTGGGCGGCATGGCGGTGGTTGCGCACGGATACGGAAGACTCACCTATGATCTCGATCTTGTGCTTCAGTTGACTAATGACAACATTCTGAGAGGATTCTCCGCCCTTGAGCGCCTTGGCTACAAGCCCAAGGTTCCGGTGACGGGGCAACAGTTCGCGGACCGCAAACTCCGGGAAAGCTGGATCAGAAACAAAGGCATGATGGTTCTCAACCTCTTCAGCGACAGACATGCCGACACGCCGGTTGATATATTTGTAAAGGAACCGTTTGATTTTAACGCACAATATTCCATCGCAGTCGAAGAGGAGTTGTCTAAGGGCGCCCTGTTTCGATATGTGAACATTGCCACACTCATCGCCATGAAAAAGAAGGCCGGTCGCGACAAGGACCGGGACGACGTCACCCATCTCCGGATCATTCAAAAAGAAGCGCGCAATGGATAAGCGCACAATCCGGAAACACCTTCCCGATTGGGACAGCGGAGTGAAGTTACAGGTGCGGCATTTCAGAGCGCTGTCGATAAGGGAAAAAATCAAGATCGTTGAAGATATGGAACGTCTTGCCCGCTACATGCTTTCAAGAAAAAGACCGCGCCGGCAGGCTGCAATCCCCATTGGAGAAAGTGACGAATGGAGATCCTGGTACGCACTCAGTCCTCAAGATCGCTGGACAGAAACAAAGAAATTATGGGATTTCTACCGGAAAACCGGAGGTAGCCTTGACCCCGAACCCGATTATCAAAGTCCTTTCCGTTCTGCTTGGCTGCCGGGTGCGTTTTCTGCTGATGGGCGGGCAGGCGTGCGTATTGTACGGCGGGTCTGAGTTCAGCCGTGACACTGATATTGCAATTTTGCCCGACCGGAAAAACCTTGGAAGCCTGGATGCGGCGCTTACGGAATTGCAAGCCGAGCTCATAGCCGTTCCCCAACTTTCGATAGAACATCTTCTAAAGGGACACGCAATACATTTTCGATGCAAGCATCCGGGAGCGAGGGACATGCGCCTCGATATCATGTCGGTAATGCGCAATGCTCCTTCTTTCGAAACGCTATGGAAGCGTCGCACTACGTTGAAACTGAGCGATGGCCTTGCCGTGGATGTTATATCGCTTCCGGATCTCATTGAAGTTAAGAAAACCCAGCGCGATAAAGACTGGTCACATATCAGACGCCTTGTTGAAGCCCATTACCTTGAAAACAAAGACCGTAGTTCACCCGAAAACATCCGGTTCTGGCTCACGGAAGCGCGGACTCCGGAAATTATCCGCATGTTGTGCTCTCAACATCCGGATAGGGTCAAGGAATTGAGAAAACAACGACGATTACTTTGCCTGTTACCGGGCTGCACGGAAGAAGCATTGACGAGCGCGTTGATGGCAGAAGAAGAAAAGGAGCGGGACGCAGACAGGCTGTATTGGAGGCCGCTTCTTAAAGAACTGGAAAAAAGCCGGTATGGGAAATGATTTATGGAACCCCGGATTTCCCGTCATTTGAAGCTCCACCTATCGCTATCATCGAAATGTTGATTTTTGGCCACAAGCCTTTGCCACGCAGCGTATTTTATTGGTTCAGAACAAACTGCCGATAAAATGACTGCGGATTGTCTTTACCGAACAGCGTGCTTTTCAACAGATAATCTTTAACCAGGAACCCGTTCACCATGGATCTCAACCAAAACCACCAATCCGCCCAAGCAGTACAATCAAGACCCCACGACCCCGACGAGATCAACCTGCTTGAATACATCTACGCTCTTGTCAAACACAAGAAGCTCATAGTCGGGCTCACTCTGCTGGGGCTCGTGGCCGGGTATGTCGCCGCGCTTATCAAGGGACCAACATGGGTCGCGGAAACGATTATTGCTCCCAAGGAGCGGGAATCCCAGCAATCCACCTCACTGGCCCAGCTCGGCGCGCTCGGCGGCATCGTTGCAAGCCAGCTCAACCTCGATCAAGGCAGCGCAAGCCTGAATACCATGGACATGATACTTGACAGCAGGGATTTCGGCGCAAAATTGGTGGAAACATATTCCTTGCTGCCGGCTATTTACAAATATCAATGGCCAAAGGCGTACAAGAAATACTGGGACCAAGCCACGGGTGCGTGGACGCCGAAGTTTGTTCAACCGAAACCGCTGGATATCGGTGGTTTTATAAAGGCGAAATTTCTGAAGAAGACCAAAGACAGCAAAAGAAACGTAATCGTCATGTCCATTCAATCAAGAGACTCCGCATTCACCAACAATCTTGCCGCGACGTATCTGGACTATCTCAATGAATATATCAGGACAAAAGTCCAGGCCGAGGCTAAAGAGAACGTGGCATACCTCGACAGCGAGCTTGTTACCATCGCCGATCCGCTGCTCAGGACGAAAATTCTTAGTCTCCTTTCGACCGAGATCGAGAAAGAAATGATAGTAAGCAGGGAGGCGTTCAAGGTGCTTGATCCTCTGTATCTGCACAAGACCTTTAAAGAGAAGAGACTTTTTCCACTGGTTTTGGGATTTGGATTGTTTTTCCTGAGCTGTCTGTTTATTGTTTTTATCCACGCCTTCAGCTCTTCCGAAAAGACCGGAGAAGACTGGGATCTTTTAGAGAAAATAAAAAGGGAATTGAGGCTGCTGCCGGCGGCGGGGAAGAAAACGTGAGCAGCCGTCGCTTTTGCACATTTTCTTTGTGTTGCGGCGACGCCTTTGCAGGAGGAGAATCTTATTACTCCGGCAACGTCACATGCGTAAATTGTTGCACCATTTTGCCATGACGGCGACCAATGGTTATTGCATATTCAATCGCCGGAGTAATAATGGTTGATTCGCAACGCATCCGGGCGGCATCGGTTCGTCTCCTTGAGCGGTATACCATTCCCGCCGACACAGTTTACCTTTCCGACGACCAGCGGAAGCTCGGCGAATTGCCGTTTGAAAAGAGGGCGGAATGGCTGTTGCTCGCATCGAGAAATTGAACTCCTGACGAAAGACAAAGAGAACATGAGTATTCGTTCAATTCCTATGCATCCCGATATTAACGACGGGCTTGAAGCGAGGTTCTGCAGATCGTGGGATATCGCCTTTGATGTTGCGCGAATGCTTCGGGAAAAATATCATGCCGAGGATGTTCGCGTTGCCGGCTCTCTCCTTATGCGCGAACGATTTCATGAGGATTCCGACATCGATATTGCCGTCACCAATTTTACTTCGGCACAGGCGTTTGATATTGAACCCGAATTCGAAAAGTATTTTCCCATAAAGATAGATTTGATTCCGCTGGCCTCCGTGTATCCGGAAAAGAGAGACTATATTTTATCAAGGAGCAAAACCATTGGACCCTGAACGACAGAGACTATCCGCTTATGCATCGCTTCGCTCTTTCTTTGAACAGGAATGCAAATTTATAGACAGAAACCTTGAGGCGCTGAAAGACCTATTGCAAAAGAATCCTGTGCAGAGCAATGGTCATGAACTTCGGGCCGAAGGATCCTATATTCACGATTTCTACAATTCCGCGGAAAACCTCTTCCGTTTGGTGGCGGAGGAGTTGAATGGCGGCATTCCCAGAGGAGAATCATGGCACAAGCTTCTCCTGATGGAAATGAAGAGTACCATCGAAACAAAGAGAGGGCCGGTGATATCGGAAAGCCTGTATGAAATGCTTGATGCGTGCCTTCGGTTTCGCCATCTGTTTCGCAATAGCTATGGAGTGCTTCTGGATCCCCTGAAAACCCGTGAAACCGCAAAGGTTGTTTTGGAAGCGGATAGACAGTTGAAACAAGAATTCGAATCTTTTCTAACCAGGATTCTCCTGAAAGACACAGGATTACCCTGATTTTAACTATGGAAGAAGAGTTTTAATTTCAATGCGAACAAGTGATCGCCATGCTCAATAATCCCAATGAAGAACTGTATCACAACGAGTGGGCGCCGTTGAAATTGAAAACCCCCGCGCCAAGTCGCGGGGAATGCGCGTGCTGTGTTATTCAAAGTTTGAATGACATACGGAGGGTTGCGCAACCGGTGTTTGCCCAATCACCGGCGCAAAAAGCGCTTGTGTTCGGGTCCTGGTCGCGGGGAACCCAATCGCGAAAATCCGACATCGACATGATGGTGATTTCCAAGAATACGAAAAAACGGTTCTTCGACAGGTACGCCGATTTTGACGGTTTGTATGACGCCTTCGGCCAGGTCGGGTTGGATTTACTGATTTATACGGATGAGGAATTATCCGCAATGAAAGACCGCTCATTCATACAAACCGTATTACGGGAAGGGGTTGTTATCTATGAGCGTTGAAAAGAAAGATGCTCAGGCCTTGCGTTGGTTTTCCACGGCCCAGGACGACATGGGTGCGGCGGAAATACTGCATAAGAACAAGATGTTCGCCCAAAGTTGTTTTCACTCTCAGCAAGCGGGAGAAAAGGCCCTCAAGGCATTGTACTTCCTAAATGATATTGAACCCTGGGGACATTCCTTGCTGAAACTCGGAAAGGAATTCGTCGGCGCGCCGCCTATAGCGGAAAAGCTGGCGAAATTCGAAGAAGAATTTCGTGAGCTGGACCGGTATTACATTCCAACGAGGTATCCTGATGGCTTGCCGGGCACGACCCCCTCCGAAGCGTACAGTACCGGCGATTCAGATTCCGCGATAAAGGCCGCGAAGAAATTAATGTTGTTTGTTCAGAGCAAACTGGCTGAGGGAAGTGAAAAATGATTCTTCTCGTAAACGACAATGCCTGCAATGGTCGATCCGGAATGCATCCGCGCGGCACGTCTTCGTCTCCTCGAGGCGTACACCGGGTTCCGAGAGCACGGCGTACCGTACGGACGACCGGCGAATTACCGTTTGAAAAGCGGGGGAAATGGATGGCGGAATGGCTGTTGCTCGCGTCGAGAACGGATGAGAGCGAGGGGCGGGTGGACGGTACAAAGGCGGAGGTCTATGACTGCAAAACTTAAAGAACCTGCGGTAATCGGCTGTTTGGATGATGAGCGATGAAAAAAGACGACTCGAAGGAATGCCCGTTCTACTTGGCGCATACTAAACGTTCCACATGCATTCGATTACATCGACAAATAATATTCCAATAAAAACCAGAGAGGACGCCCAGCTCAAATTCCGGGAGCTTGTCGAGTCTTATCGAACACGAGCATTATGGTTTTTGAATCCTGCGCAGAAGGTTGATATAACATCGCCTTCTTCAATCGGTATTTTGGATTGTATTGCAAAAAAATGTTCACAGGCCGATTGGATCGAAACGAGAAAATTAAAACTGTGGCTCTTGCAGAATACCAAATAGCCGTGTTAAGGCTTCTTTCCGAACGCCGTAAGCGCGAAGGAGTAAGCTATATTGCGGGAGGTGGTATTCTGCCTGCGGAAAAGATAGGCGCATGCGTTCTGAACAAGCGCACTACAGCACGATGTTCCACAAGGGAAGCATCGGCGGGGCTTGGCCAAAAATCGCCTGATTGGCCTTTGAAAAGCGGGCGGAATGGCTGTTGCTCGCATTGCGCATCGACGACAGTGGGGGCGATGAAGATGGTGCAAAATGATGATTTTTGGCCGCATGCCTTGACTGAGAGGTTGTGAACATTGCCGATCCGATACTCCGTACGAAAATTCTCAGCCTGCTTTCGAGCGAGATCGAGAAAGAAATGATAGTAAGCAGGAAGGCGTTCAGGGTTGAGGATCCGTTGTATTTGCACAAGACCTTTAAGGAAAAGAGACTTTTTCCGCTCGTTTTCGGGTTTGAGTTGTTTTTCCTGGCCAGCCTCTTTGTGGTGTTCATGCACGCGCTCAGCTCTTCTGAAAAGACAGAGGAAGACAGGAACCTCATTGAGAAAAGAAAGAAAGAGTTGAGGCTGCTGCCGGCAACGGGGAAGAAAAGGTGAGCACACCATCATGACAAAGAACCCTTACCAGCAACTCCAGCATGAGTTTGTATCCGCCGGCGCAGAGGTCTTACTGAACTCCGGCCAGGCTTGCGTGGCATATTCAATCGCCGGAGTAATATTGGTTGATTCGCAACGGATCCGGGCGGCATCGGTTCGTCTCCTTGAGCCGTATACCATTCCCGCCGACACGGTTTACCTTTCCGACGACCAGCGGGAGCTCAGCGAATTGCCGTTTGAAAAGCGGGCGGAATGGATGGCGGAATGGCTGTTGCTGGCGGCAAGAAAGGATGAGAGCGAGGGGCGGGGGGGGCGTTGTGCGGGTTTGATCGGATGTACCACATAGGACATTCAAGGAAAAGAAACTCTTTCTGGATGTTTTTTTGGTGCGGAGTGTTTTTCATAAGGAGCCATTACTCCATCTTCATTCGGGTCGTCGCACCCTTAGAAAAAACCCCGGAAGATAAACGGCCTACTGAAAACATAATGCAAGAAATTTTCTCGGGTCGGAAATAATTTTGGTGTCAAAATATGTTTCTACAATGTTGCAGCAAATCGCAACAAGTTTTTTCGGCAGTCGCCCCAAGAAACCGCCATTGTCCTATTCGCACCATGAATAGTATAAGGCTCAAACTATCTCCGTAATGCTTGAATGATGCGTACCGATGGATAAAATTAGGACCAGGCTCGCTAATAAGGTGAACCTCAAGTAAGGATCTGACTGGACAACGCACCGTCGCCATGGGTTTCCCTCGGAGGAGCGGAAAGAGCCGGGATGTAAAATCCAATTTCTGGAATCTTTTTTCACATCGTTTGAACCGACATTAGCAAAGACTTAAGAGCGAGAACCCAATGGAAGAAGTAAATGTAACTGTTATTGGTGCTGGCGTGTTGGTGGCTATACCCCAATTACTTTCTCAGTCGAAATGGGAGTTTTCTCTTTGAATTGACCTCTGTATTCTTCAGGTGTTTTCCCCTTTAGTGATCCGTGTGGCCGTATCCGGTTGTAAATGTTCTTCCAATGTTCGATTATTCTTTCTGCGTCCTCTAATGAGATGAACCAGTTTTCATTCAAGCATTGGTCCCTGAATATCGAATTGAATGATTCTACAAAAGCATTCTGGCTGGGCTTGCCGGGCTGAATGAATTCCTGCCTTACCTGGTTTCGTATTGCCCAGAGCATGAGTTCTTTGCTCCGGAATTCCGGGCCGTTATCAGTCAACAGAGCTTCCGGCTTTCCGTACCTGGCCACCAGGTGGTCTAGAACTTGGCAGACTCCTAGTGCTGGAATAGAACGTGCTACCTTGATTGCAAGAGCCTCACGGGTGCAGTCATCGACAACATTCAGGCATTTCAGCTTGCGCTTGTCGGAAGTACTGTCGAATATGAAATCCATTGACCAGCGACGGCTTGGCCGATCCGGCAGCGTCAACGGCATCCGTTGGCTATTGCGTTTCTGACGCCTCCTCCGCTTGCTTTTCTGAAGCGATTCTTCCTTGTAGAGCCGATGCACACGTTTGTGATTTACTATGTACCCAAGGTTGCGGAGATACCAATAAAGCGTCGGAAAGCCCCATGAACGGAACGATGAAATGGTTTCATGCATTTTTGTTTTCAACTCGCTGTTCAAAGCCGATTCCTGCGGTCGATAGCGGTACCCTGCCGGTGTCATACCCAGAAGTCCGCATGCTTTCCGTTGACTCAGGCCTTGCCGCATTAGTGCGTCCACAGTCAGCCTACGCTGAGGACGCTTCACTATTTTCTTTGCAGCACTTCCTTCATTGCATCGATCTGAAGTGCCTGGTCTGCAACAATCCGCTTGAGCCGGCTGTTTTCGCCCTCGATCTCCTTCATCCTTTTCAGATCAGAGAGCTCAAGTCCGCTGTATTTGCTCTTCCAACGGAAGTACGTGTTCTCTGAAATACCATATTGACGACAAAGATCAGCGACTTTGGCTCCGCGGTCGCCTTCTTGCAGGATCCGAAAAATCTGCTCTTCACTGTAGCGCTTGCCTTTCATGAGTCCTCCTAGTTAGTTTAAAATAACTCGGAAAACTCCCTTCTCAAATGAGCAAGTTTTCGGGGGTATAGCCATTGGGGCTTGCTATTGCTGCAGAACTGTCACAGAAGGTGAAAGACATCGTTGTGGTTGAACAGCACGAATCCTTTGGCAAAGAGACGAGCAGCAGAAATAGTGAGGTAATCCATTCAGGAATCTATTATCCCAAAGATTCACTTAAGATGAAGCTTTGCATTGAAGGTGCACGATTGTTGTATGAAATATGTGAAAAAAACTCTATCCCCTACAAAAGGCTTGGAAAGCTCATTGTGGCAAATGGAGCCGGGGACATTAAAGCAATACAAGAGCTTTATGAACATGGTGTACAAAACAATGTTGAAGAAATCCGATTTCTCGAAAAGAAGGAAATCTCAAAAATTGCCTCTATTGTTAAAGCAGATTCAGCAATATACCTGCCCAATACGGGTATCATTGATTCTCATGGCCTTATGAAGTACTTCGTCAAAACGGCCCTTGATCGCGGAGTAACTGTTGCCTACAATTCAAGAATGATGCAGATAAAGAAGCGAAACGGTGGTTACCTCCTATCGCTGGAACAGGACGACTTCTCCTTTGAGTCACGATTTGTAATCAATTGCGCAGGACTTTCCTCGGATTTGGTCGCCGCCTTGGCTGGAATAGATATTCATTCTCAGGGCTACAAGCTCCAATTCTGCAAAGGCTCATATTTCCACTACGCACAGCGGTACACATTACCAATGTTGATATATCCTACCCCTCACCAGGGGCTAACGGGCTTAGGTGTTCATGCAACAGTCGACCTTGGTGGAAGGCTTAGGTTTGGCCCCGACGTGGAATACATTGATAATATTGATTACACTGTTG
This sequence comes from uncultured Fibrobacterota bacterium, assembly GCA_963729895.1. Lineage (GTDB taxonomy): Bacteria > Fibrobacterota > Chitinivibrionia > Chitinivibrionales > FEN-1185 > FEN-1185. The sequence continues at coordinate 73,827 of CAVSQB010000022.1, read as the reverse complement.
ATGTGAATAAGCGAGACTTCTTTTATGAGTCAGCATCCCAATTTCTAATCGGACTCGAAAGAGAGGCATTTATTCCGGACTTGTCGGGAGTGCGCCCAAAATTATCGGGCCCAACCGAAGCAGTTCAGGACTTTGTCATTGCGGACGAAACGCAAAACGGACACCCAGGATTAATAAACCTCGTAGGAATTGAATCGCCAGGATTGACTGCCTCGCCAGCTATCGCCAAATTAATTTCCGAGATAGTTGAACCAATGCTCAATTGAAGAAGTGCGATTTGGGCCCGCTTCTGGAGAGTGCTCCCTATCAGCAAGTAACTGATTCGGAATCGACGGCCCAACCTGTTTAGGAGAAGATAAACACGATGTCCAGTCTTGTAGACGTTGCGAATTTTAACGCAGATGCTTCATGTCTTTCCTCAAAGTCTTGGATAGCGAGTCTTGATGGCGGCAAAAACTCACAGTTACATAAGTGGCTGGAGTTTTATGTTGCACTGAAAAAGAAGATCACGATTGGCTTCACTGGGGGAACGATTGCTGACATCCTTGCGCTAAATCCATGCTCGCTCGATCTTATCAATGAAAACCCCAAGACCTTTGAAATCCTCCTTAGACCCTTCGCGCATGACATTTCGATACTCAGAACACCTGAAGCGTTTCTGCTAAATTTTTCTTGGGGAAAGACGATAATTCAGAACGAATTCAGAAACGTCGCGGAATTTTACCTGCCCCCCGAATTTATGCTAACAAATGAACAGGTATTCTTACTCTCACAGGAAAAGATCGATGGGCTGTTTCTCAACCCCGAACGATTCGATATCGAAACCCGAAAACGAATCCCCCGAACCCCATACAGGGTAAAAGGTATCCATAATTCGCTGGTAAACTGCATTCCTGTGAGTGGCATGCTTACAAACCTCTACCTGCACTCAATTCACAACTTTGATTCACAGATGTGGAACAAGGCCATTCTTGATCAGTGTGGAGTTATATATTCATGGAGAGACGCGGAGAGTTCGTTCCTGCTCCCCGATGGCTTACAAAGAGAAAAATTCTGGCTTGAAGAAGAAGAAGATAAAATAGAGAGAGTCCACCTTAAGGAAATTCAAAATACTTTTATTGAAAACAGTGAGCTGCCGGAACAAAACTTCCACTCCTATCCAATGCATTCTTTTCACGCGTGGATGAAAGAGTTCAGAATGCTGGGGTTTCTTAAGAGAGTTGAGAACATCGAAAACCGCCTTGGGCAATTGAATTACCAGCAAAAGATGCTATGGTTACAAACTATCTGCTCTGACATTCTTTCGTCAATTGAAAAGACCTCGCCGAAAATTAAATTGAAAAAGCAGTCGTATCAAGACACCACCACAGAACATATAATCTACAGAAGTGAAAGAGCATTTGAAGGCGAAGAATATTTGAATATGCTCGAGGAGTCAATGAAAGTCACCTATGATGTGAGAAGCCGGCTTTGCCATCAACCACACCAAATCAAACTGCGCAACCGATTGGATTATCTACCGAAAATCGAAGACGCGAAATGACGAAACAATGACAAAAAGAGAGATAGCTAAACATTTCCTGCGAAACAGACGGTTTCGGAATCTTAACATCTACTTCATATTTCAACTGCTTCAAAAGAGTTCAAGCATTGTTTTGATTCCTATTTACACATTTTATATGAGCCCCTACCAATATGGGCTTCTCGCCGTGAGTTTATCGATAACATCCATTGCTCCCCTCCTCGTCTTTTTGTGCATAAACGACAGTGTCTATTTTAATGTGATCAGAAAGGAAGAAAACAAAGCAACCGTCATCTCCACAGCTATATATTTCGAATTAGTTTTTGGGGTGGTATTAACCGCAATTCTTACCACGCTTATTCCAGTAACGAAAAATTTGCAGCTTTTCAAAATTCCATACTACCCATATGTATTCTTCAGCTTCGTGGCCTCCTTCTTCAGCATACTGCCGGTCACCTATTACCAAGTTTTGCAAGCAGAAGAAAAAGGAAAACACTATTCGCTCATGAATCTACTTTTTTTTGCCGTCTCTGTCGGGCTGACGCTCGTACTACTCATCCGAAACAGACTCGGCGCAATGAGTTTCATCTACTCGTCACTAATAAGTAACGGTCTCTTTTCGATTTTCTTTGGCGGCCTCCTACTAAGAACGCACGGACGTGATTTCAGCGCAAAACAATTAGTAAAAATGATTGCTTTTTCGGTGCCCCTTATTCCTCACAATCTGGCCCACTGGATAAAGGGTTCTATGGACAAGATATTTCTCTCAACCCTTTCAACAACCTCAAATGCAGGCATTTATCAGATAGCCTTTTCATATGGAAGCCTACTCCAGCTATTCATTGGGTCTTTTAGGGACGCAAACAATCCGCGCTTCTTTTCACTTATCGACAATAACAAAAGACAATCCGCAATTGTCGGTGTCCTTGTACTTTCAGTTGGTGCGTTTTCTCTTATAGCTCTGCTAATGTCCCTCTTTTCACTGGAAATAATCCATTTATTAACTACAAAAGATTTCCACACGGCCTCTCAATACGTACCAATGATTTGCTCGGCACTCCTGTTCTTGCTCATCTACATGAATATCGTTAATGTTCTTTTCAGATACTCATCGACAACAATCATTGCTGGAATAACGCTATCGTCAAGCATCTTTTCCTCCATTCTCGGATATCTCTTCATAAACAAATGGCACATTTATGGAGCCGGACTATCGATGATGTTTTCCAATCTTATAATGTCCTCCATTGTGTATATGTTTTGCCAACGAAAAAGAAAGCTTAGCTGGCCGATTGTAAGAGCAATACTATTCTGCTTTGTCCCACTTGTTGCATACATCGCCCCAAACACATTGGGGCCACGACAATTTCTTGTGAAAACAGGTATTTTCTTTCTTATAGCATCATGCGTTGCTACCGCATCCTGGAAAGAGATAGGTTTCTTCATCAGCGAAATGAAGAATTCCCATGAGGACAGCCCAACCGCAATCGCGACAACGTGACAATAATATCGCAAGATTCGAGAGCCCCATGAATTGCATTTGTTGCGGTAACGCCTCGTTAACAGACTTGAAATACAAAGACCAATTCGTCGGCAGGTATTTGAAAAATTGCTGTAAATGCGGCCACATTCAATTGGCTGAGCACCCAACAGCGGAACGCATTGCACAATATTACAATGACCAATATGGAATGAAACGAAAGCAACAACTTAACAATGATTATTTTAGGGTAATGGAAAAAAGAGCGAAAGCCCAAACCCGTTTCATAGAGGAAGTAATTTCGTTAGACAAAATAAGAGAAGCCGTGGATATTGGTTGTGGATATGGTCGCCTTCTATCATGCTTGAACAGATCCTACGGAATTTATACAACAGGATATGAAATGGATCCTGAAGCATATGAATACTGCAAAAATCAAGGGCTAAACATTGCAAGAATAACCGATGAAGGAGAATTGCTGAATATTCCATATTGTGATCTCGCTATCCTGAGCCATGTACTAGAGCACCTAATCAACCCGGCCGAAGCATTGGAAAAGGTGTCTGGAAAAGCGAGATTCATCTTTATCGAAATACCTCTCTACCGGAATGCCCTCCGCGAGCAGTTCATTGATCAGGAAGGACACCTTAGCTTTTTCACCTCCCAGAGCATTATTGAATTCATTAAGATCTGCAAATTGGACATAATTAATTATTCAATATGTGGTCCGAATATCGATTTCTGGTGGGCTAATGATTTTGTAAGAAGAAATATAAAGAGGGTTCTAAGGGTTTTCATCAATGATACCTTTTGGAATCAGTATGAAAGAAGAAGTTCGAATGGCATGTGGGGGCGTCTCTTGGTAACCCGAAAGTGATTGGGACTGTCGTTTTGCAACCAAATACTGATGAGGCTGTACACATATGAATGAGAATGTCGTAGCCATAATTCCTGCCCGGGGTGGTTCAAAGGGCATAAAGAAAAAGAACCTGGTTGAAATTGACGGCATTCCGTTAGTGGGTTATTCAATTAGGAGTGCGCTCTCCACAAACAACATTGCGAGAGTGATTGTTTCAACTGACGACGAGGAAATTAGAATTGTGTCTTTGAAATTTGGAGCGGAAGTACCATTTCTGCGACCAAAAGAGTTGGCGGAAGACCATGTGTTGGATTTACCGGTTTTTGAACATGCGCTATCGTACCTTGACCAAGTTGAACATTATCGACCTGATTTTATTGTTCACTTGAGGCCCACCGCCCCGTACAGGAAGAGTGAATGGTTAGAGGAAGCGATCAAGCTACTTGAAAATCATCCAGAAGCGGATTCCGTTCGCTCAGTATCCGAGCCTGATAGGCATCCGTACAGAATGTTTAGAATTGGTACAAATGGTTACTTGGATCCCCTGATGAAACACGAACATCCGGAACCATATCTCCTTAGAAGGCAGGATTTGCCGAAAATATTCTACTATAATTGTGTAATTGACGTAACAAAACCAAGAACGATCCTTGGTCTGAAGTCAATGACCGGAGGAAAAATCCTTCCATACGTGATGAATCCAGACGAGGTTTTTGATATTGATTCCAAGAAGGATTTGGAGATAACTCGGTATTTTATGAAAGGAATGAAATGAAAATTGCAGTGTTCGGCGCTGGCATGTACGTCACCGGTAGAGGGGGGTACGGAAACGGAACAATATTGTCCTCTCTGGCGGAAACCTCGAGAACACTGCCGATCGAGGAGGTGATTGTCCTTGCAAAACATCCCGAAAACAAGAATAACGTGACCATGACAGCCTCTTCGATAAATACAAGACTGGGAACCAGGATGAATGTGACGTACGATGTAATATCAGAAGATGTGCAGAACACGGCTCGGATGCTACGCCGGGAACGAGGGGTCGACTGCGCAATACTCTGCGTTCCTGATCAGTTTCATTACGAATACGCAAAAGCTCTCTTGCAAAACAAGCTGCATACTCTAGTTGTAAAACCGCTGGTGCCCACGCTATCCGAAGCGCTCGATTTGATTGAGATTCAAGAGAACAGCGGCGTCTGGGCCGCCGTCGAGTTCCACAAACGCTTCGACGAAACAAATCTGTTTGCCCGAAAGGCGATTAAGGAAAAGAAACTGGGGAAGTTACTGTATTTTGACGTTGATTACTCTCAGAGGATTGTTATTCCAACGGAGTTATTCAGGTCGTGGAGCGGGGCGACCAACATTTTTCAATACCTTGGGGTTCACTATGTCGATTTAATCTTCTTCTTAACGGGTTTTCTCCCGACTAAGGTGACAGCGACCGGCACAACGGGCACCCTACTTGCCAACGGAATAAATGCATTCGACTCTGTGCATGCCATTATTGTGTGGCAAAACAGAGAGGACAAAGACGATCAGTTTCTGTCCATATTCAACACAAATTGGATAGACCCGGTCACTACAAGCGCTATGTCTGATCAGAAATACAAGATAATCGGAACCAACGGCCGTATCGAACTTGACCAAAAGAATAGAGGGATTGAGCTTGTCAACCAAAACGGAACACAGCAGGTCAATCCCTATTTTTCTGAATTTGAAATCGGACCGGACGGCTCATCGTATTTTTCAGGGTACGGTCACAGGAGCATATTTCAGTTTATTTCGGACATCTTTTCATTGCAAAAAGGAGCCGTTTCCCTCGAACATCTTTCAAAAAACCGCCCAGGATTCAAAAGTTCATTGGTCTCTGTGGCGGTGACAGAAGCGGTAAATACGTGCCTGAAACACCCATTCATTTGGCAAAATATAAATGTAAATGCACACGATTAGTTATACATTGCAAGGAGACAATGTGAAAGACGCAAGAATCCAAGGAGAGACACTGGAAATATTTTTCTTTAAGGTTCTCAAGGCCATAAAATGCGCTGATGATGTAGCTCTCACGACCGCCTCCGGCTTGGTACGTACCTCTGTCAGAGGGGTTGACTCGCATGGAATAAGGCTGTTTCCGCACTATACGAGGGCGTTGGAAGCCGGGCGAATAAACGGGTTTCCAAAATATAAGTGGGCCAAAACCTTCCCAACGTGCACGGTATTGGACGCGGATCATACCTTTGGACACGCCTGTGGAACCGTTGCAATGAACCAAGCAATAGCAATCGCCACCGAACTCGGATTCGGGGCAGTAGCCGTAAAGAACTCAACCCATTTTGGAGCAGCAGCCTGCTATGGACTATTGCCCGCATATCACAACATGATCGGCCTAAGTTTCACTAACGCATCTCCTCTTATGCTGTCTCCTGGGGGAAAACGTGCATTTTTTGGGGCAAACCCAATTTGCTTTACTGCCCCCATGGAAGGTGAAGATCCTTTCTGCCTTGATATGTCAACAACACAAATAACGTGGAACAACGTAAAACTCCATCGCGAACGTAATCATCGCCTTGAGACAGCAAGCTATGCGTATGACGACCAAGCAAATCCAACCGACGACCCGCAGCTCGCAAAATATTTAGCCCCAATCGGTGACTACAAGGGATTTGGATTAAGCATCATGGTAGACATTCTGTGTGGCATGTTGTCCGGAATGCCTGTTGGAATCGATGTCTCAAATATGTATGGCAATCCAATCTCAGAAAAACGCTTTTTGGGCCAGTTCTTCATCGCCATGAGAATTGACGCGTTTCAGGACCCAGGCGAGTTCAAGAGGCGGATGAAAAACCTTGCAACCAATGTTCGAAAGGAATTACCCAAAAATCCCACTCAAAAGGTAATGTTCCCGGGAGATCCGGAAAAGGAATTTGCACAAATTAGAAGTGCGGAAGGTATTCCTGTAGAGCCATTTCTCATGGAAGAATTTCTAAGCTTGTCAAAACGATATAACGTTCCATTTAAGATTAACCAATGATAACACTTGACGCAGTATTCATCATAAACCAAGACACGCAACCGTCAACATTAAAGACGTTATGTGAAAACGGCGGGTTTCAAGAGGTTCTTATCATTACAACTCATTATCTATTTAAAAATGAGAGAAGCAAGCTAAGAAACCTGCTACCGATAAGAACCGCAACAAAGACTTTTTCTGATTTTTTATCAGATCAGGAATTGCAGCAATGCGATGATGAAGCTACTCAGAAGCTCTTGCCAACACTAAACGATGAAGATGCCAAACATCACTACAACGCAACCTTTATAGAGCAAAGCCTATTCAATAAGAATGGTGCACTATTCGCCAAAATAAATGAACAATATTCTGTTAACATAATTTTTTACCAAAATGGCCTTGGAATATCCGGGAGGTTCTGGGATGCGGTTGGCGCAAAAAGTCTTTTGTCAGACAAAGCCGATAAACCCGGGGGGTTTCTTAGGTCGAAAATAGCACGTATCAAAGAGCGATTCCGCGCGCTGATTATTACCGAAATTCTATTCAATCAAACACTATTTTGTTTTCCAACCAGCGTGGGACGATTGAAGTTTGCACCTGATGCAGACATCATCAGCTACACTGTTCAACCATACAGATTACTTTATGCTCGCTTGTTCAAAGGACCAAACTTTCATCTTAAATATGCATTGAGGAAGGCGAAGAACCGGAAGCGCCGGGTTGTAATTGCCACAACCATCCACGGATATAGTTCCCAGTTGGAAATGTTGCGATTTCCGATAGAAATCTTTATTGATGGCTATCATCCAAGTAATTATCCTCGAAGCTATATCGATTCTTTTCTTACAGGCACGTTTATCGTAAGAGACATGTTTGATGCAAAATGGTTCACAAGATTTAACAAACCAGCTAAGAAGCCATACTCATTTACACAGAAGGAAGAACTGAGAACCGCTATCGAAAGCTCAAAAGAATTAAGGCGGGTTTATTTGGTTCTAAATCATGGAGGAGACTGGACCGCCCTTATCAATCGTTCCGATACGGACATTCTTATCGAGAAATTCTCGTTCCTGTCTCAATATTTTCCTGAGCTGACGTTCATAATTAGAACACACCCAACAGCTGTGCACCCATCGCACGAAGGAGTGCGTTCCCTTTCTCGAATTCAGAGCTACGTGGATTCATTCGGAAATCCAAACCTGCATCTCTCAAAATCATCTCTGCTAGAAGACTTATCTCGGGGGGATATCTTTGTTTCTGAATACTCTAATGTGCTTTTGGATGTATATAAAATTGGAAAGCTGGGAATAATTGCAAATTTTACAGGAAGGAGATCCTTCATGAAGGATTACGAGGATCTTGGCTTCCTTCACGTCGAGACAGAAACAGGAATGATTGATCTCTTCAAGAATATTTGTAAAAACAAGGCACCTTATGTGGAAAGGCAAATTTCAGCCGCAATGAAATACAATCTATTACTTGAAGAGCTTTATCAAGAGCGAGAAACAAGCTTCTCTCGAGAAGAGCGCGGGGATGGTTAAAGAATTTTCCCAAGAAATTCTTTCAGAGGAACCCCTTGACCAGCCAACTATTGCTTAAAATCAAGAGTCGGATACAAAATGAGCAATTTTATCCGACGCCCCCTTTTGGGATATTAGTAAACCCGTTCTATTTTGCAAGGACAGGGTTGCTCGCAGACATCAAGCATTTCTCACACCTCATTTACGGAAAAGTCCTCGACGTTGGCTGCGGAAGCAAACCATACAAAAAGATTTTTCCCTGCAAAGAGTACATAGGATTGGAGATTGATACTCCGGAAACGAGGCGCAGGGGTTTTGCGGATATGTATTATGACGGAAAAACGATTCCGGCGGACGCCGGTTCTTTTGATTGCATAATCATGAGCCAAGTGCTCGAGCATGTATTTAATCCGGATAGTGTTCTTCAGGAACTTCGAAGGGTGCTTCGGAATGAAGGACGCCTGCTTCTAACGGTGCCTTTTGTTTGGGACGAACATGAGCAGCCGTCCGACTATGCCCGCTATACCTCATTCGGCATAGAGTACATTCTTAACAAAAACGGGTTTCGAGTCATTGAAAAAAGGAAAACGCTTGCGGACACCAGGGTCCTTTTTCAACTGATAAATGCCTATTTATATAAAGTCCTTATGACAAGAAACTATCGTGCCAATCTTCTTATCAGTCTCCTTTTCATGTCACCAATTAATCTTCTTGGAACAGTTCTCTGGCGATTGCTTCCAAGAAATGAGGATTTGTATCTTGATAATGTAGTATGTGCTAGAAAGATGTGACCGATGGAAATATTCCGAAACAAGAAGGTGCTCATCACCGGCGGTATGGGCTTCATCGGATCCAACCTCGCTCGGACCCTCGTTGGTTTTGGTTCAAAAGTCATTCTCGTTGACAGCATGATACCGGAATATGGCGGCAACCTCTTTAATATCGTGGGCATTGAGGACAAAGTGCAGATCAATTTCTCCGATGTGCGTGATTCTCACAGTATGAAGTTTCTTATTAAAGGCCAGGATTACCTTTTTAATCTCGCCGGTCAGACCAGCCATATGGATTCTATGCAGAATCCGGCCACAGACCTCGAAATAAATTGTGCGGCTCAGCTTTCGATTTTAGAAGCATGCCGACTCTATAATCCGCAGATAAGAATTGTATTTGCAAGTACAAGGCAAATATATGGCAAGCCGGATTACTTGCCCGTTGACGAAAAACACCCCGTTCGCCCCGTGGATGTCAACGGGATAAACAAGTCGGCCGGAGAATGGTACCATATTCTGTACAATAATGTGCACGGAATTGAAGCATGCGCTCTCAGGTTGACCAACACATATGGTCCGCGAATGCGTGTGAAGGATGCGAGGCAGACCTTTCTGGGAATCTGGTTCACCCGGCTTCTTCAAAATAAACCAATCGAGGTATGGGGCGGAGGTCAATTACGCGACTTCACCTATGTTGATGATTGCGTCTCCGCACTGCTCAAATGTGCTGTTGATGAGAAAGCAATAGGTAAGATTTACAATCTTGGCGGCGAAAGGATTGTTTCCCTCAAGGATTTAGCGGAACTATGCATTTCAGTATATGAGAGCGGCGAATATGTGGTCAAGGATTTCCCCGAGGAGCGGAAGAAGATAGACATTGGCGATTATTATTCTGATTTCAATCTCATCAGAGACGAAATCGGTTGGGAGCCTCGGATCTCTCTTGAAGAAGGAACGAGACGTTCCTTGGATTTCTACAAAGAAAACCTTTCTTATTATCTCTAACGAAGAAGGTCATTTTCATTGTGAATGTGCAGGAAGTGATTCCGCAGGCAAACCCTCTTGCTGGTTATGCGGCACAGAAAGATGCCATTGACTCCGCAGTTATGAGTGTTCTCAACGGGGGATGGTACATTCTGGGCAAGGAAGTATCGAATTTCGAGGATGCATTTTCGAGGTTTATAGGATGCCGACATGGAATCGGCGTTGCAAACGGCACCGATGCCATCGAGGTCGCACTTCGCGCTTTCAACATTGGCTCCGGGGATGTTGCGTTTACGGTATCGCACACCGCCGTTGCCACGGTTGCAGCAATCGAGAGAACTGGAGCGGCGCCTTTTCTGGTTGATGTCGACCCCCAAACCTATACAATGGACCCCCAAAGTCTGCTTCGAGCCATCCAGCAGCAAAAAGCAACAAAGATCGGCATTCCCAAAGCGATAATTCCGGTTCATTTATACGGTCATCCGGCCGACATGCCCTCAATCCTCGAAATTGCACGTAGAAACGATCTTCTAGTCATCGAAGACTGCGCGCAAGCTCACGGCGCGGAAATCGGGGGAAAGAAAGTGGGCAGTTTCGGCCACGCCGCCTGCTTCAGCTTCTATCCGACAAAGAACCTTGGGGCGTTTGGCGACGGCGGCATGGTGTGTTGCAACGATGACGGAGTGGCTGAAAAGCTCCGAGCACTCCGGGAATATGGATGGATGGAGCGATATATAAGTCATTTCCCGGGTATAAACTCCAGATTGGATGAGCTGCAGGCTGCGGTTCTAAGAGTCAAACTGCCAAAGCTTGAGGAAAACAACGCCCTACGCAGGGCAATTGCCTTAAGATACAATGAAGCGCTCAAAGGGACAGACGTAACAATTCCAATCGAAAGAACCGATTACAAACACGCCTATCATCTTTACGTAATCAAATGCGCAGGTCCAAGAGCGGAAATGCAGAAGTATTTCAAGTCACACGGCATAGGAACAGCAATCCATTATCCCGCGCCCGTGCATTTGCAGAAAGCCTATCAAGGTCGTGTGCGCATTTCTGATAGTGGACTGCCCAACACCGAAGCCGTGTGCTCCTCTATACTGAGCCTTCCTATGTTTCCCGAACTCTCCGAACGGGACATTTTGCGTGTCTGCAATGCTCTACGATCTTTCTGCAAAGCAGGATAGCCCGCATGCACCATTTTTGTACCTATTTCGACCACCGATATCTCTCGCGTGGTATTGCCCTGTATCAGTCACTGGAACGGCACTGCCCCGAATTCTGTTTGTGGGTGCTTGGCCTTAGCAAAGAATGCTGCGCCGCACTTTCCCAATGCGCATTTGATCGGATGAAAGTCGTTGCGCTTGAGGAACTCGAAAGCAAAGACAACGGCCTTGTCCGGGCGAAAAAGAACAGAAATCTCGTTGAGTACTATTTTACGCTTACCCCGTCGTTTCCTTCATATCTTTTCGAACGGTACAAAAGTATTGATTTTCTTACCTATGTAGACGCCGATTGTTGTTTTTTTGCGGACCCGGCGCCCGTTTTTAAAGAGATCGGCGAAAACGCAGTGGCAATAATCGGGCACCGGTTTTCGCCTCACCTTGTGCAAAGGGAGAAATACGGAAAGTATAATGTTTCCTGGCTTTCTTTTCGACGGAATCAGCAAGGACTTGCATGCCTTGACTGGTATCGTGAAAAATGTCTTGACTGGTGTCACGATTACTTGGACGGCGAGAGATTTGCAGATCAGAAGTATTTGGATCAGTTCGAGAAATTGTTTTCAAGTGTCCATGTACTAATGCACAAGGGTGCCAACCTTGCGCCCTGGAACGTAAGCAATTATGCCCTAACAGTTCGGAATGATATAATACTTGTTGACGATCAGCCTTTGATATTCTATCACTTTCATGGGCTGAAACGGCTTCTGGGGCCGCTGTTCGATTCCGGGTTCGCTTCATACCAGACGAAATTAACACCCTTTATCAAGGAACATATCTATCAAAACTATCTGGCCGAATTACAGAAGATTCAAAAGGAATATTTGTCTCATGTTGTTGTTTCGCCGATTCTTGATCGCATCCACGAGAAGCCCGAAAGTGTCGTTGCGCGAAAGGGGTACGGCAACATGCATGAACTGTTTGAAAACGCGTCCAACCTGATTCGAGTGTTGAAAGCCAATACCTCCCTTTTAGCACGCCCAAGAAAAACGACAGCGTAAAGGGGCCAGACTGATCGAAAGGGTGGAGAAAAGGTCTTTCGCGATTAGATTAAAGCATTTCTCATATGGTGTATGTTTCCGTCAACGACGACCCCGATGACAAAATCTTGAAACAGGTTGGAGCATGAACGGGTCGCTTGCACAGGGGCCTGCTGGGACATCACCCTGTCACGCACACAAAACGCCGGTGACCCGGAAATAAAACCCGGAAACGTCATGAAGATTTCGATAATTACTCCCTGCAGGAACTCTGAAAAACGAATTGTTGAAACCATGGAATCGGTCCTGAAGCAAACGGCGATTACCTCCGGAAGAGCCGACCTCGAATACTTTATCTGCGATGGCGCCTCAACCGACGATACGGTAAAACTTGCTCGCTCATATAACGACCCCCGGATGCAAATTATCTCCGAGAATGATTCCGGTATGTACGACGCCCTTGCAAAGGGATTATCCAGGGTAACAGGAGACATTGTTGCATACATTAATGCCGGGGATTATTATCACAAATGCGCATTTGATATTGCTCTTGATATGGCGGAACTGGGGATTGAATGGTTCACCGGGTTTCAAGTGAAATATTCGGAAAATTCCTATGTTGTCGCCGTTTCTTGCCCTTTTGTCTACAGACGCCGTTTCATTCTAAACGGGATGTACGACGGAATTCGTTTGCCGTTCATTCAGCAGGAATCGGTTTTTTGGTCAAAGCGGCTGAACCGGCAAATAGAATTTGAAAAGCTCAAGAGATTCAAGCTTGCCGGGGATTACTTCCTGTGGCATACTTTTGCCCATTTCAGCAAACTGCATGTTACTGCAGCTTATGTCGCGGGATTCAAGGTTGAACAGGGGCAGCTATCGAGCCGACGTGCTGAATATCAGGATGAATTAAAGAACATTGTTGGTGCCAAAGTTCACCAAACACTCTATGACCTTGCCATCACGGCCATTGATCGTAAACTTTGGTTACTCCCAGCCGAATTCAAGAAACGCCTCAACTCGAAGGGGATGTCAATTTACGATTGGCATGCGCATCGGTGGAGGTAAAGTTGAACCCCACCGAAATTCAGGCGCGACGCCCTGCCGACAGCCTTCTCACCATCATCACCGTCTGTCGCAACGCCGCCGATGCGTTGCAAAGCACCATCGACAGCTTGCGGAGTCAACGCTCACGTAATTTTGCCTATATCGTAATTGATGGCGCGTCCACGGATTCAACCGCATCCGTTCTGCAGAACAATGCGGACATAATAACTAAATCAATTTCTGAATCGGATTCCGGCATTGCCGAAGCATTCAACAAGGGCGTATTCCATGCGCAAACCCCGTGGATTATCTTTCTCAATGCAGGAGACCGCCTTTGGGACTCAGATACGGTGAAAGTCCTTTATTCCGCTATTACCGAAAACAGCAACGCGGATGTAATTTACGGCGACGCTCTTGCCGAAGGCCGCTACGAGACATTTCCAGTACATTGTGATCATAGCGCATTCCACGCCGTGGCGCCCGGAAATCCGATTTGCCATCAAGCCGCCCTCATCCGCCGGGAACTCCTGGCAGCAATGCCATACAGAACAAACTTGCGATACAGTATGGACTATGACTGGTGGCTGCGAGCGCTTTCAAGGGGGAAACTGTTTGTCAAGATTCAGAGTCGGCTTTGCCGGTACGACTTGGCCGGATTGTCCTCTTCTCCGAAGCATGCCGTCGCAGCCCTCAAGGAGCACTGGCTTGTTTACAGGAGCAATTTTCCGAAACGGCGCGTCGGGTGGCGGATTGTCGCTCGATCGGTCCTTGTATTGCGTTGCAAATTAATGCTTCGGCGCCTGCTGGGCGATGCACTTTACACAAGGCTAAAGCCCGCGAGACCAAACCACGTGTGAGACTCGGGAAAAGAATAACGTGCGGGCAGCATAAGCATGGTAAGCACGTCTACGAAGCAACAAGGGCGGTTTGCCTCGAGGGCCCCGGGCCAATGGCGCAGTGCACGTATCGCTTTGGAATCGTCAAGGAATGCGGCATTCTTAATAGGTTAAGATCATGAAATTCAACGCGCCTGCGCTACTATGGGTGTTGATCTGCGTATTTTTGTGGACCTATGTGCTCGAGGCGCCCCTTCGGTATGTTCTCTTCTTGCTGCATTTGTCGCCTTTGCTTTACCTTCGAGATGGAATAATGGTGATGATTGTTGCAGGATTCGTAATTGCGTCCGCGAAAAAGCTCAGAATCTCCCCTGCCACAATTCCCTGGCTGATCGTAATATCGGTTTCGTCAATTACCGCAATGGCTTTTTCTCCCACGATTAATCTTTGGATCATGGGGCTCAAAATAATATTGCCGATGCTTGTTGGATTCCTGTGTTACCGGTACTGTGAAGCAAGGCTCTGGAACACTTCGCTGTCAATAACCTTAATGGCAATTGTGGCACTAGTCGGTCTGGGTGTTAATTATTTCCTTTCTTTTCCCTGGGATAATCTCAACTACTCAATCGGAAATATGCAAATACAGGGTGTGTATAATTGGACGATGATTGAAGTCTTGCATCGATTGAATGGGTTTGCCAACGGCCCGCAGAAGATTGCCGATCAAATACTTGTTGTAGGGCTGTATTTTTTTCTCAAATGCAAAAAATCCCCGGCACGGTTTGCATTGTGGGGTGTGTTCTTAGGCGCGCTTTTGCTGACAACGGTCAAAACCGTTATTGCGAGCTGGGTTATCATTGGAATCGCCAGAATGATTTATTCTCTTAAGGGATTGGGTCGTTTAGCGGTACGGTGGAGCCTTATTGTGCCGCTCGTCTTGGCGATTACATTACCAATTTTTTCCATAAAGAATGAAACCAGCTTAGGGGGTACAGAAACCGTTATACAAGACATGCTGTTCGGCTCCATGTTGACTCGTTTGGGTTCTACATGGCCGCAAGGGTTCAAACTTATCCTCGATCAAGGATCCCCTGTTTTTGGCAGAGGTTTAGGAACAATGGGCGGCGGTCAGATGTACTTTGAACCCGACCAATTCAATCCCGGCGACAACCTTTTCCTTTATCTGTACGGCAATCTCGGCATTTTGGGAACATTGGTGATTCCCTGGATCTTCTGGCGTGTTGTGCGGAGGTCTCCTGAGAGGACTTTTTCAGACCGCTACTGGCTTTTTTTCGCTCTCTCGTTTTTTATAATCGGCATCACCTCGCACGGAATCGAGGATGGATTCATGGCCATGTTTTACGGCTTTCTTCTCGGACACCTGTGCCGTCGCCGTAGTGTGAGTGAAAGAGCCTCGGAAACAGAGCGGGGTCCTTCAGTGCCGGCATTATTGTTGGAAAAACAATGAGGCTGACTTGAAAATATTGGTTCTAAACCTTTGCTTTGGATTTGGCGGCGCAGAAAAGAGCATGTCATCCATTGCTCAGGAATTGCAGGCTTCAGGAGACGAGGTGCATGCAATCGTGTGTAATGTCGACACAGAACTCGAATACAAGAAGAAATCTCTTTCCACAACATGTATTTCATCGAATCCGGCAAAAAAGAACCTTTATCACCTGTCCCACTATGTCCGCGAACATGTTAAAATGATAACAGACTGCTGCGAAAAATCATTCCCCGATGTGGTCGTCAACAACACCCCAAGAGGGTTGCTATTGATCCCGGCTCTTGCAAAGCGATTTGGCCGCGCCCGCCTTGTACATTGTTGTCACACCATGCAAACCTCTCGACTTTTGTTACGTGCCAATGGCGGCAGTATTGATAGGTTCATTGCCGTAAGCTCATTCCTTGCCTCTCGTATGCCGCGCGCGGTATCTAAAAAAACTATCGTAATTCCGAACGGCTTTGAAAGCGCCGGAAGCTTTGCACAATCGCCGCCGGTTGAAGGCGCAAGGGATTTCTTTCTTTCCCTTGCCTGCGTGCCATCTCGCTGGAAATCCCTGGAGACTGCGGTCGATGCCGTAGAATTGCTGGTGAAACATGGAATTCGAGCGTACTTGACGATGGGAATAAAGCGGGGCTACAATGAAACGTACTTGAGAGAAATCGTTCGCCTTGTTTCGCGCAAGGGACTGGCAAAACACATAGCTTTCCAAGAAGACATCCTCGACCCGATAAACTTTTTTGCGAGTCATCATGCGGTACTCTCGACATCCATCTCCGGCCATGGTGGCCCGGAGACTTTCGGCCGAACCGTTGTTGAGGGATGGAATGCTCACCGATTGGTTATCGCATCCGCATGCGGGGGAACAAAGGAACTCATTAAGGATGGAAGTACCGGGCTTCTTTTTCGTGAAGGATCTGCCGCCGATCTTGCAAAAGTAATAATTGAAATCATCGGAAATCCCGCAAGATATGCACGGATCTGCGAAAACGGCTGGCAGGTCCGGACGGACTATGACATCAAAAAGGTCGGCCTTGATTTTAGGCAGGCACTGTTGGATTTGGGATAAACCGGCAAGAATTCTGCGCGAATATCGTATACCAAAACCTGGCAGTACGGCTTGATTTCGCTATGGGGCGATTGGAAAACAGAGAAACGCTTCGGGCGCAACCATGAACATCGGAATAAACCTGATGGGTGAAAGCAAATTCAAGGCGGGAACCGGTCGCTATGCCTATGAAGTTCTCAAAGCGCTTTCTGAAATCGACAAAAGGAACTTCTATTTCATCTTTCTGCCGTCATACCAAGAATCGGAGTTTTTCGTTGATTCGCCGCGATTTATTTATCTAAGAGTGCCGGCGGCGGAAAACGTTATTGCAAGGCGCGTCGTGGAACAGTTGGTTTTGCCTTTCTACATCATTGCGGTCAAATTGACAAAAGGGCTAAACATTGTGCACAGCACCAACAACATTGCGCCCATCGCGCTCTTAGGACTCAACACCATCACCATCCATGATATGGCGCGCTGGAAAACAAGAACCAACAAGTGGTATAAAAATTGTTTCTTGAAAATGTTACTGCTTATTTCCGTGAAGGTGTCGAAAAGGATCGTGACGGTTTCGGAAGCGAGCCGCAAGGATATCATTACTATCACCAAAGTAAGCAGAAAGAAAATTACGGTGTCATTAAATTCGGTAAACCGTTCGCTTTTCCGCCCCATAAGTGATGAGGAAGCATCCAGGACATTAACAGCCAACAATATGGACATACCGAGGCCATTCATTGTCGCGCTTTCTTCCATAGAGCACCGGAAAAACTATTGCCGATTGGTTAGAGCGATGAAACATTCCGATGTCAGTCTTGATTTATATATTTGCGGAAAAAAATCAGATGGTTACGACGACTTGATTGCTGCGATCGAGGAGGAAGCAATTCGCGACCGGATCAAAATAGTAAATTTTCCAGCCGACGATTTGTACATAGCATTACTGAAGAAGGCGGAATTCTATGTCTTTGTCTCAATTTTTGAAGGAGCCGGCCTGACCCCACTGGAAGCCATGGCCTGCAGGAAAGCGGTTTTGGCTTCAGATATTCCTGTTGTTCGCGAATACTGCGGTGATGCGGCCCTTTATGTTGATCCTTTAAGTGTTGAAAGCATCTCGAGCGGCATCAGGAAACTCTTCCGCGAAACGGGGCTTAGGCTTGAACTGGAAGAAAAAGGATACCGCCATTCACAGAAGTTCGATTGGAGAATTCATGCAGAAGCCTTGGTGCACATTTGGAATGAAAAACATGCTTGAGAATCATCAAGGGAATGCCGCATGAAGACCGCCCTTTTACACCATTGGCTCAACGGTATGCGGGGTGGAGAAAAAGTATTTGAGATCTTTTGCGACCTTTTCCCCGACGCGGACGTTTTCACTCTGTTTTATGAAAAGGCGCGCGTTTCCGAGCGCATAAATAGGCATTCCGTAGTTGCTTCAGGATTGAACCGGTTTTCCCTGCTTCGCAAGAACTACACAAATATGTTTATGTTCTTCCCTTTTGTTACCGAGCAGTTTGACGTAACCGGCTACGAATTAATCATCAGCTCGGATACCATATCGATGAAAGGCGTCATGACCTCCCCGGAGAGTTGCCATATTTGTTACTGCCATACTCCGCCCCGGTACGTGTGGGATCGTTATTTTGAATATCTTGACAACGCCGGGCTTGGCAAGCTGAAGACTCAATTGGCGCGTATTTTTCTCCATGCGTATCGGCAATGGGATTCTGTCGCGGCAAACAGGGTCGACTATTTTATTGCAAATTCGAATTATGTGGCAAAGAGAATCGCAAAGGTTTATCGCCGGAAGGCCGTTGTCGCTCATCCTCCCATCAACTTGGACCAGTTCAGTATCGGTAAGCCTGAAGACTTTTATTTGACTCTGGGGCAACTTGTTCCCTATAAGCGGATTGATCTTCTTGTGGATGCGTTTAACGAAATGCCGGGCAAAAAATTGGCGATTGTCGGATCTGGTCCGCTTGAAAAAACGCTGAGAAAAAGAGCAGGAAAAAACATTGAATTTGCGGGCTGGGCGGATGAGAAACAAAAAGTCCGTTTTTTCCAAAACTGTAGGGCGTTGTTGTTTCCAGGAATTGAGGATTATGGAATCACGCCACTCGAAGCCCAGGCATGCGGTCGGCCGGTCATTGCTTTCGGAAAGGGTGGTGTTCTTGACACCGTGCGAGGAATACCATCAAATGAATGCGCTGCGTTTGATCCCCAAAAGAACACAGGAGTATTCTTTCAATCGCAGACCCCCGATTCCATTATTCACGCCGTAAACGCCTTTGAATCACAAGTTGAGGCGCGAATAAACCCCCTTACAATTAGACAGCATGCAGAGAAATTTGATGAAAAGCGGTTCAGCGCCAGAATAAGTACGTTGATTGACGAAATGACTGAAGATTTCAACAAGAACGGGCCTCCGGTGTATCGGTAGACATGCGATGACCTTTTCTGCAGAACATGAATTGCCAATTTCCGCGCCGGGAGCTTACCTCCAATCGTCGGCACGTCACGCTTCAAAACAACAACCCGGGCGTGGCTTCTTGGAACACACGTGCACATGAAGCGCCCAATTTCCATCCTCATATGTTTGGCCACGACGCGTATCGCCTTCGCGCAAATTCCAGATCCCGTGCTGCCTTCAGGATGTGGCGTGAACATACACTTTACGCGAGGTCATGAACACGACCTAGATATGATCGCGGCAGCAGGGTTCAAGTTGGTACGCATGGATTTTGAATGGGCCGCGACAGAGCCGACCCAAGGTAAGTACGACTGGTCGTCATACGACACCTTGACGGCAAACCTTGACAAGCGCCGGCTTCGTGCCTATTACATCCTGGATTACTCGAATTCCCTTTATGAGAACGTAAATGCCACCAGGAATCCAATCACCGGCAAGATGGAACAACACGGCTCCCCGCCTTCACCGCAACATCCTGCCAGCATCGCCGCCTTTGCACGATGGGCCGCCGCCGCCGCTCACCACTTTCAAGGCCGACAAATAATTTGGGAGATTTGGAACGAACCCAACATAACTTTCGGGCAGCCAAAACCGGACGTGGAACAATACACCGCGCTGGCTGTTGCA
Organism: uncultured Fibrobacterota bacterium; assembly: GCA_963729895.1. GTDB lineage: Bacteria > Fibrobacterota > Chitinivibrionia > Chitinivibrionales > FEN-1185 > FEN-1185. Next base: position 53,959 of record CAVSQB010000022.1, on the reverse strand, counting down.
ACATGCAAAGCAATTCGCGAAGCGGAACCTGGCACAACCATCGTGGCACCCGCGACCGCAAGTTTTCCCTGGGACTTTCTCGATTGTTTTCTGAAGTCAGGCATACTGGCACATCTGGACGGCGTCAGCGTGCATCCGTATCGTTCCCCAAAGGAGCCGCCCGAAAATGCAAACGCGGATTACAAGCGCCTGCGTGAGCTTATCGCACGCTATGCTCCCAACCCGCAAAGGAAAGAAGTGCCTATTCTAAGCGGCGAATGGGGATACTCAACGTACACAAAAGGTGTTTCACTTCAAACCCAGGCGGATTTTATCGCTCGTCAACAATTGTCAAACCTGTACTGCGGAGTGCCCGTCTCGATTTGGTATGATTGGAAGGACGATGGCGGAGATCCAAACGAGAACGAACACAATTTTGGAACAGTGACCGGCGACTTGAACCCCAAACCGGCCTACCTGTCAATCCGGACGCTCACCGGCGAATTGTCAGGCTTTCGCATCTTCAAAAAGTTCGAAACGCAAAACAAAACGGATTTTGTCCTGGTTCTCACGAACAAGGCGGGAGAAACCAAGCTTGCCGCCTGGACACTCGCTACACCGCATGAAATCGGCTTCGATATGCAGCCGACCACAAAGCAGTCCCTTTTGTTTGTGAACGGCGGCGGCGAGCGGGGATCGATTAACGTCAGTGAGAACCATTTTTCCGTCGCACTGAGCTCCACGCCGGAATATATTTCCCTTGACAAGGCTCAATTGAAGTGAGGCGGCCGGATCCCCAGGCCGACCGGAAGTACATATTGATTTGAAAGAAGTTGGATGAAAAACATCGTTGTTTTCGGCGGTTCCGGGTTTGTCGGCAGCCACCTTGTCAAAAGGCTTCAAGACGAAGAGAATGTCAATAGAGTATTCATCGCGGACATTCTGGAGCCCGAAGAATTATCGGGAAAGCTCTCGTATGTGAAAATTGACATTAGAAATGACATTCCCGCCAAAGCCGTAAACGAAAGGATCGATTGTATAGTAAACCTTGCCGCAGTGCATAAGACGCCCGGTCATCCCACGAGCGAATATTTCGACACAAACATTAACGGAGCAAAAAACATTTGCACATTTGCGCAAGAAAACGATGTCAAGAAAATCATCTTCACCAGTTCAATTTCCGTCTATGGTCCCGATGAAGAAGAAAAGAGCGAGGAGTCGCTTACACGCCCCAACATCCCGTATGGGATTTCAAAGATCATAGCCGAATACATACATCGCGAATGGTACCTTGGAAGTCCCGGCCGGCGCTTAACCATACTGAGGCCGGCGGTGATCTTCGGCAAAGGAGAGAAGGGAAACTTCACAAGAATAGCCAAAGCATTACGAAAAGGAATATTCGTGTATCCGGGGAGAAAGAACACCATCAAATCCTGCTGCTACGTCAAAGACATTTGTCGGTTGATTATCCGGGAAATCGAGCAGCCGCAAGGATATTCGTTGTACAATTTCTGTTACCCCGAGAAAATAACGCTTGAAGATGTGTGCAATGCATTTCATGTGGCGCTTGGATACCATGTGCCGCTTGCAAGCGTTCCTCAGAATCTGGTCAACATGGCTGTTTCGGTTGCAAAAAAAATAGATGTCCCGTTCTTGAGAAGTCTTGGTTTGCATCCGGACCGTGTTGCGAAGCTTGTTAATTCCACAAATATATCGTCCGGGCGTTTGGTTCAAAGCGGTTTTTCTTTCAAGTATGATTTGGTCGCAGCTATCAAGGATTGGTCGAGTGATTGCGGCGGAACGGTTCTTTTCTGATCCACAAAGGACACACTCATGCACCCCTCCTCTAAAATTTTCATCGCCGGCCATAACGGCCTCGTCGGCTCCGCTTAACGCTGAAGCCCCATGAAAAAGTTTTTTCAAACTCTTATCGCGAACCTGGCTATACCCCAATTACTTTCTCAGTCGAAATGGGAGTTTTCTCTTTGAATTGACCTCTGTATTCTTCAGGTGTTTTCCCCTTTAGTGATCCGTGTGGCCGTATCCGGTTGTAAATGTTCTTCCAATGTTCGATTATTCTTTCTGCGTCCTCTAATGAGATGAACCAGTTTTCATTCAAGCATTGGTCCCTGAATATCGAATTGAATGATTCTACAAAAGCATTCTGGCTGGGCTTGCCGGGCTGAATGAATTCCTGCCTTACCTGGTTTCGTATTGCCCAGAGCATGAGTTCTTTGCTCCGGAATTCCGGGCCGTTATCAGTCAACAGAGCTTCCGGCTTTCCGTACCTGGCCACCAGGTGGTCTAGAACTTGGCAGACTCCTAGTGCTGGAATAGAACGTGCTACCTTGATTGCAAGAGCCTCACGGGTGCAGTCATCGACAACATTCAGGCATTTCAGCTTGCGCTTGTCGGAAGTACTGTCGAATATGAAATCCATTGACCAGCGACGGCTTGGCCGATCCGGCAGCGTCAACGGCATCCGTTGGCTATTGCGTTTCTGACGCCTCCTCCGCTTGCTTTTCTGAAGCGATTCTTCCTTGTAGAGCCGATGCACACGTTTGTGATTTACTATGTACCCAAGGTTGCGGAGATACCAATAAAGCGTCGGAAAGCCCCATGAACGGAACGATGAAATGGTTTCATGCATTTTTGTTTTCAACTCGCTGTTCAAAGCCGATTCCTGCGGTCGATAGCGGTACCCTGCCGGTGTCATACCCAGAAGTCCGCATGCTTTCCGTTGACTCAGGCCTTGCCGCATTAGTGCGTCCACAGTCAGCCTACGCTGAGGACGCTTCACTATTTTCTTTGCAGCACTTCCTTCATTGCATCGATCTGAAGTGCCTGGTCTGCAACAATCCGCTTGAGCCGGCTGTTTTCGCCCTCGATCTCCTTCATCCTTTTCAGATCAGAGAGCTCAAGTCCGCTGTATTTGCTCTTCCAACGGAAGTACGTGTTCTCTGAAATACCATATTGACGACAAAGATCAGCGACTTTGGCTCCGCGGTCGCCCTCTTGCAGGATCCGAAAAATCTGCTCTTCACTGTAGCGCTTGCCTTTTGACTGATCCGCCCCAAAATGACCGACTAATCCGCCTCAATTTGACCGCCGAATCTGGATCAAAATGACCGATCAATCCGGTTCAATTTGACCGGCAAATCCGCTTTTATTTGACCGGACGGATGATTTTTCAGGAAGCGTTCCCGGATTCACCTATATCGTCTCTTTTCACCATTGAAGGGAGACGATATGAGCAGAGGGAGAACGCCTATGCGGAAGATTCGCCAGGTACTTGAGTACCGGTTATCAAAGAACATCAGCGCGGAGCAAACGTCTCTTGCGCTATCGCTGTCCAAGGGCAGCGTCATAAACTACCTGGAGCGGTTTCAACTGTCGAAGCTTCCGTGGCCGCTGCCAGATACGCTGACGGACACGGCGCTTGAGGCTGCGTTGTTTCCACCAGTGCCGCCGCCTGACGACACACCCGCCTTTCGGCTGCCCGATGTCAAATACATTGAGAAAGAACTCGTTCGGCCACACGTCACGCTGCAGCGCCTGTGGGAGGAATATGCCGAGCAGCATCCCGATGGTTTGAAGCGCACGGCATTTTACGATCATGTCGCACGGCACCGTCCGCCGGAGATTACCATGAAGGTAATCCATAAAGGCGGGGACAAGGTGTTCTCCGATTACTCCGGCGATGGCTTGGAGTATATCGATCGCCGTACCGGGGAAATCATCGCTGTCGATCTTTTTGTTTGCGCCTGGGGTGCCAGCAGCTTCACGTTTGCCGAAGGAAGCGAAAGCCAGAAGACGCGTGATTTTGCCCTCTCCCATGTGCACGGCCTTGAGTACTTCGGCGTTGCGCCATTCGCTTTTGTTCTGGACAATACCAAAAGCGGGGTTAAGAAATCCGACCGGTACGACCCGGTCGCAAATCCCGTTTACGGGAAGATGGCAGATCATTATCGTGTGGCGTTTCTTCCCGCACGGGTGCTGAAGCCTCAGGACAAAGCCATTGTGGAGAGCGCCGTTTTGCAGGCCCAGCGTTTTATCCTGGCTCGGTTGCGCAACCGGCAGTTCTTTTCTCTGGATGAGGTCAATGTCGCAATACGGGAAGAACTGGAAGCGCTCAACAACCGCCCGATGAAGGAGTATGGCGGCCAGACGAGACGGCAGCGCTTCGAAGAGCTGGATAAGCCCTATGCCCAGCAACTGCCTGCCGAGCCATTCAAGATATCCCTCGTGAAGCTCGACGTGCTGGTCGGCCATAATTACCACATCCGGTTCGAAGATCATTTTTACAGCGTACCGCATTACCTTGCAACGCAGCGCGTGGACGTATATCAGATCGGCCCGATCATAGAAATCTATCACGACAATATCCATGTCTGCCGCCATCAGGCAGGCCCGCCGAACTTCGGATACGCCACGACAACCGAACATATGCCGCCAAGCCATGCGTTTGTCAAAGGGTGGTCGAAAGAGTGGTTCATCGCCAAAGCGACTGAGATCGGTCCGGCAACCGCCGAAGCGGCCTGGCAGATCATGAACCGAAGAGACCATGTTCAGCAGGGCTTTAACGCCGTCATGGGCGTTTTGCGACTGGCAAAAGTATACTCGCCGCAGAGACTCGAAAGAGCATGTCAAAGAGCTACCTATTACAAATCGACAACGCTCAAAGCCATCAAAACAATCCTTGAGCAGCACCTGGACAACCAGACTTTTTTACCGCTGCCCACGCAAAGCCAACCGCCCGTGGTTCATGAAAACATACGCGGGCCACAGTATTACATCAACCAGTAACCGGAAAAGAGAACTTCTATGCATATCGAAAACGTCATTGAACAGCTCAAATCCATGCGACTCTCGGCAATGGCCGAATCATTGCAGACACGTTTGGCCGGCGGCAACAACCGTGATCTGGCCCCGGAGGAGTTCTTCGCCCTTCTGGTCGAAGACGAATACAATGCCCGGAAAAACCGGAGGCTCTCCCGCATGATCGGCGCATTGCCTCAAATTAAATGTAACCGAAGGCTTAATCGAAACACGCACCAATTGATTCGTTGCCTCATAATTAAGGTAACCCAAGAAAAAAGGGGGTTACCACTATGGGGCACAAAGAAAAAGAAGCATATCGGGAAGCGATACGACAACGATATGCCCATTCCAACAGAGCCGGCAAAAAGCAGATTCTCGATGAGTTTTGTGCGATTTGCCGATACAATCGCAAGTACGCTATCCGGCTACTTGGAAAACGCAAACAGAAACAAAAAGCCAAGCGTGGAAGAAGACCCTTATATGCTGAACCGCTTTTTATTAAGGCGTTACAGTACATCTGGAAAGCCTCTGATTTCATGTGCTCTCGCCGCCTTAAGGTTGTCATTCCAGTATGGCTGCCATTCTACGAACAATCCTTTGAACTGCTTTCCGAGGAAGTCCGTGCGCGGCTCCTCTCTGTCAGCCGCTCCACGCTTGACCGCGTCCTATGCCCTTTACGTACGCGTATGGGCAAGGGATTGTGCGGCACCAAGCCCGGCTCCATGCTGCGCAATCAAATCCCCATCCGTACCGACAACTGGGATATTACCCAGCCTGGATTCATGGAGGCGGATACGGTTGCCCATTGCGGCACCAGCCTTGCCGGAGAATTTGTGTGGAGCCTTATCATGACTGACATCCATACTGCTTGGACCGAAGGCCGTGCTGTGTGGAATAAGGGCTCCCAGGGTGTCATTGAGCAGGTTAAAGACATCGAACGACGAATACCTTTTGCCCTGCGTGGCTTTGACTGTGATAACGGGTCCGAGTTCCTCAACTATCATCTCGAACGCTACTTCGCCGTGCGACAAGACCCTGTAAAGTTCACCCGGTCACGTCCCTACAAGAAAAACGACAACGCCCATGTCGAACAGAAAAACTGGGCGCAGGCCAGGCACATGCTTGGTTATGATCGGATCGAAAACCCCGACACGCTTCCCCTCATTAACGACCTCTATGCCAACGAGTGGTCTCTCTATCAAAACCACTTCTGTCCATCGCTGAAACTCAAATCTAAAATCCGGATAGGATCTCGATACCGCAAGACCTATGAAGAACCGAAAACTCCCTATCAAAGAATCGTTGAATCACCTTACATAGCTTCAGAAGTCAAGCAAAGCCTTGAACTGACCCACCGTGCTCTCAATCCATTCCAATTAAAAAAGACTATCGAAAGAAAACTCAAAACCATTTTCAACCTTGTTACGGTTACCTCATTTGTGAGGCATCGAATCTGACCCTTCGGTTACCTTTTATTATGAGGCAACACGTCGGCCACGCAAACTTCAAACCCGAACAGGCAACCCTCGAAAATGTCACGTACAATCAATCCAGAGGGTTTATGAAAAAAGATCTCATGCCGTTGACCACGGCGACATGGATCAACAACTCGCAGAACATCATTATTACCGGCTCTACCGGATGCGGAAAGACGTATCTGGCCGAGGCTATCGGCCTGCAAGTCTGCATCATGGGCTTCTCAGTAATCAAAATCCGTTACCCGATCCTCTTCGAAGAAATCCATGCCGCCAAAGGCACCGGAATGTACCTGCGTTACCTGAAAAAGCTCGCAAAAACCAAAGTCATCATACTCGACGATTTTCTTATGCAGCCAATCGAATCAATCGACTCCGGACCGCTCCTGGACGTCATTGAAGAGAAAGAACAGGCAGGATCCATCATCATTACCACTCAGTTCCCGGTCGACAAATGGCACCTGAAACTGCCCGATCCTACCGTGGCAGACGCTGTCTGCGACCGCCTGACACACGGTGCCATAAAATTTAACCTGGAAGGAGACTCGATGCGAAAAAACAAATCAAAATCCGCCGCAAAATGACCGGACACATGGAAACATTTATATTATTACCGTAAATCGCTTTCTGTAAAGACATCCGTCCGGTCAAATTAATCCGGATACACCGGTCAAATTACGCGGACTGGGCACCTTTCATGAGTCCTCCTAGTTAGTTTAAAATAACTCGGAAAACTCCCTTCTCAAATGAGCAAGTTTTCGGGGGTATAGCCAAACCCTACCCAATTTCACCTCATCATCAAAAGAGATTAGTCACCAAATGTCATTGCAAATCGAAAGGCAGCCTTTTATTTTTCAACCATGATTCATCGATCATTACAATCGTTAATTGAAAAATCACTTGAAAACTTTCCGGTTGTTGGGCTTATCGGGCCCCGCCAGTGCGGAAAAACGACCTTGGCAAGGATGGTTCAGCAAGGGCGTTCGCCCGAGCCCCTCTTTCTCGACCTGGAACTTCCGACGGATATCTTCAAGCTTTCCGAACCTGAGCTTTTTTTGGAAAACCACAAAGACAGGTTGGTGATCTTTGATGAGGTCCAGAGGCGTCCGGACCTGTTTCCTGTACTCCGGGCGCTCATTGACCGGCGCCGTCGGAACGGCAGGTTTCTCATTCTCGGCTCTGCTTCGCCGGACCTGCTTAAACAGTCTTCGGAAAGTCTTGCCGGCCGCATCTGCTACCACGAACTCGGGCCGTTCTCTTTTGACGAAGCAGGTTCCGCAATCAAGGACATGTCCATCCATTGGCTGCGCGGCGGGTATCCCCTAAGCCTGCTTTCTTCCACCGATGCGGCTTCCATCGAATGGCGCAATGCGTTTATTCAAACCTACCTGGAGCGGGACATTCCCCAGCTTGGGGTCCGCGTCCCTTCCGGGATGTTGCGGCGTTTTTGGGCGATGACCGCGCACGTTCACGGGGGAATGTGGAACGCCACGCAGATCGCCGGAAGCCTTGGGGTCACCGCGCCCACCGCGCGGCATTATCTGGACGTTCTTTCGGACACGTTTATTATTCGTCAACTAACCCCCTATTATGCCAACCTCGGCAAAAGGCTCGTTAAGTCTCCTAAAATTTTACATACGCGATAGCGGGATCCTGCACGCGCTTTTGGGTATTGGCGGCTACAAAGACCTGCTGGGTCACCCCTCGGCTGGTTCCTCCTGGGAAGGATGGGTCATCGAACAAGTGCTTTCCGTTCTGCCGGAGGGGTATGAGGCCTTTTTTTATCGGACATCTTCCGGCGCGGAAATTGATTTGCTGCTGAAGGGGCGCTTTGCACCTGAACCGATAGCCATTGAAATCAAGCTTTCCTCAGCTCCTCAACCGTCGAGGGGGTTTTTTGAAGGATATAAATCGCTTGGGTGCAAGAAGGGGTTTGTCATTTACCCCGGAAGTGATAGTTTTGAGATCAATGCCGGCATCACTGCAATTCCCGTCAGCAAAATAAAAGGAAAATTATGGCCTTGAATCCCCTAGCGAGTGCAGCAGCGATCTTGTGGAAACCTATCAGCAATAAGATATTTCTTAAGGAGCAGTATGCACCCCTCCTCTAAAATTTTCATCGCCGGCCATAACGGCCTCGTCGGATCCGCTCTTGTCCGCAAACTCAGGCACAAGGGATTCGACAATCTGGTGTTAAAGACCCGTCAGGAGCTTGACTTGACAAACCAACATGCCGTCGAGGTCTTTTTCGCCTACGAAAAGCCCGAGTACGTGTTCCTTGCCGCGGCAAAGGTAGGCGGTATTTACGCCAACAGCACCTTTCCCGCGGAGTTCATATTCAGCAACATGCAGGTTCAAATGAACATCATAAACGAATCCTGGAAATACAAGGTCAAGAAAATCCTGTTTCTTGGGTCATCCTGCATTTATCCCAAATACGCGCCGCAGCCGATGAACGAGGACAGCCTGCTGTCGGGCAAGCTCGAGCCGACGAACGAGCCGTACGCATTGGCCAAGATCGCCGGTATCATCATGTGCCAGAGTTACAACCGGCAATACGGCACGAATTTCATATCCGTCATGCCCACCAACCTGTACGGTCCCAACGACAATTACCATCCGTTGAATTCGCACGTCCTGCCTGCCCTCATCCGGCGGTTTCACGAGGCAAAGGCGGCCAAGGCGCCGAAGGTGACCATTTGGGGAACCGGGAATCCGACGCGGGAGTTTCTCTATTCCGACGATCTTGCGGATGCCTGCATTTTTCTCATGGAAAAGCACGACGGAAACGACATCGTGAATATCGGTTCGGGCAAAGAAGTTACCATCAGGGAATTGGCAATGACAATAAAGAAAGCCGTTGACTATGGCGGCGACATCGATTTCGACGTTACGAAACCCGACGGCACGCCCAGAAAGCTGCTGGACTGTTCGAAACTTCACAGCATGGGCTGGCGGCATTCAATAGGATTGGAAGAAGGAATCAAGCTTGCGTATCAGGACTTTTTGAAGATGCTCGGGGACAAGGACAAACAGGGGAGATTCTAGATCGGGGCCTTTTCCGTGCGATAACGCTTGCTATTCAACCAGCGTCCGTGATTCCGGGTAATCCGCCGGCCTGCGCTTTCAATCCGCGCAGGCCTTTTTTATGCCCGGCAGGCGGTGCGAAGAGACGGCACGCGAAGGGAACCTTTGTTGCAAATATTCGCACGCCGAAATATTTTTACATATCCCGTCTTTCACCCCGGAGCTCATATGAACAAGGGCCCTGTTCTCTGCGTGGTCGGTCTCGGCTACGTCGGCCTGCCGCTGGCCGTTGAATTCGCGAAACATTTCAAGGTATACGGTTTTGACATCAGCGAAAAACGGATTGCCGTTCTGAAGAAGGGCAAGGACCCGAACCGCGAGGTGGGTTCCGAGGTGCTCAAAAGCGTCAAGATCGAATATTCGAGCGATCCTGCCGCGGTGGGTAAGGCCGACTTCATCGTGGTTGCCGTGCCCACGCCCATCGACGATCATAAGATTCCCGACCTCACGCCGGTTGTCAAGGCGTCCGAAACGGTGGGCCGGCACATGAAAAAAGGCGCCATTGTCGTCTACGAGTCTACCGTGTATCCGGGCGTCACCGAAGACAAATGTGTGCCCATTCTCGAACGGGAGAGCGGGCTGCAGTGGAAGAAGGATTTTTTTGTCGGCTATTCACCCGAGCGCATCAATCCCGGCGACCGGGAGCATACGGTTTCGAAAATAACCAAAGTCGTATCGGGCGACACTCCAAAAACACTCGAAACGGTTGCGCAGGTATATGGCGCGGCGATCAAGGCCGGCGTATACCGGGCGAATTCCATCAAAGTGGCCGAGGCGGCAAAGGTCATCGAAAATACCCAGCGGGACATCAACATCGCGCTCATGAACGAACTGCGCATCATTTTTGACAAAATGGGAATTTCCACTTCCGAAGTGCTTGCCGCGTCGAGGACCAAATGGAACTTTCTTCCCTTTGAGCCCGGGCTCGTGGGCGGGCACTGCATCGGCGTGGACCCGTACTACCTTGCCTACAAAGCCGAAGAGCTCGGCCATCACCCGCAGATCATCATGGCGGGCAGGCGGATCAACGATGCGATGGGCCGTTATTTCGGCCGCGAGATCGTGAAGAAGATGACCAACGAAGGATTATGCGTAAAGGACACGAACGCGCTGATGCTCGGCATCACGTTCAAGGAGAACGTGCCGGACATCCGCAATTCCAAGGTCGTTGACATCATGCGCGAGCTCGGCGAATTCGGCATCCACGTTGATGTATGGGAACCCGTTGCCGATCCCGAAGAGGTGGAGATTGAGTACGGAATACGGCCGATCGACAAACCCGGAAAAGGCGCCTACGACCTGGTTGTCCTTGCGGTAAAACACCGGGTATTTCTGGACCTCGGCAAACGCGGACTGTGCGCGTTTCTCAAGCCGCGAGGCATGTTCTACGATGTAAAGGAATCGCTGAAATAAAGCCGGGTGTGTGAGGCGGCTGCGCGTCGCGTCAACCGCGATTCGCCGCATTGGGCCGGATAATCAATTCTTCAAATTGCTTCCGCAGCGATTCGCCCGCAGCGGCATTCTCTCCAAGGCAGTCAAAGGCAAGCGCAACCGCCTCGATTGTGGCAAGGCCCTGCCTTTTTGCCTGCCCCCTCAGGGACGGGTGGTCCGGGTTCAGCGTGATCCGGTTCAGTTTGAGGAGCCATGGATTCCTCCACCAGATCGTTTTTGCCTGCTTCCACGAGCCGTCGATCACGATGATTCCTTTGAACCTGCTCTTTCTCGGCAAGAGCAGGTTCTTTGGGCTGAAGATCTCGATGGTGCGCGTGGGTTCCCGAACGCCTCTCAGGTGCAGAACTCCCCACTCCTGCGGCGCGTCGTCTCCTCCGAGCGCATGGGAAAAACTCCGCCACGACAATCCGACGCGCACAACGGAATTTGGCAGCGCCAGGTGCAGCAGCAGTGCCGAATTGAGCAGCTTGTACTGTTCCTGCGGATGCTGAAGAACAAGGACTCTTGTGGCGCTTTGCAGGGGCGCCACTGCGCGGCAGATGCACTGCGAGCGCGGACGGAGACAGTTTTCGCACGCATTCTGTTTGTCGATTTTTTCCGAGGAGCTGACGGGCGGGAGCGTAGTCATGGTATGATAACCGGATACTTCACGTTCGCCGGGCCTAATCACCTTTGTCGACATCAGGTTCGACAGGTGCGGAGAGTTCCTGTGGCGCGGCGCGGGGTTCTCTTTCCGTGCGACGCTTTACGAAAATACGGCCGAATCTGGTTTCCTGCCGGAAGAAAATTTCCTGCATCTTGATAAGCTCCAGAATCGCCATGAACGTGACCACACGGACGATCCTGCGGCTGTCGTCGGCGAACAGTTCTTCAAACGGGATTTCTCTCTCCGCCTCGATCAGGCCGAGCACGTGTTCGATGCGGTCGTCGATACGCACCATGTCGTGGCCGATCACCTGCTGGGCGGCGGTATCGGCTGAGGCCCGGTCGAGTACGCGTTTGAACGCGGTGATCAGGTCGAAGACGGTCACCGCACCGGCCGCCAAACCCTCCTCCGGTGCGGAAAGCGGCGTAACCTGTTCGGCGTTTCCGCGGGCAAAGCAGCCGATCTGCTCGGCCTCAAAATGCCGCAGGGAATGGGCGGCCTCCTTGAATTTCTTGTACTCGAGGAGTTGGGCGATAAGCTGCTCTCTGTTGTAAATCCCTTCCTCGGCAGGGATCGGTTCCTGTTCCGAAGGGGGCAGGAGCTCGCGGGCCTTGAGGCGGATAAGCGTGCTTGCCATGTACAGGTATTCCGCCGCAATGTCGATGTTGAGCTCGCGCATGAGGTCGAGGTATTCGAGATATTGCTGGGCGATCTGCGACACCTGGATTTGCGTGATGTCGACCTCGGCCCGGCTCACGAGGTAAAGAAGCAGGTCGAGCGGCCCCTCGAACAGCGAAAGCTTTACAAGATATTCCTGTTTTACCTGCGGCATGCCACGGCCTCTATTTCCACCAGGACGTTCTTTGGAAGTCCCGACACTTCGACGACCGACCGCGCCGGCTTTGCCCCGGCAAGTTCTTCCTCGTACACGGCGTTGAACGCGGGAAAGTCGGCCATGGAGCGAAGGAAAACGGTTGCCTTGACAAGAGCGCTTGCGGCCAGCGACTGGGACGCGAGCACGGCCTTGAGGTTTCCCAGCGCCCGCCGCGCCTGCGGGGCTATGGTATCGCCGGAAACGGACCCGGTCGCCGGATCGAGGGGTATCTGCCCCGAGACAAAGAGGAAGTCTCCGGCGCCCACGGCCTGCGAATACGGGCCGATCGGCTGGGGTGCGTTCGGCGTGTTGATGAAAGAAGCCTGCATTCGGTCTCCGGTCACTCCACGGTCACGCTTTTTGCAAGGTTTCTCGGCTGATCGATTTCACACTTCCGTATCGCCGCAATATGGTACGCCAAAAGCTGCAGAGGAATAACCGACAGGAGCGGGCTGAGCATGGGAATAGTATGCGGCACGTAAATGACATGCGCCGCATATTTTCTGATGTTTTTGTCACCCTCGGTGGCAATGGCAATCACCTTTCCGCCGCGCGCGTTTACTTCCTGGATATTGGAGAGCACTTTTTCGTACACGCTGTCTTTGAGCGCAATCACCACGCTCGGCATGTCTTTATCGATGAGCGCGATGGGTCCGTGTTTCATTTCCGCCGCCGGATAGCCCTCGGCGTGGATGTACGAAATCTCTTTGAGCTTGAGGGCGCCCTCGAGGGCAACAGGGAAATTGTAGGAGCGGCCAAGATAAATAAAATTGTTGAGTTTTGAATATCGTTTGGCGATTTGTCGTATCGCCGAGTTCTGCTTGAGGATTTTCTTCACCTGATCAGGTATTTCCTGCAACGCTTTTGCAATCGTAATTCCCTCGTCGTGGGATATCCTGCGCATTCGTCCCAGAAGCAAGGTGAGAAGGGCAAGCACGGTGAGCTGGGACGTGAATGCCTTGGTCGAGGCGACGCCGATTTCGGGTCCGGCATGAAGGTATACGCCCCCGTGAGTCTCCCGCGCGATGGAAGAGCCCACCACATTGCAAATGCCGAGCACCGTGGCGCCCTTGTTCGCGGCTTCCCGCAGTGCCGCAAGCGTATCCGCGGTTTCGCCGGATTGGCTGATGACGAATACGAGCGTGTGCGGGTCGATAATCGGGTTACGGTACCGGAATTCCGAGGCGTATTCGACTTCTGCGGACACGCCCGCGATTTCTTCTATCATGTGCTCGCCCACGAGCGCGGCGTGCCACGAGGTGCCGCACGCCACAAAGATGATGCGGTTGATCTGGCGCAATTGCTGCATCACCAGGTTGAGCCCGTCGAGCCGGGCGCTGCCGTCCTCAACGAGCAGGCGTCCGCGCATGGCATTGCGGATGGTGTCCGGCTGTTCGAAGATTTCCTTGAGCATGAAGTGCGCGAACCCGCCTTTTGCAAGCGCCTCGGCGGTGTAATCGATGTGATGGATTTCGTGCGCAACGACCTTTTTGTCAAGGTCCATGATGGTGTGGTCCTGCCGGTTGAGCACCACGAGGCTCGAATCCTTGAGGTAGATGACGCGCTTTGTGTAGCGTACGATGGCGCTTGCATCGGATGCGAGGAAATATTCTCCATCTCCGACGCCGACCACGAGCGGTGAACCGCGCCGCGCGCCGACCAGGACGTCGGGATTGTCCTTTGCGATCACGGCAATGCCGAAGGTGCCGTCCACGTCCGCCAGCGCTTGGGACACCGCGCCCACGAGGTCGCCTTTGTAGTATTTGCCGACAAGCTGGGCGAGCACTTCCGTGTCCGTCTCCGACCGGAATTCCACTCCCTCTTTCTTGAGCCTCTCCTTGAGGATGGCGTAATTTTCTATGATGCCGTTGTGGACCAGTGCGATCTTGTTTGCCGCATCCATGTGCGGATGAGCGTTGGCTTGGGAAGGAACTCCGTGCGTTGCCCATCGAGTGTGCGCAATGCCGATCGTGGAGCCGTTTTTGGCCTTCTTTTCCGCGAGAACTTTGAGTTGCGCAACTTTGCCCTTGTGTTTCCATACGACAAGATTGCCCTTGTCGAAAAGGGCGATGCCGGCGCTGTCGTATCCCCGGTATTCAAGCGCCTGGAGACCTTCGATAAGAACGGGAAACGCTTCGCGTTTGCCAATGTAACCGACTATTCCGCACATGGTCCGTCTCCGTCGAGTTGGGCGAAACACGAAAATGTTTCGCGGTTGGCGCGATCAAGGTAATATAAATGTTTTGAAAAATCCGGAGTTAAGTATAATGATAATTGTTGGCCGCCGGCACATTGCGGACGGTTTCACCCGGCGTACTAAATCAAAAGCAAAAAAAGTACCAGCTCAAAGTGGATTGTTCAGCCTTTTGTCCAAACTCAAATCAAGCGATGATTTTTCAATTCCGCAAGTTTTTCATCGAGTCGTTTTTGCGAAACCGGGAAGATTGTTTTGATTTCCTGCTGGGCAAAGAGAGAAATCTTGAATTCTTCCACCATCATGCAAAAATCGAGCGCACAATTTCGATCTTCCGGTGAATAGCCGGCGGCTTTTGCGAGAAGCGCACCTGATTTCTCAAAGTAGGGCATAGCCTCTCTGTATCTTGAAGAGTATTTGCCCACGTCGGAGAATACGCGGTTGATTCTGAGCGCAAATGCTTTCAAATATCTTGGATATTGCAGAAGCATGTCAAAATTCAGCGTCTTGTTGAAGAGGCGGTCGAGATATGCACGCAATTCATTCTGGAGATCATCGGCGGCGATAACATAACTTTTTGAATTATAGGTTCTTAGCTTTGCCTTTAGCAGTGAACGCAATTCGAAATAGGTTGAAAATACGGCAGGAATCACCTCGCTAAGCTTTTTTCCTTGTGCGCAAAGCTCGGCACTTGCCTTCTTGACGATCCCTTCAAATGACGATTTCTTCCACAAAGATAGATTCTCGGTCGAAAAGCAATGATCCGTCACCAGCGAACAAAGGATTTCCGTAAGGCGGCCGGCCTTATCCTGTGGAACAATCGAGGCCATGAGCTTTCTGTCGAACATCAAATTCTTTTCAAGCCAGGCCAGGTCCTTTTCCAGACAGATCTCGGCAAGGCGCTTTACCCCGTTTGAATGATTCTGAGATTGTTCTTCCGGCGAAGTGAAAACAATGCAATCCACGCGGCCGTCTTTTGCGAGCAGAGACGGATATCCGAAAACCGGAAATCCGTAATCGGGGCGGATCATTTCCACCTTCTGCGTCAGGTCGCCGAAATTCCAGGAACGTATGTCCGTTTTCGTCCATTGGTCCGCACTTTTCTTCCAGGACTCTCCATTTCCGCCGTCTATTTCCCCCTCACCTTTCTCAACGATAACCTTTACCATGAGATGAGGCGGAAGATCGGAAATAGGCAATGAGTGCGGATCAATCACTATTCCGTACAATTCTGTTGCGAATGCGCAAACGCTCTCCAGAAAATCTTGTCCCGTGTAGACAAGCGATAAGGCAATCTGCTGCGCCGTTTCCGAAACGGAACCGCCTTGGTGTTTGATTGATTTTCGCAGGCTTTCCAGAAGGAACCGGATGCGCGGCTCATGCAGGCCGGGCACGACCCAATCGAAAACCGTTTCATTCAGAAATGCCAGTTCTCGCGAAGGGACTCGGACGGCGGCGCCGTCGAGTTCCGACGAAGGATCGAATTCGTAAAGAATCGGGAACTCGGCGTTGCCGATGGTAACGGCGTCCGGAAAAAGCCCGGCCTGAGAATCGCGATTTCCCAGAACAACATCCGAATCCTTCATGAAAAGGAACTCATCCGAACCGCGCTTGTGAATAAGGGCGTTGAGCTCGTGAACCGATGTCACGCATTCCAGGCGGGCCTTGTAGAATGAGAACACCGCATCATAACCTGCAAACACGCCGCCCGCGCGGACCTTTTTCTCAAAAGACTCGATGCGCTCACAGAGTTTCCTGTTGTGCGAGTAAAACTTGTGAGAGGAAATGAGCCTGCCTGCGCAGAGCCCTTCCCGGATAAAGACCTCCGTTGCTTCGCGTGGATTTATCCGGCCATATCCTATGGTTCTTCCGGCAATTATGGTGAGTCCGAACAGGGTAACGGTTTCTTTGGCTTTCACCCCGCCGGTCTCCCCGTCGAAAAAAACCTCGCGGTACCGGTGTTTGCAAAGATGGGGTGCAAGCGATTCGAGCCACAGAGGATCGATGGACGCGCAGGTGCGGCTATACACACGCGACGTTTCCACGAGCTCGCACGACACGATCCAGTCCGGCTTTTTCTTGTAGAGCGATGAGCCGGGGAAAATGGCCGACGTGCGGTCCTTGGCGACATGGTACGAACCATCCTCGTTTTTCCTGCCGACATGGGAAATGAACCCTGCAGCAATGCTGCGATGGATCTGTTCGTACGTTGCCGGACCGACCCGTGTCCGGTCGGCCGTGTGCGGTACAACGCTGGAAAGTTGATCGTAAACGTCCCGCCACTCGCGCATGCGGGTAAACGAGAGAAAATGTTCTTTGCAGAATTTCCTGAGCCGTGCAAGGGACATGTTTTCATGTGTTGAGAAGCCGCAGCCGTCCCAGAGTTTCATATAGAACAGAAAATCCGACAAGGGATCGCAAAACCTCGCATGCGCCGCATCCGCAAGTTCCTTTTTGTCCGGGGGCCGCACGCGCATGTCCTGCACGCACAGGCCGGAGGCAATAACCAGCAGATCCCCGATGCACTGCAGGCGGTGCGCCTCGATGATCATCCTCGACAGAGCGGGATCCAGCGGAAACCGGGACATGTGCCTGCCTGTTGCAGTGAGGTTCCTGGACTCGTCGAGGGCGCCGAGTTCCACCAAGGAGCGGTATCCCTGCGACACTGCCTGGCGGGAGGGATGTTCCAGAAACGGAAAATCTTCGACGGGCCCCAGACCCAGCGATGCCATTGACAAAATCACCTGTCCTAGGTTGGCCCGCTGAATCTCCGGCGGCGTAAAGGCCGGCCGCGACAGCAGATCTTCTTCCGCATACAGCCGAACGCACATGCCGTCCTGCACGCGTCCGCATCTGCCCGCCCGCTGCCGGGCGCTTGCCTGCGAGATGGGCTCCACCGCAAGACGGGTGATGCCCGCCGATTGATCGTACCGCTTGACTCGTGCGAGCCCCGGGTCCACAACGAAACGGATGTTGGGAACGGTCACCGACGTTTCGGCGATGTTCGTGGCAATCACGATTTTTCTTTTGTCAAAACGGCCGAACACGGCCGCCTGCTCCGACAGGGGCATTCTTCCGAACAGCGGCAACACGAGGCAGCGGTCTTCAACCCGACCCCGGAGCAGGTCCCTGGTTTCGATAATGTCGCGTTCCGTGGGCATAAAGACCAGAATGTCGCCGGCGTCCGACGATTCCAAGAGCTCCTGCGCCGCACCGGCGGCCGCTTCCGCAAACGAAGCGCCTTTGTCGTCCGAGGTTTCCAAAGGATGATACAGGATGTCGATGGAAAAAGGCCTGCCGGCAACCGTGATGACGGGCGCGTTGTTGAAGGCCGCGGAAAACAGGGCGGTGTCGATCGTGGCGGACGACAGAAGCACACGGAGGTCGGGACGCCGGGGAAGCAGCCGCTTGATGTATCCGATGAGAAAATCGATATTGAGACTGCGCTCGTGTACTTCGTCAACGATGACCGCGTCGTAGCGCTCCAGGAACCGGTCGGCCTGCAATTCACGAAGAAGAATGCCGTCCGTCATGAACTTTATTTTCGTTGCAGAAGACTCCTTGTCGTTGAACCGGACTTTGTACCCGACAAATGATCCGAGGCCGCACCCGAGCTGCGATGCCATATAGGACGCAACCGAGGTGGCTGCAATCCGGCGGGGCTGGGTAATGCCGATTTTTCCATGACGGCCGCTTCCGGCCTCAAGGCACAGTAGTGGAAGCTGGGTGGTCTTTCCGGATCCTGTTTCGCCTGCAACGATAACGACCTGAGACGCCCGGATGGCCGCAACGATCTCGTCTCTCTTCTCGTAAATTGGAAGCGTTGCCGGTGCGGTGGGCGGGTTCATGGCAAAAACTTGTGCAACGGGAAGCAGCCGGCGGGTAGTTGCATCATAAAAGGTTGTCCTCCAACGTAGTAGTATGGCGGCAGGCCGGGGGGGAAGCCGCGGATGAAAACCATTGCATTGCCGTCGAATAAGTGATAGAATAGAGCATTATCGGGATATTTCATAAAGAGGACAGCGGACATGAACCGCAAGCTCGAAGTCGTCGTGGTCGACGACGAGGAACAGATTACCGAACTCCTGAAGACCTTCATCTTGTGCATTGCTCAGGAAGTTCGGATACATACGTTCAACGACTCCGTCGTCGCAAAGGACTTTATTGCGCGCAACCCCGTTGACGTTCTCATAACCGATTATAAGATGCCCCGCTTTAACGGCCTCCAGCTCATGGAGTCGGCTCCCCCGCGGGTGAAGAAGGTCATGATTTCCGGCTATGTTTCGGAAATCGCCGAAGAGAAACTGCAGAAACTCGACGCCACGTTTTTCGAGAAACCCGTGCCCCTGCGCGCCCTGGCAAAAATAATTTCGGAGCAGCAGGAAAAACTCCGGTAAGCGCGACAGGGGTGTTTTTCCGGCGAGCCGGGGCCAGCCCGTATCGCCGCCGCCTCCCGCACGATATAGTTTTTCCATACCAAGGAACGCCGAATGAAGACCGTTATGCTGTATATCACCGCGCGGGACGCCGGTGAAGCGAAGAAAATCGGGACCGCGCTCGTCAAGGAACGTCTCGCCGCGTGCGCAAACATAATTGATAAAATAGAATCCGTCTACCGGTGGAAGGGGAAACTCGAACAGGGTTCCGAAGCGCTGCTGACCGTCAAGACAAAGGAGTCGCTGGCGGCCAAGGCCGTCGCGCGCGCCCGGGAGCTTCACAGCTACGAATGCCCCTGCATCGTGGCTTTCCCCATTATCAAAGGCAATCCGGCATTCTTAAAATGGATTTCACATGAAACGCTGTAACGCGTTTTTTGTTCGCGGGAGCCTTGTGCTTGCCGCGTTGCCCATCATGGTGGGCTGCGCCGGAAGTTACCGGCTTATCACGTTGAGCGATTTGGAATACAAAAAATGCTGGCAGAGCAAGCCCGATGCGGGCATCACCGTGTCGGCCTCCAAACAGCCCCTGTACGAAACCGGAAACACCCCGGCGTACAAGGCCTCGGTCAAACGGAACATCGGCGTGTTTGCGGTGAAGATTGAAAACAACGGCGCGCGGCCCTTGCGCACCGACAGCGCGCACCTGCTGGTGCTTGACGGGTCGGGAAACCCCGCCAGGACCATCATGAGCCCCGGGGCCGCGGCACAAGCGCTCGGGCAGGGACAGGCGCTCAGAGGCGATTTTGCCTCAAATCCCCTGGCGGGAAATCCGCTTGAATCCGGAAAATCGTATACCGCGTTTATCTGCGTCGCGGCACAGGGCGATCCGTATTTTGCAACCTATTATCTTCGGTTTCTGGGCGAGAACGGCGAAGTGATTACCGAGGCGAGGTTCTGAACTGCAGACAGCAGCCCCTAAATCCCCCGAAGGGGGACTTACAAAGAGTGCAATTCATTATTTGGGCGATTCTTCCGATAAGTCCCCCTTCGGGGGATTTAGGGGGCTCTTCTCAACCCTTCACCACTCCCAGCGGCCGCAGCTTCACCACCACTTCGACAAGGTCTTTCTGCGCTTCGATTACCGCATCGATGTCCTTATAGGCCTGGGGTGCCTCGCTGAGATCGATTTTCCCTTTCCTGCCGCGCGGCCACGAGTCAAACACGATTCCTTTCATTGATTGCCTTACCTGCTCGTAGGTGAGCCTGCGGTTCGCCTCGTTTCTTCCCATCACCCTTCCAGCCCCGTGGGAGCACGATTCGAAACTCTCCGGATTGCCCAGCCCGCGAACAATGTATGACGACGTTCCCATGCTGCCGGGGATGATTCCTTCCATTCCTTTGTTTGCGCGAGTCGCCCCTTTACGGTGCACCACAAGGGTCCTGCCGTAATGCATTTCCTGAGCCGCAAAATTATGGTGAATGTTAATCTCATGCAAAAGGGAACACCCGGTCTCGGATTGAATGATCCGGCCGCACGTCTCCTTGATTTGCCTGCGGTTCTCCGCGGCAAAAGAAAGGGCGAAGTCCATGGCCGACTTGTAGTCCCGGGCGATTTGCGCGTCCATGGGCAGGAACGCGAGGTCGTTGTCCGGCAATTCAAAATTACGCTGCCGGCAGTAGGTGAGCGCTTTCGCGTGAAACTCCCGGGCGATTTTGTACCCAAAGTTGCGGCTTCCGCTGTGCACCATGAGCCACACCCAGCCGTCATCGCCCGTCTGAATCTCGATGAAATGATTGCCGCCGCCGAGCGTGCCGATCTGCTTTCTCGCAGAGCCGAGCTCCCGGACGATCACCGGCAGATCCGGCGCGGCGTCGAAACCCTTCCAGTTCTGGGTTTTTGCATGGTGATCGAACCCCAGGGGAATAATTGCGCGCATGCGGTTGAGCATGGTGCGGACCGTGTCGGAATCGATCGACGAAGCAGGGATGTCGGTTTTCACCGCGCACATGCCGCAGCCGATGTCCACGCCCACCGCATTGGGCACCATGGTGTCTTTGCAGGCGATCACCCCGCCTATCGGCATGCCGAACCCTTCGTGGCAGTCGGCCATAAGCGCCACATGGCCGTAGACAAACGGGAGCCAGGTCAAATGCACGGCCTGCTCCAGCGCGCCGGGTTCGACCGCGGAGCACCACGACTTGATGGGAACCCGGTTGCCGGAAATCACGGTCATCATAACGGCGACCTAGGCGCTCTTGATTGTGAATTCAAGCCGATCGTTCTCCGCAGACACCCTGATCGTATTCCCGTCGGTCAACTCTCCTGACACCAGCAGCCTGGATATCGGCGTTTCGAGCTCGCGTTGAATGGCCCGTTTGAGCGGTCTGGCGCCGTATACCGGATCGAACCCGGTCCGTGCGAGCGCCAGCTTGGCGTGCTTGTCAACAGAGATCGAAATGGAACGGTTCTCAAGCAGTTCCGCAAACCGTTTGAGTTGGATATCGACGATTTTGAGAATATCGTCCTGCAAAAGCGCGTGAAAAACGACGATCTCGTCAACGCGGTTGAGGAATTCCGGCTTGAAATGATTTTTGAGCTCGCCCAGCACGGTTTTCTTGATGGCCTCGTGGTCCCGGTTGTTCGCCTCCACGATGTGAGGGGAACCGATGTTGGAGGTCATGATGATGATCGTGTTTTTGAAATTGACAACATGACCATGCGAATCCGTGACGCGTCCGTCATCCAGGATTTGCAGAAGCACATTGAACACGTCTGGATGCGCCTTCTCGATTTCGTCAAAGAGGATGACGCTGTAGGGCTTGCGCCTGACTGCCTCGGTAAGCTGGCCGCCTTCCTCATAGCCGACATAGCCGGGTGGCGCGCCGATGAGCCTCGATACGGTGTGCTTTTCCATGTATTCCGACATGTCGATGCGGATCATGGCGTGTTCGTCGTCGAACAGATTGAAGGCAAGGCTGCGCGCAAGCTCGGTCTTTCCTACGCCGGTGGGGCCGAGGAATATAAAACTTCCGATGGGCCGCTGCGGATCCTTGAGGCCCGCGCGTCCGCGCAGCACGGCGTCCGCAACCGCATCGACCGCCTCGTTCTGGCCGATCACCCGCTCGTGCAGGTGTTGGGCAAGCAGCAGGACCTTTCCCTTTTCCCCCTCAACGAGCTTGTTCACCGGGATATGGGTCCAACGCGCCACGATGGCGGCGATGTCTTCTTCGTCAACCTCCTCCTTGAGCAGCCGGTTGCCGTCGCCCGTCTTGAGCGCTTTTTCGGCGTCGGCAAGCTGCCGCTCGAGCTGGGGAATGGTGCCATGCCGGATCTGAGCGGCCGTGTTGAGATCGTAGCTGCGCTGGGCTTTTTCGAGTTCGTATTTTGCCTGCTCGAGCTTCTGCCGCAACTGCTGCAGCGACGCAATCCGGGATTTTTCCGAGTCCCAGCGCAGCCTGAGCTTGGAGGTCTTTTCCCGTATTTCGGCAAGCTCCTTGTTCAATTTGTCAAGACGCTCCCGGGACGACGGGTCCTTTTCCTTCTTGAGTCCGGTGATCTCGATCTCGAGTTGCATCTGACGCCGCGCGGCCTCGTCGAGCTCACGCGGACTGCTGTCCATTTCGGTGCGAAGGCCGGCTGCCGCCTCATCGACGAGATCGATGGCCTTGTCGGGCAGGAAACGGTCTGAAATATAACGGTCGGACAATACCGCGGCGGCAACAAGCGCGGCATCGCGGATCTTGACGCCATGATGAACTTCGTACCGTTCGCGCAGTCCCCGCAGGATGGAAATGGTGTCTTCCACGCCGGGCTGGTCGACAATCACGGTCTGGAACCGGCGCTCCAGCGCCTTGTCTTTTTCGATGTGTTTTCTATATTCGTCAAGTGTTGTGGCGCCGATGCAATGCAGTTCGCCGCGCGCGAGCATGGGCTTGAGCAGGTTGCCGGCGTCCATCGCGCCTTCGGCCGCGCCCGCGCCGACCACGGTGTGAAGCTCGTCGATAAAGAGAATGATTTTTCCCTGCGCTTCGGTTACTTCCTTGAGCACCGCCTTGAGCCGTTCCTCAAATTCGCCTCGGAACTTTGCGCCTGCGATGAGCGATCCCATGTCGAGAGACACCAGCGACCGGTTCTTGAGGCCCTCGGGCACATCTCCCCGCACGATGCGGAGCGCAAGCCCTTCCACGATCGCGGTTTTTCCGACACCCGGATCGCCGATGAGCACCGGATTGTTCTTGGTGCGGCGCGAAAGGATCTGGATCACACGCCTGATTTCCTCGTCCCGGCCGATCACCGGATCGAGCTTTCCTTTCTGGGCCATGTCGGTGAGGTTGCGGGAATATTTTTCGAGCGCGTTGAAGGTGGCCTCCGGCTCGGGCGAGGTCACGCGCTGATTGCCGCGCACCGTCTTGAGCGTATCCATGAGCTTCGCGTGCGTGATGCCGAACGCGTTGCCGATCTCCCGGCAATCATCGTCTTTGTCAAGAAGGGCCAGCAGGAGATGCTCGACGCTCACATAATCGTCTTTCATACGGGCCGCGATCTTTTCCGCCTCTGAAAAGACAAGAGTAAGAGCGCGGGACATGTACGTTTGGGTTGCCCCGTTCCCGGTGACCGCAGGAAGCTTTTTGAGCTTTTCGATTATGGCCTCCGCCGTATCTTTGACGGGGGCTCCCAGTTTGTCAAGAATGGTCTGCACAAGACCGTTGTGCTGCATCACGAGCGCGAGCATAAGATGAAGCGGGGCCAGCTCCTGGTGGTTCATTTCCACGGCGATCTTATTGGCGCCGTTTACGGCTTCCTGGGACTTGCTGGTCAGTTTTTCGGCATTCATGAAATTTCCTTTTCTATGGCAACCTTAAAATAAATAAAGTGGATCATTGAACACTAACTGGTTTGCCAGACATAACCGCAAGGCGGATGCCATATCTAGATGTGAAGGGCCACGAATTAATCTATCTGATTGATGAGCAGAGAGTTACACCAATCTGTTCGCGCCATTAAATCGCCTTGCAATTACCTTCGGCAAGTCAAACGTTTCAACTTGCAACAACATTGATTCAAGGGAAGATGCTTCATGAACAATTTTGGACCCTCGTTGTTACTCGTGTCCGGTTAATCAGAGCCACCCTAAAAATCCCCTTCGGGATTCGGCCCGCCCAACAGGAAGGGCGGAAAGCCGTTCGAGGGGCGCATGAGACAAAAAAGTTGACAGGTACCTTACCGTGA
Organism: uncultured Fibrobacterota bacterium; assembly: GCA_963729895.1. Classification (GTDB taxonomy): domain Bacteria; phylum Fibrobacterota; class Chitinivibrionia; order Chitinivibrionales; family FEN-1185; genus FEN-1185. The sequence goes on along the minus strand of CAVSQB010000022.1, from coordinate 29,822 downwards.
TTTTTCCCGGACACGACTGATGCTGGGTAATCCATCGATACCGTTTGTCGAAGCAACTGTAGCACGTTCTCAGTCCTAACCGTACAGCGACATTTCATGGGTGCCTATAAAATCTTCGTTCAATATTTTCTCCCTCGCCCCTCGGCGACCCTTGGAAGCACCCGAAGGAGTGGAGAGGGCGGGGTGAGGTTTTCCTATGATTCTCGCAAATCAACTCTCCATGGGGTCACCCGGCTCAGCCATCCGGAAGCATTTGCATTGGTTCATGTTTATCGGCTCAACCAGGTACTATAATTTGTTCCGGCGACAGAATGATAATGGGAGATTACTTCGCTTCGTTCGCAATGACATGTCGGGTTCGGCACATCCGGAAAGCGTCCGGAAACAAGAAATTTCCCTCCGAATTCCAACGGCAAATATATTTTCTACTTTCATTTTTCCAAGGTGAAACACTGTTCTCTGCCGATATGGCTGATCCAAGGATCGGAGGTGTTCCGTGAAGGAAGAAGACGCCCGGGTCGATTTCGACCAGCACCAGCTCCTTCTGTATGTGGAAAAGAGCGACGGGTCGTTTGGTCCGCTTCAGACCGGCGCATTTCTCGTGAAGAATTACTCCGACGATTTTTTTGAAAAGCGCAGGAACATTGAGACCGAATGCACGGACAAGCTCAGAAAGGGCGAGATAAGCCCTGTGGTCTATTATATGCTTTTGTACAATATGACGCCGGCCGACATAGCGGCACGGGTCGGCATTTCAAAAGCCAAGGTGATAAAACACCAGACGCCTTCCGGGTTTGCCAGGGCGTCGGTGGACGAGGTGAAACGCTACGCCGATGTGTTCGGGGTTTCGGTTGCAACCATGTTTCAGCTCGTTGTTCCGAAAGAAAAGGACATGAGCCTTGCGAGCAGGAAAACCGCGAACCCGTACTTGTCCGTCCTGGAGATCGGCAGGAGGAGCGAATGAGCCGGATAGAGTTTCAGCATAAAATGGCCGCGCATTGCGAGTCCGGCATGCTGTCCGCGCTCCTGGCCCACAACGGCCTTGTCATGAGCGAACCCATGGTGTTCGGCCTGAGCGGGGCCATATTTTTCGTGTTCATCAAGACCCCGCACATGGTGTTCCCCGTGTTTGATATGAGGAGCAGGCCGGGCGACATGCGAAAAAACCTCGGAAAACGGCTCGGGATCGCGTTTTCCACCCAAAAATTCCGCGATCCGGACGCGGCCCGCGCCTCGCTGGAAGCGCTCCTTGACAAGGGTATTCCCACCACGGTCCAGGTTGACATGTTCTACATGGATTACATTCCGTCGTACATGCGGGTGCATTTCAACGCGCATTTCATCGTGGTGATCGGCAAGGAAAACGGGACCTTCCTCGTGAGCGACTGTTACTATCCGTCTATTTCCAACCTCGCGCAGGATTCGCTTGACAAGGCGCGTTTCGCACGAAGCGATTTTGCGCCAAAGGGGTTCCAGTTTCACATCGCCTCGTTACCCAAAGGCGGCATCGGCGAAGAAGCGCTCAAGAATGCCGTTGTCCGCGGAATCAAGCAGGCCGCCGCCAACATGGTGAAACTGCCGGTGCCGTTTATCGGCGTGAAAGGCATGCGCCGCTTTGCCGACAACGTCCCCACGTGGCCGAAAATCGCCCGGAACACGGACGCACTGTCTCATGCCATCATGTCGATCCATATTACGCTCGAAGAACGCGGCACGGGCGGCGGCGGGTTCCGGTTTATGTATGCGTCATTCCTGCAGGAGGCGGCCAAGCTGCTGGTGAGGCCGGACCTTGCCGACATGTCGAAAAGAATCATGGCGATCGGCGACCGGTGGCGCGAGCTATCGCTGTTTGTGGCCCGCATCGGCAAGGACCGGGACCTTGGCGACAACAGAATGCAGGAAATCAGGCAGATGATCCGGGCCCGGGCGGATGAAGAGGAATCTTTTTTCAAAACGCTGCTTGCCATGGTGAAATAGAACAATCGCCCCGCAGACGGCGAACCACCTTAACAGATCGAAGTACGATGCCAGACACAACGACGCCGGTTCCGTCTCCGGAGCTCAAGATGGAGATCAAGAAGCTGATTCTTGACGCGCTCAAAATATCCGATGTCAAGCCCGAGGACATCGACGACGGCGTTTCCCTGTTCGAAAACAATCCCGTGGTCCAGCTCGACAGCGTGGACGCGCTCGAAATCGTGATGGCCCTGCAGCGCACCTATGGCGTGCACATCGACGACCAGAACATCGGCCGGTTCATCATCAAGTCGGTGGACACCATCGCGGAATTTATCGCGAAGGAAAAGGCGAAGGGGAATAGCTGATAATTCAATTATTGTCGGGGGAGAGGTATCTCCCCCGGCCTCGGCCTGCTTCGCAGTCCTCGGCACTCCCCTCTCCTGGGTGGCCGCCTTGAAAAAGCAGGTGCAAGACCATAGAGTGTTGTGGCGGCACCCACAAGCGAACGTTGAAAAAAAGCCCGGTTGAGCGGTTACTTTGTCTCTTTGTCACTCTGACCAACCGATGAATTTATCAAGTTTTCAGCGGTGGTAATCCTCAACAAACCTGTCAACTTCTTCATACCTGCAATCCGATTTTTGTATATTCTCATCATGAAACATCACCCAGTCGTCCTTGTGTTTTGTTTCATTGCATTACTCCTTTTTGCCTGCCAGCAAAAGCCCCACCGCATCGGCATGCCGAAGCACTATGGCGGCATAATTCCCGACACCATCACCATCGCCTCATACAACGTTGAAAACCTTTTCGACATGGCCGACGACGGCGACGAATACCCCGAGTACAAACCCAACCAGCACAACTGGACCAACAACACCTATCACCTCAAACTTGACAATATCGCATCCGTGCTGGCAGCAATCAACCCGGACATCGCCGTGCTTGTGGAAATCGAAAACGAGAACGCGCTGCAGGGGCTGTGCGCCGCGCTTGCGGAGAGGAACTGCGCATTCCCGTATTATGCGCTTGGCAGCAAGGCCGGTAAAGGCAGCGTCATGCCGGTGGTGCTTTCCAAATTTCCGGTCCTGTCTGAGGCGACTTTCGGGGTGACAAACGATGCGTCGCCGCATGACAGAAACATGCTCGAGGCCCGCGTGTACCTTGGCCGCGATACGCTTGCCGTGTTTGCCTGCCATTGGCCATCCAAGACGCACAAGGAATCCGCGCGGCTTGCAAATGCGAAACTGCTGGCCGAACGCCTGACAGGGCTGCCCCGGGGCGCAGACTACGTAGTGGCGGGCGACTTCAACGAGGATTATGACGAATGCGAGACATTCCACACGCTCGGCTTCGACGACACCAGAGGAGTCACCGGCGTCAATCATGTTCTGAAAACGGTAAAGACCCAGCCGCAACGGTATGTGGAGTTCGAGACGGTACTTGATCTTGCGGCCGACACCGCGCTTGCGCACTACGACCCGTGGCTTGACGTGCCGCAGCCGCGGCGGTTCACCACGATGTTCAAGGGAAGGCCGGAAACGCCGGATCATATTCTTCTGCCCGCCTCGATGTTCGACGGTGCCGGAATATCGTATGTCGCCAATTCCTTTTCTCCGTTCACCTGGAACGGCAGATTGCTCAAAGACGGCGCGCCGTACCGGTGGCAGATGCGCCACACGCGGCTCGGGGCGTATCACGCAGGAGAAGGGTTTTCAGACCATTTGCCTCTTGTCGCACGCCTGTGCCGGTGCGCGTATATGCCGGGAAACGGTGACACGATCGATCACAACCGGCCTGCCGCTGCCGGCGCCTTGGGCGGGTTCGAGGACGGCATGGATGGTTGGGTCTCGGGTGTAAAGCAGGTGCGTGTGGTCCGTGACACCGTTGCGCCGCACTCGGGGTCCTATTGCCTGGCTGTTTACGGAAGGGCAAAGGGGAACGCATCTGCGGTCCGGTGCAGGCTTTCAAAGCCCGCCGTATGCGGCACTGCCGCGCCGGTCTCGCTTGGCCTGTGGGTGCGGGGACAGGGCAGCGTATGCTTTCGCGTGAAACCGGTTGGCGCGGGCGGATGGACGTATTTCAAAGGTGAGGACTTTACTCCCGCGAAAGCAGGGAAATATACGGACTATGTATTTGAAAAATGGACGGACATTTCGCTGCAGCTCGCCCCTTTGCCGGGATCTGAAAAGGAAATTGACGTGGAAATCAGGACGAAGAAAGATAAAGAGGTAAAGTTGTTTGTTGATGATGTGAAGATTGTTTGTAATAAGCAATAAATAAATTCAAGAGTTGGGCGGTCCCCTCGCCCTCGCGCGCGCTCAGGCTCGGGTCGGCCCTCCTTGCGGGCCACCCCTTCGGGTGCTTCCAAGGGTCGTCGGCTCGTCAGCCTCGGTGCCGGATCGCCCCTATGCCTTCGGCGGGGCCGACCGGCACTGTGCTTCTGCACACCCTGCGGTCCTGCCTAACGCAGCGAGCGATAGGTAGACAAGTGGGAGTTTGATTGTACGGAGAGGTCAAGTACTGTTCACATGAAGGCAAACAGTTGTTTCTTTTTGCGCCAGGGGCGACGGAAGGGGTGCCGGAGCACCTTGCCGGCCGACCCGGCCGCCAGGCATAGGGCGGACCGGCAACGAGGCGAATAGCCGAGCCTGGAGGAGAACCGGTGCCGACCGGCAGGCGCCAGAGATTTACAGGAGGTTATGAGACGTCCTCCACTCCTCCCCCGAGAAATTGAAATATTGAAACTTATAACCTCCGTATCGCCATCATCGTAATATCGTCCGACTGCTCGGTGTCGCCGATGTAATTCGCCAGTCCCGCCTCAATGCGCACCAGAAGGGTCTTTGCATCGCGCGGTCCGGATCCCAGGACCGAGAAGAGACGTTCTTTTGTGTAAAGGTCCTCAGCCGCGTTCTTCGCCTCGGTGACGCCGTCGGTGTAGGCCAGAAGAATGTCGCCTTTGGAAAGAGACGTCTCCCTGATCGCGTACTCCGGATCGGTGAGGATGCCCAGCGCAGGACCGCACAACGCGAGCGACCTGACGGCGCCGCCGGGCGAAAGGATAAGGGGAGGATAATGCCCCGCCGCGATGTAGCGGAAGATACCCTGGGTTGTGTCGAGCACGCCGAACAGGAGCGTCGTAAACAGGTAGCTTTTCTTGAGGCGGTGGTGCCGGAAGAGGTAACTGTTGGTGAGTGCAACGGCGTGCAATATGTCGCCGTCGCCGCCCGTCGCCTGCTCCGCGTACGCGCGGATGAGGCTTCGCACCAGGGCCATGAACAGTGCGGCGCCGACGCCTTTGCCGCACACGTCCGCGATCACAAAGCAAAGCCGGTCCGGGCCGATGGTGAACACGTCGTAGAAATCGCCGGCCACCTCGAACGCCGGTTCAAACGAGACCGCCACTTCCCATCCTTCGGGCTGGGGGAGCGTTTCGGGAAGGAAGTCCGCCTGAATCTGGCGGCCGAGTTCAAGCTCTCGCTTGACATGAGAGGTATATGCCCGCTCCTGGTCGCGCAGGCGTTTTTTTTCGAGGGAGGCGGACACCCGCGCGTTGAGGATCACCTTGTTGACCGGCTTGAACAGATAGTCTTCTGCGCCGAGCTCTATGCATTTCACCACGTTGTCGAGATCGTCGATGGCGGATACCACGATCACGGGAATGTGGCGGAGCGTGTCGTCGGCCTTGAGACGCGACAGGGTCTCGATGCCGCCCATCACCGGCATCATGATGTCGAGCAGCACGCAGTCAAATTGACTTCTTGCGAGACACTCAAGCGCCTCCAGGCCGTTGGCCGCGGTGCTGGCCGTATGGCCCTGGCGCGACAGGAGGCGGCAGAGCAGTTCGCGGTTGTCCGGGATGTCGTCGACGACAAGAATTTTCGGTTGCTCGCTCATGAGTACCTGCCTTTGTGCAGCAAGAGTTCGATTGACGATAGGAGACGGTCGAATTCGAGCGGTTTTGTCTCATAACAGTCGCAGCCGGCCGCAAGGCCGCGCGCCCGGTCTTCGGCCATGGCATGCGCGGTGAGCGCCACAACCGGGATCGACGCGGTGTCCGGAGACTCCCTGAGCAGGCGCGTCGCCTCCCATCCGTCAATAACCGGCAGGCCCATGTCCATGATGACAAGGTCGGGTCGCCGCTCGCGCGCCGCGGCCAGGCCGCTTTGCCCGTCCGCGGCGGTAATCACCTCGTACCCTTTTCGCGCGAGGCGCCGGGACAGCATGTCTGCGTCGAGTTCGTTGTCTTCGATGATGAGAATGAGGCTCATGCCGGAGTGGCCTCCACCCTCGCCGGCAGCGCCACCACAAATTCCGACCCTTTCCCCGGTTCGCTTGACACCGCGATATCGCCGCCCATGAGCCGGCACAGGCTGCGCGATATGGCGAGCCCGAGCCCGGTGCCGCCGAAGGTCCGCGAGGTGGAGGCGTCGGCCTGGGCAAAGGCGTCGAAGACGCTCGCCGCCTGGCCTTCGGTCATGCCGATGCCGGTGTCCTTCACCATGATGCGGAACCAGTCTTTTCCGTCAACCTGCGTGCGCGCCGCGGTCACGAGTACGGAGCCCGCCGCGGTGAACTTGACCGCATTGCCCACGATGTTGAGAACGATCTGCCGCACCTTGGTGATGTCGGCGTACATCGTGCCCATGCCGTTTTCACAGTCGGTGTCGAGCGCAACGGGCTTCCCGGCAAGCTGGGGCCTCAGGGCGTCGGCGACGTCGCGCATGACGAGGCCGATATCGAATTCCTCGAGATAGAGGCTCATCTTGCCCGCCTCGATCTTCGACAGATCGAGAATATCGTTGACAATCGCCCTCAGCAGCGTGCCCGCGGTGCGGATCTTGCCGAGGTCGGCGCCCAGCAGGGCGTCATGCTTGTCGGCCGCGTCTTCGGCCAGCAGTTCGCTGTACCCCACGATGGCGTTGAGCGGGGTCCTGAGCTCGTGGCTCATGCTTGCGAGGAACACGCTCTTCGACTTGTTCGCACTTTCGGCAGCCTCCTTGGCCGCCGACAGCTCCTCCTGGGCCTTCTTTCTTTGCGACACTTCGTACTCGAGCCGGCGGTTGGCAAGGGCGAGGTCGCTTGTCTGATCATGAACTTTCTTTACAAGAATCGACGCGTTGAGCGCGCTTGATACCTGTTCCGACAGGATTTCGAACAGGTACACCGGGAGCGGGCCGGTTTCCAGGAGCAAAAAGCCGAGCAGCTCGCTGCCGGCGAGAAGCGGGACCGCCATCATGCAGAACGGCCGCTCGCGCCGGAGCATGCCCAGGGGGAGAAGTTGATTTCCGGGAAATGCGAGCCCCGCCGGCGGATACTGGGTCGTGCGAGGGCCTTCGAACGACAGCGCAAGCACCGCGCCCGGCTGCCGGAGGCCCGACGCGACGAACGGCAGCATCAGCGAGGCGGCGCTGTCGCCGCACACAACGATATGCCCGTGCACGATACCCAGGGCGTGCAGGCCCTGGGCCGTCGCCTCGAGCAGCCGCTGCGGGTCGAACGTGGTCATCAGGGTCTGCGCGATGTTCCGGACAATGGACAGAAGCGATTGTTCCCGAAGCTTGGCGATTCCCTGGGCCCGGCGCGCACTCTCCGCGACCATGGCGGTGCCCTGCTGCAGCAGTTCCTCGGCGCGGCGGGCCTCGGCTTGCGACACAACTGGATGCGAGTGCGCGCGCAAGGTCCACAGCGCGTCCTGCCAGGCAAGAGCCTCCCCGGCGCCGGCAAGGGTAGCGCGCAGCACTTCATCGAGCACCTGCAGAAACACGTCGGTGAGTTTTCCCTTTATGTCAATAAAGAACGCCTTGTACAGCCGGCCGGCAAGCTCCTTTTCCCCGCCGGCCTGCTTTTCCGGAGGCGAGGCCTCGGCGACCGCGGAGGCCATCTCGGTGACGATGCGCTCCCGCACGGCGCGGAACGATCCGTCGTAGCGGTGCTTTTCGGGAATCCGGTGGCGTTCGTGGATTTTCCGGAGATTCGCGCCGAAAGGGCAGCCGCACGACTGGCGGATCAGGAGGTCGGCGGACAAAAACACCCTGCGCGGCACCTGTTTCCCCAGGGCGAGATCGATGATCATTTCCGCCGCCTGCATACCGATGTTGTACGAGGGCTGCCGCACGGTGGTAAGGGGCGGGGATAGGTAGCTGCATTCCTCGATGTCGCCGAAGCCCGTCACGGCGATGTCGTAGGGAACGCGGAGGCCCCGGGCGACCAGCGCGGCAAGCGCGCCGAGCGCCATGTCGTCGCCGGCCGCGACGAGCGCGTCACATTCGATTTTGCGCTGGTCAAGAAGCAGCCACACGGCCCGTTCACCCGATTGTCTGGACCAATCTCCTTGCACGACGCGCCTGGGGTCCGCCGCCAGCCCATATTCCGTGAGCACCTCGAGGAAAGCGCGGAAGCGGAGCTCCGCGCCCGGGTTGTCTTTTGGTCCGCGAATGAATGCGATCCGTTTGAAGCGGTGGGCGCGGACGAGATGCCGCACAAGGTCGCGAAATCCCGATTCCTTATCGACAAATACCGCGGGCATGTCGCCGAGCGCCTGATCGATGCTCACGATGGGCATCGGCGCGTACCGGCTGCAGAAGTTCCGGAACGTTTCGGGGGAAACGGAGGTGCCGAATGTTCCGGAAATGATGAGGCCGTCGACATCCGCCGAGCTCACGTGATCGTATAAAGGACTCCTCAATACCGGCCCGGCGAGAGGCTGGTCGCCCGGCGTTCCTCCCGGAATGCAGATGAGACTGGCTCCGCGCCGGCGGGCCGCTTCCGCAGCACCCAAAAACAGGCCCGATTGGCGTACCACCGGAGAGCCTTCCAGGAGAAGGCCCACCACAGGAGGCTGCTTTTTTTCTGTGTGGCCGGATTTGGTCATTGTTTGTCAAGATATGTCGCTTGTCGCCAAACGGCATCGTCTGCATTAAGGAAAAGAGTCAACACCGGGCATACCAGCCGATTGTATAGTATACCACCAAGGAAGGCATGCAGAGAAGCGGTTTGTTAGTATGCGGAACCGCAACGGAGCAGATGTTTTCCGCCGTCGACGAAAATAATCTCGCCCGTTATGAAGGAGCTGCGTGCAAGGAACAGAACCGCGTCTGCTACCTCGAAGGGTGTGCCATGGGCCCGGAGCGGCACCGTTTTTTTAAGTTTGTTTAGATAGCCGTTGGTCTTCCCGGCCGGCGGCAGAATCAGCCCGGGCGCCACCGCGTTTACCCGGAGGCCGGGCGCGAATTCGATGGCGCACATTTTTGTGAGAGTGGCCAGCATGTGTTTGGAAAGAATATAAGCCGCGTGATTCTTGTCGTTTCCGGCAATGCGCGCGTCGAGGAGATTGACGATGCTGCCGCGCCGCACCTTCCCTGCAAAGGCGCGGCTCAGACACAAGGGCGCCCATGCGTTGGTGCGGAGGGTGTCGGCGATGTCGACAAAGGTTACCTGCGGCAACGAGCGCTCGGGGAACACGGACGCGTTGTTGACAAGTAGTGAAAGCGAACCGCCGCAGAGGGTTCGCGCCTTTCCCACAACGGCCTCGCAGCCGCCGGGGCGGTTCAGGTCGGCGCCTACGGCCCACGCGCAGACCCCTTTGCGCGCGAGTTCGCCGACAAGACGCTCGGCGTCGGATCTTGATTTGTGATAGTGAACGACGACATTCATCCCCGCCTCCGCGCAGGCAATGGCAATGTGCCGGCCGATGCGCTGCGCGCCGCCGGTGACAAGCGCGGAACGTCCTTTGAGGGAATCCTGCCGCATGAGGCCTCCTTGTCTTAAGGGGTCTTCACCGTGTCCTGCGCGGGCTTGGGTTCCAAAGCGGGCGCCTGCTGCTGCGATTGCGCCGAATCCTGCTTCGATTGAGGGTGAGCAGCCTGCAGGGGTTGCGGCGCCAGCGCGGGCTTCTCCGCTTCCGGCGGCTTTGGCGTCTCACCCTGCTCTTTCGCCGCCTCGCCCTCGGCCGATTTTCGTTTTTTCTTGTAGTGGGTGATGTCGAAATAATAAAAATGCTTTTCTCCCACCTTGGGTATTTCAACCTGCATCATGTCGTAGGTCCTGCCATTTTCGACCATGGTTGTCTTTTCCACCAATTTCCAATCCTTGTCTTTTACTCCCCAGGCGCCGGCCACAAAACCGTACTCGCAATCCACGGCATCGGTATAATCCTTGCCTCCGCTGATGACAACCGACGTTTCGTACGAATCGCCGTTGCCGCCTGAGGCATGCGCGGCATCGGGCTTTTTTGACGGCTTTCCATTGACGGCTATGGCCTGCCTCGACAGGCATCCCGCAACCAGCAAAGCGCAGACAACGCCGACACCGGCACCGTAGAAAAGGGGTTTCATCCAGCCCTCCTTAAGGTAACATACTTCGAAGAACCCCGCCCCAAGTGGCGGGGGGATTGGCCATGCAGTCGAAGCAAGTTTGCGGCCGCTACTGCGTGGTCTTCCATGCCGAAGGAAAAGATATTTGTAATTCGCCCGCTAACCCCGCGCCAAGTCGCGGGCTGTGGCATTCAAAAGAAAATAGATTTCAACGGAAGGCAAGTCCAATCTTGCGCAAACAAAAAAGGCGGTTCGCGCACCGGCGGGCGGCCGGATATCTGCGCGGTACGGCACCATCATCTGATGGCCTCAAAAGAATCACGAACGGGTCGGTAAGCCGCATCCATCGAAAACTTTTGAAATCCACGAATAGCTGTTTTAATTTCATGCTGAGAAATCTATATTTTATAGTCCTGGTATTCACCCATTCCGGAATGCGCACGCTGCGGGTGCAAAGAATCCTTTCTTTGTGGAATGGCCGTTGTTTCTCCGAGAGGATGGATCGCTATGCCCAAGGATGTTTTTGTCGGACGCAGAATGCTTTCCCTGGCTTTTAGGGAAAGCATGCTTGCCGTTGCATTGGAGCAAAAGGAACCAAAGGGGCTCAAACTCAAAAAGCAAAAGGAATCGCAAACCGCATGCCCCCAGGTTTTTGTTTTTTACGGCGAAGCGGGAATGGGCAAGAGCGCCATGGTGCGACAATGCGTTTCCATTGCAGCCGACGTGGAGCTGGAAACAAAAAAAGGACTCACCACGATTGCCCTTGATTTTGAAGACCCTTTGTTCACCCGCAATGTCCTTCCGTTTACGCCGCGAATGATGGTGCACTACCTGCATGCCGTACTTACCGATCCGGCGCAGGGCGTTGCGGACAGGTTTTCGGAATATCTCCATGTTGAGCGCCGGCTCGATCACGTGATCGCCGTGGTAAGCGCCCTGCGCAGGGACGAATGGCTCAAGAGGCCCGAAACAGACGAGGCTATTGATTTTTCGGAACGGCCCGCCCAGAAGGCGGCTTCGCAAACTGCCGATGCTGTGAATGGCGCTCCCCCCCACGCGCGCATGGCACGACAGGAGGCTGAGGCCGCCTTTCTGCGCTGGCTCAGGGAGGAAAAACGGCTTCCCGAAGAAGACTGCGACCTGTTTGAGAACGCAGATTACCGGCTCACCAAGGCACTTGTCAACGGGCTCGTGACGCTCTCCGCCGAGCGCCCCCTTCTGCTGGCGATAGACAACCTCGACCGGGTGGCAAACCCCAACGTGCTCCAGTGGATGAGGTCCGTGTTTCTTGGCCGCCTGTTCGACAGAAAAAACAGGGTGGTGGCGGTGGTAAGCGGGCGCGAGAAGCTGCTTCGGTTGTACCGCAACGAGTTTCCCGAGGAACTCCTGTATGCCGCGTCCTTCGATGACCTGGCGTTTTCCCGGTGGGACGTTGACGAATGCAACCAGGCGTTCCGCCTCAATCTGGGTGCGGATGCGGTAAGCGCCGTGGAGGATGCCACGGGCGGCGTGCCCGTGGTGGTGCGCGACGTACTTACCTATGCAAAAGACGGCGGCGTCCCGGCCGATGTGCTGGACGGAGTCCGCAAGGCGGCGACGGCCCGCGACAAAATGGCAACCATCGTCATGCGGTTCTGCGCCGCCGTGCGCGACGAACGGACCATAACGCGGGTGGTGCACCTGGCCATGTTTCCCCAGGCCGACGCAAAAATCCTCTCCGGCCTCTGGAAGGTGCCCCAAGGAGATGTCGATGACGAACTTCTCCGCCTTTCCGAGCGCTATCCGTTTGTGGCCGGCGGGACGATGCACGACGGCGTTGCCGAGGTTTTCCGGAGATACCTGATCAATCAGTCGACCGCAGTGTCCGCGCCGTACTCCGGAATCATCAAGGAATTCGGCGTGGCTTCGTTTACGCAGTACAACGATCAGTTGTGCAGGCTCCAGACCGAGGTTGCCGCACCCGACAAGCGATTTCTTGACGAACGCTATGAGGCGGCGCTGCTCGGCTGCGTCACCAGCCTCCTGTGGTACGACCACGGCGAGGTGGCGCGCATTGTTCCCGGCCATTTCTGCGAATGCCTGGTGTATAACCAGGTGCTTGCCGGAAGGATCCTTGCTGCTGCCGAGGAATTCGTGCCTGTACTGCGGCCCGAGCTGGTGGGTCTCTTCAATTCCCTTTCGTCGGGGCTGCTGGCCACGGAAGGACAGCCTGCGTGGAGCGGGGAAAAGCCGTCATCCGCCGAGCTTGCGATGCTCGCGTCCATCGGCGCGGCGGGCGCCTCCCTCAGCTCGTCCCAACAGGCGATTCTCTGCCTGCGGCGCGCCAGCTGCGCCTACCGGTCGTCCGATTTTTCGCGGGCGCTCGATGAGCTCGAAAAATGCGAACCTCACGTTGATGAATCCGAACTCCTCCGGGACCTGGTGCTGGAGGGCTATAGCTGGGTGGGGAGCGCGTTCGGCGCCGCACAGCAGCACGAAATGGCGATCAAGGCCTTCGGGAGGGCGGCGGAAATCAGGCCCGACCGCAACGATGCATGGCACAATCTGGGCTGTTCCTATGCGGCGCTCAAGCGGCACGTGCAGGCTGAGGATTCGTTTGCAAAGGCCGTTGCATGCAGGCCGGAAAGCTACGAATCTCTGTACGGGCTCGGCTCCGAGCAGTTCGCGCTGGCCAAATTCGGGGACGCTGCCGCATCGTTTGGAAAGGCGGCCGCGCTCAAGACCGGCGTTGCCGAGGTATGGCACATGCTCGGGCTGTCCAATGCCGCCATCGGCCGGCATCCCGAGGCAATCGATGCATACAAGAAGGCCCTTGCCGTTTCGGCGCGCGATGCAGTCTGCTGGTTCGATTGTGCCGCAAGCCAGGCTGCTGCCGGCAACGCGGCGGATGCGGCCGCCTCGTGCAAAAAAGCCCTGGAACTGGACCCGGCGTTTCTCAAGGCGGCGCGGCTGCTTGGACAGCAGTTGTGCGCGCAGGGAAAGTTCAGCGATGCCGTTGCCGCCTATCAAACCGCAACCGGGCTTTCTCCCCGCGACGAACAGGCGTGGTACGGTCTCGGGTGCGCGCTGCTTGACGCCGGCGAACCGGCACAAGCGGTGGAGTCGTTTACAGAGGCAACAAAACTGAAGGAGGACTTTGCCGACGCATTCAACAAGATGGGCCTCGCGCTTTTGCAGGCAAAGGACTTCGAGGCTGCCGTTGCCGCGTACAACAAGGCCGTAAAATCGCAGCCTGCCCATTTTGAAGCCCTCAACAACCTCGGCAACGCTCTTGTGGCACAGAAGAAATACAAGCAGGCGCTCAAAGCGTATGTGCAATCGACGGAAGCGAACCCCGGGTTCGAAATCGCATGGTACAACCGCGGGATTGCCTGCAACGAGCTCGGCCGGTATCAGGACGCGCTGGAACCCTTTGCCGCGGCTGCACGGCTCGCGCCTGACAAGTACGAAACGTGGTTTGCCAACGGCTGTGCCCTCTTTGCGCTTGAAAAATACGGCGACGCGGCCCAAAGCTTTCTCAAGGCGGCCGGGATTTCGCCGGAATCGTACGACGCCTGGTACAAGGCAGGCGCGGCGCTGGCCGGCTGCGGGAAGCACGGCGATGCGGTAGCGGCGCTTGTCAAGGCAGCAGCCTTGTTGCCGGACAAGGATGAGGCGTTGCATGCGCTCGGCGTTTCGTACGCGGCGCTCGGCCGGCACAACGAGGCGGTGGACGCATTTGCAAAGACGGTGGCCGTCAATCGCGCCGATGGAGTTGCGTGGCGCCTCATGGGAGTATCGCACCAGGCGGCCGGGCGATTTGCCGATGCGGTGACTGCCTACCGTGAAGCGGTGAAGGTTGCGCCCGGCGATTGGGAATCCTGGCACAACGCAGGGCTCTGCAGCTATTACCAGAGCCGGCACGGCGAAGCCGTCGAGTTGCTTTCAAAGGCGCTGGAGCTTTCGCCCGACAACAAGGACACCTTGTATACGCTGGGGCTCTCGCAGCACGCGCAAGGCAACTACGGTGAAGCGGCGCGGCTGTATGCGCGGACGCTGGAAGTGGCGCCCGGCATGGCCAACGCGCGCACGAACCTTGCCCTGTCGCTTCATGCGTCCGGCAACTTTGCCGAGGCAGTGGCCGTGTACAAGAAAATTGCGGCGGATTCTCCCGGCAACGCCGATGCCTGGCACAACATGGGCCTCGCTGCAGAGGCAATGGGGAACAGCGATGAAGCGATGGCCGCCTACGGAAAGGCCGTGGAAGTCTCGCCCGACAGGCTTGCCTCCTGGATCAACAGGGGAAATATCCAGATGTCGTTCGAACGGTATGCGGACGCCATCGCGTCGTTCACCAAGGCCGTTGAATTGGCAAAAGATAACGCTGAATCATGGGGAAACCTCGCGCTTGCCTCTTACTATATCGGACATTTTGGTGAGGCCGTGAGCGCGTACGAACGGGCCATCGAGCTTGCACCCGATAATGTACGGGCGTGGGGCAGCCTTGGCCTTACCTACTACACAATGGGGAATTACGCACAGGCAATTGAGGCAAGTGAGAAAGCGTTGTCGATAAAGCCCGACGAACTCTGGATTCAGGTGAACCTCGCTTTGGCCGCCGTGCTCGCGCTCAACCTCGACAAGGCAAAAACGGCCTTTGAGAAGATCATTGAATTTGCCGCGTCTCCGGAAGATCTGCTGCATCCGATTGCGAGCCTCAAGGAGCTTCTTGCGAGGAATCCGAATCTTGCGCCTGCACGGGAGATACTGGTGAGGCTTGAGGATACGTGGCGGAAATTGAAGAAGTAATTCCTTAAAGTGAATAGTTTTGGGTGGGGGAAGTTCAGCCTGTCTCAAATCTTGACAGTAGGTTTGGGCGTTCCCCTCGCCTGAAGTCTCGGGTCGGCCCTCCTTCCGGGCTTGGCCATGTGGCCTCGGT
Source organism: uncultured Fibrobacterota bacterium (assembly GCA_963729895.1). GTDB lineage: Bacteria > Fibrobacterota > Chitinivibrionia > Chitinivibrionales > FEN-1185 > FEN-1185. The sequence continues at coordinate 14,630 of CAVSQB010000022.1, read as the reverse complement.
GCCGGATCGCCCCAATGCCTGTCGGCGGGGTCGACCGGCACTGCGCTCTTGCGCACCACTCCAGTCCTGCCTAACGCAGAAGAATGCCCTCCACAGCGTTGACGATCACTTCAAGAGGCTCCTGGCCCTTTGCCAACATGCATGAGGTTATAAAACTTGACTCATGCGCATTTGTTGATTCGTTATAGGAGCCCCTCTACAAAAGGCACGTCGGGGTTTACGGAGGGCACAAGGCGCACACCGACCTGAAGACCTCGGTGGAAAGGTACCGGTCGCCGCGGTCCGGCAGGATCACCACGATAGTTGACCCGCGCGACATGTCTTTGGCCGCCCGCATGGCGCCCCACATGGCCGCGCCGCTCGAAATGCCGCAGAACAAACCCTCCTTGAGCGCCAGTTCGCGCGTCACGGTAAAGGCGTCGTCGTCGGAGCAGACGATTTTTCCGCCGAGCAGCGCAGGATCGTAGATGGCTGGTACAATCGACTCGTTCATGTTCTTGAGCCCCTGGATGCGGTGATTGAGCTCGGGCTCGACGCCGACAACATTGACGGAGGGCATCTTCTCCCGAAAATACCGCGAACACCCCATGAGCGTGCCGGTGGTGCCCATGCCCGCGACCACGGCGTTCACACCGCCCTCGGCGTCCCGGACTATTTCCGGGGCGGTGGTCTGGTAATGCGATTTCCAATTGGCCGGGTTTGCAAACTGGTTCGGCATGTAATACCGGTTGCCGGACTGTTCCATAATCGCGTGGGCGCGCCTGATGGCGCCGTCGGTCTTTTCGCATCCCGGCGTGAGTTCGATTTCGGCGCCCAGCGCCATGAGGATCGAGCGGCGTTCCTGGCTCACGCAGGCCGGCATGGTGAGTTTGATTTTGTACCCCATGGCCGCCGCGATCATTGCCATGCCGATGCCCGTGTTGCCCGAGGTGGGTTCGAGAATGGTCTTGTCTTTTGTCAAATCGCCTGAATCGATGGCTGCCTTGAGCATGCAGTAGGCGGGCCGGTCTTTGACCGACCCGCCCGGGTTTGCCCCTTCCAGTTTGCCAAGGATCCTGACGCCCGAGACATCGCTGTCCCACAGGCGCCGTATGAGAACGAGCGGAGTATTGCCGATAACATCAATGACGCTCATGAGTACCGCGCTATCCGGAGCAAGTTGCAAACGCTTTCCAATCACCAATATAGGACTTTGACGTCACAGGTGTCAAGGGTTCGGGGGTCGGGCAACACAGAGGGAGCCGGAATGGTCTTTGCAATGGTCGAACCTCGCCTTCCTGCAGGAACCCGACGCTATAGACTGCACGCATGCGGTCTATACGCCTCACAAGACCGTTGCCGTCGCAAATCATTGAAGCTCAATTGCAATAGATCAACGTGCATGATTGCCGCTTTTGCGGTAAGGGGTGAATGCACCTCGCGGTCGCGTCATGGAGAATGCAGGTTTTACTCCAGGGTCTTGGGCATCGCATAATATAGAGGGAAGGACGAGGTGACAAAGGCGACGAGCATGCGGATTGCTCTCTACTTTCAGGTTTTCCAATAACGGCGGTTTCGCCCTTTTCGCAGATATGCCCAAGAGGAGCAATCGCTTTCAGCCGGTTCCCGATTTGTACGATCCGACACGCACTTGCAGGCATTACCCGAGGCGCCCGGACAGATAATGCGCGGCGCAGCTAAATTTAATTGGCTCTCAATTAATGTTTTATTATATTATCTTATTACAACAAGGCGACTGATTCAAAATCATTTGTTTACGCGGATAAGTCGTTGCGCGCGTCCAGTTGCGAAAGGAGAGTGCACGGTGAAGAAAATTTTCAAAGCCGCGGTCGGAACAACTCCGGTTTTTCTGGCCCTCGCGTTGTTCTGCTCCAACCCGGCAAAGGATGTCCAATGGCGGTCGAGCGTGGACCTTCCGATTACCGCCAACAAGAAGTTTTTTCTCGGCGCCATGATGGACACGATTTTCTTCAACAAGAAACAGGTGCAGACCACCACCACCTACGACACCATCAAGCGCCCGGGACTGCCGGACAGTATCTTCGTGGCCAGCATCGACACTACGATGATGATCCTGAAAGCCTATCCGCTGTACGATACGGCTGCCAAGAAGCAGATCCCCGACACGGTGGCTTTTGGTTTTCCATCCGAGAAAGACACGACGTATTCGATAACCAAAGACACCATTGCGGACAAGCATTTTTCCGACGCGTTCGGCCCGATCCCTCTTTCCGGTACGCCTGTCGAAACGCTCACTGTTCCGCTTACAGGAAACTACGCGGCCGCGGCAGTTCCGATACCTGCAGTTCCAGTCACTGTCAAAGACGTGTATGAAATTGACTTGATGGATTCTGGCCAGACCCTGAATGTGACGGTTATGAACAATTCGGCCGCGAATTTCGGCACGGTGCAACTCACGCTTGGCTCGCTCGGCACTGCCACGATAAGCAATCTTGCGCCGGGGACATCAGGCGTTGCGCAGTTCAACGCCAATAGCCAGGTGATCAACGGCACAACGTCTGTTTCCATGGCCATAACGCCGACCGCAGGGGGCACGTTTGCCGCAGGCGACAACCTTCAGGTGATGTTTTCCCTTGACGGTCTCACGGCCCGGAAAGTCGATGTAACCGACTACCTGCTGGCGAATTACCAGCGCACGTTTACAAACGAGTATAACCTCACCGATACGGTGAACGTCGACTATATTGACATTGCCGAGGGTTTTTTCACTTACTCGGTGTCCAATTACACGGGAATAGATTTGCTGATGACGGTCATCCATCGCAACCTGTGGATAAGTTCTTTTTGCCAGATGCAGACTCCGCCCCTCGACAGCATCGCGAGTCTTGCGGGGCTCACGAGCCAGGACTCGCTTCTGGCTTCCAACAGCGACGTTGCCCAAAATTCATCGTTTCTCGCGCACACAACGCAGACCTACAAAAAGCTCAATCTTTCTGCGAGCCGCCTGTTCCCGGAATGGGACCCCGCCGACTCCCAGTCGGTCACCAAGATTGATTACCACGTGACTATGGGGCCCTTCACCGGCAGGGAGGTTGTGCTGTCTGCCGGCGATTCGCTTGCGTTCGTTGTCAAGACAACGGCGTTCAAGTTTACTGATATGAAGGGCACGTGCATGATCCCGTATCAGCGCACAAGCAACCTGAGCACCATCCCGGTAAACCTGCCGTGGAGCAAGGCCGTCACCGATTCGCTACGCGGACATTTTATTCTGCAGCAGGTGCTGGCAAAGGTAAGAACGAACATAGGGATTCCGCCCGGCGCGTTTATGGATACGGTACACGTCGCCTATGAGGTTGCGAGCGTCACCGATCCCACCATAAAAAGCGATTCCGCCATGGTCCTCAACCATGTGACGACTGACTCGGTCTACTATCGGTCAATCGACATCACCCACGTGGTCAACGGCTATCCGGACTCGATAAATGTAAAAGTGGCTCTGACTGTTGACAGCGGCACGGCCATAAGGCTGGTGAACGATTTGACCAATCCGACCGATCCTGATTACACGAAGTACATAGGCAGAATGATTTTGCATGGGCATTTTAATTACAACCTTGTCGCACCGCTCTGGTGGACCGTTGCCGACACGACAATAATGGACCTCGGAGGCACAAGGGTCGATTTAAGCGGCGGAAGCGGCGTGCTCAACATAATAAACGACATGACCGACCGCCATGCGACCTTTAACGTGAAGGTCACCAACTTTACCAATGTGTACATGCGGCTGTACGCGCTTGCAACCACCGACACGTCAAAAATAGGTCCGCTTGTCGACACGCTCAATCCAGCGTATATCAACACCAATCAGTTCAACGACCTGATCAATCAGCCCACAACCGGCTTTTTCGACCTCTTGGGTAACGGTCTGCTCATCCCGCCGAGAGATTCGAATACGGCCATTGAGAACACCATTACCCTTACGGACCCGGAACTGGGCCAGATTTCGGGGGCCAAAACAATGGGCTGGCGGTGGGAAGTCCGGTTCATACCCCAGCCGCCGGGAGGCATAGCGCCCGATGCGCTCCTAAACACCGACTGGCTGAAGCTGAATTCGTGGATCCATGTTGACGGCGTCAACAGCATCGATTCGCTCTTTTCCGTTAAATAGAAATCGTTCGGGGTCGGTTTGTACCCGATGTCAATTGACATATAGAAAGAGGTACAGGGGTGATGAACACCGTACAAAAAGTAGCAATCGCCGTTTTGTTTGCCGCGCCCGCACTCCTTTTTGCGGCCGTTGACGATGCCCCCATCAGCGCCGGTACCACTACCGGCCGGAACATCACCGGTTCGGCCCCGGAGGCCCCGTTTCAGAACCCCGCCCTCCTCGGATGCGACCGAGTTCCGTGGGGCGGCCTGCTCCTGCTGCCCATTACCGATTACGGCATCGGCTACTGGAGCGACAAACTCGCACTTTCGCCGTTCAGCTTTCTGTCGCACTGGCCCTCCGATCCCACGAATGAAAAAGCGCTTGTCAATCAGGTTATGCAAAACAGCTTTGGCATTACCGACACGAATGCCGATCAGAATTCCCAGAAGATTTCGGACAAACTCAAAGGCGGAGTGGATATCTACGGCGGGTTCCGCGCATCGCTTTTGTCATTTGCGTACAAAAGGTTTGCCTTCGACATCACAACCCACCTTGACGAAGATTTGCATATTCCCGAGGCCCCGTTGGACATGCTTTTCTCCGCAAACAACGGTTTGCGCCGCGGTAATACGCTCGATTTCGGAAATTTTAATCAGGACGGAATCTGGGCCACCGATTTTACGTTTCAGCTTGGCTTGCCGGTGAACATTCCCGCTCTGCAGAATTTTTTCAAATTGCGCTACGGCGCCGGCGGCGTGGGCATTAAGTACGTAATGGGCCACAGCATGATGCAGGCTTCATCGACCAACGGTTCGTCCATCACCTACGATTCCGTGAATAACGTCATCAAGATGGACGGCCACTTTACGGTCCAGACTGCGGGGCTCGGTTTCCACGGTCCGTGGGATGTTGGGGATCTGAGCCATATGTTCGACAACGGCCTGCCGGTAAACGGCCATGGTCTCGGCGTTGACCTCGGCGGGATACTGTACGACGATAATGCCGCATTGAGCATTAACGTCCAGAACCTTGGAGTGCTTTTCTGGACCAACAATGTGAAAACCGTTACCTACGATGTGAAGAAAAACAATCTTGATTTGTACAGCCTCATAAGCGGGATCAATACGTACGGCACTAAGAACGACAGCGCCATCTACTCGCTGTTCGGCAACAGAGCGGCCGGCGAAGTCGGCAATATCACCTCCGCGGACACGCTGACGAACGCTCCGAGCGCGGTCACCACATGGCTGCCGCTCACACTTAACATCGGCTATGCGCGCATCTTCGATTTCACGAAAGCCGACAACAAGAAGCTTTACATTCTGGCCGATTATGCCAACGTGGCGGTGAACTACGAACAGGATCTCACTCCCGGACCCGGCAGGTCCTACGTTCCGCGTCTCTCCATAGGCTCGGAGTTGGCCACGCTGCACAACTTTTTGCCGTTGCGAATGGGATTTGTGGTGGGCGGGCCCGAACAATGGGCATCTGCTCTCGGGGTAGGGTTCAATTTCCGTTACTTTTCCATTCAGGCATCTTATAAAGCAATCGGCAACTGGTGGTTCACCCCGGACCGAGGGTTTGAGGTGGCTGGCGGTCTCAACATCAACTGGGGCGTCAAGCCGAAACCGCAGCCGGTGGTTCCGAAACCGCAACCGGTTGTGAGCAAGTGCCCCTTCGTTCCTCCAGCCGGGTTTACCGGCATGCTTGACAAAGACGGATGCCCGATCCCGGACCTGGATAAAGATAGCCTTTGCGATCCATGGGTTTCCGATCTTCATAAGGACTCTGTGTATGCAAAGGTTTGTCACGGCGTAGACAAGTGCCCGAACGCACCGGAAGATTTTGACGGGTTTCAGGACCAAGACGGGTGTCCGGATTACGACAACGACCAGGATGGCGTGCCGGATTCGCTTGACCAGTGTCCCAATGAACCCGAAGACATAGACGGGTTCCAGGATAACGACGGCTGCCCGGATTACGACAACGACAAAGACGGCATTCCCGACACACTTGATAAATGCCCCAACGAGCCGGAAACATACAACGGCTACAAGGACGAAGACGGATGCCCGGACACGCTGCCGAAGCCGACGGCCAAGGAAGAGAAGGCGCTCAACAAGGCGCTGCGCGCGATCAACTTCAAGACGGCAAGTGCCGAGCTCACGACAGATTCGTACACGGCGCTCATGTCAATCGCAACCTTCCTCAAGCAGTATCCGTACCTGCGATACGAAGTTCAGGGTCACACCGACTCGCGCGGTAACGACAGCTATAACCTCCTGCTTTCCGCCGCACGGGCGGCTTCCGTGAGGTTCTATCTGGTCGGACAGCAGGGTATACCGGATTCCACGCTTATTGCAATCGGCTACGGCAAGACACGGCCCATTGCCACGAACAACACGGCTCAGGGCCGCGCGCTCAACCGCCGGGTGGAATTCAAGGTGATCGACACCAAGGAAGATTATCAGAGGCTCAAGCTGCTTGAAGCCGATTTCAAGGAGCGCGTGAAAGCGGCCCAGATCAAGGGAGCAAAGTACTGAAACTGAGCTTTTGATGCTGGAGATTAAAGAAGGAAGAGGCGTACTGCTTCTTCCTTCTTTTTTCAAGGTGATAATAAGGACTGCGATGATCGAGGTGCTCGGCAGCCATTCCGTTTTGGATCTCACGCCGATTTTCGAGCGCCCTCCCGCGTTTTCGAGGGCAAGCCGCAGTGTATATTCATTGTCGCGCCGACAACCTCATGGAGGATAACATGAACCGCTCATTACGCGCGAGACTGTCCATGGTCATTGCGTTGTTTCCGGCGATACTGTGTGCAGGAGAGATTGGCGCCCCGGTCGAAATCGATCCGAGTATCCAGAATTATTCAGACCTTTTCACCAAGAAGCTTACCAAGAAATTCATTGTCGGCGATGTCGTGGACAAGAGAAAGAACGCCGGCTCCGACACGGTGGGCGCGACGCGCACCGGGCGGTTCACGATGTCGGCGCTTCTCTGCAACCCGCTGCCGAGCGCGATCCTTCAACGTTCGCTTGACGGCATGTTCCGCGAACTTGGAGCGCTGGCCGAAGACAAAAAAAGCGCGGATTTTCAGGTCGACGCGGAAATGCTCGAGTTAACCGTGGAGGAAACGAACAAGGTGTTTTCTCAGCAGATCAAGGCGAGGATAAAATTCAGGGTAAAAGTGAGAGCCGCGGCATCTGGAGCACTTGTCAATCAGTTCGTCATTCGTGCCGAAAATTCGCGGTCGGCGCTCACTACCGCGCCGTTTGCGGTCACGGTTGCCAGAAACGCAATGGTTTCCGGCCTGCAAAATCTTCTCGAAAGTCTTCTCACGCTCTAAAGCGTCCCGCAAGGCAAAACCGTCGCGCGGCGCGTTACCGAATCGCCCCGCGCAACGCGGCCACCGACCCCGCCGCGCCGTCTCTGATGACTGCTCGCGCGGCGTCAAGTTTGTCCCACACGTTAAGGAGAAGCACGCCCACACATCGGGCGTTCTTTACGAAGTACACGACACCCTTCTCGTATTCCGTGCGCCAGTCTTCAACCGTATCGTAGGAAGCGTTGACGTCGCCCACAGCCTCATACCCGTATTCAAACAAATCGGAAAAGAAATAGGGCATGTGCACGTACGCCTCGTGTGCGCCCGCCATGTTCCTGCCGGCGCACGTTCCCTGAGACATTGCATTGTCCCAGTGCTCAACACGCATGAGCGACGACACTATACGGTAGGGGAATCGCGCAACGTCTCCTGCAGCGTAGATGTCCGATGCGGACGATTGGAGCTGTTCGTTCACCACAATGCCGTTGTCGCATACAATCCCCGCTTTTTCCGCAATTTCGGTAGACGGACGGATTCCGATACCGGCAATAATACAATCGGACTCGATTTTCTCGCCGGATTCGGTCCGGGTGACCGGCCGTTTGCCGTTCAGGTCGAAGCCTGCCGGCTTCGTCTCTGTCAAAAGCCGTATTCCACCGCGTTCAAACCGGCCCCGTACCGCACCGCCGAGAGACGCGGGAAAAACGGCCTCGCACGGATAGTGGCCCGGGAATAGCATTGTCACGCTGACCTTGTTCGCCGCCAGGACAGCGGCCATCTCCGAACCGATGAATCCTCCGCCGACAATAACCGCCGATTTCCCGGGAACAAGCTCGCGCCGCAGGCTGACGTAGTCGTCAAGATAGCGAAAGTAGCTTATGCCGGCCTGACCTCCCGGGAGCGTTTTTGGCGCGCCGCCGGTGGCAATCAAAAGCTTTTGGAATGAGTATTCCACGCCGGAAGCGCACGCCACAGTCTTGTTGCTTGTGTCAATTGAGACGGCGGGGTTGCCGCCGACCACGGTTACCCCGTTATCCTCATAGTAGTTCGCGGCGTAGACGTAGATATCATCAATGCTTTTTTTCCCCAGCCATAATCCTTTTGACAAGGGAGGACGGTGATAGGGAAGATGGGGCTCGCTGCACACTAAAAGAACGGCGCCGTTCTTGTCAACTTCCCGTATGCCGGCTACGGCGGACGCCCCGGCAAGCCCGCCGCCGATAATCACGTAGGGAAAAGATGCTTTGCCCAAAGACATAAAAGCCTCCGCGGGAGAATAAGCGAAATCCCCATGGCCTGCAGCCGACTGCCGGGTTCATGGGAACCGATAAAATACTGAATGTCGGCGAGCCGAAGTAGATCGATTGGGCGGGCGCGCGCAAGGCGAACAAGGCACGATTTCAAACCATCCTGATCGGCACACCCTTGGCCCGCAAATACCGCTTGATCTCCCTCACGGAGTATTCCCCATAGTGAAGGATGGAGGCAACAAGCGCGGCATCCGCTTTTCCCTCGGTGAGCACCCGATAAAGGTGCTCGGGCGTTCCGCCGCCGCCCGAGGCGATCACCGGAATACCTACGGCCCCGGCAACGGCGCGGGTGAGCCGAATCTCGTATCCCTCTTTTGTGCCGTCGGCATCGATCGAATTGACAACCAATTCACCCGCGCCCAGCGATTCCCCGCGCCGCGCCCATTCCACGGCGTCCATACCGGTACGGGTCCGGCCGCCGTGCGTGACAATCTCGTAGCCCGATGGCGTATCCTTCGAAACAGGAACCGCAAGCACGTCCATGGACAGCACCACACATTGCGCTCCGAACGCGGCCGATGCTTCGGTGATAAGCCCGGGGCGCGCAACGGCGGCGGTGTTGACATTTACCTTTTCCGCACCGGCGCGGAGCACCTTTGTGCAGTCGCCAACCGACCGAAGGCCGCCGCCGACCGAAAACGGAATAAAGATCTGTGCCGCAACGTTGCTCACCACGTCAAGCACGATGTCGCGCTTGTCGCTCGAAGCCGTGATGTCGTAAAACACCAGCTCGTCGATGCCGTCTTCGTAATAGCGCCGGGCGGTCGTCACCGGGTCTCCGATGTCCTTGGTGTCGACGAATTTGACGCTCTTGGCGAGTGCGCCATCGCGAACGTCAAGACACGAGATGATCCGTTTGCTCAGCATGCCGACGGCTCCCAGCAGGCAAAATTCCTGAGTATCGACAGCCCGGCCGGACCGCTTTTTTCCGGATGGAATTGCGTGGCGAACAAGTTGTGCCTGCCGATGGCGCAGGGGAAAACGATCCCGTACGATGCGGTTGCAAACACCATGGCTTCATCGTCGGGCTGCGGATAATATGAATGGACAAAGTACAATTGCGTGCCCGGGGAAATGTCCTTGAGAAGGCAGTGACTTTGACTGATGGAAATTTCGTTCCAGCCCATGTGCGGGATCTTGAGCGATGCATCATTGAACGAAAATCTTTTCACCGAGCCCGCAATCAGGCCCAGGCACTCGGTGTCACCCTCCTCGGAGCGGGAAAGAATGATTTGCGTGCCGAGGCAAATGCCCAAAATGGGCGTGCCGAGCACGAATGACTCGCGCAAGGCCTCGTCGATGCCGCGCTCGCGTATGACGGGCATGGCCGACGCGGCGTTTCCAACGCCGGGGAAAATGATGCGGTCGCTTTTCCTGAGAAGGTCCGCATCGGGCGTAATGACGTTCGGAATGCCGAGAAAATCGAGCGCGCGCTTGACAGAGGTGAGATTCCCGGCCTTGTAGTCGATGATGGTAACCATAGGAGCAAAATACTATATGGATTGCGGACCGATTCCTGAGCAGATATATTTTTACGCTCGTATCCATGGCCGCGCGTTCTGGGAAAGGAACGTTTGTGAAGGGCAGCCGCGTTACCGTACAAAACGTCAGCAAACACTTCGGGAATTTCTGCGCCGTCAATGATGCGCGCTTCGAAATAGAAAAAGGCGAATTTTTTTTCCCTGCTCGGACCGTCCGGCTGCGGCAAGACCACGCTGCTTCGGATGATCGCCGGCTTCGAAGACCCTACGCGGGGCGACATACTGCTCGACGGCGAAAGCGTGCTCCACGTGCCGTCCAACAAGCGGCACGTCAACACCGTATTTCAAAGCTATGCCCTGTTTCCGCATTTGTCGGTGTTTGAAAACGTCGCCTTTCCCCTGCGCCTCAAAAAAACGGGCCGCACCGAGCTCAGGCAGCGGGTGGAGCGGTACCTGGGGCTCGTCAGGCTCGATTCGCACATGTCAAAGATGCCCTCGCAGTTGTCCGGGGGCCAGAAGCAGCGGGTGGCCATTGCCCGGGCGCTCATCAACGAGCCGAGCGTGCTCTTGCTCGACGAACCGTTGAGCGCGCTTGACGCAAAACTTCGCCAGCACATGCTCATCGAGCTTGACGCGATCCACGACGAGGTGGGAATAACCTTCATCTACGTGACGCACGACCAGCAGGAGGCGATCAGCGTATCGGACCGGGTTGCCGTCATGAACGACGGGGTGATCGTCCAGGTTGGCACTCCTGCCGAGATCTACGAAAGGCCGGCCGACCGGTTCGTTGCGACCTTCATCGGCGAAACCAATATCCTGTCCGGGACCATGGTTGACTTGGAAGACGACGTGGCGACCATCGAAACAAAGGACGCCGGTCGGATTCGCACGGCATCGCCTCGCGGAGCGGCAGCCAAAGACTTGGTCCAGTGTACGATACGGCCGGAAAGGATCCGCATTACCCGGAGCAGGCCGGATCGCTGCGATACCAGGAACTGCCTTGCCGGGAAAGTGGAGGAGACAATTTACACGGGCTTCCCACCAAGTACTTTGTCAAGACACTCACTGGCGCGCAGATAAAGGTATTCCGGCAACAAAGGGGCGCGGATGTAGAGGACAACAAAATCAATTTCGGTGACGATGTATTCGTGTGGTGGAATGCAGAGGACGGATATGTGGTGGAGGCGACAAAGCCATGAGGAGGAATTACGGTCCTGCCTACACCATGCCGGTTGCGGCCTGGATCACCGGTTTTTTCATTGTTCCCCTTGCCATCATTTTTGTGTACAGCTTTCTCAAAAAGGGGATATACGGCGGGGTCGTGTGGCAGTTCTCCCTTGACGCCTATACCGCGCTTGCAAACAAGGGCCTGATTGTCGTGGCCGGCAGGACCCTCGTTCAATCGGCGGCGGCGACAATCCTTACGCTCCTGCTTGCACTCCCCGCCTCCTATTTCATTGCGAGAAGCAGGTACAAAAACGTATTCCTGTTTCTCGTCATCATACCGTTCTGGACAAATTTCCTCATTCGCATCTACGCATGGATCGCCATCCTGGGAAACAACGGTTTTCTCAATGGTTTTCTCATGTCAATTGGCCTCATTGGGGAACCGCTCCAATTTCTCTACAACCAGTACGCGGTTATTATCGTGATGGCGTACACGTATCTGCCGTTTGCAATCCTGCCGCTCTATGCGACCATAGAAAAATTCGATTTTTCCCTTGTCGAGGCGGCGCAGGACCTTGGCGCCTCGAAGATGCAGTCGATGCTGCGCGTGCTCCTGCCGAATATCAAGCCCGGCATCATCACCGCGGTCCTTTTCACCTTCATACCCGCGTTCGGCCAGTACGCGGTGCCGCAGCTCGTGGGCGGGCGGGACTCGTTCATGCTCGGCAACGTGATAGCGCGCGAACTCACCGTGTCGCGCAACCTGCCGCTGTCGTCGTCCATTTCCGTGGCGCTTGCCGCCATCACCATGATCGGTGTATTGCTGTTTGTTAATCTTCAGGCCAACGCGTCGCGGGAAACGCCGCGAATCACGGAGCCGGCCTGACAATGGCACACGACACAAGACGTACGTCGCTGTTTGCGTTTGCGGCGGCCATGGTGTTCTTCTATGCGCCGCTGCTCGTGCTCGTGTTGTTCTCGTTCAACGAATCGAAGACCATGACCTGGAGCGGATTCTCGCTGCGGTGGTACGGCGATCTTCTGTTTCACTCGCGAGACCTGTGGCACGCCGTAGGCAACAGCGCGATCATCGCCCTTTCGGGCCATACGAGTGTGGTTAATAATGGATATATCTATGTTTTGGGAGGCTCAAGTTCTACCGCATCATGGCTTAATGACGTACAATACGCACCCATCAATGCGGATGGAACTCTTGGTAGCTGGCAAAATACGACATCATTCAATACCCCTCGCGTCGGCCACACCAGCGTAGTTAACAACGGGTATCTCTACGTTATTGGAGGTAATGTAAATGATGGGAACGGAAATGGCGTGGGCACCACCGATGTGCAATATGCGCACATTAATGGGGATGGGAGCGTAGGCAATTGGCAAAGCACTACGCCGTTTAACTCGCCGGGACGGTGGGCTTTTGCCAGTGCAGTTTCTAATGGATACCTCTATGTGATTCAGGGCTTCACTCACAGTGCTGCGGCTCCCTGTACCGATGTGCAGTTTGCCAAATTCAATGCCGACGGGAGCCTTGGAGCATGGCAAAGTACATCAACGTTTTCTCCTGCCCGATGGACTCATTCGAGTGCGGCATGGGATGGGCATATTTATTCCATGGGTGGCTTAAACTGGAATGGCAGCTATTATGCTTTAAGTGATGTACAATTCTCCACGAGCAATTCGGACGGCACCTTGGCGCCCTGGCAAACCACAACTCAAATGACGTCTCCACTCGGTGGCATGGCGCTCGTGGCTTCAAACAACTACCTTTTCTTAACCGGCGGCTCAACACCGACGCCATTTGCAGTACTTGACTCAGTCATGTATGTGGCGATAAATTCTGATGGAAGTCTTGGAACTTGGCAAAGTACAACACCGTTTAGCACTGCTCGCGAGAGTCACACGAGTGTTGTTAACAATGGATATCTGTACATATTGGGAGGGGCAGCTACCACAGGTCTTCTTAATGATGTTCAATTTGTAAAGATCAATTAGGTATCCGTCAGGCCAAAGCGGGTTTGGCAAATGCAAAAAAAAGAACGTGACTCTCGGTTCGCCTCCTTTTTCCGTTTTGCTTGCACCTGCTCGGCATTCAGCAGCAATGGAGACTTTGCGGCCCCGCCGGCAGGATTCCCATATTGCAACACCGGATCAGTGACGGCGCCAATTGCTTTTCCTTTGCTTGGACCGGACACAAAAACACATATTATCACTCCTTTTATTGCCCATCACCCCCGACGAGCGCCCCTCGCGTATCGAAAGACCAATTTCGACGGATCTTTGTCAGCGGAAAACCATACCCAAAAGGAGGGAAGTTCACAATGCGCCATCGTCATCAACTGAAGCTCTTGTCTTATGCTCTTTGCATTTCCATTCTCACTCTCTCCCTGTGCACAAGTCCGACCTCTCCGAAGGCACCGGCGGATTATATACAAGGAAATACGTACGTTAGCGGTGATTTAAAAATGCAGCTTACCGTTCCCAGCGGTTGGGTAATGACCGCAGATACTACAATAAATGGATATACCTATTCGCTTCTAGGCCGAAAACTATCCGCCACCGCCAACTTCAATCTGGACGCCAGTCCTCTGGCTATACCCCAATTACTTTCTCAGTCGAAATGGGAGTTTTCTCTTTGAATTGACCTCTGTATTCTTCAGGTGTTTTCCCCTTTAGTCTGCCCAATAAACCCCCAGACTCCAGTCTGGGGATGGATGGGCTGTCAAGACGATGTGGACAACAACGTATTTTGAGTAAATGAGATTTCGGAAGGGCACCCATTGCGTATACAGAACAGAATACCACATCGTCTTGACTCCTCGATATCGTCGTCGGATATTCGTGACAGGGGTGAAAGAATATTTGGAAAAGGTACTGAAGCATCTTGATGGGATGGACGACGATATCGAGGTAATCCGGGCCAATGTCCAGCTGGACCATGTACACATGGTGGTAATGATTCCGCCGCGGATATCTGTCGCAAGCGTAGTGCAGTTCGTGAAATCGCGGACGGGGAAATTACTGCCGGAGCGATTTCCAAGCATAGGGAAGGCGATACGCGGCGGCGGAATCTGGTCGCGCGGATACGGTGTTTCAACCATAGGGCTTGACGAGAAAACGATCATAAGTTACGTTGAACACCAAGGACGTGAGGATTGTGGCGCGATCCAGCTGGATCTTGGCCTGGAATAATGCCGCCGACTCCTGTCGGCGGTCTTTTA
>CAVSQB010000021.1:0-33804 GCA_963729895.1 uncultured Fibrobacterota bacterium | reverse complement strand
TCCGGCGGTATCGAAGGGCGTCCCATCCGGCTGTACATCGCCTCAAAGTCACGAGAAAGGCGGCGCAGCGCTATGTCCGTAAACTGTTTGACACGACGAAGCGGGTGCGTTGCCGGCACTCGGGAATCCGGAGAAACGAAGCTGAACATACCGCCTTGGGCTGGCTGGGAACCTCTCATCAATACTCCTTGGTTGGGGTTCCCCTATAATATAAGGATAAATGTTTACAAAAGGGAGACTTTTTCAACACCCTGCTAGGCATTGTAAATATCCACGCGCGGGTTTGCAGCCGTATTTTTGAAAGCGATGCGAAAAGCTCCATGCGCCGGATTGGGAAAGATGTTTATTTGATCGTCCGGCGGGTTATTCACCAGCCTTTCTTTAACTCCGTTGCCCGAATTGACATAGTAATAAATGCCCCCTACCCGTTGGGTCATGGTAATCGCACTCCAGGTGTTTCCTCCATCGGTGGTCCGCATGAAGCTCCCGCTTCCGGACAAATTTGCGACGGTAGCCCAACCGTTGTTTTCATCAACAAACTGGACCTGTATGCCGAGATCACCCGCCGCGGTCGAAAGCACTTTCCGTGCCCAGGTGGCGCCTCCGTCGGCGGTTTGGTAGATCACGGCTCCGTGGGCGTCGTTTAAGCACGTGCCGAGCCAGCCGATTTTCCAGCCGTGAGTTGGATCGACCCACGACATTGTGATTGACGGATCGGACATGGACATCACGGTATCGTTGGGGAACGGCGTGACGGCCGTCCAGGCGCCTCCGGCATTTGTGGTGTGGAGCAGTTGCCCGTTCCCGGCGGAAACCCAGCCCTCGGTAGGACTTACAAACTGGACTTTGCCGGCGTCGATGTTATGAACGAGGGGATTCGGTTGAATCGACCATCCGTTCTCCCCGGCGGAAGCCGTATTGCAGATTGCGGCATTCCAAATCTGCAGGGATTCCGGTACGTTGCACATCCCCACGGATTGATCACCCGAAAACCAACCCTTGTTGGAGTCGACAAAACAAATACTGAAAACGTCGGCGCTTGTACAGTCCATCTGAGGCGTCTGGGTGGGCACGGGTTGCACGGTCCATGTCGCGCCGCCATTGACCGTATGGAGGACTACGGGTATGTTGCCGCTGACGGTGTCGCCTGTCTTGCTGCCGAGCCATCCGACATCGGCATTGAGAAAGAAAAGGCACTTGGTCTTGCACTGGGTCCCCAGGCCTGGATTAGCGACCGGCGTCCACGTGCTCCCGCCGTTGGTTGTCTTGAGGATCTTGCCGCTGTCGCCGACCACCCAACCGTTGTTGAGGTCGGTAAATTGCAGTGCATTGAACCCGCCCTGGGTGCTGTCCGTATATTGCACCGTCCAGTACGACCCTCCGTTGGTGGTGTGCCAGATATAGTACGGCGGGGGGGAATTATCCGCCGAACTCGAGGAAATCATCCAACCGTTTTGGGCCTCCACCGAGGCGCCTGTCAGCACCACACACAACAGTGCTGCAACAAAACTTGGTTTTCTCATCTGTTTCCTCCTCGTTCGATTTGATTGTAGTCTTTCTCGCCTGGATCAAAGTACGCCTTATCATATCATTTCCGTCAGAGTATTCCTACGTTTGTTTGGACTATTCTCCGGCAGGGGCCTTCTCTTTTAGCAAGCTTGCGTGTGCAAAGAAATTGGAGTTTGGGCGAGAATCCAAATGCAACCAAAATGTATCTGGATGGCTGAGCCGGGTGACCCCCAAGTGAGTTTATTTGCGAGAATCCAACCCAAGGAAGTGTATGCTCGTGAGAAAAGAATCCTTCGGGGGAGAAGTATCTCCCCCGGCCTCGGCCCGTTTCGCTTCCCTCGGCGCTCCCCTCTCCTGGGTGCACCCCTTGTGAAGGTAGTTGCAAGCGTCAACACCCGTGTGGGGGCACCCACGAAGCGTCGCCGTACGGGTTAGGGGCTTGATTTACTTCGGATGCATTCTCGCCTAAAGTAACTTGGCGATTGTGGAATTGCTCTTCTGCCACGCGCCAGGCCGGACTGGAACGTGCGCAGACCGCAGTGCCGCCTGATCCGGGCCGCAGGCCGTAGGGCAGGCGGTACCGAGGCCGGAGGCCGAGCGTGGAAGGAGGGCCGCCGCCGCGCAGCGACGGGGCGCCCAATTCCGTACTCAACACAAGAAAAGTTTTACTATTCAAACCAATAAAACAGGGGAGAAAGGCCAGTTACCCTTCTCCCCTGTTGAATCCGATTCGAACTATCTAAAATCAAACCCCTGTCGCCTTGACGGCACGGCAACAGGGCTAGGCCACTTCGTGGATGGCCTCGTCGTCCGTCTCGGCCCCCTTGTCTTTTGCGGTTGAAGGCGGATCGAGTTCCATCATTTCGCTTTCCTTCATCATCTGCTCGATAAGATCTTCTCTTCCGATTTGACGCAAATGCCGTATTCTTTTATATTCATTCCGGTGTTCGGGGCAGTACTTGGGGTAGATGTACTGCCGGGGATAGATCTTCACCTCAAACTGGTTGTCGCACCCCTCAAGCGCGCAATTGAGGACCATGGTAATGACTTCGGTATAATTGTGCTTGAAGGTCTGGTTCTTGATATTGACGTCTTCGGGCTTGGTCCGTTTGCGGATCCGGTACCGGTCCTGCCTGTGTTCCGGACAGTATTTTGAAATGTGAATACCGAAAAAGATCTTGCCGCACCCCGGATACTGGCATTTCTTTTCGCGCAATTTCTGGCGGCGCCTTGACTTGGGTAACTGCATAGACGTTTGGGATCCTTTCCCAGTAGGAGGTTATCCGTATCGCTAAGCCTTTGAGTGCCGAGGGATATGGCCTTTGCTTAAAACAGCCCTCCAAATATATCGCGGAAATGGAAAAAAATCAACAACTTTCTCATATTATTTTGAATGATCGCCGCTTGGCGGCGCGGTTGCCGAACCATCACAACGTGTTGATTTTACGGTTGATGCGAATAATATTTCATACACATTAGAGGCGATTCATGTCAAGGCGGTTTTGGCGGTTTGCCTTGACAGTAAGATAGACCATTGTGTCAAGCGAACACCCGTTGCAGGCTGATTCCCAAGGTCCTTACTCATGACGACCGTTTTTGAATTGCCCGCGCGTGTAACCAGGGAATGGATCGAACGGGAGGGGAAATCCCTTTTGGCCCTGCGGGGCGCCGATGCGCCCCCGGTCATCGATGCGTCGAAAACGACACTCGTTGACTCCGCGGGCCTCTCGCTCCTCTTTTTTATCGGCAAACAGTACGCGCGCGCCGGCAGGAAGCTCGTGCTCCGTAACGCGTCCCCCGACCTCACGGCCGCCCTGAGCGCATTTCCTCCTCCCGCCCCGTTGGGCGCGGACCTGACCCGGCACAAAGAAAGCGTGTTTACGGGCATCGGCGACTCGGCGCTTGCGTTAGTCAATACGCTCGTTTCCGCTTTGTCCATGCTCACCGAAATACTGTACTGGAGCACCTTCGGCATGCTGCGGAAGCGAGACTTCCGCAAAGGGGCCCTCGAACAGCAGATGTACCAGATGGGGTACAAGGCGCTCGCGATCGTGGGCCTGCTTTCATTTCTTATCGGCAACGTGCTCGCGCTGCAGGCGGCAATGCAGCTCAGGCAATTCGGGGCGGGCATCTTTCTTGCCCCCATGATCGTGATTTCCATGATCAAGGAGCTTGGCCCCCTGATGACGGCGATCATTCTCACCGGCCGCAACGGCAGCGCGACCACGGCGGAGATCGCCACCATGGTGGTGGGAGAGGAGATCGACGCGCTGCGGACCATGGGCATTCACCCGGTGCAGTTCGTTATCGTGCCCAAGTTCTTCGCCCTTTCGGTGACCATGCCCCTGCTTTCCATCACCGCGTCGATGTTCGGGCTGCTGGGCGGGTATCTTGTGGCGGTGTTCTACCTTGACATTTCGTCCGGGCTCTTTATCCGTGAAATGATGAAGAACATCGTTTTCATCGACGTGGTTGCAAATGTCGTGAAGTCGGTTGTGTTTTCCTGGCTCATCATCTGGATCGGCGCGTTCCACGGGTTCCGCGTACGGGGCGGTGCGGAAGCCGTTGGAAAGGAAACCACGGCGTGCGTGGTGACCGGCATTTTTGTGATCATCCTGGCGGATGCGGCGTTCTCGTTTATTTTCTGACCGGAATTTGCGGCTTGAAGGATTGAATTGCCTGGATCTCCAAGCAAATAAATGGGCGTTTCCACGGTTGTAGAGGCGCAAAACTTTGCGCCTCTACAACCGTGGTCGGCCCTCCAGTCCGGCCTAACGCTTGGCAGAAGGCAATGTCCGCAATTGTCAAGATAGATAGGGTTACTAATGGTCGAAAAGTTGTCGAGTTGGTTCGGTTGAGAATTTTGTAACCGGGTGCCGCTTCGGTGCGCGCAGCAATATCTAAATGCGAATTAAATGCGTCTGGATGGCTGAGCCGGGTGACCCCATGGTTGGAGTAGTGACGAGCATCCAATCTCCGGTCGTGGGGCACCCGCGAGATGCAGTTGTACGAATAAGAGCACTCAGATGAAGACTTCGTCAATGTATTTGGTCTTTGATTTTGTCAACCGGGTGTTTATAGGGTGCGCGCAACGGAAGGTTCGGGCTTGCCACGGGTACATCCACGTTGCACCCGCTCAGCAAACCAGAAACGCATTTAGCATTTGCCGCACCGGCTCGGCAATCCATACAACCATTTTGATATCAAAGGGAGCGACATTCTGACATTTCTTGCAGGAAAGCAAGCGCCTGTTGTATAATGAGAACTGCGCTTGATCCCGCTGACCGGGAGCATTGAGGAACTTTTTGGAGTCACCCGGTTCGCATTGACAAACAGTGAGCATGGTTACCTATGGCACAGAATGCCGCTTCGCCCATCATAGAAGTGCGGAACGTGACCGCCGGTTACGGCGAGCGGACCGTGCTTGACAACGTGAGCATCACCGTGCTTCCCCGCGAAATACGGGTGATATTGGGGCCGTCGGGGTGCGGCAAGACGACGCTGCTCAAGACGATGGTGGGCCTGCTCTCTCCGGCGCGCGGCAGCGTGCGCCTGTTCGGCCGGGAGCTGAGCGACCTTGACTCACAGGAAACCATGGAGACGCTTACGCGGGCGGGCATCCTGTTTCAGAACGGCGCGCTGCTCGGATCGCTCACCGTGGCGGAAAACGTGGCGCTGCCGCTGGAGATGCATACCGCGCTGTCCCCCGCCCTTATCCGCGAGATCGTGGAACTCAAACTGTTTCAGGTGGGACTTGCCGGCGCCGGCCCGCTCCTTCCCGAAGAACTGTCGGGCGGCATGCGCAAGCGCGCGGCGCTCGCACGCGCCCTGGTGCTCGACCCGCCGCTGTTGTTCTGCGACGAGCCGTCGGCCGGGCTCGACCCGGTGACGGCGGCCGGGCTCGACGACCTGCTCCTGTCGCTGCGGTCGACGTTGTCGATCACGATCGTCGTGGTGACCCATGAGCTTGCGTCTATCAAGACAATCGCCGACAACATCGTGTTTTTGTACCGGGGAAGGGTGATGTACCAAGGCCCGCTCTCCGAGGCCCAGCGCCTCGTCTCGGGCCCGGTATTCGACTTTTTTACGCGTAAGGACAGCGCCCCGCAGGAAGCGGCGGCCTCGCATGAATCACTTTTTCTGCTGGAGCACACCGCATGAGCGCCATCACCGCAGCACAGCGCGCGCGCCTGGGGATCTTTGTGGCCGTGATGTGCGCCGCGATCTTTGTGCTCGTGGCCATTCCGCTCGGTCTGCGGGTATCGAACAAGGAGAAAACCTATTACGCCTATTTCTCGGGCGAATCGATGAGCGGGCTCGAACAGGGGAGCGTGGTGAAATTCCACGGCGTGCTTATCGGCAAAATAGCCAAGATCTCCTACGATCCCAGGAACCTCTCCAGGATCCAGGTGGTGCTGAAGGTCCAGAACGACTTTCCCATGAAGAAAGATATGTATGCGCAATCGTGGTCCATGGGCATCACGGGGCTCAACTACCTTGACATCATGGGCGGCACCAACGACTCGCCCTCGCTGCCGCCGAATTCCGAAATCCCGACCAAGGTGTCGATGCTTTCCACCCTGACCGGCAAGGTGGACGTCATAGTTGATAAAGTGGAACTGCTCCTGAACCATCTCAACGCGCTCTCACAGCCCGACAGCCTCGCGTCCATCAAGAAGATCCTCGACAACCTCGTGGTGGTGACGGCCGACGCGAAGACGTTCTTCGGCGGCGTGGGGCCCGATTTCAAGGACATCGCCGGCACCGCCCGGCACGTGATCTCGAAGATCGACAGCATTTCCACCGACATCCACGGCGTCTCCAGCACGCTCAACAGGAGCCTGTCGGCCGACCAAATTTCCCATATCATGACGCGCGTCGACTCAACCGCGACGGCCCTCAAGAACCTTTCCGAAACGCTGCTGATGATGATCAAACAAAACAGGGAGGATATCTCGGTGTCCATGGAAAACCTCCGCGAAGCGCTCGAAAACGCCAATCAGCTTGCAAAGGAGCTGTCGGAAAATCCGTCACTGCTCTTGAAAGGCGAACAACCGAAAGAGAGAGGACGGTGACATGAGACGCAGTTCCGCCCGAATTCTCCTTGTTGCCGGCGCCGCACTCGCGTTCGCCGCCGGGTGCGGCACCATACCCGTCAAGCAGTACTATGTGCTCAACTATGTTCCGATGCCGCCCGCAGGAAGGCTCCTTTCTACTCCGTATCCCTTTACCATACGGCTCAAGGAGCTTGACATAGAGGACGCCTACAACCGCTCGCAGATAGTCTACCGGCAAAGCCCGTTTGAACTCCGGTACTATTTCTACAAGCTCTGGGCCGTAAACCCCAACAAGATGATCACGGACCTTATCCAGAAGCATCTCGAAACCATCAATTTTGTGAGCCACATCATCCGGCGGTACGATGAAGGGCTCAAGCCGGATTACGAGTTGTCGGGCGTCATCGAGGCGCTTGAAGAATACGACAGCGATCAGCTGTGGTACGCGCACCTCGCCTTACGCCTGACCCTTACCAGGCTGTCGGACGGCCGGGTGATGTATTCCCGGGACTTCGACAACCGCAAGCGCGTCTATCAATATTCACCCGACAACGTGGTGCGGGAAATGTCGGAGATCCTCGAGTTCATCATGAACCAGGCGGTCCACGACATGGACGCGGTCTTCTCCAAGCAATACGGCGCCTCCGCCGGCAGTTCGGCCGTCGCCGACTCCAGCAGACAGAAAGAAATTGAGAAATTCAGGGGTGAAGGCGGTGAGTGAATGGCTCGTGGCGTCCCTGCGTTTCACCTGCGCCGCGCTCGCGTCGGGAGCGGTCCTTGCCTTCGCGACGCCCCCGCCGGCGCTTCCCGGCAACGAAATAACCGGCGAGGCAAGCGCCAGCACGATCCGGGATACAGCGTCGATGAGGGCGCCGGTGACCTCGCCGTACTCGCCCGAGTGGTATGTGGAGGCGGTGAAGACCTGGGACGCCCCTCCCGTGACGCAGCAGATCGACGAAGACGAAACCCCTATTCCCATCGGTAAAGGCGCGGTCTTTGTCCCCCGGATGTCGGATCCCCAGCTCGAACCGGACGTCCAGGTCGCCGACTCCACGGGCAAGGTGGTCCTCACCGGAAAGCCCGGAAAAAAATATTGCCTTATTCCCGGCACCTACAGCGTGCTGCTGGGGAGCGGGACCACCAAGCAGCGCATCGTGAAATGGGTGGTTGTCGACGAAGGCCGCACCACTCCCGTCTTTCCCACGTGGAGCGGGCTCCAGGTTGACGTGGTGAGCGAGAGCAATATACCGTTCAAGGGAAGTTACGAAATGGTCCGGCTTGACCAATTCGAACCGTTCGGCAGGACCTACGGCAGGGACCCCAACCAGGGCGAACGCGTAAGAACCTGGATTCTCAACCCGGGCTTGTACAAAATTTTCGGCACCGGGGGCAGCTACAACGCCATATCAAGCTTCGTGACCGTTCGCCTGCTTCCGGGCGAACTCACCCATTTCTCTGCCGTGGAAGACTCCACAACCGGTAAGATTCTCAGCGGCGGCGTCACCGTGGCGAGCCAGGCATCACGAAAGATAACTTCTCACTGGAGATATGGGCTCGACGTGGGCGGCAGCATCCTCTTCAACACGAGCAACGACACGAACAATTCGGCAATCGTGTTCCTTACCAACGTGCGCATAAACCACACTTTGGGCAAGGGAGAATGGGACACCAAGTTTTTCTTTGATGAGGAACTCAACTTCTCCAATTTCAGAATCTCCGAGCTCAATAACACGGCAGACGATTTCCGGGTGTATTCTCTGTATGTATGGCGGTTCCTTCACTGGCTCGGGCCGTACGGACGCTTGCAGTTTGAGACTAACTTTTTCCCCGTGTACGACCGGTTTGACGAGTCGTCTTCGCACAATCTTTATGTGATTACAGGCGCGGATTCGGCAATCAAAGCCGTGGATTCCTCGTCAAAGACGAAAATGCTCAAGCCTTCGTTGTCTCCAACCGATCTTCAACTTGGGGTGGGCGCCAACGTCGACGCAATCACGTCCGGCCCATTCGACCTGAAACTCAAGCTCGGTTTCGGGTATTCGCAGCACAATATCTGGGGCCAGATTCAGGACGTCACGTCGGACACCGGAGCAATCAAGACCCAAGAACTCGATCCGGCCTCGGTTCTCTCCAGAGCCGCATTGGACACCATGCTTGCACATTTCCAGGGCGACTACAAAGTTTTGCAGGATGTGAGCGACAACTCCATTATTTCGTACGGACCCGAAACATCGGTTGACGTCGGGCTACGCGTCGGCAGGTGGATAACCGCGGACGGAGAGGTGATCGTGCAGTTTCCGATTGACCCGATCATCAAGGAGCACAAGCTTCGACCGGGATATTGGGTGAACACCACTATATCGTGGCGAATAGTCCAGTCAATCACTTTGGACTACCTGTACACGTTTGAATTCAGCCAGCCGCACGCAACTGACCCGAAAGTGGATATTTCCCAGCACCGGATCTGGCTCCGGTATTCGTTTAATACCGGGTATTAGGCCCGGGGTGGTGTCCTAATTTGATTGCCCTTTTTATATCAAAACTTGCTTGGTCGTGTTGCCTCATAATAAAAGGTAACCGAAGGGTCAGATTCGATGCCTCACAAATGAGGTAACCGTAACAAGGTTGAAAATGGTTTTGAGTTTTCTTTCGATAGTCTTTTTTAATTGGAATGGATTGAGAGCACGGTGGGTCAGTTCAAGGCTTTGCTTGACTTCTGAAGCTATGTAAGGTGATTCAACGATTCTTTGATAGGGAGTTTTCGGTTCTTCATAGGTCTTGCGGTATCGAGATCCTATCCGGATTTTAGATTTGAGTTTCAGCGATGGACAGAAGTGGTTTTGATAGAGAGACCACTCGTTGGCATAGAGGTCGTTAATGAGGGGAAGCGTGTCGGGGTTTTCGATCCGATCATAACCAAGCATGTGCCTGGCCTGCGCCCAGTTTTTCTGTTCGACATGGGCGTTGTCGTTTTTCTTGTAGGGACGTGACCGGGTGAACTTTACAGGGTCTTGTCGCACGGCGAAGTAGCGTTCGAGATGATAGTTGAGGAACTCGGACCCGTTATCACAGTCAAAGCCACGCAGGGCAAAAGGTATTCGTCGTTCGATGTCTTTAACCTGCTCAATGACACCCTGGGAGCCCTTATTCCACACAGCACGGCCTTCGGTCCAAGCAGTATGGATGTCAGTCATGATAAGGCTCCACACAAATTCTCCGGCAAGGCTGGTGCCGCAATGGGCAACCGTATCCGCCTCCATGAATCCAGGCTGGGTAATATCCCAGTTGTCGGTACGGATGGGGATTTGATTGCGCAGCATGGAGCCGGGCTTGGTGCCGCACAATCCCTTGCCCATACGCGTACGTAAAGGGCATAGGACGCGGTCAAGCGTGGAGCGGCTGACAGAGAGGAGCCGCGCACGGACTTCCTCGGAAAGCAGTTCAAAGGATTGTTCGTAGAATGGCAGCCATACTGGAATGACAACCTTAAGGCGGCGAGAGCACATGAAATCAGAGGCTTTCCAGATGTACTGTAACGCCTTAATAAAAAGCGGTTCAGCATATAAGGGTCTTCTTCCACGCTTGGCTTTTTGTTTCTGTTTGCGTTTTCCAAGTAGCCGGATAGCGTACTTGCGATTGTATCGGCAAATCGCACAAAACTCATCGAGAATCTGCTTTTTGCCGGCTCTGTTGGAATGGGCATATCGTTGTCGTATCGCTTCCCGATATGCTTCTTTTTCTTTGTGCCCCATAGTGGTAACCCCCTTTTTTCTTGGGTTACCTTAATTATGAGGCAACGAATCAATTGGTGCGTGTTTCGATTAAGCCTTCGGTTACATTTAATTTGAGGCAATGCGGGGTTGAGGCAGAAACATTATATTCCTTGTTTTTAAGGGTGATGTTGGCTATAATAAGGAGTGTTTTCCTTCGTAATCAGTGAACCTGGTATATAGAATCCCAAGGGAACGGTATGTCGTTAGGTATAGCTTTTAAGGGGCCTGAAGGTATAGTTTTGGCAGCGGACAGCCGAGTTACATTGATGACCCCAGTTCAGCAACCCAATCAAGTACCTATACAGATTCCTTCGACATACGACAATGCAACAAAGCTTCTTCGGGTAAAGGGGCAAGATTATATAGGCGCAGTCACTTATGGTATAGGCGCTATTGGCGTGGGGGCCATAGGTCAAATTGAGCCGAGAACAGCGCATAGTTACATTCCAGAAATAGAACAAAAATTGAAAGATTCCAAAAGGCTTTCTGTGGAGGATTTTGCAAAAAGATTTTCAGATTTCTTTCTTGAAAAATGGAATTTACAAAAGATTCCTGTTGTACCTGGAAATGATATGGTTTTTCTTGTAGGTGGATATGATTATGATTCTCCTTATGGAAGAATTTTTGATATAATGATTCCTTCTCGGCCAACTCCATTAGAATATCATAAGTCTGCTGGACAATTCGGTATTGCTTGGGGTGGGCAACGTGAATATGCTGATAGATTGATGCAGGGTTTCGATGGTTCTCTTCCTGAGCTTGCTAAGGGCTTTTTAAATCTCGATGATAAGAAAAGAGATGAATTGAGGGAATTTTTAAGAGGTAAATTACAAACGCCTATTCCTTATGCCTTTTTGCCCCTTCAAGATTGTGTTTGACTGATCCGCCCCAAAATGACCGACTAATCCGCCTCAATTTGACCGCCGAATCCGGATCAAAATGACCGATCAATCCGGTTCAATTTGACCGGCAAATCCGCTTTTATTTGACCGGACGGATGATTTTTCAGGAAGCGTTCCCGGATTCACCTATATCGTCTCTTTTCACCATTGAAGGGAGACGATATGAGCAGAGGGAGAACGCCTATGCGGAAGATTCGCCAGGTACTTGAGTACCGGTTATCAAAGAACATCAGCGCGGAGCAAACGTCTCTTGCGCTATCGCTGTCCAAGGGCAGCGTCATAAACTACCTGGAGCGGTTTCAACTGTCGAAGCTTCCGTGGCCGCTGCCAGATACGCTGACGGACACGGCGCTTGAGGCTGCGTTGTTTCCACCAGTGCCGCCGCCTGACGACACACCCGCCTTTCGGCTGCCCGATGTCAAATACATTGAGAAAGAACTCGTTCGGCCACACGTCACGCTGCAGCGCCTGTGGGAGGAATATGCCGAGCAGCATCCCGATGGTTTGAAGCGCACGGCATTTTACGATCATGTCGCACGGCACCGTCCGCCGGAGATTACCATGAAGGTAATCCATAAAGGCGGGGACAAGGTGTTCTCCGATTACTCCGGCGATGGCTTGGAGTATATCGATCGCCGTACCGGGGAAATCATCGCTGTCGATCTTTTTGTTTGCGCCTGGGGTGCCAGCAGCTTCACGTTTGCCGAAGGAAGCGAAAGCCAGAAGACGCGTGATTTTGCCCTCTCCCATGTGCACGGCCTTGAGTACTTCGGCGTTGCGCCATTCGCTTTTGTTCTGGACAATACCAAAAGCGGGGTTAAGAAATCCGACCGGTACGACCCGGTCGCAAATCCCGTTTACGGGAAGATGGCAGATCATTATCGTGTGGCGTTTCTTCCCGCACGGGTGCTGAAGCCTCAGGACAAAGCCATTGTGGAGAGCGCCGTTTTGCAGGCCCAGCGTTTTATCCTGGCTCGGTTGCGCAACCGGCAGTTCTTTTCTCTGGATGAGGTCAATGTCGCAATACGGGAAGAACTGGAAGCGCTCAACAACCGCCCGATGAAGGAGTATGGCGGCCAGACGAGACGGCAGCGCTTCGAAGAGCTGGATAAGCCCTATGCCCAGCAACTGCCTGCCGAGCCATTCAAGATATCCCTCGTGAAGCTCGACGTGCTGGTCGGCCATAATTACCACATCCGGTTCGAAGATCATTTTTACAGCGTACCGCATTACCTTGCAACGCAGCGCGTGGACGTATATCAGATCGGCCCGATCATAGAAATCTATCACGACAATATCCATGTCTGCCGCCATCAGGCAGGCCCGCCGAACTTCGGATACGCCACGACAACCGAACATATGCCGCCAAGCCATGCGTTTGTCAAAGGGTGGTCGAAAGAGTGGTTCATCGCCAAAGCGACTGAGATCGGTCCGGCAACCGCCGAAGCGGCCTGGCAGATCATGAACCGAAGAGACCATGTTCAGCAGGGCTTTAACGCCGTCATGGGCGTTTTGCGACTGGCAAAAGTATACTCGCCGCAGAGACTCGAAAGAGCATGTCAAAGAGCTACCTATTACAAATCGACAACGCTCAAAGCCATCAAAACAATCCTTGAGCAGCACCTGGACAACCAGACTTTTTTACCGCTGCCCACGCAAAGCCAACCGCCCGTGGTTCATGAAAACATACGCGGGCCACAGTATTACATCAACCAGTAACCGGAAAAGAGAACTTCTATGCATATCGAAAACGTCATTGAACAGCTCAAATCCATGCGACTCTCGGCAATGGCCGAATCATTGCAGACACGTTTGGCCGGCGGCAACAACCGTGATCTGGCCCCGGAGGAGTTCTTCGCCCTTCTGGTCGAAGACGAATACAATGCCCGGAAAAACCGGAGGCTCTCCCGCATGATCGGCCACGCAAACTTCAAACCCGAACAGGCAACCCTCGAAAATGTCACGTACAATCAATCCAGAGGGTTTATGAAAAAAGATCTCATGCCGTTGACCACGGCGACATGGATCAACAACTCGCAGAACATCATTATTACCGGCTCTACCGGATGCGGAAAGACGTATCTGGCCGAGGCTATCGGCCTGCAAGTCTGCATCATGGGCTTCTCAGTAATCAAAATCCGTTACCCGATCCTCTTCGAAGAAATCCATGCCGCCAAAGGCACCGGAATGTACCTGCGTTACCTGAAAAAGCTCGCAAAAACCAAAGTCATCATACTCGACGATTTTCTTATGCAGCCAATCGAATCAATCGACTCCGGACCGCTCCTGGACGTCATTGAAGAGAAAGAACAGGCAGGATCCATCATCATTACCACTCAGTTCCCGGTCGACAAATGGCACCTGAAACTGCCCGATCCTACCGTGGCAGACGCTGTCTGCGACCGCCTGACACACGGTGCCATAAAATTTAACCTGGAAGGAGACTCGATGCGAAAAAACAAATCAAAATCCGCCGCAAAATGACCGGACACATGGAAACATTTATATTATTACCGTAAATCGCTTTCTGTAAAGACATCCGTCCGGTCAAATTAATCCGGATACACCGGTCAAATTACGCGGACTGGGCATTGTGTTGATCTTTCAATTTTCTTGATAAGAACTACTATTGTAATGCAGCACTGGTTGTTGGGTGTAAGAGGCGTTGGTGGAGCAATTGATGTGGCTGTCATAACACGCAAAGATGGCTTTAAAGAGGTTCAACAGAAAAAGATAAATGAGATGGTCGACTTTTCTTGACAGGAATTTCTGATTGCTTAGTTGGCCTTGCCTGTCTTGCTCGTCAAGCTGCCTTTGATAGCACTACCTCACCAATATACACTTCCATTGGATAGTTGTAAAGGAGGGACGAGTGCTCCCTCCGGTTGTTGTACCGTTCAAAGAACTCCGCAAGGCCGGTGCGGCACTCGGCAACGGAGCTGTACCCCCGTATGTAGATGTCGTCGTACTTGACCGTTCGCCACAGCCTCTCGACAAACACGTTATCCAGCGCCCGCCCTCGTCCGTCCATGCTGATCCGGATACCGCGTTCAAGGAGCACCGAGGTGAACTCCTCGCTGGTGAACTGACATCCCTGATCCGAGTTGAAGATTTCCGGTTCTCCGTACTTCGCCAGTGCCTCCTTGAGAACTTCGATGCAGAAGCCGCTGTCCAGCGAGGTCGACAGACGCCATGCAAGGACGCACCGACTGTACCAGTCGATAACGGCGCAGAGGTAAGCGAAGCCGCCGTTGAGGCGGATGTAGGTGATATCGGTGCTCCACACCTGGTTGGGGTGGTTGACCACTACGCCACGAAGCAGATACGGGTACTTCTTGTGTGCCTTATTGGGCTTCGAGGTGTTCAGGGCCCGGTAGATCGCGTGGAGGCCCATACGGGCCATCAGCCTGCGAATCTTGCTGCGCCCAACCTCCAGCCCAAACTGACGCCTCATGGCCGCCCGGAGCCTTCTGGTGCCCCGCGTGGGGTCATCGGTGAATAGCTCATCGATACGATCCATGAGCAACTTGTTCATCGGACTAGTCTGCGGCGTATAGTAAATCGAGGTCCGACAAATGGAAAGCAGCGAACACTGCCTCTTCAAAGTCAAGTCCTCGCTTGTAGAATCGGCCATCTTTGCTCTCATAGCATGCCCAGCTTCCGCAAGTTTTTTTTTAGGAACTCGACATCCATGGTCAGCTCCCCGACCTTGCGTGCATACTCATCGCGATCACCGCGAACGCGCTCAAGCTCTTGCTCGGCGTTCTTGTCTCC
Source organism: uncultured Fibrobacterota bacterium (assembly GCA_963729895.1). GTDB lineage: Bacteria > Fibrobacterota > Chitinivibrionia > Chitinivibrionales > FEN-1185 > FEN-1185. The sequence continues at coordinate 18,789 of CAVSQB010000021.1, read as the reverse complement.
CGAAAAAGCCATCTGCGCGTTGCCAAGAAACTGCCTGCGCCACTGAGCTATCTGGTTGGGATGGACTTCGTACCGACTTGCCAAAACGGACAGCGGTTCGGCCTCCTTCAAGGCTTCCAGAACCACCTTCGTCTTCAGAGCGTCGTCGATCTTGCGGCGGGTCCGCTTGGCGGGGTTGCCATCGCTGTTCGGGGACATCGCGGCGGCCTTCGCTTGCTGCTTCCGGTTCATGTTGGACTCCTTTGATAATGAAAAAATACCCTCGGAATCCAACTAAGAAACCATTATTTCCTGTTCAAAAATCCCGGACCATCTCAATTAGGACACTACCAGGCCCGGGAAAAACTTGTACAATGCTCCCTTATCAGTTATTTTAGAACCCTACAAGATATAGCCCACCTCTTTTCGAATTCGATGCATGGGTTATACTGTCTGCGAGGATGGCGGAACTGGCAGACGCGCGAGACTTAGGATCTCGTAGGGAAACCTGTGGGGGTTCGATTCCCCCTTCTCGCACATTGGATTTGACCTTCTTCAGGAGGGGTTTCTTGAAAGTATCTGTGTCGGAGCCGAAATCGTTTATCCGCATTCTGGATATCGAGATTCCGAGGGAAGACGTTGAAAAGGATTACAGCAAGAAACTGCTGAAATACAAAAAGGAAATCTCTTTGCCGGGGTTCAGACCAGGAAGAATTCCGCTTGATCTTGTCAAGAGCCGGTTTGGAAAATCCATTTATTCGCAGAGCGTGGAAGACGTGGTGGAGCGTTCGTATGAGGATGCGTGCAGGCAACACTCGATTTCGCCGATCAGCAAGGGGAAAATAAGCAACCTGAAGGCCGATGAAGGCGCGCCCGTCTCCTTCTCCATCGAATTTGAGGTTGACCCGCCCGTGGAAATCAAGGGATACGCGAACCTTAACATCAACGCAGATCCAAAAAAGATAAAAGACGGCGACGTTGAAAAAGCCCTTGAGGAGCTTCGTAACCGCAATGCCGAGCTTAAGGACGTGGCTCGGGCGGCCCAAAGGGGCGACAGCGTTGCCATCGAATACCTGAAAGTGATTATAGACGGCGTTGAGCGTAAAGACTTTTCCAACCCACAGTTTCCGATAGAGCTTGGTACCGGCGAGATCAAAGAATTCGACAAAGGCCTTATTGGGCACAGCGCTGGCGAGGCCCTTGACATCACCATAAAGTTCCCCAGGGATTTTTCCACAAAAGACCTTGCCGGCAAGGAAGCATTCTTTTCCGTGAAGATCAATGCGGTGAAGGAAAAGATTGTTCCGGAGCTCACCCCGGAGTTCCTCAAGAAGCTCGGCGATTTTGCGTCCGCTGATGCGCTGTCGGAAGCTGTCCGCAAAGACCTTGAGCGCCGTGAAACGGAGCGTTCGAAAAACGAGGCCTATTCGAAGGCCATCGAAAAACTCATCGACAAAAATCCCTTTGAGGTTCCCGAGGCCCGCATCCAAAGTTATCTCGATCATATGGCGGAAGAGGTACTGCGCTATCAACGACCCGGCGACACGCCGCCAACGCGCGAAGAGTTCGAACGGAAATACCGCGACACGGCGATGCGGGCAATCAAGCGGTTCAAGATAATCGAGTATGTTGCCGCACAGGAAAAGATCAAGGCGACGCAGGCCGAAGTCGACCGTCAGGTAGAGCAGCTCGCCGCCGCTTACAAGCAGCCCTTCGATCAGCTCAAACAGACGCTGCGAGCGAACGGCACGACAAACAGAATCAGGTTGGACCTGCGCGAACAAAAGACGCTCGATTTCCTGATCGGTGAATACTCTCCCGCGGCTGCCGGGGAAGAAGACCCTCGTGGTGCGGGCGACGCGGGCAGCGTGTCGGATACTTGACAAACGTAGCTCATCGATAACATCATAAACGGGAGGAGACCATCATGTCGCTGGTTCCCATAGTGGTCGAACAGACCGGCCGCGGCGAGCGGTCGTACGATATCTATTCCCGGCTGCTCAAAGAGCGTATTATCTTTCTCGCGCAGGAAATCGACGAAACCATCGCCGACCTCGTGATGGCGCAGCTCATCTTCCTCGAATACGAAGACGCGGACAAAGACATCACCATCTATATAAACTCACCGGGCGGAGTCGTCTCGGCAGGGCTTGCTATTTACGACACCATCCAGTATATCAAGCCAAACGTGTGCACCATTTGCATCGGCCAGGCGGCGAGCATGGGAGCGATCCTTCTCGCGGCGGGCAGCAAGGGCAAGCGGTACGCGCTTCCCCATTCGCGCATCATGCTGCACCAGCCCGCGGGCGGCGCGGGCGGCCAGGCCACCGACATCGCGATCCATGCGAAAGAGATCATGCGCGTCAAGGAGACCCTCAACGAGATCCTCGTGAAGCACACGGGCCAGGCCATGGAGGTGATCCGCAAGGACACCGACCGCAATTTCTTCATGGACGCTGCAGAGGCCAAGACCTACGGCATCATAGACGAAATACTTACCAAACGGGCAAAATGACATGAACTCGAAGCCGAAGTATCCGGGCATCAAGTGCAGCTTCTGCGGCAAGAGCGCCGACGTGGTTGCAAAACTCATTACCGGGCCGAGCGTTCACATATGCGACGAATGCGTGGAGATGTGCAACGAGATCCTGCGCGAGGACAAGACCAGGACGCCCGGCGACCTCGCGCTCGATTCCCTTCCCACACCGCGCGACATGAAGGGCTTTTTGGACCAGTACGTCGTGGGCCAGGATGATGTCAAGAAAGGCGTGTGTGTCGCCGCGTACAACCATTTCAAGCGCATCCTGTCGCGCACGCAGCTTGACGACGACGGCATCGAAATAGAAAAAAGCAACATTCTGCTCATCGGTCCCACGGGAACGGGCAAGACGCTCATCGCCCAGACGCTGGCCAAATTACTCAAGGTGCCGTTTACCATCGTCGACGCAACGGTGTATACCGAAGCGGGCTACGTCGGCGAAGACGTGGAAAACATGCTCGTTCGCCTTCTCCAGGTGGCCAACTACGAGGTTCCAAAGGCCGAGAAGGGCATCATTTACATAGACGAATTCGACAAGATAGCAAGGAAGTCCCCCAACCCGTCGATCACCCGCGACGTGTCCGGCGAGGGCGTGCAGCAGGCGATGCTCAAGATCCTCGAAGGCACCATCGCAAACGTGCCGCCCAAGGGCGGACGCAAGCACCCGGAGCAGAACCTGATCCCCATCAACACCCGCGACATCCTGTTTATCTGCGGAGGCGCATTTGTGGGGCTGGAAGATATCATCGAGGCGCGCATCGGCCAGAGCCGCATGGGGTTCAACGCCGAACTCAAGCGGAAACACGGCGCTTCAATCGGCGATCTCCTCCGTAAAGTGGAGCCCGACGACCTCATCAAGTACGGCATGATCCCGGAGATCGTCGGCAGGGTGCCCGCGGTGTTCGGGCTCGACGAACTCGACGACGAGGCGCTGCTCAAGATCCTCACCGAGCCGAAGAATTCGCTTGTGCGGCAGTTTCAGAAACTGTTTTCCATGGAAGGCATCCGCCTTACCTTTTCGCAAGACGCGCTGCGCGAAGTGGTGAGGACCGCGCGTGCAAAGAAAACCGGCGCGCGCGGCCTCAGAAGCGTGCTGGAAAACGTTCTTATTTCCATCATGTTCGAAATTCCCTCCCGCGACGACATCAGGGAATGCCTTATCACGCGCGACGTGATCCTGGGGAAAATCGAACCCGTGTTCGGGCTCAAGATCGACAAGAAGATCGCCTAGCCGGGAAGGCCTTCATTCACACCCGTTTTTTTCGCGGTCACCCGCTCCTCATCATCCTTTGTCCTGCTCTTCACCGCCATTCCGATCCTGCGCCCAAGAAACGGTCCCGGCCTCAGCGCCCGTTTGAAACGTGAACCGGAGATCTTCTTTTTTGTGAACAGGTGCGTGGCGATGCCGTTCGAATATGCGTTGAGCCCGAACCTGCCGGCAAGGTACAGAAGCGTCTTGGGCGAATAGAACGAGACATGCTGGCCGTGCGTGGGCGCGTAGTAATACCATTGATTCGGCAACGGGACGGGCTGGGGCAGCAGATCGGTGGTGAAAAAAATATTGGATGAAATCGCCAGCATTTCCTCAAGTTCCTCCAGCGGCCTTGCAAAGTGTTCGAAGCACTCGATGCAGGTCACCAGTTCCACGGCCCGCGATTCCGGCGCAAACTCGAAGCCGCGGCAAAAGAGGTTCTTTGCGTGCAGATCGCGCCAATAGAAATTGAAGCCCTGATCTCTCATCAGCCGGGCGAAAACGCCGTGGCCTCCGCCGAAGTCGAGGAACTTTCCGCCAGGATCGAAGAACGACAGTATCACGGAGGGAACGATCCGCGCGCAATGGAGATTGCGCTGCAGCGCGCCGGTGTCTTCGTCGGTGTATGCTTCCCCGTAAACCTCGGACAGCCAAAAGGGGTCCTGGGTGTGCACGAAACCGCACGTACCGCATGAGAAATAAGAAACATCGTACTTCGAAACGAGCCGCGCTTTGAATGCGGGCGCGTTTTCGGTGGTGCACAGAGGACATCGCATGGGTCAATGGTCCTTTCGGTACCAGCAATAACCCGCTGTGGTAAGATTCTTCCACGCAATGCTATGCAGTACCAAGGGTACTGCCGAACTATCATTAAACTTCGTTGTTCGCAAATTCTCTACTGTCCAAACCTGGTTACCTATTTTTATCGTGTGACACACATTTCCATCGGCATCTTTCACTGTAATGCTATTCGTAGTGTTTTGCGCAGCACATGCCGATACTGCAAATGCTCCGGCCATCAGTGATTTCAAAATGGTCACAAACCTTTGCTTTGTTGTTAACAAATAATAGCTTTTCATTGGAACCTCTTAGCCGCGGTCAGGCACCGCACCAAATCTGAAAGACAGCATTGCAACGGGAACTTTGTCAAGATTATCAACTTTCTCACGCCTATGTTCTGAACCAGGCTTTCATGGATTACTTCACCATGACCCTACCCAGAGCGACATTCTTATATCACCTGGACGAGGTCGTCGGTTTCCAGGTTCTTCATTCAGCCTTTTCCAATTCTGTTAGCATTTTCCTTTCATCCTCAGCAAGTCTTCTCCATCTATATTTCTTCTTCTTCGCCATCCCTTTTCTCATTAAGAAAGTTTTATTGTCGTCTCTTGAAGTGGCAATTCCAATTGAATTGCTCGAATCCAATATTGTTGAAATGAGTAACCCGGCCGGAGTTAACATCATGGCCCAGAAAATAACTATCCCCCACCAATGATGATAATACATGCGCGCCTCTATTATTGAGGCGCATATGAGAACGAATGAAACCCCAACCAGGGTCTTCATCTTTCTTCGCAATGACTTTGCGTCGTCTATTTCGTCAACAGCCCTGATTATCTTACCTGTTTCCATTTTCGTCATCCTTCATTCTTGCTTGCCGAGGGTTTGCATTCCAAGATTCCTTATTTTTCTCTTACCCCCATCTGCCCCGCCTTCATTTCAAACCCGAAATCCATTTCTCCACATACTCTGCAATTTCTTCCCAGCCCTCTTGTCCAAAAATATCATGCGTTCTTCCCTTGAATTCCTTAAAATCCGTCTTGCTGTTCTTGTCTGTATATGCTTTAAAGTTCCGTTTGTTTAATGAGGGAGGAATGATATGGTCTTTTTCACCTGCAATGAACAATAAGGGATTGTGCGGCTTCTTGAAGTCAATCTTCCCGTCCCGGGTCATCATAACGCTTCGCACAATATTTCTGCTTTCGGGAACAACAAGCCTGTCATACCCGAGCTGAGTTTCTTCCATCGTTTGGGTGTTGCAAACCGCGTAGTTAAACCATTTGACATTCGGCAGGTAAACCGAATCTCCCTTGAGCGGATTTAGAATCGGGAAACCAGATTTCAGAAAACTCCACTTAAAGCTGAAGATTCCTTTGGGTGGCGCGGCGTCGAGGCAAATTCCAGCAACTCCCTTATTTCCTTCGATGAGTTTTTGAACGACAAGACCGCCCATAGAGTGTCCAATGAGAATAGGTTTGTCAGGCAGACTGTCAACATAGCCGGATAAACTGCTTGTAACTTGACCAAAGGTGAGCTTTCGCAAGTCGGGATTAATGGTTGTGCGAAGATCTGCTGGATTTCCCTGGTGAAATGGGTACGGAGGCGCAAAGCACTTGTACCCTTTTCTCTCAAAGAATGTGATCCAGTCGCTCCAAATCATGGGTGTCGCAAAAAGTCCATGTATGAATACGATTGTATTGCCTGCTGTTCTGTTTCCCATGTATCCTCTCCCAAATTCCGGCTATTAGCCCGATGGAGTACGAAATATACTTCTTATGAGGACGATTTTGCAGGCCTAAGTTAGGCAAGCCGCTGTCTGATTATCTCGGTCACGGAAAAGACGTCAGTAGAGAACTACAGGTCTTTGGTGTGCGCCAACAAATCACCTATATTTAAGATCTCAGAATAAATCAAATGCTGATCCCCTCATTTGAATGTGATTAAGAAGGGCTTTTCAAATGCTCAATCTATCGAAAGAATACGCGAAACATTTCTTGGAGCCATTCCGACATTTCAACCATCCATTCTACCGAGAACGCTTCATATCCCGCTTAAGAACTTTTCAAGACAAGACCATAACCCCCAGAGACTTCTTCAAGAACGCCGACAACAGATACTTCTTTTGGCTGATGACTTTCAGCGGCGCTACCGGGTATGACACTGGCAGACTTATCCCGGAAATGCCTTCCTTCTACATCCAAAGAAGCTGGACGGGCAGTACGGGCGAGAGCACAATGCTGGAAGCGTTTTCGTTCTTTAATCAGATAGTCTTCTGGGCAAAAATTTACGGAAACAAACCACTTGACAAAATGGACCTGCTTGATTTCGGGTGCGGGTGGGGGCGTATTATTCGATTCTTCCTACGGGACATCGCGCATGAACGCCTTCATGGCCGCGACTGTTGGCGGGAGGCGATTGATATATGCCGCGCAACCAACAAATGGTGCGATTTCCAGGTAAGCCCGGTTTCCCCGCCAATGGATTTTCACGATTCTAGCATTGATCTAACCTAAATCCGTGAGAAAAACTTTGGCATTTTGATGATTTTTCGTGTAGATTAAGGGTGAATGGTGCTTGACTAAATGGCAGTTCACATTATTCACCCGGAAGGTGTCATGCCAAAGCCGAGAAAGTTGATAATCACGGAGACGGACGAGTTTCTGACCAGCCATGGTGGAATGGCAATGATCGGGATGCTTGCGGAGCGATCCGGTTTGCGCGAGCGTGTTTCGCAGGTTACTCCGGACAAGAAGAGCGGGAGTATAAGCACCGCGGACGCGCTGCTGACCATGACGGGGCTTTTGTGTCTTGCCAAACCAGACTTTGACGGGGTCGAGCAGTTTCGTGAAGACGACTATTTTCAGGAGATGCTTGGATTGAAAGCGGTTCCTTCCGAGGCTACACTGCGGCAGCGAATGGACGAAACGGGCCTGACCGTTCAAAACGCAGTCCTTTCCGCTTCGGCGTCCCTGTTGAAAAAAGCAGCGCCACGGCTCACCGCCTGCTTTGGACCGTATATTCCGATTGACGCTGACGTATCTCCTTTTGACAACAGTGGTTCTCATAAGGAAGGCGTAAGCTGCACGTACAAGTTGTTCGAGGGATATTCTCCGATGCTTGCCTACATAGGCGTGGAAGGCTACCTGCTGAACGCGGAGTTGCGCGAAGGGAAACAACATTGCCAGGAAGGAACTCCGGAGTTTCTGCGCAAGACCATAGCCCTTGCTCGAAAAATAACGGATCGTTCGATCCTTGTGCGTCTTGATGCCGGACATGACGATATTGAAAACATGCGAGTCTGCCGCAAGGAAAAGGTCGATTACATAATCAAACGGAACATACGCAGGGAATCTATTGACGAATGGCTCGTGGATGCTCAAGCGCTCGGTGACTGGCGTCATCCTCGTGAAGGCAAGACCGTGTACGTTGGTGAGACAATACGGGAAAGAAACGGCGAAAACATGCGCGTTGTGTTCGAGGTGATCGAACGGACAATCGACCGCGACGGAAACGCCTTGCTGCTGCCGGATGTAGAGGTTCACACGTGGTGGACGAGCCTGAGCAGACGCAACGCCGGCCCGGACGACGTTATTGCAGCGTACCGGGATCATGGCACCAGCGAGCAGTTTCACTCGGAGCTGAAGAGTGATATGGCGCTGGAGCGGCTTCCCAGCGGGAAGTTCACGACCAACGCATTGGTGTTGACGTTGGCGGTTCTTGCGTTCAACATGCTGCGGCTCTGCGGCCAAGTTGGAATCGACAAGGGGTACGTGCCGCGTAAGAAAGTTGCACGCCGGAGATTGCGGAAGGTCATTCAGGATCTTATGTACATAGCAGCACGCGTGATAACGCATGCCCGCCGGTTGATGCTTGCCCTGTCGCGGCGGAATCAACTCCGCATAGCGTGGACGCAAACGTATCTGGCGTTCGCCACGGATGGCTGACCTAAGGAGAGCAATAAACGGAAATAGACCCGTAACCAAACAAACGTCGCCACCGACACGTTGAGTGTATTTGTCAACCATGGGGTCAGAAGCGCAAATCATAGTGGAATCACCCCGGCAACAACTTATCAAGAAGCCTTAGCAACCATATTCGTTCTTGTCAACGCCGTCAATTTGTTTTTAATAACCTTATCTCACGGAATCAGGTCTAATTTACTTGTACTCGGTTTTTTCACATCTTTCTGAAGAATCCCACTTGGAATGGATTCATGAGTTTCAGCGGATTCTTCGCGAGGCAAAGAAACACAGAGAAGCCTCAAGGACTTTTTCACACCGCTCTTGCGACAGAGGCTTTTCCGGATATAGATGCCGCATTAAGCGATTACGATCAGGGGAAGTATTGTTTCAGCGTCACCGGAGGCGGTGGCGGCCCATTGGACTCCTCTTTTTACGGAGAAACGTGCATACCTGAAGTCTATGCGCGAAACCACTGGTCAGGATTCGAATTTGTCGACAACCAGGAAGCAGGAAAGAAATTGCTTCAAGATGTTTACTGTGTCAGGAAGACGGCCTAGCCCACTCTTGTTCTGCCGTTTTTTGGGCTCTCTTGGTTTCGACACTACTTCTGCATGCCAGGTAGATTTTCGGAACGATGGAAGGTGGCATTGAAAACAGTTCTCTTCGTTGACCATGACTTCGGATTTTCAGGCGCAACAATAAGCCTTAATATTTGGTAAGATTTTTCGTCGAAGCCGGTGTCAGTGTCACGGTATTGACCCCCAAGAGCATCCCAGATCAAACCTGCTTTACCGACGCCGGAGCAGCCTACATTTCCTCTCTGATATTCAATCGTGACTTTCTCCGCCTCGGCCTCCATTTTACGGACAAACATTTTGGCTCAGGCGAAAATGCCGCATGACATGGGCTGCGCTCATCAAGTGCGTTTACGAGGCAGACCCGCTGAAATGTCCGAAGTGCGGAGGTGAGATGAGGATCATTTCATTCATCGATGAGGACGCGATAATACAGAAGATTCTGAAGCACTGTGGTCTTTGGAAGGAACAGTCGCCGCGCCCGCCTCCGGAAGAGAAGCTGCCACTCGTCGCCGCAGAACCTACGCTCGATTATGAGTTCTTCGAGCGGACCTGCGCTTGACAACCCCGACTATTTTTTTGCTTTCACCGAAGCCACGAGACATGTATTCCCGGATTTGACAATTGTGGCCGGCAATGTCTATATTTTGCCTTGAGGCCGTTCAAGATGCGGACGACGGAAGCGGGAAAGTGGGGGAAGAATTGAGCTTCCGCAAAGAAATCTTCCTTATACGACAACCCGCTTGCGAAAAATCAAACTTCCTATCAGTTATACGCCAACCCGCTTGCGAAAAATCAAACTTCCTATCAGTTATACGCCAACCCGCTTGCGAAAAATCAAACTTCCTATCAGTCATGTCGTCAATGTCGAAATACCGTACCTTGGCGCAGTCATCATTCAACGAGTATTCCCAAAGACTGAATTGGTCGACCGCCGGCAGCAAACTTGCCAGTCTGATTCACGAATTTTGCGACTGAGAGGATGGTTTACCCCGCGCAACATCGAAACCACGATCCGATGCAGCGCCTGATGGAGATGGATTCAATGCGATTCATAACGTTTTACCTTCCCCAATATCATCCGATCCCGGAAAACGATGCCTGGTGGGGCAAGGGTTTTACCGACTGGGTGAATGTCCGGAAGTGCACGCCGCGTTTTCCGTCCCACCATCAACCCCATGTGCCGATCGATCTCGGGTACTATGATCTTCGGGATCCTTCCGTTCGGGTTGCGCAGGCAAACTTGGCTCGCAGCAACGGAATCGACGCCTTTTGCTATTATCACTACTGGTTCAATGGAAAGCTTCTCCTTAACCAGCCGTTTGACGAGGTCCTTTCTTCCGGACAACCGGACTTTCCATTCTGTCTCTGCTGGGCAAACGAGAACTGGACGCGCATTTGGGACGGGAACGACAGACAAGTGCTCATTGGCCAGAGGTACTCTCTGAACGACCACGCAAAGCATATAGAATGGTTCCTCAATGCATTCAAGGACAAGAGGTACGTCCGCGTCAATGGAAAACCGATGTTGCTGATTTACAGAACGGGAGACGTTCCCAATATCGGTGAGATGACTGGTCTTTGGAAAAAAGCCTGCTTGGCTGCGGGATTCCCGGGTTTATATTTGTGCGCTGTCCGGAGCAATTTTGCCTCAAGGGATGAGAAGGAACTGATCAGCCTGGGGTTTGACGCCATCGTGGATTTTCAGCCGAACAAGAAGGATTTTCCGCACGTTGGTTTCGGCTGGGGATCTTCCTTGAGCTCGCTTCTTCGAAAAACAGTCAAGGGGATAAATCTGATCACGAATAGAGAGTGGCTGAGGATCCAATTCTTTTCAAACAGAATCATTTCTTATAAAGCCATGATGCAGAACGTGTTGAAAAACAGTAGCCCGGATCACAAGAATTTTCCATGCGTTTTTCCTTCATGGGACAATTCCGCCAGGCATGATGCCTCCATCATTATTCAAAACGATACCCCGGACGATTTTGGCGCGTGGCTTCGGGAATCTGCGAAACAGGTGGAGCAGTATTCTCCCGATGAACAATTGGTGTTCATCAACGCCTGGAACGAGTGGGCCGAAGGGTGCCATCTTGAACCTGACGCAAGGTTTGGTTATACATTTTTGGAACAAACAAGGAAGATAAAACAGGCCTACGATCCCGAGAATAGTCTGAAGTAGGGTGAACTGGTAATTCTTCACGGATGGGAAAAAGTGTTCATCAATTGGCACGAGACAAATACCCAGACAACTACCCGTGGTTTCACCTTGGTTTTTTTGCAGTAATCCAAGAGCGTTGGCGGTCCCTGAGTACTTGCGGTCAAGGTGAAAAAATTTCTGGTAGGTATTCCGGAAAACCGTGCGATGTGGCACGCAAGTTGTGCATTGACGTCCGACCCGGCATTGACAAAGCTGTCTCCAAAGATCAGAATTGGCGCTGAAGACTCACTTTTATATGGCACGCCGGAGGGAAAAGCCACACTTTTCCATTTGTAGAGGCCTTCTTCATCATTGGATTCGTTGTTGTGCAAGAGTCGATACAGGTCGTCGTATCTATGGCCCGTGGTATCAACAGTTTTCAATGAGAGAGATTTGGGAATCGACACTACAAGGGTCGAGAGTCTTCCAGCAATTTCCTGCGCCGCAATAAGCATTCCGCTCTGATTCCAATGAGAATCGTATTTCAAGTACAGTTCTTCTTGATTCTTGGATGACTTAAGTGGTGGAATCAGGTCAACGACATTGATATTCGCTCTTGATAGTTGCACCAGGAACCTGTTCCTCTGCTTGCTCACGACGTCTGGGTCGCCAGCCCCGATCAATTCGGGATAGACGTCACTCTTGTTGGGAACAGGAATAACCAGAAGTTGAATGCTGTCTCTGAGAAGTGAATCTCTCAGAGCAATTATGTTGTCGGCATTTTGTTTGGGCCAGGTTTTAAAAAGTGAAACAATCGCTGGGCGATAAAACAACCACCCTTTCTTGCCCTCTACCGCGACTTGACCGTGGGTTCTGATCAGGTTCGCGGCAATGCTCAGATTGAAAATCCGGGAAGATGAGGCGTTGGAGGAAAAATATTCAAAGACAAACACAACACCCAAAATTACTGCGAAGGAACTGAAAAAAAGGCACAGATTAAATTTCCGCGGAAAAACCATAAATTTCTTGTCCGACAACATGGCTTCAGTATCCATTCAGGCGAAAGATCTCGCACGTCTATTATCGAGAGAGTAATTGTCTCGAAAGCCGCTTGATAAGGGTCAGCACCGAAGCATATTTCCGCCGAGCAATGAACCAATAGTAACGGACATTTACCAAACCTGCGTGCGCATTCATGACTGACCTGAGCTCCATGATCTGACGCTTGGCCAACGAACTTGTCTTGCCCTGCGGGTAAGATCTGAAAAAGCTGAGGTTCCTGTTCACGTAATGAAATTCATACCGTTTCCCGATACGCAACAAATAGTCATAATCCATCACCACGTGAAGCGTTTCGTCCAGATAGCCGATCGTTTCAATAATCTCTCTTCTCCAGAAGCAACTTGGTTGCCGTACAAGATCGGGGTTGCTGAGTAATTTCCTGTAGGAAATGCCCGCTCCCGCAACCTGAAACAGCTCCTTTTTCGATTCGTCCACATAGGTGATATTTCCATAAAGGAAAAAGCAGTCCGGATGATTCTCAAAATAATCCGCGACTTCACTGAAAATGTGTCGATCGTAATAATCGTCAGAATTGAGCCACGCCAGAATATCGCCTGTCGCCTTGCGGAAACCTTTGTTGATTGCGTTGCTCTGGCCGGTGTCTCTTTCCGAGATCCAGCGCAAATGAGGATATTTCCTAAGGACTTCAACCGTCCCGTCGGTGGAGCCGCCATCAATGATGATATGTTCAGATTCTCTGAATTCCTGGTGCTTTACAGATAATATAGTATCTTCGATGAATTGAGCTTGGTTCAGCGAAGGAGTTACGATGGATATTTTCATGGCTGTTCTGTTTATGCGGAAGTCTTTTGGCGCGGCTTTTTGTTACTCAAGAAGAATAGTTTATGGTAATTATAAAGGATCTTGCACCAAATTAGTGATCATTTTGACAAGTTTTTCAAAGAAATTTTCATGACGATGATTGTACCGAAAAGCCATTTCGTTCAGATACCCTGGAAAGTATTCTTTGGAGACTCCATGGAACTTTGCAAGACGTTCCTTAGCATAGCTCCAGAAGCCTTCCAAACCGTTAATATAAACTTTGCCTGTGGCAAATCTTTTCCCATGGTCGACTCTCAAATGCCGATAACCGCAGAACATCAGGGCGTCATAGCCGCGGAATTTGTCAGTGTAAATGATGGAGCCTCGTCTGACCATTTTCACAGTCTCAGTCAACAGGCTTTCGGCAGTGACGTTTTTTACTACTGTCACCTTCACTTTTCCGTGTCTCTCCAGGATACCAAAGACGGGAACCTTTCCGGCAGCACCCCGGCCACGTTTACCTTTACGCCTGCCGCCGAAGTAGGATTCATCGAGCTCAACCTCTCCAGAGAGCCAGAAATCGCTTTCAGCGACCATCAAGGCCCTTCGGATGAGATTACACATCCGCAAGACCGTGGGATAGCTCAAACCGATCTGAGTTGCTATCCTGCGTGCTGAGACTTCCAGTTCAAAGAGCTTAATGATCCACAGCAGCTTTTTCAGAGGGACGCGGCACTGACCAATCCACCGATTCGAGAAGTCATGAAAGGTATTTCCGCATCGTTTGCACCTGAACTTTTTACCTTTTAAACGATAGATTTTATGGCTGTTACAATTGATGCAGAAAACATGGCCATTTTTCCAACAGAACTTTCTGAGGAACAATTTTGCCCTGTTTTCAGTTTTCCCTATGAATTCAAAGGTTTCTAATTGACTAAAGCCCATATGCACAAGATAATTCCTGTGCAAGATGTTTTATAATCACCTAGTTTATTGTCCCCGAGACCGATGCCGTCGAAAAACCGGGTGATCAAATGGTTGAGCTTGACGCGATTGAAACAAATTATGAAAATCTTCACAAAGCGGAGTCCTGCCGAAAGTTTTTTCTTTTGGGTTGGAACCCAGAAAAAGTCTTCCCGTGCACCCCGTCCAGTTGTATGAAACAGCCTTTCTCACGGCGCTGATTCTCGCGGTAATCCTTCTGCGTCGCCGCTTCAACGACAGGTCGGCGGTGCCTTTGTGCGCGGTAGGGGCATATTTCATTTTTCGCGGCCTTATCGAAGGAATCCGCGACTATTCGAATGTATCCTGGGGCGCGGTGCATTGGGGACCGCTTGCGGCATTTCAATGGCTCATGTTCGGCATCGGGGCGTTTCTCGCCGCCGTTCCCCTTTCCCGGCATTTCATCGCGCCGGTGAAAGGTTTCGTCACGATCGAAAGGCGGCTGTCGCCCCGTGCAGCCTTGGTGTTCGCCACAATACTCATGGCAGCGTCTTCCATCCTGTACTGGCGGGTGCCGTTCGGGCTGGGCGTCGCGCTTCTCATTTCCACCTTGTCAATGATCATGGTTTGTGCCTATCAGTAATAGTGCAACGTTCTACTAGGAAGCTCACAGTCCCTTTATCAACTTGACCAAAATGCGATGTCTTGATATTTTTCCGAGCCGCCTTAAGGGGACCTCTAAAAATTGCCTAATTTGCCCAATTAATGCTTGACAAAGGCTATTTCGTCAATTATTTTAATTCCAGACAACAAACCTGCGAACCCACTACCGTCTGGAGGATATTGCGATGGGACAGATAGGCCTTTTTGACCTTGAGAATCGCCTTTCCGAGCTTTCCGAAATGGGAGACCCTCTTGAAACCATCAATCGGGCCATACGTTGGAAGAGTTTTCGTCCTGTTATTGACAAGGCTTTTCGCAAGGAACGGAAGAGCAACGCCGGTCGTCCACCGTACGATTATATCCTGATGTTCAAGATTCTCGTGTTGCAGACGATGTATGGGCTTTCCGATGCGCAAACCCAGTTTCAGATTCTGGACCGATTGACGTTCAAACGGTTTCTTGAACTCACTTCCGAGGATAGCATTCCCGACGAGAAAACGGTCTGGTTGTTTCGGGAAACGCTGACACAAGCAGGCGTTGTCAAGAAGCTGTTTGACCTGTTCGGTCGTCAGTTGAACGAAGCGGGTTACACTGCCCAGAAAGGCCAAATAATAGATGCGAGTTTTGTCGAGGTACCTCGCCAGAGAAACACGCGGGAGGAGAATAAAGAAATCAAGAACGGGGGCACGCCGCAGGAATGGGAAAAGCACCCTGAGAAACTTCGTCAGAAAGATGTTGATGCGCGATGGACGAAGAAGAACGATCAGACGTTTTTTGGCTACAAGAACCATGCGTCGGTAGACGCGAAGCATAAAATCATTCGAGACTATGCGGCGACATCCGCAGAAGTGCACGACTCCAATATGCTTGAACCTCTCCTTAATCCTGAGAACACGAACGCGGACGTGTTTGCCGACAGCGCGTATCATTCGGAAAAGGCGGAACAAAGGCTTGATTATCTCTGGTACAGAAGCAAAATATGTGTCAAAGGGACTCGTGGCGCACCATTGACGGAAGCACAATTGGCACAGAACCGGAAGAAATCCAAAGTCAGATCGCGTATAGAACATGTGTTTGCTCAAATAGAAATCATGTTTCGTGGCAGGATCAGGTGTATCGGGCGGCTGAGGGCCGCGGCGAAGATAGGACTCCTGAACCTGGTTTACAACATAAAACGCTTTGCATATCTTGAGTGCCACGCCTGAAAAGCGGGACAGGACCGCACAAGGCCCCCAAAGGGACCGAAAAAAGAACAGTTTTGGGCACCTATCAGACAAATAGACGCCCTGACATCGCGAAATAATACTATCTGTCAACATGATCTTGGAATCTACTATTTTACAGAATTTTTAGAGGTCCCCTTAAGCCGCCGGTATGACCGCATTACGATTTCGGCCGGTCATGGCCTGAAGGCGTTGTTAGGCGCGGATTTCTATTTTTGATTCTCTACGCTTGTCTCTTGTCATTAAGATACGCTCCGGCGATTGGGTACGTCCAGATTTTTCCGGCACACCGTTCACGGTCGCAAAACCGTGGTGACGGCCGTCACATTTTGTCCCTGTTGTGGCATTTCCGCGATTGTCTGGTGATATGCCGAATTTTCGGTAAGGGCCTGGTTTTCCCGTTGCGTCAATTGTACATACATTTATCAATATCAGTAGTGTCCGGTTAAATTGACAACAAGAGAAGGGCTACCAACCTATTTTTATCGTTGAAGGTTTAGTTTTTGACGATTAAAAAGAGGAGGCAGCCCTTGAACAGAAGAAATACAATATTCAATCAGATAACGCAACTGTTGAATCGGAAGGGATTCTGGCGCATTGTTAATCGGTACGAAGGAGACAGGTACGTAAAGAGCATGACCTGCTGGCAGGAGATGCAGATTTTGCTCTTTTCGCTGGTAAAGGATTTGGTCAGCTTTCGGGATGTAGAAGCGTGTCTGAAGAGCAATGCGGATAAGTGGGAACATATTGGTCTTGCGAGTGTAGCCCGCAGTACACTGGCAGATGCACTCGCTCTCCGGCCATACAAGATGTTTGAAGATCTTTTCTATCAGTTTCTGGATAAATGCCAGCGATTGGCACCTCGTCATGACTTTCGGGTAAAGGTTCCGGTATTTACGCATGATTCAACCTTGATCAGCGTATGTCTGTCATCGTTTCCATGGGCACGGTATCGCAGGCGCAAAGGTGGATTGAAACTTCATATGCTTCTGGACCATGACGGTTACCTACCGTCGTTTATCCGGATGACGGACGGGAAAGTCCATGACATTCGGGTGGTGAAAGATGCCGAATATGATTTTCCTGCGCTTCCGCCGGACAGCATCCTCACCATTGATCGAGGCTACACAGATTTTGGCTGGCTTCATTCACTGCATACGACTGGTGTTACATTCGTGATCCTGGCAAAATCCAACATGGCATATCATCTTGTCGGACAGCACAAAGAACCGAACGTAAGACGCGGAATTATCCGTGATCAGGAAGTCGAAATGTCGAATTTTTACGAAAGCAAGGCATACGCATTGCCTCAAATTAAATGTAACCGAAGGCTTAATCGAAACACGCACCAATTGATTCGTTGCCTCATACCTGATTCCGTGAGATAAGGTTATTAAAAACAACGTTGTCGCACACGATAGTTGCTGAGCTGTACTTGGTAAGATGGGCAGAGTCGAATACATAGTGGAATCACCCCGGCAACAACTTATCAAGAAGCCTTAGCAACCATATTCGTTCTTGTCAACGCCGTCAATTTGTTTTTAATAACCTTATCTCACGGAATCAGGTATGAGGCAACGAATCAATTGGTGCGTGTTTCGATTAAGCCTTCGGTTACATTTAATTTGAGGCAATGCGTATGCCTTGCTTTCGTAAAAATTCGACATTTCGACTTCCTGATCACGGATAATTCCGCGTCTTACGTTCGGTTCTTTGTGCTGTCCGACAAGATGATATGCCATGTTGGATTTTGCCAGGATCACGAATGTAACACCAGTCGTATGCAGTGAATGAAGCCAGCCAAAATCTGTGTAGCCTCGATCAATGGTGAGGATGCTGTCCGGCGGAAGCGCAGGAAAATCATATTCGGCATCTTTCACCACCCGAATGTCATGGACTTTCCCGTCCGTCATCCGGATAAACGACGGTAGGTAACCGTCATGGTCCAGAAGCATATGAAGTTTCAATCCACCTTTGCGCCTGCGATACCGTGCCCATGGAAACGATGACAGACATACGCTGATCAAGGTTGAATCATGCGTAAATACCGGAACCTTTACCCGAAAGTCATGACGAGGTGCCAATCGCTGGCATTTATCCAGAAACTGATAGAAAAGATCTTCAAACATCTTGTATGGCCGGAGAGCGAGTGCATCTGCCAGTGTACTGCGGGCTACACTCGCAAGACCAATATGTTCCCACTTATCCGCATTGCTCTTCAGACACGCTTCTACATCCCGAAAGCTGACCAAATCCTTTACCAGCGAAAAGAGCAAAATCTGCATCTCCTGCCAGCAGGTCATGCTCTTTACGTACCTGTCTCCTTCGTACCGATTAACAATGCGCCAGAATCCCTTCCGATTCAACAGTTGCGTTATCTGATTGAATATTGTATTTCTTCTGTTCAAGGGCTGCCTCCTCTTTTTAATCGTCAAAAACTAAACCTTCAACGATAAAAATAGGTTGGTAGCCCTTCTCTTGTTGTCAATTTAACCGGACACTACTGATATTGATAAATGTATGTACAATTGACGCAACGGGAAAACCAGGCCCTTACCGAAAATTCGGCATATCACCAGACAATCGCGGAAATGCCACAACAGGGACAAAATGTGACGGCCGTCACCACGGTTTTGCGACCGTGAACGGTGTGCCGGAAAAATCTGGACGTACCCAATCGCCGGAGCGTATCTTAATGACAAGAGACAAGCGTAGAGAATCAAAAATAGAAATCCGCGCCTAACAACGCCTTCAGGCCATGACCGGCCGAAATCGTAATGCGGTCATACCGGCGGCTTAAGGGGACCTCTAAAAATTCTGTAAAATAGTAGATTCCAAGATCATGTTGACAGATAGTATTATTTCGCGATGTCAGGGCGTCTATTTGTCTGATAGGTGCCCAAAACTGTT
>CAVSQB010000020.1:0-71349 GCA_963729895.1 uncultured Fibrobacterota bacterium | reverse complement strand
CCGGCGGTATCGAAGGGCGTCCCATCCGGCTGTACATCGCCTCAAAGTCACGAGAAAGGCGGCGCAGCGCTATGTCCGTAAACTGTTTGACACGACGAAGCGGGTGCGTTGCCGGCACTCGGGAATCCGGAGAAACGAAGCTGAACATACCGCCTTGGGCTGGCTGGGAACCTCTCATCAATACTCCTTGGTTCGGGTTCCCCTATAATATAAGGATAAATGTTTACAAAAGGGAGACTTTTTCAACACCCTGTTAGTGCATCAACCGTCGGATGGCCCGTGTAAAATTCTCCTTGCGGCCCGATATAACCCTCTTTGTGCCTCACCAGCCTCACCGGCGTGAATCCTCCCTTTGAATTCGGGACATTTATTGTTGTCGTGTCACTCGATGCAGGTTCCGGATTTGCCGCGATGATTTGGTTTTCACCTTTTGACGGTGCCGATGGCTGGACAGCTGCTCCCGGGTCTTGGGTTTGAGAAGTTGTGGAAGCAACTGGTTCGGGTACAATCACATAGCCGTTTGAATAGGGGCTAAAGAAATACCCGCCATAATAATAATAGGTAGCCCCGTCAACAACGACCGCTGTGCATCCATAGGGAAGATAGCCCACAAAAGTCCCCACGCACGGAGTAAATCCATACCAATAGGGCCAATATGGCCCTGCTCCAAGATAACCATACCCGTGGTAAAAACCGTCATGGCTGCCGTGGAACCCGACTCTCACTCCACCGCGAGACCCGCCCCACGCACACGCATCGATTGCAGATAGCGCAATCAACAGGCCCATTCCGATAATAAATCCGCGTGCTCTTTTCCTCACACTGTCTCCTTTCATTATCCGTGTCTTAATATTACGAAAAAAAAAGTGAAAAGTTATGGAAAAAGCAGGCCGGCTCCTAGTGGAAAGGGAGTCCGGGTGGAAACGGATAGTCCTTATAGTATTTCGCGCTTTGTTGCACCGATCGAAATGTTCAAACCGGCTGAATTCGTTTAGAAACGCGGTTCCCTGCATTTATTTTTGAAATCAGAGGGGATGGAACTGGTGTTCCGGCTGGTCTTCAAAACCAGTGGCGGGCGGATAACACCGTCTGTGGCAGGTTCGATTCCTGCCCTCTCTGCGCCGAAGCCGGGAGGGGCCATGTGGACCGGCTCGAAGGGTGATTTCACATAGAAGAACCGCGTTGTGCGGTCTGTGCATCGGCTCCCTTTCTTATGCGAAAAAACAAGAAATACCTTCAGGCGCTCCCAAGCGTAGACGCGCTGCTCAAGAATCCCGCGCTTGCCACGCTCGTCGCCATGCACGGCCGCAAAGTGGTCACGTTTGCAATCCGCGACGTGCTTGCCGGACTTCGGCGGCAAGCTGTTTCCTCGAAGAGTCCGGACGCCACGGGCGAGATTCCGGCGCGGGTTGCCGCTCTGATTCACTCGGTCGCGCGTCCCGGTCTGGTGCCGGTCGTCAATGCCACCGGTATCATCCTGCACACGAACCTGGGCCGCGCCGTGCTGGGTGAACCGGTGCTGGCCGACATGGCCGGCATCGTAACGGGCTTCTCGAATATAGAATTCGATTTGTCAACAGGAAGGCGCGGCAACAGACATGCCGGCATCGCGGCGCTGCTGCGGTTCCTCACGGGCGCCGAGGATGTCCTTGTTGTCAATAACAACGCCGCCGGAATCGTTCTTGCGCTGTCCACGCTTGCAAAGAGGCGGGAGGTGCTTGTCTCCCGCGGCGAACTCATCGAAATCGGGGGCGAGTTCCGGATCCCGGACATCATGGCCGCATCCGGATGCCGTATGGTGGAAGTGGGAACAACCAACCGCACGCGCATCGCCGATTACGAAAAGGCAATCACCGGGAAAACAGCACTCCTGTTCAAGGCGCACAAATCGAATTACGCGATGACCGGTTTCGTGCAGGAGGCGTCGCTTGCGGAATGCGCCGCGCTTGCGCGGAAGAAGGGGCTTTCGTTTGTCTATGATATCGGATCAGGGCTGATCCGCAAGCCCGCTTCATTGCCGCTCGGCGACGAACCCGATGTCGCCTCGGCCATTGCACAAGGGGCGGATCTCGTTTTGTTCTCCGGCGACAAGCTCCTGGGGGGGCCGCAGGCGGGCATCATTGCAGGGAAGAAGAACCTGATCGCCGCGCTTGGCAAGGCGCCGCTCATGCGCGCGTTTCGGGTGGGAAAGCTTACCGTGGCGGCTCTTTCGAGCGCGTGCAGAAGCTACCTCGACGATGCCGTGCTTGTAAAAAACAACCCCACGTTTGCCATGCTGTCGAGACGCCGCGATGACATCCGGAGATGCGCCGTTCTCCTGCAGCAGGCGCTTGCCGCCCGGGGCATACGTGCCTCGGTTGAAGACACGGAGGGCCGGTGCGGCGGCGGAACTTTGCCGAACGTCGTGATACCGAGCTGCGCCGCGGTACTTGACAAAAAAGGACCAAAACAGGCCGATTCCACCAGACGCATATTCGAGCAGCTGTGCAGGGCAAACCCGCCGGTAGTGGGGATCCTGCGCGAGGGACGCCTCATATTCGATATGCTTACCGTGCAGGAATCGGCAATCCCGTATCTGGCCGAGGCAATTACGGCATGCGCCACAGAGGGATCGTGAAGCATCTCATCATGGGAACGGCCGGCCACATCGACCACGGCAAAACCGCTCTTGTCAAGGCCCTCACCGGTATCGACTGCGACACCCACCAGGAAGAAAAACGACGCGGCATCACCATCAACCTGGGTTTTGCCCACCTCGCGCTTCCCGGCGGCGACATCGTGGGCATCATCGACGTGCCCGGCCACCGGGATTTCGTGCATACCATGGTGGCGGGTGCACAGGGCATCGATTTCGTTCTCATGGTGATCGCCGCGGACAGCGGCGTGATGCCGCAGGCCAGGGAGCATCTGCAGATTTGCCAGGTACTGGGCGTCAAACGCGGCATCGTGGCAGTAAACAAGGTTGATCTCGCGGACGCGGCCTCGCTCGCCGGGGTCCACGCAGCCATCCGGGAATGGACCAAAGGAACATTCCTCGACGGCTGCGCCATGGTCGACGTGTCGGCCGTGGCCGGGACCGGTATTGTCGAGCTCACCGCCGCCCTTGCTGCCGAGGCGTCCGCCGCCCGGCAGCGTCCGTCAAGCGGCGTGTTCCGCATGTACATAGACAGGATTTTCAGCGTGAGCGGGTTCGGCACCGTTGTCACCGGGTCGGTGATCGGCGGTTCGCTTCGCGCCGGGCAACTGGCGTGGCTTCTGCCGTCCGGTCGTGAGGTCCGCGTGCGGCGCATGCAGCGCCACGGCGCCGATACGGAGATGGTTGTCGCGGGCGACCGTGCATCGCTCAACCTCGCGGGACTTTCCAAAGAGGAATTCCGGCGGGGCATGCTGGTGGCCGACCGGCCGCTTGCCGCCACGCGGCTCCTCGACGCAACCGTGCGGCTCTTTGCCTCCGCACGTCCGCTTTCGGTGTGGTCGGAGGCCCTCTTCATTATGGGAACGTTCGAGGCGCAGGCACGAATTCATCTTCTCGAAACAAACGATCTCGCGGCGGGGCGATCCGGCCTTGCGCAAATCCACCTTCCCGAGCCCTGCGTTGCGCAGGCGCAGGATGCGTTCGTGCTTCGAAGCACCTCGGGCGACAGCACCATCGGCGGAGGCGAAATCATCGATCCGCACCCGCTTCATCACCGCCGCAGACCTGCCCGGCTCGTGCGGCAACTGCAGGAACTTGCCGGCGGCAGGCTGCCCCAGCTTGTGGCAATGGAGGTTGGAAAACATCCTGCCGGGATCGAACGCGCTGCACTTGCAACCGCCCTCAACGTGTCGCACCAGGAAATTGATTCGGTTGACGTGTCGCAGCTGTCCGAGCAAACGATTGTGCTTGCTTCAGGAGAAAAACGGTTTTTTATCACGCAAACGCGGTTTTCCGCACTCGTTTCAAAGGCGGAGAAGAACCTTTCTGACTTTCACGCAGCAACCCCGTTTTCCGATGCGGGAAGGTCTGCCGAGGAAATGCAGGGAATTCTCGGCTTTGGGCAAGGCGATGATGCACGACTGCTTGCCGGCCTGTTCCTGAACCGGCTGGTAGACCAGGGAGTGCTCAAGCTCGCGGGCCACACGTTTGCACTGGCACGCCATAGGGTGAACCTTTCCAAACAAGACAGGGACCGGTGCCGTATCATTGAGGACTATGTGCGGAACTGCGGCATGCAGGCGCCCGTGGCTGCCGATCTGGCCGCGCACGTGAAAACACGCGGGATCGACGGGGACCGGCTGCAGCACCTGTTGCGGTTCCTGGCGTCGGCAAAGGTTCTGGTTGCGGTGGAAGGGACTTTTCTGCACGCCTCCATTGTTGACAAATGCAGATCGCTGCTGCTTGCCGGGCTCGCTTCCAGGCCCGACGGCCTTACGGTCGCGCAGTTTCGCGATCTGGTGCAGGGGAACAGGAAAATCTGCCTGCTCCTGTACACGCTGTTTGACAGCGAGGGAATTACCGTGCGCCGGGGCGACGTACGCGTGCTGACGGAAAAGGGAATGGAACGCGTTTGCGCACCGGCCGAGGGCGGCGCGCGTCGTTTGTGATTGTTATTGACGCATGATATGACGTATTTTGCACACTCGGCCCTGCCAACTTCTTGCAATGGGAAACATCGTGAACTATCTCGGCTTCACCCTCGACGGTTTTCAGGAACAAGCGGTCCGCGCCATTGACGAAGGAAAATCGATCATCGTTGCCGCACCCACGGGGTGCGGCAAGACCCTCATCGCCGAATACGCGGCTGAGGCCTCGATGAGAATCGGCAGGCGGGTGATCTACACTGCTCCCATCAAAGCGTTGTCAAACCAGAAATTCCGCGACTTCAGGAAGCGGTTCGGCGACGCCGTGGTGGGAATCCACACCGGCGACGTGACCATAAATCCCGAGGGCCGGATCCTCATCATGACCACCGAGATATTCCGCAACCTCATCCTCGAAAACTCGCCGCGGTTGGATGACGTTCACTACGTCATTTTCGACGAAATCCACTACCTTGACGATCCGGAACGCGGGACCGTGTGGGAAGAAAGCATTATTCTTGCGCCCAAGGCCATCCGGTTCATGTGCCTGTCAGCCACGGTGCCCAACCTGCACGAACTCGCGCAGTGGATGGAGGCGGTACGGGAGTCGCACGTTTCCATCATCGAGGAAACGCACCGGCCGGTTCCGCTCAAGCACTTTTTATACAGCCCCAAGTTCAAGCTCATGAGCATAAAGCAAATAAGCAAGATGTACCTGAGGAACCCGAACCAGCGCAAGGCGTTTCTCCGCAAGAAGCCTTCATCGCGAAGCATCGTGCGGCATGTGCTTGACACGGGGCATTATCCCATCCTGTACTTCTGCTTCAACCGCAACGCGTGCGAGCGCAACGCGCACATGCACTCGTGGCTCAAACTCCTCTCGCGTGAAGAACATTCCCGCGTGATCGTCATGGTTGACGATCTCGTGGCCCAGTACAGGCTGGGCCCGTACGACCGGCTGCAGTCCATGCGGCAGCTGTGGGAAACAGGAGTGGCCTATCATCATGCCGGCATCCTTCCCGCGGCCAAGGAGATCGTGGAGCGGCTGTTTTCCGCAGGCCTCATCAAGCTTCTGTTCTGCACCGAAACGTTCGCGCTCGGCGTCAACATGCCCGCGAGCACGGTGATATTCGACACATTGGAAAAATTCGATGGTGTTGACTTCAACTACCTCATGACGCGGCAGTACAACCAGATCGCCGGCCGCGCCGGCCGCCGCGGCATGGACGAGGTCGGCTACGTCTATGCGCAGGTCGTTCCCGAAGCCACCGACCCCAAGGAGATCGAGCGACTGTGGTTCGGGAAGAACGAAATCATTTCGAGCAGATTCTTCGCCTCGTATTCAACCATTCTCGCTTTGTACAGCCAGTTCGGCCAGGACGCGTTCGATATTTTCCGGCGCAGCCTGCGCAACTTCCGCAAAGGTCATTTCGCCTTCACCCATTCCTACCGCCAGGAAGAGGAGCAGATCAACAACCGCATCGCGTTCCTGCAGGACGGCGGCTTTCTTTCCGGGACAAATCTCACCGATAAGGGCCGCCTCGCCATGGCCGTCAACGGGTACGAGATCCAGGCCGCCGAGCTTTACTATTCCCGCAGTCTTGACGAATGCAATGCCACCCAGCTTCCGGTGGTGATTGCGGCCCTCATCACCGAGGAAAGCAGGAGCAGAAACGCGCGTCCCGTCTCGGATATCAAGCTGCGGTTCCACGCCGAGGGCGTAATCCACAAGCTGCGGTCAAAGGAGATTCGTCACAACATCGACTCGCCTGTACGCGAGCTCGATTTTTCCCTTGCCGCGCCCATCTTCGCCTGGGCAAACGCCTGCACGCTCTCCGAACTCGAATCGTTCGGCGTGCCCGAGGGCGACCTCGTGCGCGTGCTGCGCATGACCGTGCAGCTGCTGCGCACCCTGCGCGACACCATTCCCGACCCCTTCATGGCCGACCGGTTGCACGAGTCACTACTGCTTGTCAACAGAGATGTGGTGGACGCGCAGGCGGAACTGGAAGTGGCCTGATTATGTTTTGCAAATACGTTAGGTTTGTGCCGGTGCCGAAACATTTACAGATAATACTTGCCGGGTGAGTTCACGAGCGGCCTGCCGGCCTCGGGATCAGGTGGCGCTGCAGGCGCGGCGCGGGGTTCCAAGGGGTGCTCGCTGGAGAGCACCCCTTGGTCAGGGTTTGGGAGTGAAGCTCCCAATTCCGTTGGAGCGAAGGCGGAATGAAACTTATCTATGGAGGCAGTTCGGGCGAGTCGTTGGACCAATCACAGCCTCAGAACTGCAGGATTCCACTTCTTTATCACAAAGTAATACGCCGCATACACACCTGCTCCGACCACAACCCCGAATACCGCTCCCGCGGCGGCATCCAGCGGATAATGCGCGCCAACGTAGACACGCGAGAACGCGATGACAGCGGCGAACACAAACGCGGTGATCCACACCCGTTTGCGCCTGTACAACAGCGTAAACAGCATTGCCTGGGCGAACATGTTCATTGCGTGAGACGACGGGAAAGAATCGGACGTCTTGCGGCCGAGCAGGAAACGCCCTTGTGGTATGACAACGCGCTCGTTGCACGGCCGCAGGCGGTGGAACTGCGGCTTGATGATTCTGTTGCACACCGGGTCGGAAACGGAGACGGTCGCAAGCGAAAGGGCGATCACGATGATTGCCGCCCTTCTCTTAAAGTAAAGGAATAGCAGGGCGGCCGCGACGCCGGGGAGTATCCAGAACCTGCCGTTGGTGATGGTGACAAAGATCGCGTCGAACACCTGATTGGCAATGGTGTGGTTGAAAAAGAGGAAGAGCCGGGTATCGAGTTGAAGAACGGTTTGGAGCATGAAGCCTACTCCTTCCGCTCGTACCAAATGAGCCGCGCCGTGATGGATCCCACCGCAATTTTTGCCTTTACCATCACCGGCATCTTGTAGCCATCGTCGGTGAGCCACAACCGGATTTCGTCTTTCTTGGAAAATACCCGTCCCTCGCCCACGAGGACCGGCTTTACCAGCAGGCAGTTGAAGGTGCCTGCCTGAACTGCAACCGGCTTCCTCTCTACGCAATGCGAGACGATGCGATATGATTTCGTGTGCACGAAGCAGTCGGTGAAGAACGAATCACCGGGTGCAAAAGACAGAGAGCGAACATAGGTGACAAGGGAGAAGTAGTTCTGCACGAAGGGAGGAACCTCCGTGAAACCGGTGTCGTTCGAATGAGTGTACGCGCGGTGGCCGGCCTGGTCGAACATCTCCCACCGGTTATCTTTGTACCGTCCTTCGCGCAAGTGCTGCTCAAAAAAGAACGGATAGATCCCTTTCGGGTCCATCGTGGTGCAAATGTAGTCGCGCACTTTGTAAAAAGCGCTGAAGAAGTTATTGGTCATTCCCTTGCCGGTAACCACAAACAGGCCGCTTGCCGGGTCCAGGGAAGTTTCGAGGATGACGAACCCGGCGCGCAGCGGCCCCCAGCCGACGTCGTAGACGAATTTTTCCCCATTTATGAAGGGCACGCTGTCGAGGGATCTGAGGCCGAACGCAAAAGAGAATTGCTTCTTGTCCAGGATGGAATCGACAAAGTGCTTGTGAAAAGGAGGCGGGTACTGGTTGAGCAGATCCAGCCTGCACCACTCGCCTTCGTTCGCGCACGCGGCCGGCGCAGCCTGCGCAGTGTCGGCACGGCACGGGCCGCATGCCGCAACAACCAGGAGTGTCCATCGAAGAAAAGCCTTGAAGCTCTTGTTCATATAGTGCGGTATTCCGGCGTGGCACACGGCTCGTCGGAATGCCGTGAGAAGGAAGCGTGCCCTATTCTGTTTGAAAAGGTCTCGCAAAAGCCTCACCGCGAACCCCGGCCCGGGCGTCGAAACAAGCCGTTCGGATCACTCCTATAATGCCTTTTGTCAAAACGGCGCTACAGGAAATGCCCCCAAAAAATAATCCCTGCCGTTCGCATCCGGTGAGAATGGGTTCGGGATACATTTTACACAAGGGTTTTGCCGTGCAGGGGCACAAATTATCTTTATCGATAGTGAACTGGCTCTTCACATGCTCGCCGATCATCGCACGGGAACCCTTTTCAAAGAGGAAAGGACAAGGACATGAAGACGCTCAAGGTTTTTGGCATTTTTGCATGCGCTCTCGCGTTTGTGCTTATGTCGTGCGCCAAGAATTCAGCTACTAACCCGAGCCAGCAGTCGGGCGCGGTTTTCGACTACTCCGATACCCTGGCGCTGCGGGCCATGCTCGATTCCAACGGCATTTCGACTATCTCTGCGGGAAGCGCCTCCATCGTGACTTTGGCGCTCGACTCCGTTACCAACTTTCATCGCATTGTGGAACTTAAGCTCAGCAACAAAGGCCTCCGCGTGATTCCCGCCCAGATCAAGGCGCTTACCGCGCTCGAGATACTGCGCATGGACACGAACAGCATTGCGGTCCTGCCCGGTGAAATCGGCAAGTGCACGTCGCTTGTTTATATCCAAATGTCATATAACCAGCTCGCGAGTCTCCCTTCCGAAATAGGATCACTGCATTCACTGAGAACGCTCCTCTTGTCTCATAATGCTCTTTCGTCTCTGCCGCAAAGCCTGTGGACAATCACCGCGCTCCAGCAGCTCGACCTCGACTATAACCAGCTTGACAGTCTTTCCCCTCTGGCTTCAAATCTCGTCAATCTGAGCAGGCTGACGCTTAACAACAACAAACTCACAACGCTGCCCGCGTCGCTTCGCCTCGACACCTTGCTCGGGTATATCCAAATCGACAGCAACAGCATCTGCCCCGCCGCAATCAACGCCCTGGATCCTACCTTCGTCGGTTGGCTTACCAATCGGGCCGAGCTCAACTGGGACTCCACGCAGACGTGCCCGTAGCTTTCCTCTCGCAGGGCAGGCGGCAGTGCGCCCGACCTCGGCCGGGCGGCCCCTGCAATAGAAAGACGTTGTTGCCGTGAACGAATCGACCCCTGCTGCAGCATCGCCGGTTGTACGATTTGTCAAATTCGGTCTTGTGGGCGGCAGCGGCGTTGTGGTCAACGTGGGCCTGCTGCACGTATTCACCGCGTGTGCCCGGTTCGATTACCGCATCGCAAGCATCATGGCGATAGAATGCGCTGTTGTCAACAATTTCCTCTGGAACTACTTCTGGACGTGGAAGGACCGGAAGGCCGAAAGCAAACGTTCGTTTGCCTACATGCTGTTGAAGTTCCATCTTTCGTCAGGCGTCACGGCGCTTGTCGTGAACTGGGGCCTCCTGGTACTGCTGACCGAGGTCCTCCATGTCAACTACCATGTCCCCAACGTCCCCAACTACCATGTTTCCAACCTGATCGGCATCGGGTTCGGGGCGGCCGTCAATTTCCTCATCGGACATTTCTGGGTGTTTTCGAAAAGCAGGGGTAGCGGACAGTACTAGCCGCCCCGGATTCAAAGGAAATAATGGCGCTATGGATTCGCCAGGGAAGAAGATCAAAGAGGAGAGAGCGAAGGGGGCATTCCCGCACGGTGATGCGCCGGTGACGTCTTTGCCCCCGGCACGGTGGAAAATGTTAGTTCCTGCCGCGATTCTCGTCGGGCTTACCGCAATTTTCTACTGGCCTATTCTTGTTGGTAAAGGGTTCCTCTGGAATGATTTCCTCGAGCAGAACTTTGTGTACCGGCTCTTTGCTGCGGTATCTCTCAAACAGGGCGTTTTCCCTTTCTGGAACCCGTACGTGTTTTCGGGCATGCCCTTTTTTGCCGATGTGCAGGCTGCCGTGCTCTACCCGCTCAACCTTGTGCTTACGCCCTTCGCAAGCAAAGAATGGCTGAGCCCGCTTCTGGTCGAGTATCAGATTGTGGTGCACATCGCCATGGCAGGATGCTTCATGTACCTGCTGAGCCGCGAATTCGGCGCGAGCAGGTACGGCAGCCTGCTTTCGGGCATCACCTTCATGTTCTGCGGGTTCTTCACCACCCACATTTTTCACGAGAACCTCATTCATGCTGCCGCATGGTTTCCGCTTGCGATCTTCTTGTTCAAACGCGCCATGGACAGGATCAGCCTCCTGTACGCGTCGCTCACCGCGATTGTGCTGTGCACCATTTTCCTGTGCGGCTATCCGCAGCTTATGGTGCACATGTATTACTGGCTGGCAGCCTACTACGCGTTCGGTCTGGTGAGTCGCATCAGGGAAAAGACGCGCGTCTTGTCCGAAGTGAGACGCGGGGTGCTTTTTGTCGTGCTGGTAGCGCTGGGAATCGGCATGGCTGCCGTCCAGTTGCTCCCCACCCAGGAGCTTGCCAGGAATTCCGTAAGGCCCCACATGACTTTTTCCGAGTCGTGTGAGGGGTCGCTAAGGCCATACAGGCTTGTCACCCTGTTTGTTCCCAATTACTTTGGCCGGCCCCAGAAAAACGCATATTGGGGAATATCGGAAGAAGACGTCAACGGAGGAGCGCACAATTACTGGGAAACCGCAATTTATACCGGCACCATATCGCTTGCCCTGGCGGCAATCGCGCCATTTTTCGTTCGGACGCCTCTCACGGTGTTCCTCTCAATCATGGCGATCGTCAGTTTTTTACTGTCGATGGGTAATTCGTTCTTCTTGTATTGGCTTGCCTTCAAATTTTTGCCTGCGCTCAACGCCTTCCGGATTCCGGGCCGCTTTGCCTACCTGTTTTCACTGTCCGTTTCCCTGCTCGCCGGTTTTTGTCTCACCTGGTTGCAAGGTAAAACGCCCGGGCACAACGCGAAAAAGAAACTGCTTCTGGAACGAATCATGCTTCTGGCTGCCGCAGGGTGCGTGGCATGGGCGCTTCTCGCCGCTTTCGGCGCATTCAAGAACGGGATAGTGGACTTTATGCTTGCGTCCGGGCGGTTCGGGGCAGGCAGCGCGGACATTGCAAACTATGTTGACAAACAGATATATCCGAACGTCCTCAAAGGCATGTGGCTATTTGCCGGGATGGTCGTTTGCGTTGCAGGAATATGCGTTGCTCGCCTGAGAGGAAAAATCTCCGCTCGAACCACCGCCTTCTTCCTAATTATCACGGCAGTGCTCGATTTCGCGGCATTCGGATTCGGGTTTGCTGCCGGCACAATCGATCCGGGCGCCATGTATGCAAAGACGGCCGCGGTGGAAGAATTGCAGGAAATGGGGAAAACCGAGTTCTTCAGGATAAATTCGCGGAGCTCGAACCCGGGCACCGATGACCTGGGCGGCCCGTACATGGCGTTTCGCAAGAACCAGGGCAGCGTACACCGGCTGTTCCTCATGGAAGGATACAACCCGCTCAGGCTCAAGCGACAGCTGGTCAACCGCAAAGACCGGACACTCGACATTCTAAACGTGAAGTTCAAGATTGCGGTGGACGACAGAGGGCAGATGTCCCTTGCTGCAAATCCTACGTATTTTCCGCGCTGTCGAATGGTGTACGACTATACGGTTGAGCCTGACGAGGACAAGATTCTTCCTCTGCTTTACTCACCTTCATTCGATTACAAGAAGTCCGTTATTCTCGAACAACAGCCTGCCCTTGCCAAGGATACCGGCGTGGCAGACACCTTGTGGAACTGCCGCATCATGAACTACTCCCTCAACAGGATCGACCTCGATGTAACGACTCCCCAAAACGGCCTTGCCATGCTGAGCGAAATCTTCTATCCTTCGTGGAAGGCCACGGTGGACGGAAGGCCTGCGCCAGTGTACAGGGCCGATTATGCGCTTCGTGCAATTCCTGTGGGCAAGGGGCACCACGAGGTTTCATGCTATTTTTCTACCTCCATGTTCAAGAAAGGGTTGATCCTCTCTCTGGCTTCGCTTGCAATAACTCTTGGGCTCGGAACATGGGGCATGTGGAGAAAGGATGGAACGGGTGCAAGAGCGAACTCTTTTCCGGCCGGCCGCGCGGCTAAAAAGGCCAAATAATTCGCGTCTTGACTGGACTTTTTTGGTAGATTATGGCTTAGAGCCGTCCTCAAACGGTCGGAACAGAGGAGGTGGGTAGCCAATAATTATTTATTATGGTTGTTTGAAAATTGCACATTATTATATTTTATTGAACGTTCCGTTTTTTCGCTATGTAAAAGTGTAGTTTCAAGGGTCAAAATTTTTAAGTAAGGAGGATTAGGTATGTCCGCAAAATGTAAGGTGCTGGTTCTCTTCCTGGCTTTTGGCGTTCTGGCCACTCCGGAAAATATTTCAAAATCGAGCGCTCCTTTCAGTTTTGCTCAAGCAGGGGTGCTGCAGCAATATATTCATTCCGCAGACGGTTCTTATTTTTCGTGCAAGAAACTGGCAAACGGCAGACAAGGAATGGTTTTCACCTGGTCGATCCTGGACAATTCAGCCAAAACGGGCAATCTTTCGATATACAGTCTTTCGGGCAAGTTGATCAAATCTTATGAGGTGACTTCCCGGCAAAAGAGCATCATCTGGAGCATGCCTCAGTCGAAGATAGCGAGCGGCGTGTATTTCGCCGTGCTTAACTATGGGTCGTTCAGAAAGAACGCTAAAATCATGTATTGAGTTTTCATATATTTTTGTAAATGACAATGTTCAAAAGAATATCGACTAAGCAATCAACTCAAGCGGCAATCTTCAGGAGGAATTTCACTATGTTCAGGAAAACAGTCGGATTACTCATGCTCATGTCGGCGAGCTTGTTTGCTCTTGCCCCCTTTACGGCAACTTCCGTAGACAATGTTAAGGTTCCCGTATACCTTGTTCGGGGCAATGGAATAAGCTGGACCGGCAAGGTGACCTACACGTTTGCCGAAGGCGACAACGATTCTCTCAATATCAGTCTTGCAATAACTCCAGCCCCTGCCACTCCCAATGCTCCAGTGTGCACCATAAACAACACGGTGGGTGACGTGGGAATGTTTCCAATGGTTACCGGGAAGAACGGCAGACGGGAAATTTTCTTCCAATGTTCTTTTGCCACGGCGCCGGCTGCAACCGACCAATACGTTGCAACCGTTACCGTTCTTGCAGACATGAGCGGAAACGAAAAGCTGGCCCGCGCAGTTCTGGCCGCAATTCCCAGCAATACCGTAAAAGCCCAGATTCTTGCGGGCGGCGCGGGAACTCCTCCGGCTCAGCACGACGGATTCTGCACCGGCGACATGACGGTCCCAGGTTACTCGCCTGCAGTGTATGGCCTTAGCACCTGCGACGGACCTCACGGGGTAAACGGCTGGGGCTGGGGCCTGGCAACCATGTTTCCGTGCAACGGCACATCTGCAAATGCATTTGACACGGGCCTCATTTACCAAACCGGAAAGGCAATCGCGCAGGAAGCAAAAGCCTTCTGGCAGGGTCGTTATGAATTGCTCGGGCCCATGCTTAATATGGTGCGGGACCCTCGGGGCGGAAGAGACTACGAGACATTTGGCGAAGACCCTTACCTGATGGGAAAGCTGGCGAGCGCCTGGATCAGAGGGCTTCAGAGCGAAAAGGTCATTGCCACTCCAAAGCATTTTTGCTGCAACGACCAGGATTACAATCGATTGACGGCCAGCGAGAATGTGGACACGGTCACCCTGCGGCAGACGTACGCGTATCCGTTTGAGATGACCATACGGGAAGCCGGCGCTTGGGGTATTATGGCGGCCTACAACCAGGTCAACAACGTCTATTGCACCGACAACAAATTTTTGCTTGTCAATATCCTTAAGAATGAATGGGGCTTTCGGGGCCTGGCGATTTCCGATTGGTCAACAAACATGACCGTGCAATTGGCGGAGAATTCGGGCCTTGACGTGGAAATGCCCGATAATACCCAGTATGTCAAGCTTCCCGGTGAAGTCGCGGCGGGAGACCTTTCCCAGGACGTTTTTGACGACAAGGTGCTCAGGGTATTGCGTGCAAAAGCCTGGGCAGGGTGCATGACCACCTATCCAGTTTCTCCCACCGGGGAGAGCGGCGTCAACCCGACGGCAATCCAGCAGCTTCACGACAGTACCGGCGCCTACAACCACCAGGCAATTGCAGACACCTCCGCGCACCGGAGCATTGTTCTTCTCAAAAACGACAGTGTTGGGACCGGGGCGGCGCGAAAAGTTTTGCTGCCGATTGACAGAACAAAGACCGTTGCGGTTATTGGCCCGTATGCCACCCATCTTCGTTACGGCGGCTATGGCCTTTACACCAGTTCGAAGGTCAGTCCGTTCGATACCAGTAATAATGCCCTTAACGGCATTACAGCAAAACTTGGTGCAGCGAACATGACAACCAACCTGGCAACTGCAGATTATATCGTTGTTGTTTTGGGAGTGGCGGCCAACGATGGCGTTGCCAGCGCTCAATACGAAAGCCATGACCGCCCGGATGCCACGCTGTCGTTTGACGATTTCTCCAATCCATCCGTTGACCAGAACACCTATGTTGGCCCCATCATTACCGCACATCCGAACAATACCATTGTCGTGCTTACCGGCGGCGCCGCGGTTGTAAACGGACCGTGGTACAGTGCGCCGGCGGTCATCTATTCCGGGTGCGGCGGGGAAAGGCAGGGCAACGCGCTTGCCGATGTTCTTGTAGGAGATTACAATCCGTGCGGAAAACTGACCATAACTTTCCCGAATCTTCAGTCCGATTTGCCCACATTTACTAATCCGCCGTCTTTGGCTGTTCCTTATGAAGGGCCCACTCAGGGCAGGGGTTATCCATATTATATCAGCGCAAACAAGAAACCTCTTATTCCTTTCGGTTTTGGGCTGAGCTATACCACATATTCTTATGGCAATCTGGTTGTTCCATCGAATGCGGTAATCGGCGATACTGTTGTAGTGTCTGTTGATATAACAAACATGGGAACAGTTGACGGTGTGGAAATCCCGCAATTATATATCAGTCAGACCAGCCCTGCTGCCGCCCGCCCCGTCAAACAGCTCCGGGGATTTGCACGTGTTGCCGTCCCGGCCGGCGAAACAAGGACTGCCACTTTTGTCTTGAGAGAATGGGATTTTGCTCACTGGACGCTCGCAAACGGCTGGATCGTTGATCCGGGCAGCAGCTATACTATTTCCGTGGGTAAGAATTCAATGGACGCAACCGCCCAGACAGCGCCCATTACCATGTTGTATTCCGGAGAATAACGCCGGAAATAGAATGCAGTGCTGAAGGAGTTTTTGGATAGTCTTTGGTCCGGAAGCAAGCCCTTTGTTTCCGGACCGGAGGCTGCTCCATAGCTTGCCGCTGAGTACTCTTGCTTTCTTAAAGCGCCCCAATGTCCTTTAGACTTTAGAAAGGTACGGCTATGACAGGAAAACAACTTGTTTGGAATGTCTCATTTGGAATCCTTGCGGGCGCATGCCTGTGTTTTGGACAGACAGACAGTTCCGCTGATAGCGCGCAAAAACCCATGCGGGCGGAACCGATCGTCCAGGCCGCTGCAGCTCCTGCAAACGCGGGTTCCGATCTGAAAAGCACCCAATCGTTGTGGTTCGCCCTTGACGAGGGCCAGGCCATGCAGGGTGCGGGATTGGCGTATGCGACGATAAACCGGCTCTGGCAGCAGGAGATGTACTTTCATTTCACGGAAGACATGTCGTATCTCGAAAGGCTACGGCTGGTTTTGAGCATCGAGTGCCAGCTTTCGTTTTCCTTTAAGCCGATTTCGACCTTGCCGCAAACGCTCACCCCTCTGTTTTACTTCTACCCGAATGACGTGGAGATCAGTTATTCATTCGGCAATCTCGACAGGCCCTGGCTGCGATTGGCGGCGGGATATTTTCCCTTTAAGTACAATCCGG
Source organism: uncultured Fibrobacterota bacterium (assembly GCA_963729895.1). GTDB lineage: Bacteria > Fibrobacterota > Chitinivibrionia > Chitinivibrionales > FEN-1185 > FEN-1185. The sequence continues at coordinate 55,041 of CAVSQB010000020.1, read as the reverse complement.
ACGCCAAAGACCTTGGAGAATATCTTCTCAGGGACGGCGCATACCCAACGTTTATCATAACGAATTTCGAATTCGCCGAGACCCGGGAACTCGGTTTTCATATCGACGGCTTTCTCGGAAATCCGGAAATAGACCAGGTAAAGTGGGACCTCATGCTCACAAGCGAGACGCATTACTGGCCCCTGCAGGACTGGACTTTGTCCGCCGTGGTGACCAACAATCTGCTCAATTTCCTTGATCTCAGCGTCGGCGCATCCTGGCAAAGGCTCATTTCCGTCAACGAAGCCCTTACCACGCCTAAGACTCAACAAAGCGAATATCTCGACGCGAACGGCGACACCAGTTATTATACCTACCGCGCGCTCAAACTCATGGGCCGCGCGTCAATCAATCCCATGCGGTTCATTCCTGATTTCAAAATTCCCTTTGGTCCAGTGTTTGGAGACAAGCCGTTTTTTGGAAAAGAGGATCTAAAGATTTACGGCGAACTTGGGGTGTTGGGCCTTTTCAACTACACTGCTTATAATTACCAATTGGTGGACACTGCCGGCGGACTACCCGGACACGAAGCATTGGTCAAAGCGCCGAAACTAAAGAATTACTATGATTCCCTGGGCGACAGAATGCCCTATATGGTGGGTATCAATCTGCCGACAAACCCGTTAATCAGCTATGGTATTCTCCCATTTATTCTCACCAAATGGCTTAAGGACGAGACAGGCTCCGACGTTAGGCCGCTTGAGTGGGTAACGCTTGTTGCAGGACTTGCCAGCGGAGTATGCAATCATTACCTTGGGTGGGACCTGGGTCTCGACGTTCTTTCGCTGGAGTTCGAATGGTCAAGCCAGAGATACGCCAATGACAATGAATTCGCGATAGATCCTGCAAACCATTTACCTCTCCCGGAAAATCCGCTAAACAGGGCGACAAGTCTTGCGGGAACTCCTGAGCCGGTCAAATATGCCCTGTACTTCAAGAAGTCCTTTCTGGACCAGAAATTTGCGATTTCCGGCCTGGTGGGACGCGATCACATGCGGCCGGCAGAAGATGCTGATCCGGAAAACACAATCAATGACGATTTTCTCCTGACAAAGGCTCAATGGTGGTGGACGCTCAGGTTGTCGGCTAATTTTTGACCGGGATTCACCTGATTCTTAAACATGATTGCCATGATGAAAGCAAAGAAAACAGTGTCAATTTCGAGCGCGCTTCCACAAGAAGATTTCCTTGCCATGCAAGCCGGATGTTTCATTCAGGAGGAAAACAGATGATATCGAGGATAGTACCGATAGTACTTGGAATGCTTGCCGGAGCGTCCCTGTGCCTGGGTCAGGAAGGTGATTCCGCAAATGCGGCCCAGCCGGCAACTGTTCATACGGACTCGGCCCCTGCTGTCCAATTAAGATCGGCTGTGCCGCGAGCCATGGCTCTCCCTTTTCTCGGGCTCGGAAAAAATGCCGATTGGAAGGCCACCCAGAACCTGTTTCTTGCAATTGATGAAGGCCAGGCCGCGCAAGGAGTGTACAGCGCCGATACAGGGAACGGGAAACAGTACCAGGTCTTCAACAAATTGTGGCAGCAGAAAATGGTTATGTATTTTACGGAAGACGTTGCGTATAAAGAAAGACTGAGATTGCTCGCGAGCATCGAATGCGACCTGCGATTTTCGATTTTTCCCAAGCAACAGTACCCCGCCACGCTATCACCGGAATTCTATTTTTACCCGAATGATGTGGAAGTGGACTATTCCTTTGGGAATCTCTCGCAACCCTGGTTGAAAATGGCCCTTGGCTATTTCCCCTTCAAGTACGATGAAGACGCTAAGGATTTGGGCGAATATCTGCTGAGGAGCGAGGCATATCCAACGGTTATTGCCACGAATTTTGAGTTCCCCCTTACCCGTGAACTCGGGCTTCATCTAAGCGGCTTTGCCGGAAAGCCCGATGTCGACTTGTTCGGATGGGACCTGATGTTAACAAGCGAGACACATGACTACCCGCTTCTCGACGGGACCCTTACGGGCCTGGTTTCAAACAGGTTATTTAACTTTTTTGAGGTGGGCGCGGGCGTGTCCTTTCAAAGACTTTTGCCTGTTGATGATAACATTACCGCGCAGAGAACCAATAATGCCTCCGAATATCTTGATGAAAACGGATCCGTGGACCACTATACCTTCAGCGCAACCAAACTCATGGGACGCGCATCAATCAATCCGCAGCGCTTTATACCGGAATTCAAAATTCCTCCGGCCTTTGTTTTCGGCACCCATCCATTCTTCGGTAAGGATGACTTTAAAGTATATGCAGAAGTTGCCATTCTGGGAGTCAACAATTATGTAGCCTACGATTCCATTCCTGACAGTCTCGGCATAAACCATTGGCAGAAAGTTCCGGATTCTCTCAACTATTATAACGACAAAATGATTGCAGGCATTTTTCCGGCAGACAGAACGCCTGTTATGCTTGGAATAGATTTGCCTACAAACCCGCTTCTCAGCTACGGAGTCCTGCCTTTCTTCCTTACCAAGTGGCTAAAAGATGAAACAGGGTCCGACATCCGGCCGCTCGAATGGGTGACGCTTGTTGCAGGACTTGCCAGCGGGGCTGCCGAGCAGTTTCTCGGATGGAATTGCAGCCTTGATGTCCTTTCTTTGGAATTTGAATGGTTCAGCCAGCGGTATCCTAACAGCGATTATTTTGTAGAAGATCCCCAATTTCTTGAGCCTATTCCAGTCAGCAACGTCGGCAGGGTGTCAGCGGGTTTTGGAACGCCCGAGCCCACTAAGTATGCCTTGTATTTCAAAAAGTCTTTTATGAATAATCGGTTTGCGCTTTCCGGTCTCGTGGGCCGCGATCACATGAAGCCGGTAGAACAAACCCCTCCAATCCTTCAGCAGACCGACGATTTTCTCCAGACCAAAAGCCAGTGGTGGTGGTCGTTTCGGCTCTCTGCCAATTTCTAACCGGGAATGTGCAGGATGAACTGGACTAAGAAGTAATAGAACAAATAACAATAATAGGACGTTTGAAAAGGCCGGAGGAGAAATCTTCCGGCCTTTTTCGTGAAGAAGCAGGTCTGCGAGGGTGAAAATCTGTCCGGAATCCGCCACGGTTGTTCTTGACACAGCCAAGTCCGGCTTCTTATTTTGTTTGGTTGCCGAAGACCGGTATTCACCAGTTCACCACACTTAACAATGAGGAGAGGCTCATGGCAAGCATCAGTCCAACCGCCGGCGCCACCGCCGCCCCTGCGGAACCGGGGAAAAATTATACCCCTGCTCTTGTCGCCCTGACGTCCCTATTCTTTATCTGGGGATTCATGACGTGTCTCAACGATATACTGATTCCCCACCTTAAGGAGCTTTTCAAACTCAACTATACGAAAGTGATGCTCATACAATTTGTGTTCTTCACCGCGTATTTCATCATGTCTACGCCTTCAGGCGTTGTTGTCAGAAAAATCGGATACAAGATCGGTATTGTGATAGGATTGCTCATTTCCGGCGCAGGTTGCCTGCTATTTTACCCTGCTGCGGGAATTCAATCATACGGGCTTTTTCTTTTCGCGTTTTTTGTCCTGGCTTCCGGCATCACATTACTCCAGGTTGCTGCAAATCCCTATGTTGCGATCCTTGGAAAACCCGAGACATCATCCGCACGGTTGGTCACGACCCAGGCATTTAATTCGCTGGGTACTTTTCTTGCGCCATTCTTCGGATCATTCCTCATACTTTCCGTAGCGCTGGTTTCCATGGATGCCATTGCAACGATGGATCCGCAAGCAGCTGCCGCGGCCGTAAAACACAACGCAAATGCAATTCAGATGCCATACCTCGGACTGGCGGGTGTTTTTGTTCTGCTTGCAATCTTTTTTACCATCATGAAGCTGCCCAAAATCGTGGAAGAACCGCGCGAACCTGGAGCCAAACACGAGGGATTTCTTGAACTGAACGGCAAGACCCTCAAATACCCGCATCTGGCGCTTGGCACGCTTGCAATTTTTTTCTACGTGGGCGGCGAAGTGGCAATAGGGAGCATCCTGGTCAATTACCTTTCCGGTCAGGACGTCGGCGGATTCATCAAACAAATCGGGCAGCAAGTCCTGACGATGAATTTCTCCGGAGGGCATTTGTCTTTTGACCATGTTGATTTGACAAAAGCAGTTGCTGCGCAATATCTGTCTTTCTACTGGGGCGGGGCAATGGTTGGAAGGTTTGTCGGCGCGGTGGTTTTGCGGTATCTAAAGCCCCGAACAGTGTTGGCCTTCAACGCAACCATCGTCTGTGTCCTCCTTGCCATTACCATGTCCACTCACGGTCACGCTTCCATGATTGCGGTTTTGGCCATCGGGTTGTTCAACTCCATCATGTTCCCGACCATTTTCACACTCGCCATCGCAAAATTGGGGCGCCATACGAGTTCAGGTTCCGGGCTTCTGTGCATGGCAATCGTGGGCGGTGCAATCATGCCGGTGATTGTCGGAGTGTTTGCGGACAAAATCAATTTGCATTTTTCATTTATTGTCCCGCTTATCTGCTACGTGTACATCATTTACTACGGCCTGAAGGGCGCGGAACCAAGAATGCCCAAGGGCGTGACGGAAACCGACTGACGATTTTTGTGCACCATGCGGTGCGAGAACTCTCCGGTGGAGGTTGCACCGGAGAGTTTTTTATTGGTGACCGTCCATCTCTTCCATTTCACTCGCAGCCAGCCTTAAAATCACTGGTTGCCGGATGTATTTTACATAAGGCGAACCCCGGCCGGCACGAGGGCTATCCTGCACCGTGCCGGTCGCGTTTCCATATTTGATTTATTTGCAGGAATGGGCTGGAGAAACCCGACAACCATGAACATCCTTGTTCTTAACTGGCGCGACGTACAGCATCCCCAGGCAGGCGGGGCCGAGGCCCATTTTCAGGAACTATTCAAACGGTTTGTCAAGAATGGCCACACGGTGGTTCTCCTTACCACACGATTTGCGGGAAGCCCGCCGCAGGATGAGCAGGACGGGATCGTTGTGTACCGGTGGGGACACACCTACTTGTTCAACTGGGAAGCGCCTTTTCTCATAAGAAAAGTATGCCGCAGGCATGCGATAGACTGCATCATAGACGACATGAATAAGCTGCCCTTCTTTTCTCCGCACTGGTTCCCGAAAATGCGGTGCGGAGTTATCTTCCACCATCTTTTCGGCGCAACGGTTTTCGAGCTCACCTTGTATCCGCTTGCACGGTATGTTCTGTTCCTGGAACGGTTAGGCGCCCGGGCATATAGAAACACGCCGTGCTGCACCGTTTCGCAAAGCACCGCGGCAGAGCTGGTCGAACTCGGATTTCGCCTGGAGAACATCAGGATCATACCCAACAGTGTCGACACCGACAAGTATGCCCCGGACGCCTTGGTTCCCAAAGAGACCGGTTTGATCCTGTACGCCGGACGGCTCAAGAAATACAAGAACTTGTCTCTGGTGCTCGATGCCGTAAAGAAAATGGCCGACACCGGCAGAAAGGTCCGTTTGGCGATTGCCGGCGCAGGTGATGACGAACCCAACCTCCGCCTTCATACGCAACGGCTCCGCATAACGCATGCGGTCGAGTTTCTCGGATACGTTGACGAAACGGTAAAAATCAATCTGTACCGCAGGGCAGCCGTTTTTGTAAACCCGTCGCTCAAGGAAGGGTGGGGCATCACCAACATCGAGGCGGGCGCATGCGGCACAGCGGTGGTGGCCAACAATGCGCCCGGCCTGCGCGATTCGGTGCGGCATAACGAAACGGGCCTCTTGTACAAGGAAAACGATTGCGACGACCTTGTCCTGTGTCTCTGCGCGGTACTTGACGACGCGGCCCTTAGATCACGGTTTGAGGCGGCGGGAAGGCGGCATGCGCTCGGATTTTCGTGGGACGAAAGCGCCCGGAAGATGGAGGCGTGGGTGAAAGAAGCGGTATGCGCAGAATAGCATCGGCAGTTCTCAAGATCCTCGTGACCGTTGCCGTGCTCGTTTTAATTGTATGGAGGCTTGGGTGGAAGGAAATTCTTGGCACGCTGGCCCAGGCAAACCCGTGGTGGCTTCTGGGAGCGCTGGTCCTGTTCTTCGTGAGCGGGTGGTTGGGCGTGCTCCAGTGGCAGATCATTCTCAAAAACAGGGGAGTAACGCTACCGTTCGTGCGGGTCTTCTCGCTGTATTTCATCGGCATGTTCTTCAATAATTTTGCGTTGGGCATCATTGCGGGAGACGCGGTGAAAGTCGCTTATATCAAGGTAGGCGAGGGACAGGGCAAGGCCGGCTTTGCAGCCACGTTTCTCGACCGGTTTGCCGGTCTCTGGGCCATGCTCGGGTATGCCATATTCGGCAGCGTGCTGCTCATCAAGCAGAAGGCGCTGGAAAGCCGGAGCATGACGCTCGCGGTTGTCGCGCTGTTCGTTGCGTTTCTCTGCTTTGGCGGCGCGCTCCTGTTCCTGATGTCCAAAAAGCTGCAGGAGTTCGCGTATGTCCTTATCGACAGGATACCGTTGAAAAAGAAAGACGTGCTCAAGAGAATTCTTGACGAAACGATCATCGAAGTCCACGATGTGCACATTCTGCTTCCCGTGGGGGTTTTGTCGACGGTGGTCCAGTTCATGCGCATCGGCGTTCACATCATGTGCGCAGGTGCGCTCGGACTGCTTTCTGCAGGCAATATCCACTATTTCTTCATATTCGTGCCCATTCTTGCCATGATGATGGTGGTGCCCCTGCCGTTCGGCGTCCGCGAAAGCGTCGGCGGCACGTTGTTTGCGTTTGCTGGGTTCAAGGTGGAGGCCGCGATCGTGATGGGGTTTCTTGCATCCATCGTGGGAAGCGCCGCCAGCCTGGTCGGCGGAATCTTGTTTGTAATGAATAAACTCCATTTATCAAGGAAATCAGCATGATGCTATCCGTGGTCGTCCCGTTGCTTAACGAAAAGGAAAGTTTGGGGCCGCTTGTGGAGTCGATTGATGCCGCGCTTTCGAGGGCCGGTATCGCCTACGAGGCGGTATTTGTGGATGACGGCAGCACCGACGGTTCGTTCGAGGAGCTGCTTGTGCTGAGCGCGCAGTACCGGGGAAAGGTTCGAGCCGTCCGGTTCAGCCGTAATTACGGCAAGGCGGCCGCGCTCTCGGTGGGCATCGAAAAGGCCGCCGGCGATATCATCGTTACCATGGACGCCGACCTGCAGGACGATCCGGCCGCCATTCCCGACATGGTGACGCTGCTTGACACCGGCTACGATGTGGTGAACGGATGGAAAAAGAAGCGCTACGACCCCCTCACAAAGACCCTGCCCTCAAAGGTGTGGAATGTCGTCACATCGCTGGTCGCAGGAGTCAAGCTGCACGACTTCAACTGCGGGTTCAAGGCATACCGGGCGGCTGCGGCAAAGAGCCTTGAAATTTACGGCGAGCGGCACCGGTACCTGCCGGTGCTTGCGGCGTGGAACGGGTATCGCGTAACCGAAATGGTGGTGCCGCACCATCCGCGCAAGTTCGGCAAATCCAAGTACGGTTTCGGCCGCGGGCTCAAAGGTATCTTCGACCTGCTCACCCTGTTGTTTCTCCGAAAATACATGAAGAACCCGCTCCACTTTTTCGGCCTGGTCGGCCTGGTGCTTGCCGCGCTTGGCGGCGGGGTCCTTGCCTATTTCGGAGCGGAGTGGATAGTAACACGGCAAATGCATATCCGGCCGCTTGTGATTTTGTCAATGGGCGCGATTATTATGGGAATACAGTTCATATCCATCGGGCTTATCGGAGAGATGATAACGCATGCGGCCCCCAAAAATACGTATCAAATCAAAGAAACGATTTGATCTTTGCGCCTTTGCGGTGAGAAGTTTACCCGGAACGTAGGATGAAGCTACTCTGCATCTGCCCCATCGGGATCGGCAACTACCTGATGTGCTACCCCGCGTTTGCGGCCCTCAAGCGACGGCGGCCGGACGCACAGCTTCGCCTGCTTGCGTTGCGGCAGGGCATTGCTGCGCTTGCGGGAGACGACCGGCTCTGGGCCGGCATCGACGCGTTCGATCCGGACAAATCGGAAGACGGCATCGCCGGTCCCCTGATGGCGCTGCTGCGACTGCGGCGAGTGCGTTTTGGAGCGAGCCTGTGTTTCTTCCCATCGAACACGTGGCAGTATTTTGCGCTTCCCCTTCTTTGCGGCGTCCGGCGGCGGTACTGCTTTCGTTACGAGAAAAAGCGATTGTCAAGTATGTCGTTTATTGGAACCGATTGCGTTCCGGTTGATCCCCTGCTCCACGATGTCCGCCAGAACCTCCGTCTCGCGGGCTTCTTCCTGTCCGAAAACCTGGAGAACGAACCGGTTGTTTTTCCCCGGCAGTTCGACGGCAATGATGCGCAATGGGCGCGGGAGTTTTGCGGAACGCTCTCGGTGAACCCGAAAAGGATCGCCGTTCACCCCGGTTCGAGCGTGGAACACGGCATGGACGTCAAGCGGTGGCCTGCCGAACGGTTTGCGCTGCTTGCCGACAATGCGTGCAGGCTGTTGTCCGCCGAAGCGCTTATTGTCGGGTCGGCCGATGAATCGGACGTCAAGCATGCCGTTGTCGCGGCCATGAAGGAAAAAGGGCATGTGGTGGAGCCGGTTTCCATACGCAAGACCGCGGCGCTCCTTTCGCAATGCGCATGCTGCCTGTGCAACGACTCGGGCATCATGCACATGGCCGCCTGCATGGGCGTTCCCACGGCTGGGATTTTCGGCCCAACCGATGAAAGAAGAAACGGTCCCTTTGGAGATAGAAATCTTGTGATTCGAAAACCCATGCCGGGCTTTCCACTCTATACCGCCCGTAACGTGGGCGACCGTTCGGCGCCCAAAGGGGTGGATCCGAAGGCAAGTCTCAACGCCCTGACGGCCGAGGAAGCGTGGGAACAGATGAGGCCCTGGCTGGAAGAGATTTCCGTTGTGCCCACAACGTGAGTCGGCCGCTTCACTCCGCATGCCGCAATAAGTTTCACCCCAAGGAATTGTAAACCCCCATAACATCACGTTCCCTCGCTTCCTCCGGATCATTGCGATGAGGTCCTTCATCTGATCTCCGTGTTGCCTCATAATAAAAGGTAACCGAAGGGTCAGATTCGATGCCTCACAAATGAGGTAACCGTAACAAGGTTGAAAATGGTTTTGAGTTTTCTTTCGATAGTCTTTTTTAATTGGAATGGATTGAGAGCACGGTGGGTCAGTTCAAGGCTTTGCTTGACTTCTGAAGCTATGTAAGGTGATTCAACGATTCTTTGATAGGGAGTTTTCGGTTCTTCATAGGTCTTGCGGTATCGAGATCCTATCCGGATTTTAGATTTGAGTTTCAGCGATGGACAGAAGTGGTTTTGATAGAGAGACCACTCGTTGGCATAGAGGTCGTTAATGAGGGGAAGCGTGTCGGGGTTTTCGATCCGATCATAACCAAGCATGTGCCTGGCCTGCGCCCAGTTTTTCTGTTCGACATGGGCGTTGTCGTTTTTCTTGTAGGGACGTGACCGGGTGAACTTTACAGGGTCTTGTCGCACGGCGAAGTAGCGTTCGAGATGATAGTTGAGGAACTCGGACCCGTTATCACAGTCAAAGCCACGCAGGGCAAAAGGTATTCGTCGTTCGATGTCTTTAACCTGCTCAATGACACCCTGGGAGCCCTTATTCCACACAGCACGGCCTTCGGTCCAAGCAGTATGGATGTCAGTCATGATAAGGCTCCACACAAATTCTCCGGCAAGGCTGGTGCCGCAATGGGCAACCGTATCCGCCTCCATGAATCCAGGCTGGGTAATATCCCAGTTGTCGGTACGGATGGGGATTTGATTGCGCAGCATGGAGCCGGGCTTGGTGCCGCACAATCCCTTGCCCATACGCGTACGTAAAGGGCATAGGACGCGGTCAAGCGTGGAGCGGCTGACAGAGAGGAGCCGCGCACGGACTTCCTCGGAAAGCAGTTCAAAGGATTGTTCGTAGAATGGCAGCCATACTGGAATGACAACCTTAAGGCGGCGAGAGCACATGAAATCAGAGGCTTTCCAGATGTACTGTAACGCCTTAATAAAAAGCGGTTCAGCATATAAGGGTCTTCTTCCACGCTTGGCTTTTTGTTTCTGTTTGCGTTTTCCAAGTAGCCGGATAGCGTACTTGCGATTGTATCGGCAAATCGCACAAAACTCATCGAGAATCTGCTTTTTGCCGGCTCTGTTGGAATGGGCATATCGTTGTCGTATCGCTTCCCGATATGCTTCTTTTTCTTTGTGCCCCATAGTGGTAACCCCCTTTTTTCTTGGGTTACCTTAATTATGAGGCAACGAATCAATTGGTGCGTGTTTCGATTAAGCCTTCGGTTACATTTAATTTGAGGCAATGCGTCTCGGATTTCGAAAGACTTTTACCTTGCTGGATCATCCAAAAGTATTGTAAAATCACACTAACATTGCTCTCACAATCCGTTTAAGGAGGCCCAACCATGGTGTACAGGATTCTTGTCGGCATAGCGGCATGTTTGTTGTTCGCTTCCAACACATCCGCCATTACCTTTACCGTCAAGCCTGATTCGGGCGTCATCCTCGTGTGGCAGCAGAGCAAGGGAAGCTGGACCGCGGTAAAGGACAGCGCGTTAGTCAAGGCGGGCGATTCGCTCTACCTTGACGACCAGTATCATGCGAAGCTTTTCCTCGGCAAGGGATGCGTGGTCCTGCTTCGAGGGGAATTGCGCGCCAATCTTGCCGGAAGCGACACCGCGCTTGTAGTGCACCTCGACGCAGGGCAATTGTTCCTGAAGCGCGACCCGGGCGCCGATCTCGCAAATGTTAAGGCCGTCCTGCACGGGTGCGCGTTTACCCCTGTAGGAACCGCGGTGTCCATCAAATTCACACGGCAGGGCGAACCCACTGCGGCTGTCCTCGCCGGCAGGGTGCGCATCGAACCGTCCAAAGGAGAGTCCGTCGTGGTTCTGCCGGGTACATTCTGCACGTACGATCCCGTTCTTGGCTCATTTAAAGAAGGAAAACTCCCGCCCGAGGCGATCGCTTCCCTGGAAAGCTGGTCGGGTGTCAAGCTCGACATGGCGTCTGCGTCCGCCGTGCCGGACACGGCAAAGCAGGCGGCAAAAGACACGGCGCAAAAGGCGGCCCAGCCTGCCGCCCAGCAGCCCGCACCTGCCGCCGTTCAAGCGTCCCCGCAGCCTGCGGCGGCTCAGCCGGTCGCAGCACTGCCTCAAAAGCAAGCTGTCGCTGGGCCGGAAGCACAGGCAAAAAAGGAAGAAACCCCTGCGCCTGACGTGCCCGCCGCAGCCACGCCCGCCAAGAAAGAGGAGAAACCGATCCAGCCCGCCCGGCAGGAGAAGAAAGAACAGCCTCAGGGACAAGCCAACGGCGCGCCGCGCATCACCTGGGAGCTCTCGGCGGGCAGCGTTACGGTTAACAACCAGCAATGGTCGCGGCTTGCGATTTCGCCCGACATATCGATTTGGAAATTCGGCATAGCCCTGGACCTGGAGCTGTTCCTCGACGGCAATGGAGACTTCTCCGACAAAGGATGGAATTTCGACCACGACGATTGGGCCGAGTCGCTCATGCGCAAAATCCGGTACCTGCGCTTCGGATACGAGAACGACCCCGTGTTTGTCAAGGTAGGCGGACTCTCGAGCGTGACGCTCGGCTACGGTTTTGTGGTAGACCGGTTTACAAACATGCTTCACTACCCGGACCAGAAACTGCTCGGTATGCAATTCAATCTCAACAACGTGTCGCCTGTGGCCATTACCCTCCAAACCATGGTTTCCGACTTCCTTGAATTCAAGTACAAGGGCGGGATTGTCGCGGCGCGACTTGCCCTGTGCCCCCTCAAACCCTCGGGCGTTCCGGTTCTGTCTACTATGTCAATTGGAGCCACCTACGGCGTCGACCTCAACGAATACGCACCGGCGCGCTCGTGGTCGTCGGCGAGCGATCCCCGCAGCGTGGCATACTGGCGCAGCAAGTACCCGCCCACGGTCGTCAATGCTCTTATCGCGGGCGGTGACGCGGATACCACGGCGTCGGACACAACGTATCGCGATTCCACGTCGCGCTATGCTCTGTTCGCCGGCGACATCGACTTTCCCATCATCAAGACGGATTTTCTCGGACTCGATATCTACGGACAGGCCGCGGTGGTTGCAGACACGGCAGCGTTCAAAAAGACCCCGACCGGCTGGGGCATCGGCGCGCCCGGCGTTGCGCTGCGCCTCGGGCCGGTGAATGCGGGTGTGGAGTACCGGCACATCCGCGGAAGGTTCATTCCCGGCTATTTTGACGAATACTACCTTGACGAGCAGTTGCAGCGGTACCCGGTTGTGGAAACAAAGTCGCAGAGCGTTGCGGACAGGGATCTCGACGGCGCGTTTGGCCAGCTGGGGTTCAACATTGTCAATGTCGTGCTTATCAACGGCAGTTATCAGTACCTGACGGGAAAGAATAATCAAAAAGACCAGCGCTTCGAGATCGCCGGAGGCCTCGGCGATGCACTTTTGAAGCGGATACCCAAGATCACCAAGGCCGAGATCTATCTTGACAAGAGAGATATCGGGTCGACGGTAATGAACGTCGACAGCGCGGGAAAGATTTCCTACGACGCGTTTTTCGATCCCACGCCGTCTTTTTACTACGGCTACCGGATCGGTATCGCAATCACGCCGGGCGCCTCCATTATCCTGGACACGCGCTTCGGGTACCAGTGGGACGTCAACCACAACCTGATTCCGAACAACAACGTGACGTTGCAGACGGCAATTACGTTTTGACAACCACGCCGGCTCTCAATCGTCCCGCATTCGGGAAGGTTTTGCAGGTAGCGCTGAGCAGGCTACTGAGAGAACCGGCCAAATACCGCGCCTCTGCGTACCGTTCTGAAATTATTTTTTGACCATGAGCGACCAGCGCACCATTCTTTCCGAATCCCCGATGATGAAACGCGTCGGGCGTGCCGGAACAGACTGGGGGCCGGGCGGGTTGGGGATCAGGCTCCGTGTTCCGAAAAAAGGCCGCATTCGTTTCGTTCTTGTTTTCCTGCTGCTCGTCGCCGTTGTAAAGATCTTCAGCAGCCGGGAACCTCCGGAAAAACTGCTTGCGCAACAGATGAGGCTTCCCGAGCCGCCGAGGCATGAGACGCAGGCTTTGCCGACGCGCATGCCGGCAGCTCGCGTGGCTCCCGCGCGAGCCGAGACCGCGCCGAAGCCGCAGGCGTCCTTCCTGGGCAGATTGAGCCTTTTTGAGCCGGAGCTCCGGGGCGGCGCCTTGTCCGCCGCAGACCTTGCGGGCCTTCTCAAGAAACAAGCCCCGAACTTGAAAGGTGTTGGCGACACCATCGTGTCGGGCGGCGCGACCTACCTGTTGCACTACAGTTTCGACACGACAATAATTCACTGCGGGCGGGCATTGCTCAAACAGTACCATCCCAAATACGGTGCGCTCGTGGCAATGGAAGCAAAGACGGGCAGGGTGCTGGCGCTTGTGTCGTACAGCCGCGATTCGGAACCGTCCCTCGGCGACAACCTGTTTGCACGGAGCCTGTTCCCGACGGCCTCCGTATTTAAAACAATCACGGCCTCGGCCGCCATCGAAAAAGGCAACATGAACCCGGAAAGTAAGTTGCCGCTTGCGGGGCGCCGATACACGCTTTACAGATTCCAACTCAAGGAAGACCTTGCGGCATACGAGCCGGTGTCGCTGCAGGATGCGTACGCCTATTCCATCAATCCCGTTTTCGGAAGGATCGGGGTGTATGTCTTGGGGCCTTCGATTCTCCGCGAATACATGGGCAAGTTCGGATTTAACTGCCAGATCCCGTTTGAACTTGACAATGAAAAACCCTTCGCCGCCATCGGCGACAAAGACTCGGCCTTGCTCGTGGCCGAAATCGCCTCGGGGTTCAATCAGAAGACCAGGATGTCGCCGCTGTTCGGCGCCATGCTTGCAGCAGGAGTTTCGGAAAACGGGAGGATGCCGGCGCCGTTTTTCGTGGACAGCGTGACGTGCGGCGACTCGTGCGTCGTCTTCCGCGCCGCGCCGCGCACGTGGCGCGTTCCCGTCCGGGAGACGACGGCTGCCCTGCTCAAGGGCATGATGTCGCGGGTGGCTCAGTACGGGACGGCGAGAAGTTCTTTTAGGTATATCAAACATTCGGCCTGCTTCGACAATATCGACTACGGTGGGAAGACCGGCACCGTCGACGAGGACCGGCTTGGCAAAATAGACTGGTTTGTCGGGTTCGCCTCCAATCCCGCCGATTCCAAACAGCGCATCGCCGTGGGCGTGGTGACGGTCCACGACCAGTTCTGGACCGTGCATTCGAGCTATATTGCCGCGGAAATCTTCCGGAAATACATTCACCGGGTGCAGACCGCGGAAAAAGCGGCCGTCAGATTTACTCATGCGAACACCCCGAAACTGGTAGGATAATCAACCGTACACATGACCGATCCCGGTAACAAAAACCGCTCCGCCTTCGTCGCCCTCGTGGGACGACCCAATTGCGGTAAATCAACCCTTATGAACACGGTGCTCGGCGAGGAGCTTTCCATTGTGTCTACCATGCCGCAAACCACGCGCAGGAACCTCAAAGGCATCTACAATGCACCTGCCCTCCAGCTCGTGTTTGTGGACACCCCCGGCATTCACCTGGGTAAACACGCCTTCAACAAGCGTATGACCGGGGAAAGTACAGGCGCTCTCGCCGACCATGCCGATGTGGTATGCTACCTTGTGGACCTCGCACGGCCGTTCGGCGAAGAAGAGGATATCGTGTCGCGGATCGTGACAAGTGCGAGAACTCGGTGTGTCATCCTGTTTAACAAAAAGGACATCTGCGACGATCCCGGCGTCATGATAAAGGCCTTTTTCGGCCGCTATCCGGCGCTTGCCGGCGTCCCGCATGCCGCAATTGTCGCGAAGGATCCGCAGGCCAAAGACGTATTTTTGCGGCTGCTCGACCCCTTCGTTCCCGAAGGCCCGGCGTTCTTCCCTGCGGACGACTTGACCGACGCAAACACCAGGTTTTTTGCCGCGGAATACATCCGCAAGCAGCTCATTTACCACACCAAGGAAGAAGTGCCGCACGCCACATTCGTGGAGGTCACCGACTACCGCGAATCGCCGGGCCGCCATCACGTTGACGCCACCCTCTACGTGGAAACCGACGGCCAGAAAGGCATTATCATTGGGGCCGGCGGAAAGCTCATCAGAAAAATCCAGTCGCGCGCAGCGGAAGACTTGCAGAAACTGACGGGAGTGCCGGCCTCGATTCGTTGCCACATACGAGTGCAGAAAGGTTGGCGCGACGATGAGAGGTTTTTGAAGAGGGTTGGGTATCGGAGCTGACGGCTTTGGTCACTGCAAAAAGCAGGGGCGGATGAAAACATCCGCCCGTTGCAGCCCCAGTCCTTGACTAAAGCTACTTCTTTTTGAAGCTCTCCTTGAGATAATCAAACGTAATGTACCTGTCCTTTTTGCCGCTTGTAATTGCCGAGTCGTACGGCGGTTTTTCGGTCTTCACCCAATCCTTCTTTTTGCCCTGTTCCCGCAGGTTCAGGTACACCTGTTTGTCGCATTTCTCACGATTCACAAATATCAAGATGGTGTCGCCGACAAGGTCGTAGGTTCCCCACGACTCGAATTTCCAGTCTTCCTTGAGTGACGGATTCGTAAGTCCGGTCCTTTCCTCAACGATGGCGATCTTTCCATCCGGGGTGAACGCAAAGGACTTTTTCTCAACCGCGTTTGCGCCCTCTTCCTTGATCGCCTGGGACCCGCTCCACGTTCCCAGAAGCTTGGGTCTCAGTTCCCTGGCGAGCTGCGCGCTTTTCTCAAGGCTCATGAACACGGTGTCGACTTCAAGCGATTTTGCCTTTGCTTCGGGCCATTTATTCGCCTTGATAAATGCGTCAACCACGCCCAAGAGGCTGTCGGCCTCTTTGAGTATGTTGCCGGAAAAATTCAGTTTCTTTTCTCCAAGGGATTTTCTGAGCGATTCGACAAACGGCTTGACCTCCGCCGTTGTGGCGCCGTAGCCCGACTCGGCCTTGGCAAGAATTCCCATTGCCGAATCGTAATTCGTTTTTGCGCCGATGCCGTTTCCGAGCTGTTTTGCAGTCCGCGCCTGGACAATAAGAACCCGTGCCTCGGTGAGAAGCGAATCCGGAATGCCGCCCTGCTGCAGCGCCTGCATGCGTTGCTCCGCGTCCTTGAGTTTCTTCTCACTCACGCCGCAGCCCGATATTGAGAAAAAGGCAATACAACAGACGGACAGGACAGTTAAATTCCTTAACAGGATCTTCATACTGTGCCCTCCAGATAAAGGTTTGGTCTCGGTGATGGGGTCAACAGTAAATTAATGCTCTTAGTGAAGCGATGTCAAGGGAATAGGGGAGAGGCGAAGTGATTTATTTGTTTAAGAGTGCGTGGTGATGAGTATAAGTGCCGGAGCATGTGGGGAAACCCTGGCGGGTTTCCGCTGGGGTGCACCTTCCGCCTGCCGGAAATCAGCGGGCGGCGATCTGCACCCACACCCCGGGTATTCGCAGTTTTAAGACAATCTCGTTCCGAGCTTCAAAGACTCTTTTCCTTTGCATAACTAACCAACCCTTTCTTATTATCAAATAAGCAATATCACCCCCCAGATACCCGAAAACCAATGCTATGCACGGGGCAAATCGCCATTGACTTTAACGGCAAGGCCGACATATATTAGTAACTTGCAATTTTCCGAATGTTGCAGTTGTACATCTTGCGAGAAAGAAAGGACCATTCATGCGCTACTATTTGACTCCTTGCCTTGTTCTGTGTAACTCATTGGCGCTGTTCGCTCAGACCAGTGCTGCCCCGGCGGGCGGAGGCAAGAACATGATGCCCACCATCCTGATGATGGGGATTGTTTTTGCGATCATCTATTTCCTCATGATCCTTCCGCAGCAGAAAAAGACAAAGGAAACCCAGAACATGCTCAAGAACATGAAGAAGGGCGATAAGATCGTGACTATCGGCGGCCTGCTGGGAACGGTTGGCAATGTGAAGGACGCTACCGTCATGGTAAAGATAGCGGACAACACCGTTGTGGAATTCAGGAAAAGTTCGATAGCGTCCATTATCAATGACGAAAAGGCGGCCGAGAAGACAGACGCCGACAAGGTTGAGAAAAAGGCATAGTCCCGATGCTCGACATTGTGTATTACGGCGATCCTATTCTGCGCAGGAAGGCAAGACCCGTTTCGATATTCGACGGGGAACTTAAGGGCCTGGTCGACGAAATGCTGGAGACCATGGTTGCGCACGACGGCGTGGGACTGGCTGCGCCCCAGATCGGGGAGTCGAAGCGGATCATGGTCATCGATGCAACACGGGGCGAGGCTCCGCCGCTTGTGCTTGTCAACCCCGAGTTCACCTATAAGTCCGAGGAAGTTGTGGAGCGCGAAGAAGGATGCCTCAGTTTCCCGGACATTCATCTCAACATCAAGCGGCCGGCTGTTGTTTCTGTCAAGGCGTTCGACGAAGCCGGAAAAGAGTTTGCAGTCGAGAAGGCGACAGACCTTTTTGCACGAGCACTTTTGCACGAAATGGACCATTTAGACGGCCTCCTCATCATCGACCAGGTTTCGCTGCTCCAGCGCAAACTTCTTTCCGGCAAACTCAAAAAGATTTCCGGCATGGCGCCCGGCGAGGCCTCAAGGACCGGCAAGGCAAAAGCCGTTTAACGAGATTTGGGGTGAGGGCAACGCAACAAGAGTTACGGTTGACAACTATGTCCCTCCGTAGAGTACCATGACAGCCACGGCAGCCATTTTCCTCACACTGTTTCCCTGTACCTTCTTTTTCCAGTGCACGCCTGCTCCGGCCATCACGTCGCAGCACGCATCCGGTAACTGTGATCAGCCCCAACCGACGTCCGCAACCTCAGCTTCACAAAAGGCAAACGGCCGCAATACAACGGTGCTGCTCGCGCAGAATTCTGAGGATCGCCGCGAGAATGACGTGTGGAACGTCGAAGGCCGCCCGCAAGCGGATGAACTGGGACCGGGCAAGCGCTTCCATCTGGACGGCGCAGGTTTCCATGTTCCATCCGCGAACGCGCGCATCGTGCTGCGCCAGAATGCGTCAGGCGCACGCGTGCGTTCATCGTCGCCCGTGGAACTGAGAAACGGCGGCACGCGAGGCTTTGTTTCGTTTTCGGGCAGCGCGACCATAGAGCGCGGCGACGCGCAGGGGAGGGTGTTTCTCCATGCTTATGGCCAGTCCAGGATGGGCGTGGTGGTTCCCTGCACCCTGTTTGCCAGGAGCGAAGCATGTATTGTCACCATCGAAAACATTTCCTACCGTGGATCCATAATAATCGCTCCCGGACCGGGCGGCCTGTTTACGCTTGTCAATTACGTTGACGTCGAAGACTATCTGCGCGGGGTGGTGCCGCTCGAGGTGGGGAAGGGCGGCGATGATGTGGATGAGGCGGTAAAGGCGCAGGCGGTTGCGGCCCGCACCTACACTTTCCGGAAGATGCAGGACAATGCGCACGGGCAGTTCGATCTTTCGGCCACCGTTTCGGACCAGGTATACGGCGGAGTGGGTGCGGAATCCGACGCGTGCAGCAGGGCAATTCGCGCCACCGAGGGCGAGGTCCTTCTGTATCACGACAGCCTGATTTACGCGTACTATCATTCCACGTGCGGCGGCAGAACAGCCAGCGTCGAGGACGTATGGAACAAGCCTTTCCTGGGGTATCTTCGCTCGGTTGACGACGAAAACGGGTTGTCGGGCCCGTATTGTGCGCACTCCGTGTCATTTACCTGGGAGGAACAGTGGCCGCTCGACCGGTTCACCTACATCGTGAACAGATTCTCGCGCGAGACGTTTCCGCAGAACCCTTGCACCGGAGACGTGCGCTCGGTGACGCTGGATTCGCGGTTTTCCTGCGGAAGGATCAAACAGTGCACCGTGCACACGTCAAGCGGCTCGTTTTTCTATGGAGGCGACAAGATCCGGTCAGTTTTCCGGAGGAATCAAACGGGATTTCCGATTCTCAAAAGCTGCATCATCACCGATGTTTCGGTACTTGACGGCAAGGTAGTTATGAAGGGCAGGGGCTATGGCCACGGGGTGGGATTGTGCCAGACCGGCGCGCTGGGCAGGGCCAAAAGCGGCAAGAAGTACGACGAAATTCTCCATGCGTACTATACGGATGTCGCGATCAGAAAGATAGTAAGGTGACAAAGTCGTCCGGTGGTGCCCTTTTGCGGGTCAGGTGGATTTGAACCGAATCGAAGCTTCCGAGTTTAGATGACAAAATAGAATTGAGGGCATTTCCCGTCAACCGTGGAGGCTCCTTGTGGCATTCATCGATCTTGCAAAGAAGCGCTATTCGGTCCGCGCATTCCAGAATAAACCCGTTGAAGAAGCCGTGCTGCTCCAAATTCTCGAGGCAGGAAGGCTTGCGCCGTCGGCGTGCAATAATCAGCCGTGGGTCTTTATTGTTATCCGCAAAGACGGATCGAAGAAGACGCTGCTCACGGTGTACGAGCGGACGTGGCTTGCCGAGGCGCCTGTCGTGCTTGCGCTGTGCTGCGACCGGTCGCAGGCGTGGGTGCGCGCCGACGGAAAAGGCTACGGAGACGTTGACGTTGCCATCGCGATGGACCACATCACGCTTGCGGCTGCCGAAGCCGGTCTCGGCACGTGCTGGATAGGCAATTTCAAAGCAGCCGAAGCCCGAAGCGTGCTTCGGCTGCCCCTGAACATAGAACCGGTGGCGTTCACCCCGGTAGGATACCCGGCGTCGCAGCCTCCTGTCAAGAAACGCAAGAAGCTCGATGAGATCGTTCACTGGGAGTATTACAAAGGGGAATATCAGTAGTTCCACTTGCGCTTGTCGGCCGCGCTCGTGTCTTCCATGTAACGTATCGTTACCCTGTTGCGCACTTCGCTGGTAACGCCGGTACGGTCCTTTACGCCCAGCGTGACGACGAGGGCTGCGTCCTGCGGCTGGTTCTGCTCCCCGGGGACCGGAAGCGGCGTTTCCTGTTCAATAGCGAATTTTACCACCCTCGCTCCGCCGGAACCGACGGGGATTGCCGCGCCGTTCTTCCGAAGAGAATCACTGTTGAGACGGTAGGTGACGGTGTCCCCGCCGCTCGCGATGAAGGTTATGCCACCGGGATCGAGAAAAATCACCTGGGGTGACGTTCCGATGTCGCTGACAATTACGGACGCGACCTGTTCCGTTTGCGCGCGGAGCGTAGTTTTGCGTTTCTGCAGCAGGGTGCTGCGGGCGAAGAAGGTCCACGAGAACATCACGAGAGACATGATTGCGCCCAGAATAAACAAGACAACCACAACCTCCACAGCGGTGACGCCGGTGCGCCGTGCGCCGGGGGGCGTGCGAACCTTTGTGCGAGGGATGCCGGACTCTTGCATAGCCCGGTAGGCCGGCTCGGCGGCGTCGCCAGTAGAAGCTTTTTGTTGCCGCCTCAGCGGCAATGCTTTTTCAAGTGATCCTGCGATAGTGATTCCCCCTTCCCAAGGGAGCGTAGCCGACCGTCCTGTTACAGGGATTTTACAGGGAAGTATATTAACAGATGAGTATCAGGAAGGTTTATCAAATATAATCGATTTTCAATGCAGAAGGGAACCCTTGGCCCGTGGACCCTCAGTATTGCATGAATTCGGCTTTTCAGGAAGCCATGAAGGCTCTTGATGAAGGCGAAGTACCGGTTGGAGCGGTTGTGGAAAAGGACGGCAGAATCATCGGCCGCGGTTACAATCGCGTGGAGAAGCTGTTTGACGCCACGGCGCATGCCGAGGTGATGGCAATCGGCGCTGCCTCCACCATGCTCGGAATGTGGCGGCTTTCCGGATGCACCTTATATGTCACGCTTGAGCCGTGCATCATGTGTCTCGGGGCAATCTTGCAGGCGCGCGTTGATGCCGTTGTGTTTGGCGCGCCGGATCCGAGGCTCGGCGCGGTCGACGCATTTCTTTACCGCAGCGAACTCGAGCGGGCATACCGCTATTTTCCCCGGATCACGCGGGGCGTCATGCAGGAGGAGTGCGGCAGGCTCCTCACGTCGTTTTTCAGGAGAATGAGGGGAAAACAGCCCAATTCGGGAAACCATTGACAACAAAATCGGTATGTGGCATTTTCAAAACACGGGTGGGTGAACCCGGGATAGAAATCCTGCTTTCCACCGGCAGAGTAAATCAAAAGGAAACAAATGGAACGCTGGACCGATAGCAACGCCGCAGAACATGTATACGATTTCGGGGCCCTGAACCAGGCGCAGAGAGAAAAACTGCTTGACGCCCTCAATCAACGGTTCCCGCCCCCGGTTTACCGGGAGCAGCTTGGCCGGCAGCGGCAGGCAATGCGCAACATGGAAAAGTGGAAAAGTATTCTTGACGGAACAGAACAGGCGTTTCCGCGCTTTGTTCGCATTGGTGAGGCTGCCGGGACGACCGCCGATCTTTCGGGCTGCGCCGTCGTACTCACCGCGGGCGGAGACGGCGAACGGCTGCGTGCGAGCCTGCTGGAGCGCGGGCCAGGTGTTGTCCTGCCGGGCGATTTCACAAAAGCGACTTTCCAGTTGCCCGGCTTTCCAGAAGGATACGGCAGCCTGCAGGCGAACTGCGCCGTCATCGCGGATCTCTGCCGCAAAGCCGGTCTTGACATACCGGTAATCGTCACCACCGGCCCGGCATCGTCGGCCACGGCGCGGATTATCCCGGCGGTCCTCAGAAGATCCGGCAACTTCGGCCTTGCCAATGTTCGAACGCTGGCGCAGGACGAGCGACTGCACCTGACGGGCGATGGCCGCATTGTTTGCGTGGCGGACGCAGGGGTGCCGCGGCCGGCAGTCAATCCCGACGAGACGGGAGGACCGTTTGTAAAGCTGACGAAGAAAGGCGACCATGGCGGGCCCAGCGCGCTCGAATGGCTCTCGTCGTTCGGCTGCACCAGGATTATTGCGCTTCAGGCAACGGGGCTGTGCGATCCGTCTGTTATTCTTGCCATGGCCACGGCGGGCAAGGGCCACGATTGCGTGGGTGTGGGAATCCTCCGCACGCGTTTCGACGCACACGACCCCTTCGGATCGTTTGTTATTGTTAAGCGCCGCGAGGGAGAGTCACTTACTATTGTGGAACAGGGAATCCGCAACGAGGCCACCATGAGGCTCACCGACGAAACGGGTCGGTTCCATCTTCCCTTCAATACCGGCCTCTACGTGTTTGACATCAACCTGCTTGCAGGCAGCGAGCTTCCCGATTATGCAACGCCGCCCAAGGAGATTCTCCCTTCCCTGGCGCGAAGCCCAAAGATAGGATTTGCCATCACCGACCTCATGCCGTCTGCGAAAAACGGGGTGGTTCTTGCAATTGATCCCGATTCGTACCACACGATCAAGAGCGCGGAGGATTTGTCCGGACTGGCGGCGCTGGCAAAACGGTCCGGCATAATTGACTTGTGCGCGAGGAGCGCACGTGAGAAGAATTCCGGCTGCGGCTGCCAAACAGAAGACCGGCCATCCGGAAGGATGAGGTAGTCGGCCGAGAACAGGTAACAAGGGACCCCTTGGGCTCATGGAAGAACGATTCACCACCTCCGCCGACCTGTCGGCCGGCGAATGCCTGCTGGCCTGCGGCATTATAGGCATGCTTCTCATCTGCAGCCTTCTCGCCGCAGCAAGCATTCATTACGGCACGGCGGGTGAATGCGCAGCCTACGTGCGGCTCACCCTGTATCTGGCCGTGATAGCTCTCTGTTGCGCCGCACTGCGCGCAACATTGACAAAAGAGATGAGCGAGACCGCGTTCGTGGTGTCCGAGACGGATCTCGTCAAGGTACGGCCCAGCAGGATTGTCACCGTGCCCATTGCCGAAATAGGGCATTTCCGGTATGTGCGAGTGCCTCTTCTGTTTAATTTTGGCTTGCTGCGGTTTCCGGGCGGAAGCATCAGCATTTCGTTGAGGACCCGGAACCTGCCCGGGTTGATTCGTTCCCTGCGGCAATCCATGGCGCGCCAGGGGCGGGCCGCGGTCTGCAATCAGAAAGAAATCGACGATTGCACATGGGCGGCCCGTTGTGCGGAGCAATCGAACGCGCGGATACGGCGGTTCTTCCCTTATTTTGCGGGCCTTACCATGCTGGTGTGCACGGTGACCACCATGACGGCGCTGTTTGTGTGGTGGTTTCCTTTTTTTCTGTCGTTCCTCTGGTCGGTGTTCGGCCTTCTCCTGTTTATCAATGGAATCAAGGCCGCCGAATATCTGATAAGCGTTCCGCAGAAGCGTTCGACGGCGCCGCCAACCTCCGCCGACGTCGCGGCGGCGTATTTCATTGCCTGCGGCATTGCCTTTGTCATCTATTTGGCCTCCGGCATCGCGCTCAGAACCGCCTTTCTTCAATAAGCGTGCCTGCGCCATGATCCTCCACCCGCTCATTCTCAAACACATCGTAGTTGATCCGCCCTTGTTCTGCGCGCCCATGGCCGGCGTTTCGCACAGCGCGTTTCGGCGTCTTGTAGCCGGGTTTGGCGCGTACGGCGCGCTGTTCACGGAGATGCTTCTGGGTGCGGCAGTGCTCAATGAAAAGGTCGGGGCCACCGCCTTCACAAAACGTCGTGGAGAAGAGGGAATTGTCTGGTACCAGCTCGCCTTGAACGGCAATGAAGATATTCCCGCGATTGTGGACCGGCTGAGAAGCGCTCAACCCGTGGCCCTCGACCTCAATGCGGGCTGTCCGGCGCCCGAGATGGAAAGACTGGGTACCGGCGTTTCGCTGTTCAAAGACCACATGCGCTTTGAGCGCGTGCTCAAAACGCTTCGACGTACCTGGGACGGCGTGCTCACCGTCAAGTGCCGGCTGTGGGAAACAGAGGCCGGCTGGAAACCGGAATTCGCGAAACGAATGAAGGTCATTGAAGATTGCGGAGCGAATGCGGTGTTTGTTCATCCCAGGTTCTTCAATGAAAAGCTCAAGCGCAACGCCAGGTGGGAACTGTTCGAATGGATTTGCGGTCTTACCCGCCTTCCGGTTATCGCCAACGGCGATATCGGGTTCGCCGAGGATATCGCACGGAACGCGAATGCCTTCGCATCGGTCAAAGGACTCATGATCGGCAGGCAGGCGGTGGTGCGGCCGTGGGTGTTCGGGGAATTCCGGGAGCGATTGTGCGGAGGGGACATCCGGGCTCTTGCGCCGGACTACGCAACGGTGTGGAAGACGTTCCATGACTATGTCAATGAAGATTTCCCGCCGGAACGGGCGATCGGGCGGCTCAAGGAGTTTACGAAATACTATTCGTGCAATTTTTTCTTCGGGCATCAGCTGAGGACGGGGGTGCAGAAGGCGAAGACGGTGAAGGAAACATGCGACGTGGCGATGAGGTTTTTGGAGGCTAAGCCGAAGACGGTGGGAAGGGCGTTGGTGGCGGGCGTGTGATTCAATACCATGTGCCGCGCTCACCCTCCGGTGACGAAAACTATTTTGTACGTATGAATCCTGCCAGCCAAGAAAGCGCTCTTCAATCGGCCTCCGTGGTTCGTGACGCCATCGCCGGCCTTCGCCGGCAGGGAAAAACCCTTGTCACCACCAACGGCTGCTTCGACATCATCCACGCGGGCCACGTGCAGTATCTTGCGGAAGCCGCCCGTCAAGGCGACATCCTTGTCGTGGGTGTCAATTGCGACGACGTCGTGCGAAGGCTCAAGGGCAAAGGCCGTCCGCTGCAGAACGAGCGGGACAGGCTTGAAATCGTTGCTTCGTTCAGGATGGTCGACTACGCATTCATTTTCCGGGAAGACGACCCGCGAACGTTCATCGAAATACTTCGGCCCGATATTCACGTGAAGGGCGGCGATTATCCGGAAAACATCATTGAGGCGCCGGTCGTGGAAAAGTACGGCGGGAAGATCAAGATCGTTTCTTTCCTGAAGGATCATTCCACCACACTGCTGGTCGAGGCGATCAGGAAAAACGATCGTGTTGCCTCATAATAAAAGGTAACCGAAGGGTCAGATTCGATGCCTCACAAATGAGGTAACCGTAACAAGGTTGAAAATGGTTTTGAGTTTTCTTTCGATAGTCTTTTTTAATTGGAATGGATTGAGAGCACGGTGGGTCAGTTCAAGGCTTTGCTTGACTTCTGAAGCTATGTAAGGTGATTCAACGATTCTTTGATAGGGAGTTTTCGGTTCTTCATAGGTCTTGCGGTATCGAGATCCTATCCGGATTTTAGATTTGAGTTTCAGCGATGGACAGAAGTGGTTTTGATAGAGAGACCACTCGTTGGCATAGAGGTCGTTAATGAGGGGAAGCGTGTCGGGGTTTTCGATCCGATCATAACCAAGCATGTGCCTGGCCTGCGCCCAGTTTTTCTGTTCGACATGGGCGTTGTCGTTTTTCTTGTAGGGACGTGACCGGGTGAACTTTACAGGGTCTTGTCGCACGGCGAAGTAGCGTTCGAGATGATAGTTGAGGAACTCGGACCCGTTATCACAGTCAAAGCCACGCAGGGCAAAAGGTATTCGTCGTTCGATGTCTTTAACCTGCTCAATGACACCCTGGGAGCCCTTATTCCACACAGCACGGCCTTCGGTCCAAGCAGTATGGATGTCAGTCATGATAAGGCTCCACACAAATTCTCCGGCAAGGCTGGTGCCGCAATGGGCAACCGTATCCGCCTCCATGAATCCAGGCTGGGTAATATCCCAGTTGTCGGTACGGATGGGGATTTGATTGCGCAGCATGGAGCCGGGCTTGGTGCCGCACAATCCCTTGCCCATACGCGTACGTAAAGGGCATAGGACGCGGTCAAGCGTGGAGCGGCTGACAGAGAGGAGCCGCGCACGGACTTCCTCGGAAAGCAGTTCAAAGGATTGTTCGTAGAATGGCAGCCATACTGGAATGACAACCTTAAGGCGGCGAGAGCACATGAAATCAGAGGCTTTCCAGATGTACTGTAACGCCTTAATAAAAAGCGGTTCAGCATATAAGGGTCTTCTTCCACGCTTGGCTTTTTGTTTCTGTTTGCGTTTTCCAAGTAGCCGGATAGCGTACTTGCGATTGTATCGGCAAATCGCACAAAACTCATCGAGAATCTGCTTTTTGCCGGCTCTGTTGGAATGGGCATATCGTTGTCGTATCGCTTCCCGATATGCTTCTTTTTCTTTGTGCCCCATAGTGGTAACCCCCTTTTTTCTTGGGTTACCTTAATTATGAGGCAACGAATCAATTGGTGCGTGTTTCGATTAAGCCTTCGGTTACATTTAATTTGAGGCAATGCGCGATTGAGGCGGCTACTTTCCGGCATTGATTTTTCTTTTGTTTTATGGTACTGTTAAAGGGTTGCCGGCCGGGCCGTCGGGCGGGTATCCATGCCCGATTTTCCGGTGATGGCTCATGCGTTTCGGCGGTAGCACCGGCCACCGGAGATCTTGTTTGAACCAGGAGCAGTAAGCAATGGCCAAAGAAGACGCCTCGGTCCAGTATTTTGAATCCAAACTCAGCCGGAACCCTCAGTCGCTCGTGTTTTCCCGCCTTGCAGAAAGCCACCTGAAAAACGGTGAAATCCAGCAGGCCATCGGCGTGTGCACCCTGGGCCTCCAGAACCATCCGAATCACACGACCGCCAGGGTAATTTTGGGACGGTGCTTTCTCGAACAGGAAAAATTCCGGGAGGCGATAGGTGAATTTGTCAAGGCAGTCAAGGAAGACCGGCGAAATCAGGTCGCCGTAAAGATGATTGCGGACATCTGCGCCCGCCAAGGAATGAAGGAAAAGGCCGGCGATCTCTACGCGTACCTGTTCGGCCTGGATCCGGACAATCAGACGCTTGCGGAGCTTGCCGGCTCGTTTTCCGGAACCGGTGATACCGACGTCATGCGTATCCTGGGCATGGGGGCTGCGGCGCGAGAGCCGGCAGCCGGTGAAACGTCGCCCGAGGCGATAGCCGATGTTGAAAAGACGATACAATTGGACCTGGGTCCGCTCCGGTCCAGACGGCCGCCGCAGAAAGAGGGTGATCTGAGCGAGATGATGGTGAAGACGCAGCAGTTTGATCCCCGGGAACTGGGCACCGCCGCCGGCGTAACCGAAGAAATCGCGGCCGAGTCCCCCGGAATGGAGGCCGGCGTCGTTACCGGGGACGACATCAGTTCACGCATGGCAATGATGTTTGGTGAGCAGGAACCTGCCGCGTCGGCCGTCGAGCCGGAAGTGCTTGATCATGTGGATATCGGTACAGATAAGGCAAACGGGCCGGATGAAGAGATCGGTCTTGCAACGGTGAAGGGCGTTGAAACCGGGGTTGTATCGGGCAGCGACATCAGCTCACGCATCGAACAATTGTTTGGCGAAGAAGAAGCTCCCACCATCGCGTCCAAGGCGGATTACACCGGCGATGCCGACAAACAGGAATCCCTTGAAGAAACGTTGATGCAACAGCCGACTTCCGCCGATCCTGTGCGAGAAGAGTCCCGCGACGAATTGCGGCCGGTGGAAAGCTCGGATATTTCGGGTCAAGACATCACCTCGCGGCTCAACGAGATGTTCGATGAGGTTCCGTCCCCCGCGCCATTATCCGACGACTCGTTATCGGTTGAAGAAACACCGGTGGGGGACGTTTCCGACACTGCGATAGGTCCGGTTTCGGATGAGGCGGATGATGTGCAACCGAAAAGCGTTGACGACACACCAGAGGAGGAGATCACCATCGGCGGGGCAGAACCTGCGCCGCCTCCGACTCCCGAAGGAGTGATTTCCGGCGACGATGTCTCGCTCCGGCTTGAAACCATTTTTGACGAAGGAGAGGCCGATCAACCGACCGACGGCGCGCGCGGTGAAGAGATACCTGACCATGCTGCCGACGCAACGGACGTGTCCCGCGCCGATAAGGCACCTGCCTTGGCCGAGGATACCAACCACCCGGGTGAGGACACCAAACCGCCGATTGACATTGGTGAAGGGGCCATTGTCATCGGCGATGGCGGTGACGCGCTTGAGTCGGCGTCCGAGACCCTGATTGTATCCGGAGCCGGCACGCCGGCGCCTGTGGAATCAACGTCTCAACAGGTTTCCGAGGAAACGCCGGACATCGACGACGCTGTTGGTCCCGAAATTGAAGACTCTGCCCCGGGCATGTCGGGCGACGACGTGGCAGGGAGAATGGATGACTTATTCGGCGACGAAAGCACGGAAGGCGCGCTTGGATCTGCGGAGCCGATGCCTGAAAGCGATAATGAAGACGAAGCGGTGGGCCGGGAATTAGACACCACGCCCGGCGAAATCGCCGAGCCTGCAGGGTCGGGGGACGTGCCGGTATTCGAACTTGACAAGATGGACGCGGCAGGCCCGGAGTCCGATACGCTCGACTTGGCCCGGGAACCCGAGGAAAGGACCGTGTTGATGGACGAGGAGGGCGAAGACACCATGCCCGCCGAGGAAGAGACCATTCTTTCCGGGTCGCGTGATCCATTTTTGGCCGCGCCGGTCTCCGGGCCGGGTGCGTCCGACGAGACTGAAGTGCGCGAAACGGCGTCCGCCGAAACCACCGAGCCCCCGGAATCGGGGGACGTGCCTGTATTTGAACTTGACAAGATGGATGCGGCAGGCCCGGAGTCCGATACGCTCGATCTGGCCCGGGAACCCGAGGAGCGGACCGTGTTGATGGACGAGGAGGGCGAAGACACCATGCCCGCCGAGGAAGAGACCATTCTTTCCGGGTCGCGCGATCCGTTTTTGGCCGCGCCGGTTTCCGGGCCGAGTGAAGCCGACGAGACTGAAGTGCACGAAACGGCCGGCCCTGTCCCGGCGCACGCAGATATTGCCAAAGAGGAATCGGCACCGGGATCAGACCCCGACCAGACGCAGGTCTTCTCAATTCCCGACCACGTGCTCACTCCCACCCTGGCCGACATCTACTATCAGCAAGGGCAGCCGAAGCTCGCGTTGCAACTATACCGTCGTCTTCTGCATGCAGATCCGGACAACGAGCGCATCGCAAAGAGGATCCGGGAGATAGAAGCAACCTTTGCGTCCCAGGAAGTCGAGGAAACCATTGTGCTGGACGTATCACCCAAGGAGACCGCCGTTCAGGTTGGGCCCGCTTTGCAGGCCCAACCTGCCAAGAAGAGAAAACAACGGTCCGCGGCAAAACCGCTTTCTGGAGTGAGAATCAAGAAGAAGTTCAAGAGCAAGGCGGGGAGACCGCAGTAGTCTTCTCTAGGAAGTCCCGCCCGCGATGCGGCGAACCTCCGGGCATTCCCCGGGTCCGAAGTATCGCGGCTCGTTCTATAACCGCTCCGATCCGACCGGCGTTTTGCGCTATGATAAACACCCGCCTCTCTAAAATCAAGAAGTTCGTGTCGTCGGGACGATACACGCACATCATTGTGTCCGATGCCTGCGACGTCGAATACCTTACGGGTTTCCGGTCCTCAAATGCGCATTGCGTGGTGTCGCGCAGTGGAAACCTCCTTTGCTCGGATTTTCGCTACCGCGAGGCGGCGCTGGCGTTCTGCAGGAAGCACAGGGAATGGAAATTCCTTGAAATAAAGGAAAGCGATTTTTCGTTCCTGAAAAAGGCGCTGGGGAGTCATTGCGACGTGGGCTACCAGTCGAATGCGCTCACCGTAGACCAGTTCAGGCTTCTGAGGCGCGCGTGTCCCGGTGTCCGGCTTGTGGCGCTTCCGAACTCGTTTGGCGATGTTTTCGTTCCAAAGACCGCGGCCGAAATCGAATGCATGCGCCGCGCTGCGGTTATCGGCGACAAGGCGTTGTGCGACATGCTCCGCGCGGCGCGGCCGGGCATCACCGAAAAGGAGCTTGCCGCGTTCTGTGAAGACCGCTGCAGGAAATACGGGTCGGAGCGACCGTCCTTCGATACCATCGTATTGTTCGGCCGCAGGGCCGCGCTTCCACACGGAATTCCCAGCGACGCCGCATTAAGGCGCGGCGACTGGGTGCTGTGTGATTTCGGCTGCACCGTCGGAGGGTTCGCGTCCGACATGACCCGCACGTTCGTGCTGGGTAGGGCGTCGGCGATCCAGAGGAAGGTCTACGGAGCGGTGCTGAAGGCGCAGGAAGCGGCGCGCCTCAGTGTGAGGGCCGGGCGGCGCGCGTGTGATATTGACAAATGCGCTCGCGACATGATTTCTGCGGCGGGGTACGGCCCTCTGTTCGGCCATGCGACAGGCCACGGCGTCGGCCTGCGCATCCATGAAAAGCCTCGCATCAGCGCTTCCGACACATCTATTTTACAGCGGGATACGGTCATTACGGTTGAGCCCGGAATATATCATCCGCGTTTCGGAGGCGTGCGCATCGAAGACATGGTTGTCGTACGCAAAGAGGGCTGCGAGATTCTCACCGCATCGCCGCGCGTTCTCACGGAGGTTGGAATCGCATGATCAATATTCAGATGCTGCTCAAAACGATGTTCGACAACGGCGCTTCGGATTTGCACTTGCGAGTAGGTACGGCGCCCACGTTCCGCATCAATGGCGCGCTGTTTCGCGCACAAATGGATGCCGTGTCGTTTGACGAAATGGAACGGGTGTGCGCCGAGATCATGCGGCCTGAGCAGAAGGAGGTTTTCGACAAGACCCATGAGGTGGATTTCGCCATGGGACTCAAGGGTGTGGGCCGGTTCAGGATCAATGCTTCGCACCAGCGCGGAACGGCTTCGCTTGCCATCCGGTCCATCAAGACCCAGATACCCTTGTTTTCCGAGCTCTCCCTCCCCAACGTGATCCTGGATATCGCCATGAAGAAGCGAGGGCTCATTCTCGTGACCGGCACCACCGGGTCGGGCAAGTCCACGCTTCTGGCCTCGATGATCGACCATATCAATACAAACGCTTCCGTCAATGTCGTTACCATCGAAGATCCCATCGAATACCTTTACAAAGATAAGAAGAGCATCATTGCCCAACGGGAAATTGGCCCCGACACCATCCGCTTTGCAAATGCCCTGCGTGCAAGTTTCCGCCAGGATCCGGACGTAATTCTCATCGGTGAAATACGTGACAAGGATACCATGGATACCGCCATGAGCGCGGCAGACACCGGCCACCTCGTAATGAGCACGCTCCACACTATGAACGCGATGGAAACCATTTCCCGCATCCTGTCGTTCTTCCCGCCCCACCAGCACCAGCAAGTGAGACTCGTGCTCTCAAATGTGCTCGTCGCGGTGGTTTCCCTGCGGCTTCTGCCGAAAAAGGATGGACACAGCCGCGTGCCCGCCGCGGAAATCATGATCAACAGTGCTGCGATCGCGGAATACATTCTCAATCCCGACAAGGCCCATCTCATCATGCCGGCAATCTGCGAGGGATACACGCAATATGGTTCCCAGTCGTTCGACCAGTCGCTGCTTCAGCTCTTTAGGGACGACCTCATCTCATTCCAGGTTGCAAAGCAGAACGCGAGCAACGCGGACGATTTTGAGCTCAAAGTCAAAGGCGTCGAGGGAACGAGCGACCGCAAGTGGACCATGTGATTGCGGATTTCAAAATGCAGGTTGCCGGTTGAAAATCAGGTAATAGGCCTCCATTTCTAAAGGAGAAAATCATGCGCGGGATGGTACTGATTGCAGTGACGGGCGTTTGTTCGCTTGTGTGTCCCATTTTCGCCGACAGCGTGGCGAAGATCGCAACCATCGAGGGTGTGGTGCAGGTCCTTAAGAAAGACGCCGCAGACTGGCGAAATGCGAAACCGGGCATGCCGCTTGAGGTGGGCGACCAGGTTTACTCACACGAAGAAAGCTTCGTTGAAATTCGTTACGTCATCGGTACCGTGCTCCGCATGGACGAAAAGACCAAGGTCACCATCGAGGCCTCGTCCGAAAAAACCATCAAGACCAAAAGCGCCATCGGCACCGTGTGGGTCAATATGCGGAAGCTCGTCTCCACCGGCAAGGAGTTTCAGGTGTCGACGCCGACCGCGGTCGCCGCGATTCGCGGCACGGTGTTCGACATGTCGAGTATTCCCGATTCCGCCTCGTACGTGGCGGTGTTCGAAGGAAAAGTCGCGGTTGGCCCTTCAGACGATCTGAAAAAGAAACTCGAAGCTGAAAAAAAGAACGCAGTCAAGACGGAGCAGCCCATAGAAGTGCCCGGCCCGGAAGAAATCCCCGGTCCCTACGAAGTGTCACTCGATCAATGGCGCACCATAGTTGCCGGACAGAGAATTGCGGTTCGCACCGACGGGAAATTTGCGCAGGAAAAAATGGACATGCAGGCGGTTGAGAAGGAACAATTCGTAAAGAAGAACCTGGCGATGGACAAAGAGTTGATGAAGGGGAAATAGAGAAGTGTTCCACTGCCGCCCGATGAAGCAACCCGCGGTGGATTGCAAGCGGCGGGTTGTGGATGATCAACCGTTGCTCCTCTTAAGCAACTTTTCCCACCACCCTTTATTCTCCAGGTACCACTTAATTGTCATCCTTATTCCGTCATCGAACTCCACTTCCGGTTTCCACCCGAGCTCGCGCCGAATCTTGCTTGCGTCGATTGCGTAGCGCCGGTCGTGCCCCAGCCGGTCGGCCACAAAGCGGATAAGGCTCTCCGGTTTGCCGAGCTCTTTGAGGACAAGTTTGACAATATCTATGTTGCGCCATTCATTCGACCCGCCTATGTTGTAGACCTGCCCGGGCTTCCCCGAGAGAAGCACCGTTTCGATGGCTCTGCAATGGTCCGTAACGTGCAGCCAGTCCCGAATGTTGAGACCATTACCGTAGACCGGCAGCGATATGTCGCGCATGGCATTGATGATCATGAGCGGGATGAGCTTTTCCGGAAACTGGAGCGGGCCGTAGTTGTTGGAGCAGCGCGTAACGATTGCAGGGAATCCGTAGGTTTCGAAGTATGCGCGCGCGACAAGATCGCTGCCGGCCTTGCTCGCGGAGTAGGGGCTGTTTGGCGCGAGGGGGGTTGTTTCCGAAAAGGAACCCATTGGCCCGAGCGTGCCGTAGACCTCGTCGGTTGAAACGTGGACAAACCGCTTGCCGCCGAAAGAACCGTTCCAGGCTTTTCGAGCGCTTTCGAGAAGGTTCTGCGTTCCGAGCACGTTGGTAAGGACAAACGCCGCCGGTCCCTCGATGCTTCTGTCCACATGCGATTCGGCGGCGAAGTGAACAACGGCGTCCACGTTGTGCCGCGAGAACAGGGCGGTGCATGCGGCTGCATCGCATATGTTTGCCTTGATAAAGGTATAACGGTTGTCGTTCTCAACGGTCCTGAGGTTGTCGGGATTGCCGGCATAGGTGAGGGCGTCGAGATTGACAATCTCGCAGTCCGGCCGCGACGAGAGCAGATGAAGGATAAAATTCGATCCGATAAATCCGCAACCTCCGGTGATGAGAATTTTCATGATTGGTCGACTCCTTGTCTCTCCTTAGTCTTCGGTGGTCTCCAACGATTCTTCCTTGAGATACTCCTCCAGACCCTGTTCCCACTGCGGCATAATGTTGAGGCCGAGCTGCTTGAGCCGTTTGTTTTCCAGCACGCTGTTGGCGGGCCGGTGGGCGGGACGCGGGAATTCGGCGGTGGTGCAGGGCACCAACGCGGCGCGAATGCCGTATGCCTGGATAATCGCCCTGGCAAAACCGTACCACGAACAACATCCCTCGTTGGTAGCATGAAAGAGGCCGTAATGATCGGTGGAGATCATCCGCAGAATCTGATTGCATACGTGAACGGTGTAGGTGGGGGTTCCAATCTGGTCGTCAACGACTTTGAGCGGTTCTCCGGATAGAGCGCATTTTTCCGCACGCGCCCGGATGGTTTTGAGAAAGTTGTTCCCCCGCGTTCCGTAAAGCCAGGCGATCCGGAAAATGAAATGGCGATCGTACGCCTCAACCAGCCGCAGTTCGCCGGCAAGCTTGGATTTGCCGTAGACCGACAAGGGATTCGGGGCATCGGTTTCCACGTATGGTGATTTCTTTCTGCCGTCAAAAACATAATCGGTGCTGAGGTGCACGATCTTGGCTCCGCACTCCCGGGCGGCCACCGCCAGATTCTTCACACCGCCTTCGTTGACCGCAAAGGCCTTAGGGGATTCACTTTCGCACTGGTCAACAGCAGTAAACGCGGCGCAATTGATAATGACTTCGGGAGCATTCTGCTTGACCACGGCGGCAACGCTGGCAGGGTTCGTGATGTCGACGTCAGGAAAGTCGGCTCCGGCAACTGCATGGCCGCTGGAAAATGCGGCACGCATCATGTCCTTGCCAAGCTGGCCCCTATGTCCCACAACAAGAATTCTCATGACTAAACTGCACCCCGATCAGTCGTTTTGAAACAACGTCTTGCATTCGTCGAGAATCGGATACATCTCAGTCCTGCCGGCCCGGGCATAGCTCTTCACTGGAAGCGTGTGTTGTTTGAATGTCCAGTTCGGAACCGCAGTGAACTTCGAATATTCGTCGAGGACTTCACCAACCGTGATGTTCGACTGGACGGCGGCAAGAATTTGCTGGGCCACGAGCGCATTGACGACAAGGTTTTTCGACGTGAGCGATTCGAAAATGGATTTCATCACCTGAACCTGGCGCATTCTGAAATCCATGCCGGTGGAGATGCTCGGCATCAGGAATGCGACAAGCTGTGCGCTGGTGAGTTTCTGCACGCCCTTTTTCACCTTGAGCACGGCCGCGGCTTTTTCGTCGACGTCGACGGTAACCCCGCCGAGCGTGCCCGCGATCCTGATAAGGTCTCCCTTTTCCAGTACCGCGTATTTGGAGACGCGTGAATTCATTATTTGTTCCACGATGGAGCTCACATAGACGCCGCCGCCGTACAGAAAGGCCTGGCCGAGGGTGGAACAACCCTGAATGAATTCCCCGACGGACGTTTCCGCGGGAAAATTGACAATGTGGAACCTGCCGCTTTCGAAGTCCGCTGATCCGAAGTAAAAGACGGTGGGAATGGCGCAAAACACGAAGTTGAAAGGCATGTGGCGCAACAGAAGCGTCGTCTTCTCTTTTGTCAATGTTGAGAAACGGGCGGTGGGGTACGTTTCGGGGCTCATAGGCGACACCTGGAACGGCCTGTTGTCGCCGAAAATGGTTGCGCTCTGTCCCGAAATCAGGTTAATGGCCTCGCTCCCGTTGATCCGTTCTATAAGGACCAACCCGTCCATAGTGTTCACGTCGATTTCATCCGGCTTTACCACGACGGTGAAATCGGCGCCGGTCCCTGCAACACTGATACTTACAAGCGATGTGGTGATCCTGAATAATTCGGTTTTTGAGGCATACACGATCTTGTACCAGACGGTCCCGGATTTCTGGAGCGGCCACGTTGTAGCCTTGCCGTTTTCACTTACTCCTATTTTGTCAAACGCGAGTTCCGAACCATCGTCCAGGTCGATCCGCGAGAAGGTGGACGCGGACAGCTCGGCCTGAGATTTTTCCTTGGTGAGCACCCGATCACCCTGGTTTACCTCCATGCCGGTTTGCAGCGGCCGCGTGCGACCGTCTGAAGCGATCACCGAAACGTCTCCGGTATGGAACTCCAGCCGAATCTTGTCCGGCTCCTTCTTCATGGTAACCGGATTCGGCATGGTACCTACCTGCAGTTGTTGATTATTTGAAATCTGGCCCACGAGGTCGAACGCCGATATGTCCGATGTGGGTCGAATGCCGGCCACTTTGAGAATCTCGAAGGGCGTGGTTCCCGGCGGCACCCTGTACTGGCCGGGCCTGATCACGTTGCCCGTCACGCTCACCAGGTAGGTGTCGGCCGCCCCCGGACCGCTCCAGCCGAACATAGGGGAGAACATCGAGACCAACCGCCATGCAATCCCGGCTGAAAGAACGGCATAAACCGCGTAGGTGGCGATCCGTTTCTTGTTTCTTCTTGAGAGGTTCATGGTAACACCCTGTATTTCTCGCGGACAATCCGCCACTGGTTATTGGTATTCTGCCAGACAGTGGAATAGCTACGGCGCGCGGAATCCGTTCCCGCGACGTACTTGCCGACAAATGACATTTCATAGAAAGGAGGCGCAACGGCCTCCGCCCACATGCTGTCGATGCGAAGGCTTTGCGCGGTGGCCGGTTGACGCATCGAAGTATTCTTCTCGGATTCCCATTCCTTGTAGCCGCCCGCGGGGTACCTGAACCGAACCGAGTCGTAAAAAGAAAGATAGCGCACTGCGTCGTTTCCGTTGAATGCCCTTTGCCAGGCCTGCAGGCTGTCGGAAATGGCGCCGAACATATCGCTTTCCGAATGCGCGGTGTCCGGCGGAGGCGAAGCCGGTTCTGACGACGGCGAAGCAATGACCGGCAAAGAATCGGCAGCTGCGGCCTTTTGGCCCGATGCGATCGCCTCGAGGGAATTGCTGCCGCTGTATGCAGCCGGACTGTCGGCGGTGAGATACCGGATACCCGCCTTGTCACCGACGTAAGAAATGGAGCGCTTCTGAACAGAGACGCCGAACAGCTTCAGCGCCGAAGGGAGGAGCGGGAGCGCAATAAAGATGGCGATGAGAATCCAGAACGTTTTCTTGCTGAGCACATGCTTTGCAAAACTGAGCGACAGCGCAGTATAATGAGGCAGGGAGAAGACTACAGTCTGCAGCGCATTTCTTATCTTCAGTTCGGTAGCGAGGCCGAATTCCCTCATCGACATTCGCTTGCCCTTCTCCGGGTCTTCTTCATAGGTATACTGGTATGCATAGTAACGGTAATAACCGTAATAGTACGGGTAGTAGCCGCGTGAGTGGGAGATGCCGTTGAGGACGGCGCCGATAATGGTGCAGCCGATCCGTTTGAGTTGGGTTTTTGCCTGCAGCGCGGCTTTCATGGGCGTCCACAAGGCCCTGACCACCATGATGCATACGTCAACTTTTGGAGCCATGCTCAGGCCGTCGCTCACCGGAAGCAGTGCAGGCGAATCGAAAATGACGTAGTCGGCCATGCCGCGCAGGGTTTGGACAAGCAGGTCGAACCGGGCGCTCCCGACAAGTTCGGCCGGATTCTGCGGATGGTCGCCTGCCGTAATGACAAGAAGGTTTTCGTGCACGGTCTTCTTGAGAATGTCGTTTACTTCACTGGTCCCGATCAGATAATCCGAAAGGCCGTTCTTTTTGGGAATGTTGAAGAGGGAGTGCATCTGGGCGCGCCGCAGGTCGCCGTCAACAAGTATGACTTTCTTTCCGTCAAGGGCAAACGTGATGGATATGTTCGCAGCGAGCGTTGTCTTCCCCTCGCCTTTTACGGCGCTGCAAATGATGAACGTCTTTATGTTCTGGGTTGAGGCCAGGTGCTTGAGGGTGGCTCGAAGAGCGCGGAACGGTTCAAGGATGGTTCTCCATTTTTCTGCGGAACTGTCGATGATCGCCTGGTCCATCTCGATTAGGGGCACGATGCCGAGCAGAGGCACCTCGAGGCTGCGTTCCACGCTCTGCGGCTCTTTGATCGACTGATCGAGAAATTCGAGGACAAAGGCCAGTACGATGCCGATCACGATGCCGATAAGCAGGCCGAGGAGCATGTTGGTAAGACTCATGCTCGATTTGCCGCTTACAGGCAACGGCGCCCACTCGAGGATCTTGAGATCGGATTCCTGGGAGTCTCTCTTGATTTTTGCTTCTTCGTATCTGCTCTTAAGGAGCTTGAGTATGCCCACGAGCGACTCCGTCTCTCTGGTAAGTTGGGCAAACTGGAGCTGGACCGCGGGCAGCTTCGAGAGTTCCGTGTCGAACTGCTTGATCATCTGATCCTGGACGCTCCGTTTTGTCTCATTTGCGGTTTTCTCAATGGTGAGTTTGATCACTTCCTGCAGGAGCGATTCTCGAATCGGATTCTTGACAAGCGTCCGCGACTCCGCCTCTTTGGTCACGTCCGTTTTGAGCGCATCTTTTATCTTATCAATTTGGTTTTTTATCATCCGGACCTTGAAGTGCTGTGGACTGTCTTCGGCGGATGCGCTGTTGAGCTGCAATTCAAGATCGGCAAGTTTGGCCTGGAAGGGGTTCGAATAGGTCATGGACTGGATCACGTTAATGTCCTGTTGATCTATTTCCTTTTTTATTTGGGAAAGCCGGTCTTTGTTCTCCATCATTTCGAGTTCCGTTTGCTGTGCGGCGAGTTCCATGGTGGAAAGCTTTGAGATGGTGATGTTCGTCTCCTGCGAAAGTTCCACCGTGCGGTTTTTTTCCTTAAAGTCACGGAGGGAATTTTCCTTGTCGTCAAGGTCCACCTGCATCTTCGCAATCTGATCTTCCAGTTTTGCAATGAGGCCCGTGATGTCCTGGACATTCACTTCCTTCATGTACTCGATGTATTCGCGGCAGATCTGATTGACGACGTCCTGGGCGATTTCGGGATTGGTGTTTCGGTAAACGACGTCCACAATATCGTTCTTTTCGCCGTTGAATAGTCCTCGTGATATCTTGAGGCCCTCTTGGATTTCGCCGGTCGATATCCTGTTCTCGAGACTCTTGCAAACGCGCTTGAGCAAGGTCTCTGATTTCAGCAGTTCAAGGTGCGTGTTGAGCTTCTGCTCGTCCCGGGTCCAGGAGCCCTGGGTGCTGATGTTGTCGCTCATGATGTCCTGAAATCCGGGTGAAAACAGCATGCGCGCATGGGCGGAATATAATCGCACAGCGCTCAAGTAGCAAACAAGGGAAATGATGCCGGCAAGAATGCTGATTGCGATGATGATGTTTTTTCTCCGCACAAGAACGCCGGCATACTGCATGATGTCGAACGCGGCGTTCTCTTCGCCGTCCGACGCCGAGGGTCCCGGAGGAGGCGGCACGAAGGCCACTTCCGGTTCCTGCGCGGTTTGGACCGGAACAGGGCGCGGGGTCGGCACTTCCGTTTTAACAGATAGAGGCGAGGGAGAAATCTGAGGCCGGGTGGTTGGAGCGCCGCCGACAGGCCTCTCGTCTTCGTCGCGAGGTCCGGACTGAGCCCGGGACCCTGCGTTATCGGGTTGGGCGGTTGCGCCCCGGGGCGTTTGCGAAAAAAAGCGGTGCCGAGTTACCGGCCCCGGAGGCGGCGGTTCCGGAAGCGTGGGGTCCGGTTCGTTGTCGATGGGTTCGCCGGAGGAGGCCTGAGAGGCATTCAGCTTCTGGATAATGTCGCCAAGCCTGAATTTTTTCCTGCCTTTGTCTTTCATCAACTGTGCTTCCGCATGTCTTCGAGAATGAGTTCTATGTCTTCTCTGTCAATTTCGGAGAGCTCCTGGGCGAACCCGTAGTTCAGCGCCAGTTTGCATAGCCTGTTTATTTCGCGGGGAACTCCGCCGGTGGACCTGAAAATCATTTCGAGCGCGCTTCCCGTGAAGATGCCGAGGTTGTCGAGGCCGGCGATGCGGAGCCGGTGCTGCACATACTTGACCGTGTTGTTGTAATCGAGGGTGTTGAGGTGGAACCTGAGAAAAATGCGCTGGTCGACCTGCCTGAGGGTCCTGATTTTTTCCCGCAACTCCGGCTGTCCAACGAAAAAAATGGTGAGGTAGTTCTGCGTTTCGGACGTGATGTTGGTAAGGTTTTTTACTTCGTCAAGCACGCTGTTTTCCATCTGCTGGGCCTCATCGAAAATCAGGACAAGATGACGTTTTTCTTCGTAGACGAGAGTTTCGAGCTTCTTCTTGAACAGGGATACGAGAAGGTATTTGTCGTCTCTGGGAGGCTGGGCAGAATCGGTATCGAACGAAAGTCGCGAGTCGCGGAACGAGGTGCGTTTGATGACGTCGAACAGAATGTCAAGAAAGGAAAAACTGGAGTTCTCGAACCCTATCACCTCGAATTGCTGCTTGGGCAGGGAGCTCTCGAATACAGTCTTCGTGATGGTCTTGCCGCATCCGACTTCGCCGGTGAGCAGGCCCATATTCATGTTGCGGTCGTTCACAACATACAGCATTCGGTCGAGCGCTTCCCGATGATCGTCGCTCTCGAAAAAAAAACGGGTGTTGCACACTTCCTCGAACGGCTTTTCGGCCAGTTTCCAGAATTTGAGGTATCCCATGACGATGTCACCCTCTCGTGAGCGCCCACAAATTCAACGCGACTGCCTTTAAAAGCATCCATTTCCATTGCAGACGATGGCGCGTGGCAGGTTTTCGCGTTCAAACCAATGCGCGGAACTCCGGTGCATAGGAAATATACCCTATGTACGAAAGTGATAGGCGTTTTCTATGGGGACCAGAAGGCTGTTTGGAACAAAAAATACGGGTTCTTTTGAAAGGCGGAACGGGGCGTTTTGGATCAACGGAGGTGAGTGTCCTCGTTGGCGTAAATGAATATCACAAGGACCGTGCTGATGCATGTTAGAATCGTGCAAATAAGAGACCAGGGCACATCAAATCCTTCGGGAGCGTACAAGGTGTCTCCAGGATAGAGGATGTATTTCTTGACATCCCGTTTTCCCTCGGTGGCCCACAAGTACTTTGTTTCAACAAGGACGATGGAGCCATCGGAGCGGATAATCCGGATCAGCTTCTCCTTTGGATTGATGAGCCCGCCGCACATCGCAACCGCTTTGAGAACGTCGATGGGTTCATAAATCTGGTATTGCCCGGGAGAGTGGACCGCACCTATGATGTAAATCTTGTTTGCGTAGTATTCTTCAATAGAAATCGAGATCACAGGGTTATTAACATAGGAAGACAATTTGCCTTCCATGATTTTGACGAGCTGGGCGCACGTAAGAGACGCCACGTCGAGCTCGCCGACCACGGGATAGTTGATTTTGCCGTCGGGACGGATCTTGTTGCGACACGAAAATTCGGGATGCTCCACCACGTTGATGGAAATAACGTCCCCCGGCTGAAGCACGTATTCTTCGGCCTCACCGTAACAAAGAGCAATCGCAAAAAGAAGAAACAGAGGGAAACAAAGAGACTTCATATGCGGTTTTTCGAAGAACGTGTTCCAGCGAGCCGGTACCGACCGTGGAGATGGCATCTGACCCTCGTGTGTCCAGTCCTGCTCTGTTGTCGAAACAAAAGAAATATTTCTATCTGCAATAGAAATAGACAGATAATACTATCTCTGTGCAAAATGATTCAAATATCAAACGTAATAGACCTAATAATAAATCATTTACAACTTCTTTTCAAGAGGAATATTGGGATTCAACGGTTCAATGGTAGGAGGCGGACGCGAGACACCAACATGTTGTGGGGCTGAGGCAATGCAGGCTGCTACGGTGGAGTTGTGGAAGAATCGAGCGTTGCCGATGGCTGCGTTTCCTGCCGAGGCGGCGATGCGGCGCCTTTGTCCTGCGAAGAGGAGCTTTTCACAGACTCAGAGCCTGGAACCGACATTTGGTTGCGGGGCAGGCTTGAGGTGATGGAATCGGACGGTGGTATCCTATAAGCGGACGGCGCTTTCCTTTTCGCCCGCTCACCGGTATTTGTGGACCTCGCAGGAAGCGAAAGGTTTCTGACTGGAGGCGACGACTTGGGAACGCTGTCCGGAACAAACGATTTCTGGGGCAGTGCCTTGGGCTCGGAATCTGCAGCGGTAACGGGATTTTTGAGATCGGTGCGTTCTTTGGGGTAATTCCGGATTGCGCTTGCTCCAAACAGGACACGGTTGACTGCCAGCGGCAAATCAATGTGGCTGCTTGCGCGTGCCGTAGTGACCGAAATGGTCAGGTCAGCCTTTGCAAACGTCAACCATGCATACAGGACGGTACAGACCCCGATGAAAAAAACAGCTGCGGCGATCGCGATCTTGAGAAGCCGGCGCGAACTCACAAATGACAATGCGTTCCGCAGCGGAGAGTTGCTTCCCCCGCGCAGCGACGTGCTGCTGTCTTTCTGGAGCTCGAGCATCATTTGGGATTCGAAGCGGGAGATGTCGTCATCAGGAATCGCTCCCTTCGTTGCTCCGCCCGCGCCTTCCTGGACAAATGCCTCACCGGGAAGATGTTTTCTTTGAACGGCGCCGTACCACGCGTCAAAGGGAATGCCTTTTGGTTTCCCCATGAACGCAGCGTGAAGTCTTCTGAGGAAGGGCACCAAAAGCGCCATAGCCTCGCCGTGGTCCTTGCCTGCGTTGCGCAGGGAAACATATGCCGAACGGGCACCGGCCGCCGCAAGAGAATAGAATGCAGCGGCGTCGCCGCGTTTTGCAAGATGAAGGAGGAGTTCCTGGCGAGTGCGTATGGGACCCATGAATCAAAAATAAATCCTTGCTGTTTCCGCCGTTCCTACTTTCTGCAGTTGAAGCATTGCCGAAACATGAGGTATTTTAACAAGTGCAAAGTTTTTGCAAGACAAAGGATCATCATGTCGCCGCAATCCGTCGCTTCCGGACCCTCCGGAGAAGACGTTCGCTTCATGTCGGTTGCCCTTTCTCAGGCAAACCGCGTAAAGGGGA
This sequence comes from uncultured Fibrobacterota bacterium, assembly GCA_963729895.1. Lineage (GTDB taxonomy): Bacteria > Fibrobacterota > Chitinivibrionia > Chitinivibrionales > FEN-1185 > FEN-1185. The sequence continues at coordinate 12,666 of CAVSQB010000020.1, read as the reverse complement.
CTACGTTTCCCAATCCGGCTGTGGGGGCTGTGGTTGTCAAAAACGGGAAAATAACGGGGAAAGGGGCAACTTCGCCGTGCGGCGGTCCTCACGCCGAAATAAACGCATTGACGGATGCCGGACGACGCTCGCGGGGAGCAACGCTGTACGTAACCCTCGAACCCTGTTGCCATGTCGGCAGGACCGCGCCTTGCACCGGTGCGATCATCCGGGCAAAGGTGGCGCGCGTTGTGGCCGCGGTGGAAGATGCAAACCCCCTTGTCAATGGAAAGGGCTTCCGGCTGCTGAGGCAACACGGGATTGACGTGCAAACAGGCGTGCTGTGCCGCGAAGCAACGAGGCTCAACGAGGATTTTTTCTTCTGGGTAACACACCGGCGGCCGTGGGTGAGCGTGAAGCTCGGCATGACGCTTGACGGCCGGATCGCCGACTTCGAAGGCGATTCTCAATGGATCACGTCTCTTGATTCGAGAGATTATGCGCACGAACTGCGGCGCACGCATGCGGCAATCGGCATCGGTCGTACAACGCTTGAAAAGGACAATCCGCGCCTCACCGTGCGGCATGGAAGGAAGGGAAATCCGCCGCGTTTCGTTTTTTCTTCAACGGCATCGGCTCCACCCGCAAGTTATTTTGTGAGGAACGCAGGAAGGGCGTCGCGAAGCATCCTTGTTGTGCACGACGGCAAACCGTGTTCCAAGCGCACGCTCCCAACCGGATTGGAAATCTGGCGCACGGGGACGCGTGACGCAAACAAGAGCCTGCACGTGTTTCTTCGCATGGCCTATGAAGAGGAAATTCCCTCCATTCTGATAGAGGGTGGCGGCAAGCTGGCATCTTCCTTTGTCGAGGCCGGGCTTGCAAACAGGCTGTATTTGTTTTATGGAAACAAGATCTTGGGCGGGGGCTTGCCCGGGCTGTCATTCGCCAGTCAAGCGCGCCTTGCCAAATGCATAAAACTTGATAATGCGGAAACTGCACGGTTTGGCCGGGACATCATGGTGACCGGCATACCGGTCTGGAGATAGTGCGTGTTTACGGGAATAGTCGAGACAACGGGCACCCTGCGGGAGATCCGCAGGCGAGGTTCCGGCATACAGCTGGGCGTTGAGCCGGACACCGGGGCGTATGCCGTGGCGGCGGGTGCATCGGTATGCGTGGACGGCGCATGCCTTACCCTGGAATCCGCAATCGGTGATGTCTTATATTTTGCTGCCGTTACCGAGACGTTGTCGCGCACCACGCTTGGAACGCGGCGCGCTGGGGACAAGGTGAACCTTGAGCGCGCCCTGCCGCTTTCCGGCCGCCTCGACGGCCATTTCGTACTCGGACATATTGACGCGGTCGGAACAATCCTTTCGGACAAGAGCGACGGCCTTGCCGTGGTGCGGACGATCCGCATTCCGGAGTCTGTGGCGAAATTGTGCGCGGAAAAAGGTTCGGTTGCTCTCGACGGGATCAGCCTGACGATAACGCGCGCGGCCGCGACGGAAATCGACGTGTCGCTGGTCCCGTTCACCATAGAGAAGACCACGATGGCGCACAAGCGCGTCGGTGCCGGCGTAAACGTGGAATGCGACGTGCTCGCCCGGTATATCGGTCGCCTCCTGGAGACGGGAGGTGTTGACAAAAAGAACAACGGCGCCGTCGCGGGCACCCTGTTCGACACTCTCGAGAGGTCCGGATTTTGACTCACTTCACCGACATTGAAGCCGCAATTGATGACTACCGCGAGGGTAAATTCGTCATTATCGTGGACGATGAAGACCGGGAAAACGAGGGAGACCTTGCGTGTGCGGCACAGATGTGTACCGCGGAAAAAATCAACTTCATGGCCACATACGCCAGAGGCCTCATCTGCGTCACCATGGAGGGCAGCAGGCTCGACGAACTCGGCATCCCCATGATGGTGCACGACAATACCTCCCGGTTCGAAACTGCCTTCACCGACAGCGTTGACGCACGCGAAGGCACCACGACCGGGATTTCAGCTGCAGACCGGGCCGTCACGGTGATCAAACTGGTCGATCCGGCCAGCAGGCCCAAAGACTTTGTGCGCCCCGGCCACATGTTTCCTCTGAGGGCGCGGGAGGGCGGCGTCCTGGTACGCTCCGGCCAGACCGAGGCTTCGGTTGACCTTGCGAGAAGCGCCGGGCTGTTTCCCGCCGGCGTCATCTGCGAAATAATGAACGAGGACGGCACCATGGCGCGCGCTCCGCAGCTTTCAAAGTTCGCGGCCGAGCACGACATCAGGATCATAACCATTGCCGACCTCATTCGTTACCGCACGGCTCACGAGCATTTCGTGAAATGCACGGCATCGGCCAAACTGCCGAGCCGGTTCGGCACATTCGTCATCAAATGCTACGAGGACATCATCAACGAGGGCGTGCACATTGTGCTGCAGAGCGGCGAGGTGGATCCCGGCACACCGGTGCTGGTGCGCGTCCACTCCGAATGCTTCACAGGAGATATACTCGGGTCGCTCCGGTGCGAATGCGGAGACCAGTTGGAACAATCGATGGAGAAAATCGGTTCGCAGGGCGGGGTGGTGCTTTACCTTCGGCAGGAGGGACGGGGTATCGGGCTTGTCAATAAGATACGGGCGTATGCGCTTCAGGACGAAGGGCTCGACACCGTGGAGGCAAACGAGCACCTCGGGTTCCCGCCCGACCGGAGGGACTACGGCATCGGGGCGCAGATCCTTGCCGACCTCGGCATCCGGAAGATCCGCCTCATGACAAACAATCCCAAAAAAATCGTTGGACTCAGCGGCTACGGGATCGAAATCGTCGAACGCGTGCCCATCGAAATTCCCGCCCGCAAAGAAAACGCGAGGTATCTGTCGACAAAAAAGGAAAAACTTGGACACCTTCTTGAAGGAGGAGCACTATGTCAACCGTGACGGAAGGACTGCTCAACGCGTCGGGCAGGCGATTCGCGATTGTGGTGAGCAGGTTCAACGAATTGATAGGCAAGAAGCTGCTCGAAGGGGCCATAGATTGCCTTCTTCGGCACAACGGTTCACAGGAGAATATCTCGGTTGCGTGGGTGCCGGGGGCGTTCGAAATTCCGCTCGTTGCCAAGAAGCTGGCAAAATCGGGAAAGTTCGACGCGGTGCTGTGCCTGGGCGCCGTGATACGGGGCAACACCCCGCATTTCGAGTACATCGCTTCGGAAGTGTCAAAGGGCATTGCCGCAATAAGCCTGGAACAGGAAGTTCCGGTTATCTTCGGCGTGCTCACAACAGACACCATTGAGCAAGCAGTGGAGCGCGCGGGAACCAAGAGCGGCAACCGGGGCTGGGACGCGGCGCTGTCGGCAATCGAAATGGCCGATCTGATGAAGAAATTGTAGTGGTCCTCGATTTATAAAGATTATTACTCCGGCGGTAATACATGCCCAAAATTGGCGGCCGTTGTACTATGAAATCGATGCTTTGTTTTGTGCATATTTAGTTGCCGGAGTAATAAGTACCAAGGATGACCGCAAGAATTTCCGTAGAGTGAACTCCGAAAGGATCTGGCCATCGGTGCCGCCGCATGCAGCACACCAGAAGAAAATCGCGCGAACTCGCGTTGCAAACGTTGTACGCGTGCGAAGTGGGCGACACTCCCGATTTTCTCCGGATACTTGCCGGTATCATGGAAGACCAGGGCGGCGATGAGGGCGCCGGCGCTTATGCCGGCATGCTTGTGGAGAAGACGCTTTCGTCAAAACTGGAGATAGACGGACTCCTGGCCACGCATGCCGCAAACTGGGATCTCAAGCGAATGACCGCGATCGACCGCAACATCCTGCGGATGGCCGTGGCCGAGCTGCGGTGGTTTGCCGACGTGCCGTTTCGCGTGGTAATCGACGAGGCTGTTGAACTCGCCAAACTGTACGGCACCGACGACTCCGGGAAATTCGTGAATGGCGTCATCGATTCGATCCACAAGGAATTGCTGCAGAAGAAGGACGCCGTGAAGTAGCAGCCGCATTTGGATGGTGCGGTTTACCCCTAACCGTGGGCAGGGGTCCTTCAATTTTCACCCCTCACATAACAATTTTCCCGCTATTCCTCGAGCAGGGTCTCCCTCTTGAAAAACACCTGTTCCTTTTCCGCATTGTCAAAAGCCGATGCCGACCCCAGCACGGTCACCGAGAAGTGTTGATTGTCGAGAACCGACCGGGCTGCGGCCGCAAGGCTTGCCGGCGTTGCAGCCCGCACGCCGTCACGGATTCGCTGGCGGAACTCGGGCGTGCGGCCGCACAAAAGCGCGACGGTCTCACTGAACCCTTTTTCATGCGGTGTGCGCGGCGCGTCGATCCGGCCGACGGTTCCAATGATGCTTTGATTCACCGCCGAGGCGGGCAGCCCGGCCGCGACCTGACCGAAGGCCTTTTCGAAATGGGAAAGCGTGGAGGAGAGATTGGGGTCCCGGTACGAGGCGCAGGAAAACACCGCGCTGCCGCCCGACACCATTGCCATGCCGCCGTACGCGCCGCCTTCCACCCGGACCTTGTCCCACAGATATCCGGTGGACATATTTCTTGATAAGAGAAGATAGCCGGCCGTTTGCTCCGCGGACAGCTTCCCCAGGTTCCATGCCTTTGCCGCAAAGTTGACGGATGAGCTTATTTCGATGCCGGTGCTGTCACGTCGCTCCGCGAACGCACGATCGGGGAGGCCGGCAACGGTTACGGGCAACGAGGCAATAAGCGTTTCCACGCCGGCCGCCGCCCCGTGCGGATCGTCGGCAGTGATGGACAGGGTGCAGGCGCCGCACGAGATTACCATCGAATGGAGTCTTGCGAGGGTGGCCGCAATGTCTCGGGACGAATCGGCTTTCACAAGCCTGTCGAGGAAGCGGAGCTGCGTGATGCCGCCGAGCATTTCCTCCAAACGGCGGGAACGGACAAGGCCCGCTGAAGCATGCTGTATGGCAAACTGGTGCCCGCTGTTGATGACCGAGGCATTGAGATCGTTGCGCATTTCAAGAAGCACATCTCTGATCTGCTTGGGGTTTTCGAGGTCGGGCGCAAAAAACATATCGCGCAGAATGTCCGTTGTCTCGCCGAATCGTGACACGAGCGACTTGGCATGCACGAAGGCGGAGAATACGATGTCGTCGGCGATGTCCGTCCTCGTTTCGCACACGATGGAGCTCGTTATGCCGCCCGTGGAAAGGGAGATTCGTCTTGCCATGTCTTCGTACGACAAGCCGGCCGCGCCGCATTTGGTAAGCAGTTCCAGGTACAACGGCAGATACATAAGCACGTCCGCCGGGATTGAAGAGCACCCGAACCCGATGTCGCAATAGATGATGCCGGAAGTGAAGATCGGATGTAGAAACGCCTCGCTCCTGCCGACCGTTGTCCGCACGACCGGCACCTCTTGGTTCCTGAGCGGCAAGTCGGCTATGGTAAGCTGGGGAAGCGACGCAAGCGCCTCCGGCGGCGAGGGCTTCTTCTGTTCTTCCACGAGGGTCCGTGTTTGCTCGAAAATACGGCGCCTGTCCGCATCGGTAAAGTTGCTGCTGAGCGCCGAGGCCTGCTCCTGGGACTGGGTTTCGAGTTTCTTTCCGAGGTCGGACGATGCTCGAACCGTTATGCGCAGCCGGTGCGGGTTGCGGACGAGCAGTTCGCCGATCTTGTCTGCAAACCAGCCGCATCCCTTGTCTTTCTCCTGCCGCACTGCGTGCAGCGGCTTTTCAAATGCGAGATGCGCAAGGGGATCGCCGTTGTACAGCCAGGAACGGTAACAGCGTTCGGCAAGAAGGAGGTTGTAGGGGAACCTGCCTGCATCGCTGATTTCACGCAGCCGGAATTCGGTCTGGCGGAGCGCACCTTCCAACAGGCGTTCGTCGAGCCCGCGTTCGATTTCCCGGGCAAGCGTGTCAAGCACAAGCGTTTCGATGGCGTCTGCATGTTCTGGACGGCTTCTTCGCAGACCAACGGCAAACAGGCCGTTCACGAATTCGGTTTCGAATCCGCAGATGTCGTCAAGATCTTCGCCGAGACCGCTGTCGATGAGTGCCCGCTTGAGCGGGCTGCTTTCGGTGCCCATGAGGTAGCGGTAGAGTATCCGGCCAAGCAGAGATGATACCGGGTCTGCCGAGAGCCCGAATTTCCATGCCATTGCCACGGTTGCGTACCCGTCGTCTTTCTCAGAGGCGGGCGCGTCGATCACGGCGCGACGCGGCGACTTCCAGTCGGGTTGAGGCGAAATCCCCGCTGTAGCCGATAGTTTCTCAAACCCGCCAAGGTATTTTTCATCGAGAAACGCCAGCGTCTTTTTCGAGGGGATGTTCCCGTACAGCACGATGAATGAATTTGACGGATGATAATACCGGGCGTGGAATTGCCTGAACTGTTCGTAGGTGAGGTCGGTGATATGCGCCGGCTCCCCGCCGCTCTCGAAGTAGTACGACGTGTCGGGAAACAAGAACGACACGGTCGTGCGTTCCACATGACTTGCGAAATCGGAAAAGACGCCCTTCATTTCGTTGTACACGATGCCTTTGATGCCGACCGGACCGTCATCGGATTCCAAGTCGAAGTGCCAGCCCTCCTGGTAGAAGGTGTTGCGGGTGAGCAGGGGAAAAAACACCGCGTCGCAGTAGACGTTCACCAGATTGAAGAAGTCGGCCTCCACCTGACTTGACACAGGGTAAACCGTCTTGTCCGGGTAGGTGAGAGCGTTCAGAAAGGTCTGGAGCGATCCCTTGAGGAGTTCCTGAAATGGGTCTTTGAGGGGAAACGCACGGGACCCGCCCAACACCGAATGTTCGAGAATATGCGGTACGCCGGTATTGTCCGACACGGGAGTCCGAAAGGCGATCGAAAACAGGTTGTTGGCGTCGTCGTTGTACAAGTGAAGAAGGTGCGCCCCGGTTTTCTCGTGTGAAAACAGGTAGGCCGTGCTGCGCAGTTCGGGGATTTCCTCGACCCGTTCGAGAATGAACCCGCAGACGCGCTCCGAAGCGGACAAGTTGTGTTGTATCATGACGGCTTTCCGGTTGAAAAGGTGGACGGCGATGGTGGCGTCAGGCCCGATTATTCGCTCATGACAAAATACGACAGGGCGGCCGACCGCGGCGCCCTTCACTTCGTGTAAAACAACAGTTGCACTTCGTCGGCCCCGGACACTTTATTGACAAAAGCTTTCAACTGCCGGTAGTCGGCCGGCGGCAGCATCGTTTTGAAATTCATCAAGGCGGTGCGTTTGTACATAATTGCGTTCCCCTTCTGCCTGAATTCCAGACGGTACGAACCGTACGGCGAATCGACGCTGACGTTGTCCGGCAGGCTGATGGGCCTCCAGGAAGCCGGAAACGAAAGCTGGCCGGTGAGTTCGCACGAAGAAATGTCGTACCATGCTTGGCACATGTCGATGGGGAACATCCGTTTCTCCTCGGCCGGGTACTGGTTGGGTTCAATGATGTCCGGAAGGTGAAGCGGGAAAATGGCGGTGGAGCCGCTCTTGGAAACCGTGTTTCGTGCCGTGCAGGTGTAACGATAACGCAGTGTGTCGCCCACCGAGTTCAAGCCGCTCACGATGAACGTGTCGAGAGACAGGTCTGGATACGTGCGGGCAAGGCTTTGATGAAGGAGCGCATTCCTTTTTTCGGGGGACACAAATCTGAAATCATCCCTGAATTCGCCTGCGTAGACGCCCGTGCGGATGGTCTGGACGGATTCCGCGAGCGTGCCGTTGTCGGTGAGGGTCGAAACCACGGTCCGTTGTCTGATGCGGCTCTCGGGCCTGTCAACCGGCAAGATAACCGGGTCCGTGGTGCCGGGCCGGACGATCAGGGCCATCGCGCCCTGGTCCTGCCGGGGGAGCGTGGTCATGGGCAGGTTATTGTCGGTGCAATCGAGGAACCTGTCCGCGCCGTTTATGGTGTAGCAGAGAATGCAATGGTTGAAGTCGGGGCCCACGCAGGCCTGGCCGGCAAAATGACGTATGCCCGTATTCACGAGCACGAGGCACGAGGGAATTCCTGCACAGTCAAGCAGACTTTTGCCCAGCGAGGCCATGTCTTTGCAGTCACCGATCTTGGTTGCGAGCACGTCGCGTGCGTCCTGCGGAATCCAGCCGCTCTGGCGGAAAGGCACATAGCTGTACCGGATGGCGCCCGTAATGTATTCATGCACCCTGGCGACTTTGGCGAGCGCGGTTTTGCACCCGGCGAACAGCGAATCGGCGATTGCCTTGAGCTCCAGCGAGTTGTCGAGTTTGTGGCGTGTGAGATCGTCGTACCATTTTGCAATATCGCTCCAGCCCTTGAACGTGGAGTACGTCACCTTCTCCTTGTTGGGCCAGTCTGTGGCCACAAACGATTCGTCGAGCACGTTCTTGTACGGGGGCCGAACAAACTGCGTAACACGGTAGTCGCCGCGGAGCGCGGTTTCCACGACTATCGAATCGCCGTACACGTTGTACGGGATCGTGTCGTCCGCCGGCGTAACGAGCCTGAGACGGCTGTCGAAGGCGGGAAAACCGAGCTGGAATTCCTGGGTTCCGTGAACCTGATCCGCCATTTTTCCAATGTAAAAATTCTTGAGAGACCATTCGAGCACAATGCAGTCGCCCGGCTGCAACGACTTGAACACGACCTTATTGTCGGCAACGTCCGCTTCAACCTGCGAGCCGTTCGACCGGAGCGAAAGGGCGCGCGCCACGTGCAGGGACTGGAAATAGCCGTTGTACTCGATGTCGCGTTCCTTCCATGTGTCGATTGCCTTCTGGGTGGCGAGATACACTACCAAGAAGCACCTCTCGCGCGAGCAGCGGCTGGGGTAATAGAATAGGTCGCTTACACGCGACAGGATGGCGCCGTTTTCGTGCGACCGGTACTGCCAGCCTGCCGTCGCATGGACCAGGCTGTCCACAGACGGCAGCGGCGCCAGCGATTCGAGAGACGGTTTCCCTTCGAGCCCCCGCAGGTTCTCCCACGCATTAAAATTGTTGCTGGTGAAGTTTATTGCATCTGTAAATGCTTGCTTGGCCCGTTCCTTGTCGCCCAGAGAAACCAGAATGTTCCCTTTCAAATTGAGCCCGTCCGCGTTTGCGGGCATCACCAGAAGCGATTTCTCGATATACTCCCTTGCAGCGTCGAAACGCTTTGCCGAATAGTTGAGATCGGCAAGGTAATAGTACAATTCCGCGTCGTTGGGCGAGTAGGCAAGGCTTTCGAGGATTATCCTGGTAACCTTGCCCATGTCGCCCTGCTTTACGGCAAGAAAAGCCAGCGCCTTATACATGGAGGCGTTGGTCCGCTCGTGCTTGAGGAAACCGTCGATGAGGCTTTCCGCCTTCCTGGTTTGCCCCTGCTCCGAATATATCCCCGTGAGGATGTTGACCGCGGTTTCGTCGAGAGGATAATTCGTTTCTATGTCGGAAACAATCTTGAGAGCCTGGGCGCTGTTTTCCAACTGAATGCAGGCGGTAAGTCGCGCCGCCAGGGCCGCAAGGTTCGATGCAAACTCTTTTGGCGATGCGTCCAAGAACTCGATCGCTTTTCTCGCCTCCGAATTCTTGGTGACGATGTGCAACTCGCTTTCCCATGCCGCGTAATCGAGCGGGCACAGCGTAAAGGCGGTCTTGAGCTCCGTTTCGCCTTCCGTGTATTTTTTCGACCTGAGAAGCGACTCGCTGTACAGCTCGTGCCACAAACTGCTTTTAGGGAATTTCTTGAGATAGACGGTCGCAAGCTCCTGGCCGTCGTCGAACCGTTCCGTGCCGTTGTAGGTGTGCATGAGCAGCACCGCGGCATCCATGTCGAAGTCGTTTTTTGCAATCCTGCCCGAGAGCACGTGCACGATGGAATCGACCAGGGGCGAGGGAGCGTACGCGGAGGGGGCCGGAGGCGAGCCTGCGGGCGCGCACGCATTAATGGAGAACGAGAGTTTCCGGACGGGTATATAGCTTTTGTCAAGAAAACGAACAAAGAAATTGGAAAGTTTGTCCGGGCTGCCGAGCCGGTTCGCCCATTCGTGGCACAATTTGATCAGCAACTGATTGTCGCCCTTGAGCAGGGTAACCCGCTGCATGAATACGTCGACGCCGGTATTTCGGTACACCGAATCGGAAAGCGCGCACGATCCGTTGAGGAACACCTTGAACGATCCCGAGGCGCCGAATGAAAGGTTCACGTCCTGCGTCGAGCCGCTTGTCACGGTGCAATAGAAATACTGGACGGCGTTGCGGGCGGTCGAATGTTGTTCGGTGAATATCCATCCCGTCTGTGCCGTATTGTCGACCCGGTTCCACTTTGCCTGTGCGCCGTCTTTGCCGGGATAGACCTTCTCAAAATCAATTTCCAGCTCCGGCGCATACGTCTTGTTGTAGCCCGAATTGGAGATATTGTCAAACGGCCCGATATACATCCATTTCCGGATGGCGCCCATGTCGTCCACAAGCCGGGACGCGGCCTTCAGGTCGCCGTCGTTGGCGTATCGCTCGGCGAGCAGATCCGCAAATTCCCCCGAGAACAGGCCCGGCCTTTTTACCAGGTCCGCAAGCAGTCGGTACCCCTCGCTGATCCGATATCCCGCCGCCTCGCGGCCGAAGGCATACGCGTTGAGCGCGCCCGCCGAAAACAGCACGATGTTGTTGTCCGCCATGCAGCTCCTGAAAGAGTAACGGGCGGCATAGATTTCCTGCCCCATGAACCGCGAGACTTCCGAAAGCCCGCGATAGGCCTCGCCGCTCACGCTTTTGTCGGGGTCCCCGGAGTTTTTCAGGAATAGCGCCTGTGCTTCAAGCGGCTTGTTGTCGAGAAGAAGGCTCCATGCGGGTTCGTTGGGATCGGCCTTCACGGCGGTGAGAAAGGAAAAGAGGAGCAAAGCCGGCATGCCGGCCCGAATGGGACGACGAGTTGAAATCATGATCCCTCAAAGGCTGTTGCAAGTGCGAAATGACGGTTCGCACAAAAGTGGAGATTGATGAAATATACCATACCGCTGCGGATTTGAAACAGTATTGCGGGGCCGCGGTGATGAGGCGCCACGCCCGGGAAAAACAAAGGTCCCTGCGAGCGATCGGTCCGCGTTGATCATCCGGCCCTCACTCCTTTTGCCCCGCAGTCCTCCCGATATATATTAATGCGAAACAAGTAATCGCCCCTGGGAGAAGGGAAACCGCATGAGCAAATACCAGAAATCAAGCAAGCTTGACAACGTGCTCTACGACATCCGCGGCCCGGTCCCGCAGGAAGCCAAACGCATGGAGGAGGAAGAAGGCCTTCAGATCATTAAGCTCAACATCGGCAACCCGGCGCCGTTCGGGCTCATGGCGCCCGACGAGATCATTCACGACATGATCCGTAATCTTCCGGCCTCCGAGGGCTACAGCAACGAAAAAGGGCTGTTCTCGGCGCGCAAGGCGATCATGCAGTACTACCAGCAGAAGCGCATTCCCGGCGTGGATGTCGAGGACATCTACACGGGCAACGGCGTGAGCGAGCTCGTGGTGATGGTGATGCAGTGCCTGTGCAACAACGGCACGGAGGTCCTTGTTCCGGCGCCCGATTACCCGCTCTGGACCGCGGCCGTCAACCTGGCGGGCGGAAAACCGGTGCACTACCTGTGCGACGAGGATTCAGGGTGGCTGCCCGATGTCAACGATATGAAGAAGAAGATAACGCCGAACACCAGGGCCGTCGTGGTGATCAATCCGAACAACCCCACCGGAGCGCTGTATCCCGCAGCCGTGCTGCAGCAGATCGTCGATGTCGCGCGCGAGCACGGGCTCATCGTGTTTGCCGACGAGATCTACGACAAGATCCTGTACGACGGCGCCAAGCATGTGTCAATCGCTACGCTCGCCGACGACGTGCTGTTCGTCACCATGAGCGGCCTGTCCAAAACATACCGGATTGCCGGGTTCCGTGCAGGGTGGATGGTGGTGTCGGGCAACAAGGCCGATGCGGCAGACTTCATTGAGGGCCTCAACATGCTTGCGTCCATGCGCCTGTGCAGCAACGTGCCGGCGCAGTCCATTGTGCAGACGGCGCTCGGCGGCTACCAGAGTATCAACGACCTCGTTGCTCCCGGCGGCAGGCTCTATGTCCAGCGCGAGGCGTGCTTCGGCATGCTCTCGAAGATTCCGGGAGTCTCATGCGTCAAACCGCAGGCCGCGTTCTACGCGTTCCCCAAACTCGACCCGAAACGGTTCAACATCAAAGACGACATGAAGTTCGCCTACGACCTTCTCCGCGAGGAAAAGGTGCTCATCGTGCACGGAACAGGGTTCAACTGGCCCAGGCCGGACCATTTCCGCATCGTGTTTCTGCCCCGGGTGGATGAGTTGACAGTGGCGATGGAGAGGATCGGGAAGTTTTTAACTACGTACAAGCAGTGACGGCCTCGTTATGCTCTTTTTGAAATTATTTTGATTCTTGAACTGCAGAAATCTGCTCTTGGGCCTTCCTCCTAAATTGAAGTGGATCTGCTATCCTGTGAAACGGATCTTTTGTGCCACCAGTTCCGCTTACCGTTATGGAACCATAACCTAGAATTCGGCCCAATATTCCTTGATTCACCTGAATACCTTCAACTTTATTTAGGGGACCTCTAAAAATTCTGTAAAATAGTAGATTCCAAGATCATGTTGACAGATAGTATTATTTCGCGATGTCAGGGCGTCTATTTGTCTGATAGGTGCCCAAAACTGTT
>CAVSQB010000019.1:0-239127 GCA_963729895.1 uncultured Fibrobacterota bacterium | reverse complement strand
GGACCTCCGCCCGATGCATCCTATCGGCTGTAAATTTGAACGCCGCCATGGTGTAATTTTTCCCGCCGCCGCTCTTTGTCTCTCGTTTTTATGGCGCACGTTTTCTTGAGCGCATGGGTGTGCCTTTTTATTTTGCGGCGTTTACCACCATCGCTTCAAGCCGAGCTAGAAAATTAGTTTCGTACAGTTGTTTTGCTGATGTTCTGGTTTGCAAACCGAATTGTTGGGGGTGCAAACGTTCCACGATTAAATTCACAGACAGTTGTGGGCCATATCCACCATTTATAGGCTGAGGCCTTCGTATTTCCTTCATGTTCAGATATAGGTTGCGGAAGTCCGCCCAAGATAAAAGACAAATTCCTTGGGAGCAAATTCCAATAAAGAGGTCCGGATATTGATTCTGATCTGTGTCAACTATCCAACTGTTATATTGAGCGGACGTTAGTTTTACGTACTGAAATTTAACTTCGATTGTGAGCTCTGGCTCTCCGTTGTTGTAATAGATAACATCACCAATTTTTCTCATCATTCCATCGGGATTAACGTAGTCTGGAATTGATTTCATGATCCCGCATAGCCTTGGCAATAAATAGGTGGCCACGAAATGGTGCTCTCCCGGACAACCTTCGCGTGGAGTCAAGATATAGTTCTCAATGTAATCGGAATAGGTCGCAATCATCATATGCTTATTGCCTAACCTTACTATTTGCTCGATTGGTTTAGCAGGGCAAGAATTTCTCCGTTGCGTTTATTGCTCGCAATTTCAAAAGCCGTCTTCCCGGCTTTGTTTTTCAAAGACAAATCTGGCCTGTGAGCCATTAGTGCAGCCACAAGTGGTACATCTTTCTTTTCCACAGCTATCATGAGCGGGGTTAATCCGTCGATTTCCTGCAGATTCTGATCAGCACCAGCATCAAGCAGCGCGCTTGACACAGGAACATTCTTCCTGTCGGCGGCGTCTATCAACGCCGTTCTTCCGTCACGGTCTTGTATGTTAAGTGACACGTTCTTGCTTAACAAATAATTCACAACATCAGTTCTGTTGCGATCTGCCGCATACATGAGGGCCGTGCGTTTTCGATGCCTATTTTGATAGTCAATTATTTTAGTGCAAACTTCAGCGATGCTGCGGATCTCTGCAATCTTTCCAGCCTCGGCATAGTCAACGAAGTGCTCTCCGTTTGCTTTTACGCAGCCGTCTTGATCTCCCCGGGAAGAATCCATAGGCGGCTGAGGCTGGGGTACTGTGCTTGCGGGTGTGGAGCCTTCCACTGCTGGGTGAGAATTGTCTGTTGGAGAAACTTGGGGTGGGACTTGATTAGGAACTTGGTTGTTTGAACTTTGTTGAGTATTGTCAGAACGGTTAGGGTTCGTAGTTGATTTATGATTACTAAGGAAAACAGCACCTATGATTAACAAAATCACAATGACGCCAAACATGTTTTTGACAGATTTTGAACCCTTGCTGGTTTTAGTCTCTGATTCCTTATATTCATTGCTACATTTCTTACTGCAAAACCTCGAAAAATTTAATCCGGAATATTCTCGTCCACACCAAGCACATTTACTCATAAATGCCTCATTTCTTAGATGCGATTTTCCAAGTTTTCGCTGCCGTCACGGTAGCGTTTGGCATGTGCGCCATTCCTTCTAATTATAGGGGACCTCTAAAAATTCTGTAAAATAGTAGATTCCAAGATCATGTTGACAGATAGTATTATTTCGCGATGTCAGGGCGTCTATTTGTCTGATAGGTGCCCAAAACTGTTCTTTTTTCGGTCCCTTTGGGGGCCTTGTGCGGTCCTGTCCCGCTTTTCAGGCGTGGCACTCAAGATATGCAAAGCGTTTTATGTTGTAAACCAGGTTCAGGAGTCCTATCTTCGCCGCGGCCCTCAGCCGCCCGATACACCTGATCCTGCCACGAAACATGATTTCTATTTGAGCAAACACATGTTCTATACGCGATCTGACTTTGGATTTCTTCCGGTTCTGTGCCAATTGTGCTTCCGTCAATGGTGCGCCACGAGTCCCTTTGACACATATTTTGCTTCTGTACCAGAGATAATCAAGCCTTTGTTCCGCCTTTTCCGAATGATACGCGCTGTCGGCAAACACGTCCGCGTTCGTGTTCTCAGGATTAAGGAGAGGTTCAAGCATATTGGAGTCGTGCACTTCTGCGGATGTCGCCGCATAGTCTCGAATGATTTTATGCTTCGCGTCTACCGACGCATGGTTCTTGTAGCCAAAAAACGTCTGATCGTTCTTCTTCGTCCATCGCGCATCAACATCTTTCTGACGAAGTTTCTCAGGGTGCTTTTCCCATTCCTGCGGCGTGCCCCCGTTCTTGATTTCTTTATTCTCCTCCCGCGTGTTTCTCTGGCGAGGTACCTCGACAAAACTCGCATCTATTATTTGGCCTTTCTGGGCAGTGTAACCCGCTTCGTTCAACTGACGACCGAACAGGTCAAACAGCTTCTTGACAACGCCTGCTTGTGTCAGCGTTTCCCGAAACAACCAGACCGTTTTCTCGTCGGGAATGCTATCCTCGGAAGTGAGTTCAAGAAACCGTTTGAACGTCAATCGGTCCAGAATCTGAAACTGGGTTTGCGCATCGGAAAGCCCATACATCGTCTGCAACACGAGAATCTTGAACATCAGGATATAATCGTACGGTGGACGACCGGCGTTGCTCTTCCGTTCCTTGCGAAAAGCCTTGTCAATAACAGGACGAAAACTCTTCCAACGTATGGCCCGATTGATGGTTTCAAGAGGGTCTCCCATTTCGGAAAGCTCGGAAAGGCGATTCTCAAGGTCAAAAAGGCCTATCTGTCCCATCGCAATATCCTCCAGACGGTAGTGGGTTCGCAGGTTTGTTGTCTGGAATTAAAATAATTGACGAAATAGCCTTTGTCAAGCATTAATTGGGCAAATTAGGCAATTTTTAGAGGTCCCCTATACTCTTTTGTCATCGGCAGCGGCTATCAATTCTGATCGTCGTTCAAATTTATTGACGCTAACAGGTATTAGCCACTCACCCGAATAACGTCTATTACATCACCCAGCATATTGAATATTACCTCGAACGTCGGCTCAGTATCCTTTTCATCTACACATAGAGCGCCCTGCCGAATGCCGGCCGATGCTTCTTCGTAATCTCATGATCCTCGCCAAGGCAATGGAAAATGGCGATACACCCTTTCCGGGCGCCTTCATCATCATAGGCGCGATCCTCGCCCAGAACCCGGATCATTTTGTCAAGCGCAGAATCGTAGTCCTGGTTCGCGAGAGACTCTATGGCTTCGAGGTACAGTGCTTTGACGGGTGCTTCCGCCAGCAATCCCGGACTGTTTCTCTTTTCGAGGAGCGCGGCGCATCGAAGGACCATTTCCGCGGTATCGTAAAACTCGGAACCGGCTTCTATCCCACTGCACAAAGATGACGCGCGGTCCGGATCCGTAAAAACGATCGCGCGGGCCAGCATGACCTTTGCCCCGACGTTTTCCGGCTCGGCTTCCAGCACGTGCTCCAACAGGATCGCGGCTTCCTGCGCCTCACCGCGCTTCAGCAGTTCCAGCGACTCTTCAACCTGCGCGTCAAATTCTCCCGGGATCGCTTTTTTCAGCCACTGCACCACGGCGGGTTCCGGCAATGCGCCCGTGAACTCGTCAACGACTTCTCCATCGATGAAGAGCTTTACATTGGGTATACTCGCCACGCGGTACCGGACGGCGGTATCCTGGTGTTTCTCGGTGTTGACTTTTGCCAATATCCATCTGCCGGCATTGGCGGCCGCCAGGCGCTCCAAAATCGGCCCAAGAATGCGGCATGGCGCGCACCACTCGGCCCAGAAATCGACGAGAACCGGAATCTCATGGCTCTTGTCCAAAACATCCCGCTGAAAATCGGTGATTTCGAGGTCCATGAATGAGCTCCCTGTTCACTTTGACTTGTTGCTATCGATGTCGTGCGGATAATATAATAAATACGGTGGAGTGCTGGCTACGCTATGGAGAGTACTTCAGCGATTATCCGACGGCTTTCAACTTTCCGAACCGGAAACCGGGAAAGTTCTTTCCCCCTTTCAAAGGGGGTGCGGCGCTTTGGCCGCGGGGGATGTGATAACAAGCATTTTCCCTGGCGGGTCTTAGGGCCGGCGACCCTTGGAAGTCCCTGAAGAGGGGCCAGGCCCTACCGGCATTAATTGGTTTCTTTGCTATCTGAGAACGTTACCTATTTCCCCTCGTTCAACGTAAAACTCCTCACCGTGTCCTTCGGGTCTTTATTCCTGAAAAACTCCCTCCACGCGAAATAAAATGCGTCGAGCAATTCCTTCTCCGTAAAGTGCTTCGGCTTGAAGACCACGTTGGCATGGTTCCACTGCGAGTAGTTTCTGTGAAGCAGCCTGTTTTCAAGAGCGATCTGCTCGCCGAACCTGGTTCCCGGAAACGGCGTGGGAATGTAGAATTCCGCAAGGTCGATTTTTGCGTCGTCGGTGAACTTGAGTATCCGGTCCACAACGTGCTTGTCCTGACCGTCAAAGCCGATGCCGAAGGAGCCGAAGAAATGGATGCCGCTGTCCTCAACCATTTGCACAAGATCCACCGCGGCCTTCCACTGGTCGGGAGGGCAGCTCCTGTCAAAGAGGTTCTGCGAAACTCTGTCGAATCCGAAGACGGTGTAAATGGACGATACGCCGCCCAGCCGAAGCAGGCGGTAGAACGCCGGGTCGGGCGTCATCATCATGGTGGAGGCAAGGAAGATCTTGATATCGTCGATTTCACGGGTCCGCTCCATGATTGACAGAAGGAATTTTGTCGGTTTTTTGCCGGGCAGCATCACGGTATCGTCCGTAAAATAGAACTCCTTGTACGGCATGGAGCGAATATCCGCGATGATTTTGCTTACGGGCCGAAGGCGAAACAGCGTCCCTCCCATGTAGGGAACAGGGCATCCGGCGCACGGCGCCGGGCACCCGCGCATCACCTGCACGAGATGGGCTTTCCACCGATACGCGGCAGGAGAGAAAATGTCCCGCCGTGGGATGGGCAGCTGTGCAAGATCGGTGTACGAAGAGGCGCTGTACCGCTCCTTGAGGGAGCCGTTCTTGGTGTCATTCAGAATGTCGTTCCAGACGTCCTCCACTTCCCCGACGCACACCGAATCCGCGTGCTCCAGCGCCTCGGCGGGCAGGGCGGAGGGGTGGATGCCGCCGATGATCGTTTTGGTCCCGCGTTTCCTGAATTCGTCGGCGATTTCGTACGCGCGCTGCGCCTGAGGGGTAAAGCAGCTGATCACGGCGAGGTCGATTTTTTCATCGAAATCAATCGCCGCAATGTTGTCGTCTGTCAATTTTGCTTCCACGGAATCCGGCGTGAGCGCGGCGATGATCGGAAGCGCAAGCGACGGCGGCATGGTGTAGTCGCCGATCACGTGTGCTTTGAGTTCATCCCGGAGCGCGGCATGATCTTCGAGGAATTTCTTAAACCTGGGGTAGATAAGACGCAGTTTCATAATAAGAATATGCCTCGATGTTTCGCCTACGTCATCCGCATGATCATTTTTGCAACAGCATGCCCGCTCGTCATAACATTGTATATACCGCCGCCGGCCTTTGTCCAGTGTCCAACCTGAAAAAGATTGTCCAGGTAGGTTGTAAACGGCAACTTGGACTGCCGGTACAGGTCCGGTGCGTTTTCAAACCCGTACAGCGCGCCGCCTGTGTTGCCTGTGTAGCGTTCAAACGTGTCCGGCGACGCGGTTTCCATCAGGCTTATACGCGATGTAAAGTCGCCGAGGACCGTTGCGGCCTTCGCGATCATTGCATCGGCGAGCCTCATTTTCTCCTTCTTCCATGAGGCGGCCGGATCTTGATTCACAAAATGCATCAGGGTGATCGCGCCGTCGGGGCGTGATGCAGGCGGGCGCATGATCAGGAGGTGGTCGATGTCGCCGCGAGGACCTTGACGGATGCGCCGGTAGAGAGCATCGTGGTCGGGTGACGCGAACCAGAAGGTGACATTGTCTGCAACGATATCGGAAGCATCCCCGCGTATGCCGAGGTACGCGCACACGGCGGACACCGACGGTGACAGATTTTCCAGACGCCGGAGCCACAAACGGTTGCGCGACCCTTCCGGAATGAATTCGCGGTGAAGCCGGTAAGGACTGATGTTCGAAACGAATGTGGTTGCGGCCAATTCCTCGCCGGTTGCGCTCCTGGCGGCGCACACTCGCTTATGATTGTCCACTCGCAGGCCGCTAACCGGCCAGTTCGTCATGACGGCTCCGCCGCATTTGGTAATAACGCCCGCAAGTGCGGATGCAAGTTTGCCGAAGCCTCCCTTGATATAATGCGAGCCCTCGAGCGCATGGGCGATAAAGATGAACGCGTTATAGACAGGAGCGAATGCAGGCGAGGAGCCTCCGAAAGGCCATATCGAGGAAAACAGGTATCTCAACGCATCGTCTTTGACGAAACTTTCAATGTACTCTTTGTAGGAGCGGGTGGCGCGTTCGATTTCGCCCGCGCTTCCCATGGTGCCTGAGAACACCGCGCCGTCTTTGAGACCTCCCTTGTACGACTTAAACAGCATCTGCATGTCCGAAAGTAAGGCGGCAACCGCCTTTTTTTCACGCGGGAAATCTCTGTCCAGGGATGCGGTAAGAGAGGAAACGTCGGCGGCAAGCGAATACCGCAGTACCGGCGAAAGGATTCGTGCGAAGCAGGTATTCGGCACGATCTCGAGCGATTCGCGTATGCCAAGCTGCGTCAGCAGGCCGCAGACAAATCCGCTGTCGGCCATCGACACCGAATGGACCGATGAATCGAAGGTGTGCCCCTTCCGGGAGAAGTCCTGAGCGCAACCGCCGATCCGGGCCTGCTGCTCCAGGACGGCCACGCGCATGCCCTGCCGTGCCAGCAGCGCGCCGCAGGTGAGGCCGCCAATGCCCGAACCAATTACAGCAACGTCAAACTCACGTGACAAAAGGGATTTCCTCGTGAAGAAAGTACCACTGGACCATATAATGCGCGAGAAGGGATTCGAAATCGTTATACATTGATTGGACGGGCGCCGGATCGTCGCCGTTGAGTTCGTGCAGCCGAAGGCCGTAGGTTTCGCCGTCGCTTCGGACCGAGAATGCGGTCCACACGGAAGTTTGGTCCTGCGCAAGCCGCACGATCCTGTGGAGCCCTGCGCCGCCCCACACCTGCTTCCCACAGAGCGATACCGGCACGCTGTACGGGGTCCGCTCGTCGAACACCGCGAGCAAAATGCCGCCGCGCCTCAGGACGGCCGCCATATCAAGCGCCGCAACAGTGCGCGGGTTCCCGATTTCAACAAAGTTGATTTGTGCGAACAGCCCGGTTGCCGTCAAATCGGCGGCGCGTGATCGCGCCGCGTCCGACGCATGGCCTGCGGAGAAGCGCAGCACCCCCGTGAAAGGTATGCCGAGGGCTGCAAGCGCCGGGCCGATGCATTCCACCGCTCCAAAATGGCAGGTTGCGAGAAGGACGCCCTTTTTGCGTGCCAGGGCTTCTTTGAGGTTTTCAAGCTCCGGCGGCACAGACACCCGGTCCAAGAGATATCGGTGAAGCTCCTCGGGCGAAAGGCACAACGGCAGCAACTTTTCGTAGTAATGAAGCAGAATGTGGGCCTGAATCCGCTTTACGAGCGCTTGATGGGGCGGAATATCGAGCGCGCGGAGGTTTTTTGCCACCACCATGGATTCTTCCGGATATGAGTCGAACCATTCCTTTCCCTTTGCAAGAACATAGCTGTGCACTTCTTCCTTGCTTCTTTTTGGCAAAGAGGCGAGAAAATCCGGGGATTGCAGGAAGCTGCTGAGTCTCATAGGGTACAAAAATGAATGGCGACGCGGGGAAAAGCAAAAGATTGGCGAGAGAATCGATGCGGAAAAGTCTGGCCCGGACGCGCTCCCGGGCGGGAACCATCGTTCCCTAACTACTTCTTCTGTGCCAGATACTTCTCAACTGTCTCGGTGCATTTGTTGATCGTTACTATGTTGGGGAATTCAGTCTCAGGGATGGTGATACCGAATTTCTTTTCCATGGTGGCAAGGACCTCGAGAAGCGCCATTGAATCAAGGCCCATGTCGGTGATAAAATGCGCGTCGTCGGTGATTTTCTCGGCATCTACTTCCATGTCTTCAGCGATTTCGGTGATCAGGTTCCTAATGGCTGCCTTGATATCGGCCGAATTCATCAGCTCTCCTTACCATTGTAACAGTGTGTCTCGTAACATGAATCCCACAGCGAGCGCATTCCCCGGAGCTTGCTCCGGGGAATGCGCTCGACTATAAGTATGTTTTCTTTCCATAGGGATGGAAGATTGTCATTTCATTCCCTAAGGTATGGTAATAGCGCTTCGCGCTAAACATTATAACATTGGCCTTTTCCCGCAGCTTGCTGCGAGGTTCTTCAATCTCGTCATCAGGTTATGAGCGAACAACAAACTTGAAGGCCCTTAAATATAATATGTTTTTCGGTTTCATTTCCTGTTTTTGAGAACAATACTCCCGCAGTATCCGTCGCATGAAAATGAATTGACGAGCACATAGTCAACCATGGCTGAAGTCCTGGCCCCGAACACGAGATCAACGTCACGGCGCAGAGGATATGCATTGCCAACGCCGGATATACGCCCTTGTTTCATGTCGCTCAGGGCGCATGCCATGCTGAGACTCGGTGAAGCACCGATGCATTCGCCGGTTTTCGCTTTGTATGCCGCAACCGGAGTGTTTGGAAGCAGCTCCGCCAACGCAAGAGCTTCCATGTCGTCTCCGGCCCTGACACCGTTGGCGCTTGCAGCCACAAAGCCGATATCCGGGAAGGAAATGCCTGCATCCGCACATGCCTGCTTCATGGCGTACCGGGCGCCCGAGGCCTGCGGATTAAAACCGTTGGGCCCTTTCTTTGGGTCAAAACAGGAAGAAATGCCGGCGATCTCGGCGATAATGGACGCTCCACGCGCCTGTGCGGCCGTTTCTGTTTCCAGACAGAATACGGCGCACCCTTCACCGGGCAGGGTGCCGCTGCCGTCACGGCCAAAAGGTTGAATCGATCCGGAGGCGGAGAGAAGTCCGCCTTTTGCAAAGCCTGTGCAGGCATAATAGCTTAATTCCTCAAGGCCTCCTGCAACGAGGCACCCGGCATATCCCTGCCGCAGGAACATGGCGGCATAGGCGAGCGCGTCGAGCCCGGAATTGAACGTTGTTGAAATCGTTGAGCTTACCGTGCGCGAACCGTAGCGGATGTTGGCGTTCGACGCGGGTGAGTTGATGACCGTGTTGGCAAAGGCCTGCGGATTGACATTATGAGATCCGTTGACAATTGCATCAGAGAGGAAATCACCGATGCTTTGAACGCTTCCGAATGACGTACCGATGCACAGCCCGGGCCTGCCGTCTTCGGGCAACGATTCGAACAGGTTTTTGCAACCAAGCTCAAGGGCGCTCAGGAGCAGCTTGGTGGCGCGATCTTTGGTGCGCAGGCCCTTTTTCCCGAGGATCGCCTCCGGCTCAAAATTGTTGATGCAGAAGCAGGGCTGGCTTACGGGAAGCGAATGGAACCCGTAGTCCTTGACCGTTCCCACTTTTGGCGGCAGAAGGAGCGATGCCGCTATTTCGCTCAGGCTGTTGCCCAGGCAGCTCACGGCGCCAACGTGCGTTACGACAATTTTTTGGTCCATGGTTACGCCTATCCCGCAAACCTTCCCAGAACAAGCGTCGAGTTGTTGCCGCCGAACGCGTACGCGTTTGATACGGCGACGTTGACCAATGCCTTTCGGGCCGTATTCGGCACGTAGTCGAGGTCGCATTCCGGATCCGGCGTGCTGTAGTTGATGGTAGGCAGGATGATGCCCCGATTGATGGTAAGAGCACAGGCAACCGCTTCTATGGCCGAGGCGGCGCCCATGGTGTGGCCGATCATTGACTTTATGGACGATACCGGAATGGATTTGGCCTTTTCGCCGAATACGGCCTTGATGATAAGCGTCTCGGTTTTGTCGTTTTCCTCAGTGCCGGTGCCGTGCGCGCTTATGTAATCAACGGCATCGCGCGGCACGCGGGCATTGTCGAGCGCCCGTCTGAGGGCGAGAATGCCGCCGCTGCCGGAAGGATCGGGGATGGTCATCTTGAACGCGTCGCATCCGAGACCATAGCCGAGTACCTCGGCATAAATCCTTGCGGTGCGGGCCTTTGCATGTGTCAATGACTCGATCACAAGGATGCCGGATCCTTCGCCCACACACATCCCGTCACGGTTCTTGTCGAACGGCCTGCATGCTTCCTTTGCAGTGGCGAGAAGCCGGTTGAACCCGGTAAACGCGATTTTTGAAAACGGATCGCTGCCTCCGGCAACAACAATGTCGGCCATGCCGGTGCTCAAAAGGTCGAAGGCGTAGCCGATTGCGTAATTGCCTGCCGCGCATGCGGTGGGAATCATAATGGCCGGGCCGCACGCGCCGATGGTTTCCGCCACGTGCGCGGAGATCGCACCGCACGGATATTGGGCCGGCAGGCTGTCGGGCATGGTGTCGGTCGACCCTTTTGCCTCGTATATCATCTCTATCCCTTTTTCCAGAATCTGGGGTTCGCCCATGGTTGTGCCCAGGCTCACGCCAAATCGAAAGGGGTCTTGCTTTGAGATGTCGAGCCCGGCGTCGGCAAGCGCCATCAGAGCGGCGGCGGAGGCAAGCTGGCTTGACCTGCCCATCGAAGCGATTTGTTTCGGAGAGAGGTATTCTTCGGGCGAAAAACCCTTGACTTCGCCGCCCACGGAGGTGCGAAAACCCGAGGTGTCGAATGATGTAATGGGCGCAATCCCGTTCGCGCCTCTGCATGCGGCGTCCCAGAACGCGTCGATACCAATTCCTATGGGCGAGACGACTCCCAGCCCTGTTATTACAACCCTGTCTTTTTTCATGCACCCTGTGTTGATGGGGACAGAAAATCGGGCCTTCACCCGTGGCAATGCGAAAACGGCGGCTAAACAAATAAAATAGTAAAATTGCGGGCGCGATTCAACACAAAGCTACATCAGGCGCTGAGGCCGCCGTCGATGGTGAAAACGCTGCCGGTGATATAGCGCGCCTTATCGGAAATGAGAAAGGAAACAAGGTCAGCCACTTCATCGGGCGTTCCAAGGCGGCCAAGTGGAATCGTCTTCCTGATGTCTTCAACATGCGTGTGGTTCATTTTCCCGGTCATATCGGTTTCGACAAAACCGGGCGCCACACATACGACCCTCACGCCCGTTTTCGCCACTTCCCTTGCAAGCGCCTTTGTGAACCCGATGATGCCTGCTTTTGAGGCGCAGTAATTGGTCTGGCCTGCCACGCCCGACAGTCCGCCCACTGAGCTGATGTTCACGACGCACCCTTTCTTGCTCTTCATGAAATACCCGATGATGTTCCGCGTGACGTTGAAATAGCCGGTGAGATTGGTGGCGATCACGTCGTCCCAGTCTTCCCGGGGCATGATGAACAGGCTCTTGTCTCGCGTAATGCCCGCGTTGTTGACAAGGACGTCAACGTCGCCGAGCTTGCCTTTTGCAAACGCAATGAATTCCTCCACCTGGGCGCTGTCCGAGACGTCGGCCTGAAATGCCGACACGAGGCCGCCGTTTTTTGTGAGACGGTCCGCAAGTTGCGTCGAGGCCTCCTTGCCGCTCTTGTAGCTGAACACGACGCGGTGGCCTTCCGCGGCAAGCGTTTCGACGATCGCTCTGCCGATGCCTTTTGATCCGCCCGTGACGATGACGCTTTTTCCCGACATATCCGGACCTCCGGAAAAGGGAGATTGAAGAATCTTGTTGTTGTTTGCTAACCCCGAAGCTTGCTTCGGGGTTAGCAAACTTTGGGATTCACCAGAGAGATTCCAACTTTTCAACTCTTCAACCATTCAACTGTGTCAGCCCTGTCCGGCTAAACCTCTTGACCAATGGCTAATAGAATGATAATTGCACTGGAGCGGAGCGCAAAGAACGTAACCGCTCGTAATTGACCCGTAGTAATTCAATCAAGCTTTCAAAACCAAGCAGCCTTTCTCGGATAACCCGCAGTAATTCCAGCATGGTGAAGGCATACCGTGCTTGGAATTTTATAAACGACAACAGGAGATACAAGATCATGGCTATCCACACCTGTGTCATTACCGCGTTTTCGCTGGTCCCGTAGAACGTCTTTATCTTCAAGTGCTGCTTGATCCACTTGAAAAATGTTTCTATCTCCCATCTTCCCTTGTACAGTGCAGCAATTGTCGTTGCCGACAACGTGAAATTGTTCGTCAGAAAGACCAGGTTCTTGTTTAACTCCTTGTTGTAATACTGTATCAGTCGCAGCTTCTCCGGATATGCCTTGCTTTCGTAAAAATTCGACATTTCGACTTCCTGATCACGGATAATTCCGCGTCTTACGTTCGGTTCTTTGTGCTGTCCGACAAGATGATATGCCATGTTGGATTTTGCCAGGATCACGAATGTAACACCAGTCGTATGCAGTGAATGAAGCCAGCCAAAATCTGTGTAGCCTCGATCAATGGTGAGGATGCTGTCCGGCGGAAGCGCAGGAAAATCATATTCGGCATCTTTCACCACCCGAATGTCATGGACTTTCCCGTCCGTCATCCGGATAAACGACGGTAGGTAACCGTCATGGTCCAGAAGCATATGAAGTTTCAATCCACCTTTGCGCCTGCGATACCGTGCCCATGGAAACGATGACAGACATACGCTGATCAAGGTTGAATCATGCGTAAATACCGGAACCTTTACCCGAAAGTCATGACGAGGTGCCAATCGCTGGCATTTATCCAGAAACTGATAGAAAAGATCTTCAAACATCTTGTATGGCCGGAGAGCGAGTGCATCTGCCAGTGTACTGCGGGCTACACTCGCAAGACCAATATGTTCCCACTTATCCGCATTGCTCTTCAGACACGCTTCTACATCCCGAAAGCTGACCAAATCCTTTACCAGCGAAAAGAGCAAAATCTGCATCTCCTGCCAGCAGGTCATGCTCTTTACGTACCTGTCTCCTTCGTACCGATTAACAATGCGCCAGAATCCCTTCCGATTCAACAGTTGCGTTATCTGATTGAATATTGT
The DNA here is from genome assembly GCA_963729895.1 of uncultured Fibrobacterota bacterium. Classification (GTDB taxonomy): domain Bacteria; phylum Fibrobacterota; class Chitinivibrionia; order Chitinivibrionales; family FEN-1185; genus FEN-1185. The sequence continues at coordinate 225,998 of CAVSQB010000019.1, read as the reverse complement.
ATTTCTTCTGTTCAAGGGCTGCCTCCTCTTTTTAATCGTCAAAAACTAAACCTTCAACGATAAAAATAGGTTGGTAGCCCTTCTCTTGTTGTCAATTTAACCGGACACTACTGCAACTGTGTAACACCTCAACTCCCCGCCCGCTCAACCCTTTAACCCCTTAGCCACCGCATCCTTCACCTTTTGAGAATATTCCCTTGACTTCAAAATATTTTCCGCCTTCTGCCGAAACGAGGAAAGCGATTCTTCCAGATCGGCATGTGCAAAAAACTCCTTCCACAACCGGATAAATCCCGTGCGCAGCATGTCCTCGGAAACAAGCTTCGGTTTGAACACGATGTTGGCGCAGTTGTACTTCCTCCAGTCGCGCGGAAAAAGGAACCGGCCTTCGGCCTCGATTCGTTTCCAGAACGGCGTGGCGGGAAACGGGGTGGCGATGAAGAATTCCGCCGTCCTGACACGCGCCTGTTCGCAGAACGACAGAATCGTATCGAACTGATCGTCTCCCATGGTGTCGAACCCTACGCCGAATGATCCGAAGAACCGTATGCCGCGGTCTTCGAGCGCATGCACAAGGTCGATGGTGCGTTGCCAGACGGAAGGCTCGCGGCGATAGAAACGGATGCTGTACGGGTCGCTCGCGAACACCGTGTACATGCTTGCCGCGCCGCCCGCGGCTATGGCATCGAGAAACGCGGGATCGGTGTGCATGGCGGGGGAACAGGACAAGAACATGCGTACGCCGAATTCCCGTATGCGTTCGCACAGGTCAATCATGTATCGGGTGATGCGCGGCCGGTTGAGCATCACCATGTCGTCGGTGACGTAGAATTCCTTGCCGCGCAGCGTTTCGATTTCCGCGACTACCCGTTCGATGGGGCGCAGCCGGATCTTTGTGTCCTGGTACAGGGGAATATTGCACCACTCGCACCCGAACGGACAGCCGCGCGTGATGGATACGAGCGAGGCGTGCCAGTCGTATTTGTTCTCGACGTCGAAGATGCCGGACTTTGCGGAGGCGATCTGTTCGGGGCCGGGCGGCGCTGCCGCCCGGTAACGCTTCTTGAGCGCCCCGGATTTGAAGTCGGAAATGATTTGCGGCCATACGGTGTCGGCCTCTCCCACGCACAGGCAGGTACAGTGCAGGGCGGCTTCTTCGGACATGGTTGACGGATGCATACCTCCCGCGACAACGGTGCGCCCGCGCTGCAGAAATTCGTCGCCGATTTCGTAGGCAAATGCCGCCTGCGGCGTGAAATAGCTGATGGCGATAAGGTCGGCATCGTCGTTATAGTCAACCGGCTCGATATTCTGGTCCACAACGCGCCACGACACATCGGGAGGCAGCAGGTTTGCCAGGATAGGAATGCCCAACGCCGGGGGCATACGGAACGCCCAGGTGGCGGCAAGGGCGGGAAGTTCGGCAAGTTCGGGATAGGTTTCGAGGAATTTTTCAAATTTTGGGTAGATGAAGGTGATCTTCATCAGTACAATATACGTTATTCTGTTTACAACCGGGCGTTGGCCTGTTCCCTGGTTGATATTTCAAGGATGACGTTTTGAGGGAAGCGCAAGGTTCGGCATGGAAGATAAAGGAGGCACGGCGAGGCACGGGCGTATTGACGGATTGATGCATCTTCATGGCCGCGAAGCGGCAAACCCGACAGGGTTTCCCCTCCAGAACCTTTTCATGAACGAATAACGATTCAGCTCACCTTCCTCTGAAACGTCGCGAGCGACGCCCCGAACACCACTCCTCCAATGACGAGCATGGCCAGACCCTGCGGCCACAGCTCCGCGAACCCGCTGCCCTTGAGGAACATTTCGCGCAGAATGAACATGAAGTAGCGGAGCGGATTGATCAAGGTGACCTGCTGCACCCACACGGGCATGTTTTCGAGCGCCAGGAAAAAGCCTGACAAAAACAGGAAGAAAATGAGGATGAACCAGAGAATGAACAGCACCTGCTGCGCGTTGCGGGCAACCGTTGAAACGAGGATGCCGATGCCGATGGAAGACGTCATGTAAATAAGACCGAACAAAAGCAGGGTGAAGAAATTTCCCTTGAACGGCACGCGGAACCACAGGGTTGCGCAGGCGAGAACTGCGCTCAATTCGAGCAGGCCGATCACCACATAGGGCACGATCTTGCCAAGTACCACGTGTACCGGGCTGATGGGCGTCACCATGAGCTGTTCGAGCGTGCCCGCTTCTTTCTCCTTAACAATAGAAAATCCCGTGAGAAGCGCGGTGATCATGGTGACAAGGACAACGGCGAGGGCGGGCACCATGTACCAGGTCGATTTGAGCATGGGGTTGTACATGATGACCGGATGCACTTCTATGGGCAACACGTTCCTGAGCCGCAACCCGCCGGCCTCAAGTTTCTTTTCGAGAAAGGAGACGCTCCACCCGGAGATTATGGAATTCATGTAGCCGCTCGAGATATTCGAGGAATTGGCATCCTGGCCGTCTATGATGAGCGAGACCTCGGCGCCGCGCGGTGCCTCCAAATCTCTTGCGAACTGTGCCGGCACAATGAGCGCAAGCCTCGCATCGCCCCTGTCGAGGCGGTCGCGGCAGTCTGTTTCGCTTTCGGCGTAGCCGGCAAAGCGGAACAACTCGTTGTGAAGAATGGTCTGGACGAGCGAGACGCTTTCGGGAGTATTGCTTCTGTCAAGTATCGTGAGGGTAGTGTTCTTCACCTCGGTGGTGAGCGCATATCCCAGCACGAACATCTGGAGGATCACGGGCACGATGATAAGCCGGATGACGATCGGGTCGGACCGGATCTGCGTGAATTCCTTCCAGACAATGAGCCGGATGAAGTTCACAGCTTCACCCTGAACTTTCTGACGGAAACCACGATAAGAAAAAGCCCCATGAACCCGAGAACCAGCATCGGCCGCCACAGAACCCCAAGCCCCACCCCCTTGAGAATAATGCCGCGTATTATTTCGAGAAAATAGGTGGCTGGAATGACCATGCATACATACTGCAGCAGCGGCGGCAGGCTGGCAATGGGAAAAATGAACCCGGACAAAAGCACGGTTGGAAGCACCGTGACCGGGAGCACAATAAGCATCGCGTGTTCCTGTTTGTTTGCCACCGTGCTGATAAGCAGCCCGAGCGCCAGCGCCGCAAAGATGTAAATGAGGCTCGCCGCGGCAAGCAGAAGCAGACTCCCGGAAATCGCGACGCCGAACACGACATAGCCGACAAGGAGGATAAGCGCGCCGTCAATTGCCGCCAGCACGATATAGGGAGCGATTTTACCGGCCATGATTTCTGCGGGCCGTACGGGCGACACGAGCATCTGCTCCAGGGAGCCCGATTCCTTCTCGCGCGTTATGGTGAGCGAGGTGAGCATTGCGGAAATCATCATGAGAATGGTCACCATGAGGCCGGGCACAAAGTACATGGCGCTTTTCTGCTGGGGGTTGTACAAGATTGTCTGGCGCACGTTGATGGCGGAGGGCACCGGCACGTGCAGGATCTCAAGCGCGCTTTTCTGCAGAAACGGTTCCACAACATTCCGGAGCACCGTGCCCAGGTTCTGGTCCGATCCGTCAATAAGTACCTGCACCGAGGCCGGGCTGCCCGGCCGCCGAAGGTCTGCGGTGAATTCCGGCGAGAACCGGAACAGAGCCTTGACATGATACCGCCTGAAGATCTCGTCCGGGTTGCCTGCGGAATGAACCACGCCGACAACCTTGAAGAGGCTGCTGTGGTCTATGGCCCGGATTATCTCCGCGGTTTCGACCGACGGCGACGGGTCTTCCACCATCACGCGCACGTCGCTAATGTTGACATCGAGCGCATAGCCGTAGAGAAACATCATGAACACCGGCATGGCAAGCACGATGACAAGCGTCTGCCAGTCCCGCAGAATATGCCAGACTTCCTTGCGCATGAGTGCACGAATGCGCGGGTTCACCGGTTGCCCCCCTCCACGACGGCCAGAAAGGCATCGAGAAGAGTTTCGCATTTGTATTGTTGCTTGAGCGATTGCGGCGAGTCTATGGCCGCGATTGTGCCGTTTATCATGATTGAAATGCGGTGGCAATATTCCGCTTCGTCCATATGGTGCGTGGTGACAAAAATCGTGGTCCCCTGTTCGGCCAACAGTTGGATGAGATCCCAGAAATTGCGCCGGCTGACGGGGTCAACGGAGCCGGTGGGCTCGTCGAGAAACAGAATCTGGGGTTTGTGCAGATTCGCGCAGGCAAGGCTCAGCCGTTGTTGCCAACCCCAAGGCAGGGTGCCGGTAACCCTGCCGAAGAGGTCGTCAAGCCCGAGAAATGCCGACATCTCGCCGATACGTTGATCGAGGGATTGCCGTGAAAGTCCGTAGAGCGACCCATAGAGCTTAAGGTTGTCGCGTACGACAAGGTCGGGGTAGAGCGAGAACTTCTGCGACATGTAGCCGATGCGCGAGCGGATTTTGGAGGGCTCCTTCATGATGTCGAAGCCCGCCACATGACCGGAGCCGCTCGTCGGTTCCAAAAGACCGCACAGCATGCGAATCGCCGTTGTTTTTCCGGCCCCGTTTGCTCCCAGGAACCCGAATACCTCACCCTGCTTCACCGATACGTTGATATGGTCAACGGCGGTGTACGAACCGAATTTCTTGGTGAGGTCGCTGGTTTCGATGGAAAAGGTCACTGCGCGTTTCCCTCCCGGGAGAGAAGATGGATAAACAGATCCTCAATTTTTGGGCTCACCTGCACCGCGGATTCCGCATGTGGAAGCAGCGGCCTCACCAGCGGCAGTATTCCATAATCGCGGAGACTCGCATCGTTGATTGCAGCGTGGATGCTGCCGCCTTCGGGATACAACAGCGCCACCCCGTGCGGAAGGGAAACTCCTTTCGGTACGGTAAGGGTGGACGAGGAGCTTGATATCCGGTAAATACGATACGGATATGCGGTAAGCAGCGCCTCCGGGTTTCCCTGCCGCACGACTTTTCCCCGGTGCAGAAACAGCAATTCGTCGCACAAGTGCGCTTCGTCCATGTACGGCGTTGAAATGACGATCGTGATACCCTGGTTCCCGAGGTCTTTGAGAATGGCCCAGAATTCCTTGCGTGAAACAGGGTCTACGCCGGTGGTAGGCTCATCAAGAAACAGCACTTTTGGCGTATGAATGAGGGTGCATGACAGTGCGAGCTTCTGTTTCATGCCGCCGGAAAGATTCCGAGCGCGTCTGTCAACAAAGGGCGCAAGCCGGGAGAATTCGAGAAGGCGCTTCATGCGTTCGTCCCGTTCCTTTGGCTTAACGCCGAAAAGATCTGCAAAGAACTGCATGTTCTCCCGCACGCTCAGGTCCTGGTAGAGGGAAAACTTCTGCGGCATGTAGCCGATTTGGTTGCGGATCTTCTGAAAGTCACGGGCTGCGTCAAAACCGCACACCAGCGCGGTCCCCTTGTCGGCCGCGATAAGCGTGGTGCATACCCGCATGAGCGTGGACTTGCCGGCTCCGTCCGCGCCGATCAAACCATACAAAGACCCCCGCGGTACGGAAAGCGAGACACCGGCAAGGGCGTGTTCACCCGAGTAGTTCTTGTAAAGGTCATTGATTATGATATCGTCTGGCATAGCATTGACTGGGAACAATGAGATTTATGTGGAATGCCGAGCGTGTGCGGCCTGGTACCACCCGGTTAGAACCGAAACACCTTTTATCAATTATCTCCAAACCTCTACTGGTAAACCCCTCTTCAACAGCCCTTCGTGGTTCGCCGCCATCGCCCTTATTTTAAACACCAACTCGTTCCTGCTCTCCCGCGTCTGGATGTTCTTCGGGGAGAATTCCGCGTCGCTGCTGATCCAGGTGACCTGCGCAGGCAGAAAGACCTGCTTGTTTTTGCGTCCTGCCATTTCGTTGTCGAGCCGTACGCGAACGGTTTGGCCCAACGTGAAGGCCGGCAGCATGGGCTGGGTCACGTAGAAATCGATCTGCATGGTGTCGTATTTGCCAAGTTCGAACACGGGATTACCGGGCAATGCAACCTCGCCGAGGTTCTTGTACTTCGTCAGGACCACACCTGCGGCCGGGGAGTGAACGTAGCAGCGCGAGACCTGGTCGAGCAGCTCGGCCCGCTGCGCGTTAATCGTAGTGATTTTCGCCTGAAGACTCGACAACGTTGATTTGTTCGCCTGTACCAGAAGCGTAGACGATTCGGCCTGGGTCTGGAGATTGTCTTTTTGCTGGGACGGAGCGGATCCTTCCTGCACGAGCTTTGCAATCCTCTTGTACTCGCGCTCCACACCGTGCACGTCCGATTCCTGGGACGAAACTTCGTCCCTCTTGGCCGCAATGTTCCTGGTAAGCTCGCCGAGCGCGGCGGAAAGCTCGTTCAGCCTGAGCACGAGAGGAATGGTGTCGATGACCGCAACGAGTTCGCTTTTCGCAACCTGCTGGCCTTCGTCTTTGAAAAGCGCGACGATGGTTCCCTGCGCTGTTGTGGCGATCTGATACGTCTGGGTCTCTACCACGGCCGAGCCGACAAAGTCCTTGCTGTTGGTGGGACTGCAGGCGAAGAAAAGCGCCGGCAGGCCGGACAGAATGACGCCCACAATTCGATTGACGATCATATGAACCCCTTTTCTGCAATAGTGCCGATTATCACGGTGGCCATCAATCGACGGCCATTGTCTTCAACTGTCAATTGTGAATGCCCAACTCTTCCTAGAATTTAAGTTCCTTTCCCGATGCAAAATAGAGATGCAATACCGCCATATTTGTCGTGAACACGGCCTGCCTCACAAGAAGGTCGGCCTTGGCCCGTGAGGTGAGCGCATTGAGATAATCGGCCTGGGTTATCGTGCCCGCTGCAAGGCCGTTTTTCGCGTCGGTCACCACGGCCTCGGCGGCATCAAGCGAAGCCTGCGCGGCCTCGTGCTGGCGCATGGCCCTCGTCACCTGGAGCTTCGCGTTCTTGATTGCGTTGTTCCACGCTTCGATCATTTGCTGCTTCTGAAATCTGGCGATTTCCATCTGATATGACGTTTGCTTCTGCTGGCTGGACGGCGCGGACCAATCAAACAGCGTCGTTGTGCTCCATTTGAGCTGCAGGCCGGCTTGCCCGTATCCCATGAAATCGCTGCCGCCCATTTTAAGCCCGGGATTGGCGTAACGGTATCCCACCGAGGCCACAAGATTGGGATATTTCTGCCCGCCGATTATGTCCTTGAGGGCGGACTGCTGCGAAATGTAATAATCCGTTGCGGCGAGTTCGGGCCGTCCCGTGTTGAGTTCCACGGTGTCGAGCGAGGAAAGGGCGGCCGAATCAAGGCCGAACGAATAAGTCTCAGGCGTAAGGCCGGAATCTTTGCATTGGGTAAAATTGATAAGCTCCAGCCTCAGCGAATCGGACTGGTTTTGCGCGGTTGTAAGGTCGGCCCGTGCGCTTGCAAGGCGAGCAAGCGCATCAAGGATTTTGGACGACGAAGCAAGCCCGCCTGCAGTGAGATTGCGCGCCTGGGTTGCCTGGTCCTCAAGCTGCTGCACGAGCGTTTGGTACACTTCCACCTGGCTGTAGGAAAGCTCCCAGGCAAAGTACAGGGCGCCGAGCCGGAAAGAAAGCTGGTTCTTGAGGCCCGCGTTCTGGGCGTCCTTCATTTGAAGCGCAAGGTGGCGGTATCGCACGTTGTACATATTGACAAAAGCGGTCGTGAGCGGATAACTCAGGTCGAGGCCGCCTTCTGCGCGGTAGTTGTTGCCCAACGGTAATGTTTGCCCGGCAAGAGCCGGGGGAAATCCTGGGACATCGCTTGGAAATAGTAATGAATTCTTTTCCGTGAAATAGTTGTATGACCCAACTACGTCCAGCGACGGATACCACATCGCTTTCGCTTCCGCCTCCTCGTACGCCTTCTTGCAGTAGTCCTGATAGGCCATAACGATATCGAGGTTATTGGCAAGCAGGGATTCCTGAGCCTGTCGCAGGCTCAGGCCGAATGAATGGATGGGAACCAGTGCCGCGAGCAACAGACAGAATTGGGGGATACCGGTGCGTTTCATGATGTGCGCTCCTTGATCGAAATGCCGTCGAATACCATGTCGGCGATCGAATCCACTCTTGCTTTGTAAAATCTTTCGTCGTAAGGAATGCTCAATCCGGTTTCCTTTCGAACGATTTCGGCAATGGGCTGGCTCAAGAAGGTGACAATAACCATGCCGACAATATTCAGCATGAGCTGGACCGGGTCCGCTTTCTTAATGTCCCCGGCCTTCACTTCCCGCTGAAAGGCCGCAACGATGCGCAGAGGCGCGTCGCCGACTTCCTTTATGATCGTGCGCGCAATGACACGGACGTTCTTGTCCCGGTTGAGCAATTGCCGGATGAGAATTCGAGGTATCTCGGGTTGCTGCGACAACGCGGTGATGTAGGCCGAAACGAGCGAACGGACCGCGGAACGCAGATCAAGCGCCTGCGGCTGACGGTCCAGATCGGCGCGGATAGCGCGCCAAATGCCGGAAACCAGGTCGCGGATAATGACTTCGAACAGCTTATCTTTGGACCGGAAATAGTAATGAAGCAGCGCCTTGTTGACGCCCGCCCTGTTCGCGATGGCCTGCATGCGCGTCCCGTCGATGCCGCGTTCGGAAAATTCTTCGCGGGCCGCGGCGAGGATCTTCTGCTCGGTGGTGAGGTCGGGGTGAAGGAGTGATTTGTTGGTTTGCTTTTTAGTCATATGGTTTAACCGGATGGTTAAAATATAACGAATAGGAATTGGAGGGTCAAGAAGAAATTATGAGCAAGGAGGGAAGCGGGGGTCTTCCTAAAGGTTGGCGAGGAAGCACAGACTATTGGACGACGCAGGTGTTTTTGCCCAAGTCTTGGAAACGCCCAGGCTTGGTTTCGTGTTTGAACAGGTTGGTTGCTATTCTCCAGCCGGAAGAATGACGCCGGTCGTTTGCCGTGGAGGTTGTCGCGAGGCGAATGCCGTTCCTGCTTCGACAAGGAGCAAGGCAAGAACGGCCTTTGTCAATGCGAGTTATTTGGATCAGTTATTGCTGCCATTAAATCCTGTAAGTTGCCCTGCAGTCAATTCGCTGCTTCGTAAATACCTGAAGCGGAGATCAAATAGAGTTCTTTGTTGAAAACGACAAGAGAATAATCGGAATTTTGTGCTCCCGTGAGAGGATCTGAACATTGGAACCAACTTGGCGTCGACTCGTTTGCAAGGGCCCACAGGTTGCCGTAAGCACTATTTGAGTAAATGAAGGTGTTTTTGTAGGCGATAATGTTGTATTCGAAGGGACTGCTGCTCGAACTTGGGTCAGGACATGCTAAGTAGCTGATTCTCCCAGAGGTCTTTATGCCAGCCCACGACGAGAGTTGGTTCCAATCGAATCCTACCACCGCAAGAGTCCCATTGTAATTCGCGTAATCGGAAACCAGACTTCTCATTTGGAAGCCGCTTGTACTATCCCAATTGATAAGGTCTGTGGACGTAAGAATATTGGTTGACCCGGTGCCTGGAAATGGCTGAAGTACGATGGTTGTTCCATCGACAAACAGCGCAGGTGTGCATAGGTTCCCAACGGCTGGTGTAAAGCCGGCACCCGTCTCAAGAGTACTGCAAAGCGGCGCAACGGAGTCCTTGCTCCAACCGACTCCGTCGATTGACGTCCAAAGATAACCGTTTTCATCCACAAGGCAAATACGGTTCAAGAAGTTAACCGGTTTGCCTGAATATGGTGAAAACGGGATCTCCAGGGAATCCGTGATCCTTGTCCAGGTCTGGCCGTCTGTACTTTGCCATGTGGCGGTTTTGTATACGTTCGGCATGTCGCTCTTGTCAATAAATGCAACAATCTTGCCCGGCAGCGACACCGCATGATAACTTAACGAATTCACCGAATCAAACCCCTGCGCCACTTTCTGCCACTGCAGATACACCGGCAAGTTCACCGTGTCCAGTATGGTTCTCGCAGTGCCGACAGTCGTCTTAAGGATGCACATATAATTTCTTGCGATAACGGTGTCGTGCAGAACGAACGTGGTTTCCGGCCCCTGGCTTGCCGAAAAGAAACCGTGACCGCCTATGTCCCAAGCGTATTTGACTACAGCAGATCCTGCGCTGCCAAAAACGAAGGCCGAAAGTGTGTGAGGCACTCCCAGGTACACAGGAGTCGTATCCCTCAGATAAATCGAAAACGGGGAAACAGCGGTCACCTGAACTTCCTCGTAAGTCTGGCCGATGGAAAAATCCTTCGATCGTACCGCGACGCGGTAAGTAAACAAGGCGCTCGATCCGGGAAAGCTGTTGCCTATTGTATCCGTAAATGTGCATATCGGGGACGTTCCGATAGGAGTTGTCGAAGGGGTCAGTATTTGTCCCTGGTCACGGTAAATAAGGAAGTCGCGCAGATTGAAATAAGAAAGGGTGTCCCATCTGAGCGTAACGATCCCGGAAAGCGTGTCGTACGATGCTTTCAGGTTCAGGACCACCGGAATGCCTGTGTAAATCAGTTTGATTGTGTCTCGAAGAGTATCCTTGATCGTCGGCGCCATGGTAATGTTTGTAAAGGTTGGGGTGTACTCGGGCAGCGTCGTAACCGAGCGCAGCGAGTACTCGCCGGCCGGGATGCCTCCTATAACGAACGAGCCGTTTTCCAGAACATTCGAATATTTGTCGGTGCCCAATATCTGGACCGTGGCCGTGGCCGGGTTATCCATCGGCTGCATCACGATCACGCCGCACAAGACGCCCGGGCGGCCGAGCGTGTCATTGGAAAGTGTGGAATACGATGTCTGCACGATCACCGAATCCTGAAACGCTCCAAGGGAGTCTTTTCCCACCAGCACGTTGTATACGCCGTTGCCCACTTCGAGATGATATTTTCCCGTGTTGTCCGTGGTGGTCTGGTACGCGGGAATACGCGAGGTGTCGCTCACGGCAAACACCTTGACCGTTGCATTGGCAGCGGGAGAATGGTCGGGATTGTAGACGTGCGCCGAGGTGACGACCGTTTCGTCGGTGGTGCCGGTTACGCTTTTGTTGGTGCACGAAAAAAGCAGCACGCACGCGAGCAGGAAGACGGGCAATGTCCTGAGGGCAACCATGATTTCTCCTATTTGGAAAGTGGAAACAAAATGACACCCATCTGGTAGACCCTGGTCGCGGCGTTTTCGTCCTTGTGCACAAGCGACCGCACCTGGTCCTGAAATCTCTTGGTAAGTGAAAGCAGGCGTTTATGCCCGAGATCCGAAACGCTTATTGTATTGGTGGACGAATAAGAAACAGATCTGGGATGTTCCGCATACACTTTCTGCGCAAGCCCCATGCATTTCAGCTGGTACAGCCGGACAAGGTCATCATGCATGTTTTCGGGCGCTGAAATGGATTTTTCCGACGGTTTATAAAAGCCGGCGGAGTTCTTCTTGATGAGCCGCAGGTCGGAGAGCAGGGTGATGGCGTCTTTAGCCTCCCTCGGAGTAATCGGAGGGTTGATCTTATTTGCCAATACCGTATAATCCCCGTTAAAATCCCAAATCTCAAGCATGGCGCGGATAACGCCGTGATACCATTTGCTGTAATAGACCAGGATGTTCTTGTCAAGAATCCGTTTTGGGGTCCGGTTCAGGGCTATAAGCTGTTCAAAAGACAGTTCCCGTTCCTCGTCGTTGTCCGCCTGGTTGAACCGTACCAGGGTGCGGAAGTACTGCGCCTCGTGCCTACTGAACCCGATTGTTGAGATGATCCGTGAGGCAAACGTTTCCGAGACTTTTTTGCCTCTCATGACATCGTTAAAGTAACTGCGGGTGTTGGGAAGCAGAAGCGATCTGCTGAATTCACTCTTGGAAAACGAAGGTTCGCGGACGTGGCGGGCGTTCTGATAGTCGGCTAGGAACTTTCTGAAGTCGTTATAGGCGTATACGCTCGGAAGAAGTTGCTGTTTCTTCATAGTACGCTTTCCAGTGAGATGAGTACATTCTTTATCCTGCACATTCAAATTATATAGTGACGGAAAGTCTTTGATGTACATATTTTGTAGTACACTCAAATCATGATTTGCCGGGGAAACCCAGCCTGTCTCAAATTGCTTTGATGACTTGTATTTGTGTCTTTTTCTTATCGCCGCAAAGCGGCATGCTTTAATGAAGGCGTTGCGGAAACGTGATCTGCACACCGGGGAAACCCGATAGGGTTTACCCGGCAGATTATCTTTTTTTCACTAATAAGGTTACACTACATTCCAATCATGACAACCGGCTTTCATAAATGGTATAATCATTACTCCGGCAGTACTACAAATTGGCGGCCGTTGAACTGTGAAATCGGTGTCTTATTTTGTGCATATGTGGTCGCCGGAGTAATAATAGTTCATTATCTTTGGCGTCAGTGAACACGGAAATTCCGCAAACAACCCCCCAAAAGAACCCTTATGGCGTATCTCGAAATCGTGGAAGGCGACAGCCGCGGAAAAACGGTCAGGCTCGGTGAAGAGACCGTGATCGGCCGCAACGCCGACAATGCCTTTTGCGTGCCGGATTCTAACGTGAGCAGGCAGCACGCATCGATCCGGGAAAAAGACAATTACTTCGTGATTTTCGATCTTGGCTCGGCAAACGGCACGCTGGTAAACAAGCGTGAGTTGCACAGGCATGTGCCGCAACCGCTCTACGAGGGCGACGAAATTTCAATCGGGCCGGCGCGCATGGTGTTCCGTTCCGAAGGAAGGGACCCGCTCGCGATACGGAAAAAAGACCCGGCCAGGACGGTCACCATCGGCGAGAGGCCGGCCGGTGGCAGGTTCGCAGGCCTTTCCATGATCCTCACCTCGGAGACGAGGGCTCCGATGGTAAGCGCGACCATGGACGCGTCGTTGTCAGCGCTTGGGGTGCGTGACGGGGAAAAAGCGTCGCAGAAGGGCCTGCTTGACGCGGTGCAGCGGCTGCAGGCAATGGTAAAGGTGTCGCAGGACCTTGGCGCGCTTGAAAAGCCGGGGGCGCTGCTTGAGAAGATCATGAGCAGCATTTTTGACATATTTCCGCACGCCGATCGCGCATTCATCATGCTGCGAGACAAGACATCGGGTGAACTGGCCCCGTCCCTCGGACGCACCCGCGCGGGCGGCGGTCCTCAGGAGGAATTTCCGGTAAGCCGTACCATAATCAATGCCGTGGTCTCGAAGAAACAGTCGATCCTTTCGTCGGACGCGCAAAAAGACGGACGTTTCGTATCGCAGCAGTCAATTGTCAACCTGTCGATACGCTCGCTCATGTGCGCGCCGTTCGTGTGCAAGGACGAACTGCTGGGCGTGATCAGCGTTGACACCATGTCGAGCCTGCACGCGTTCGGCGCCGACGACCTTGCCATGCTCACCAGCATCGCGGGACAGGCGGCCATTGCCATCAAGAACGCCGAGCTGTATACGGCGGTGGAAAAGGAAACGCAGGTGCGCACGCAATTATCGAGGTATCTGTCGCCCGACGTGGTTGAAGGCGTCATAGACGGCACCATTCCCCTCACGCTCGGCGGAGAGCGCAAACGCGGCACCGTTCTCTTCTGCGACATCGTGGGGTTTACCGCATTGGCGGAGAACCTGAGCGCGCTTGCGGTAGTGGAATTGCTCAACAGGCATTTCCGCATCACCACGGAGATCATCACCAGAAACCGCGGCACCCTGCACAAGTTCGGCGGCGACATGATTATGGCGTTCTGGAATGTTATGTTTGCAGACGAGAACGCGCAGGAAAACGCGATACGGTCAAGCATCGAAATGCAGGCCGCGGTGTGGAAATTCGGGTGCGAGCTTGCCGCCGCAGGCCAGCCGCAGATACACGTGGGCATCGGGTGCAACACGGGTGAATTTGCAGGAGGCAACATCGGCGGCGAAGATACGATGGAATACACCATCATCGGCGACAACGTCAATCTGGCCCAGCGCATCGAGTCGCTCGCATCGCGCTTGCAGGTGTTTGCCGCGCAGCAGACCTACGATCCGGCCTCGCACCTGTGCACCGCAGTCGAGCTTCCTCCGGCGCTTGTCAAAGGGAAATCCTTGCCGATCAGGGTGTATTCGATACGCGGGATACAGGGTGACGGCGGCGACATGCTTCTGGACATTCCGGTGTCGATCCGGAATAAAGAAAACGGCAGTGGGACCACCGGTTTGCTTACGCGGTTTCGCAAGGACCGCCGGGAGCTTCACCTATGTCTTGCATGCGACGCACCTGCCGCCGTGGGCGAAACATGGGTATGCACGTTCGACCTGCCCGAACTGGGCCGGACCGGCACTCTTTCCGCAGCCGTTGCGACAGTGGAGGAGCCGGCCCCCGACGCGCCGCACAGCAGAATGGCCGTGCTGAAGGATATTGACGGAGCGGAAGCATTGGCGTTTTGTTCGCCGGGGTCATTGGTTGATTCGGGGAAAACATGGGGTGAGATGGAGAGACACTAGAAAAGAGTGCAGAAAATAGATGGGCGGTCCCCTCGCTTCGCTCGGGTCGGCCCTCCTTACGGGCTCGGCCTATTGCCTCGGTGCCGGACCGCCCTGGTCGCCTGCGGCGAGGGTCGGCCGGCACTCCCGCTATGGCGGGCCCGCTCCAGTCCTGCCTAACGCAAAACAAAAGTCTCCGGCATGATTTTTTATTTACCGATTATCAATTAAAACGCCAGGCCTTTTTCATTGTTCTCTCTGGGTGCCCCCGCACGGATGTTGACGCTTGCAACCGCATTTTCTAGGGGTGCACCTGCGGAGGGGGTATGGGTTCAGGCAACCGGCATGTGTTTCCAAATGCAAAAAAGGACGTGCCGGGCGGCTGAACCCTAGCAGGTTGTTGAAATAGTCCTAACAGAAGCGCTCTTGTTGATTTTTTATGAACCTAACTTCAACTTTACATATGTCAGAGAGGTTTTACCTGCCTCGTTCCGAGGCATTTCCCCGGATTCCCAGGCCATTCTCATGCTGCCCCCACCGTTTGCGGCATCAACTTAACCATGCGTATCAAGTTGTACGCTGCGGCAACCACGTAGGCAACAGTCTGGTTGATTCGTATTCCTCTTACCCGAGTTTTCCGCAGGCCACCGACGCTCTTGATCCACCCAAATATCTCTTCAACCCGTTTTCGTTTCCTTTGACTTACGCTGTATCCCTTATGCCGAGTCGTTCTTCCATCCAACCCTTTAAGCGAAGTGTTGGCCTTCTCGGCAATGTGAGGCTTCACGTGCAGGCGTCGCAGGCTCTTGATAAATTCGGTTGCATGATACCCTTTGTCTGCACCCACCGTCTTCATCCGGCGTTTTCCGCGCCTGCGTTCATGCTTTATCAGCTCAAGCGCCATATCCCGTTCCGCTGTCCCCGTCGCTGGCGCAATGGCGATATCAACACACAACCCATTTCGGTTTTCCATCAGCACGTGACCGGAATACGCCAGCTGCGCTCCCGTTCTCTTGTTCTTCCGAGCCAACCGCGCCTCTGGATCGGTCGAACTCTGATGTGTCTCATTGCTTCGCTTCTCATGGTGGAAATCAACCGACGGATTACTCCGATCATCGTCAGTCTTGTTCGCCGATTCCGCGTCTTTTCGCTTGAAGCTCTTCATCGATGCCCAGGCTTCAATCAACGTGCCGTCAACCGTGAAATGCTCATCGGACAACAACTCTTCGGAACGAGCAAGACGCACGATTTCCTGCATCAGCCGGTGCGCAATCTCCTGTTCCATAAGTCGATCTCGGTTCTTCGAAAACACACTATGATCAAACGATGCCGCATCCAGATCCATGTCAAGAAACCATCGGAACAGAATGTTATAGTCCAGCATCTCGCAAAACAACCGGTCCGACCGTATCGAAAACAAAGCCATCAATATCTGTGCTTTCAAAAGCCATTCCGGCGGTATCGAAGGGCGTCCCATCCGGCTGTACATCGCCTCAAAGTCACGAGAAAGGCGGCGCAGCGCTATGTCCGTAAACTGTTTGACACGACGAAGCGGGTGTGTTGCCGGCACTCGGGAATCCGGAGAAACGAAGCTGAACATACCGCCTTGGGCTGGCTGGGAACCTCTCATCAATACTCCTTGGTTGGGGTTCCCCTATAATATAAGGATAAATGTTTACAAAAGGGAGACTTTTTCAACACCCTGCTAGTCCGTTCTTGTCCATACCGGACACGATCCACGCAGAGGACGGATCATTCATTAATATATAACCATCTCAATGAAATTAATAAATCGCAAATTCTCTTATAAGTTGGATCTCTTATATTAGCTGATTGTCAGTGCAACTTGGTCTTTTGTCCGGTAAACCATGTGTCAAAAGGGGAGGCTTCCAATCATGAAGACATCAAACACCTGCTGCGGGACCACCCAAATTTTCCGCAACGTGGTTCTGATACTATGGTGCTTTCTTTTGGTTCGGGGAGTCGGTGCCGCGCAAACCGTTGGGGCAACGACCCCGTTCACCACCATCGAAGCCGAGGCCGGTGTCATCGGCGGAGGGGCCATTGTGCGCACGTTGCAGACAATACCCGCCAACGCGCTGTCGAGCCCGGAACTCGAAGCCTCGGGCAGGAGCTGTGTCGAGCTCAGCGCCGCCGGCGCCTCTGTAACGTGGGTCAACCCGGTCGACAGCGCCAACACGATCAATATCCGCGAGTGCATCCCGGACTCGCCAACGGGCGGCGGGATCGACGCCACGCTTGATCTTTACATAAACGGAATTCTCCGCCAGGCCATACCGCTTACCTCACGGCAAACGTGGGTGTACGACGGTACGGACGGCAACAACAACGGCATGAGCCAGACTCCCTCTACAGGCGGTCCGCACGTGTTTTACGATGAGTCCCGAACCCACATCACCGGCGCCGCACTTCACGCCGGCGATACGATCGTGCTCAAAAAGGACGCGGCGAACACCGCCTCGTTTTATTACATCGACTGCATCGATCTCGAATCCGCCGCTCCAAAGTCGCGTCCGGCCAATTCGCTGTCGGTTGCCGATTACGGAGCCACGGGGGCGGATACTGCAAGTGTCAACGGTGCATTCAATTCGTGTTGTTCCGATGCAAAGTCCAAGGGCAAGTCGGTGTGGGTTCCTGCCGGCAAATATTATTTGACCGCCAATTTCAGCCCCAACGGCGTTACGATAGCGGGAGCGGGAATGTGGTATACCACGTTGTACTTCACCATGGGGCAGATCCAGGCGGTCTCCTGCACGCTGGAGGATTTCTGCGTCGATGCGGTGACCGTGCAGCGCGACCAGGGCATGGGCGGCGTCAATATCGCAGGAACAAATTGGCTCATCGACCGGGTGTGGGCGATTCACGGTTGTTGGGCCGGATTCTGGTGCTGCGGCACAAACGGCACTCTCCAGAACAGCCGGTCCTCACTATGCTGGGGCGATGGTCTTAACATGAATAACGGCTCCGCCGGCGGCGGTGTCGGAACCAACCTTCTCGCGCAAAACAACTTCACGCGCGGCTGCGGCGACGACGGGGCCACAATCTACTCCGTCACGGAATCACAGGAGATCAATGGCGCCACCCTGCGAAACAACACCACGGTGGGCATGTGGTGGGCAAACGGCCTGCGAATAGCGGGCGGCAAGAATGTGCGCGCGGAAAACAACCTGATTCTCGACGACGTAAAAGAAGCGGGCATGTACATCGGCGTTTTCGGCTCCGACGGCAATAACCTAGACTCGGCGGTGGTTACCGGCAATGTCATCATGCGGTGCGGCGGACGCCGCAATCCTGCCGGCATGGCCGTCAATGCCTCTCCGGGAGGGAAAGTGGTCAACGTGACCATTTCCAATAACACCATCAAGGACGCGCAATTTTATGGGATGACCGTCGGCAGCAACACGGTCACCATGAACGTCCAGCCAAACAACATCATCGACCATCCCGCGCAAACGGCAATCTGGATCCAATCCGGGTCTGTGGGGTCAGCCTATTTCGACTCATGTCAACTTATAAACAGAGTTCCGGGCCAGCTTGCGTACCAGAACGATGCGCCGGCCACGTTCATCGTCACCTTTGGAAAAAACAACATCGGGATTCCCGACACGCTTCCGGCCACGGCGGTCAAAGTGCCGTCGCAGAATCCAGGCGAAGGCTGCGGCATGACCGTGGCGCAAGCGCGCAACGCGTTGATGGTCCGCTATGCCGTTCCGGGCGAAAACGGCACAGCCGAGATTTCGATTTTCAACTCCTCGGGACGGTTGATCTGGAGCGGTCAAAAATTTTCGTCACACAAAGGCGCCGACGCGATTTCCTGTCCCTCCGGTGATCTTGGCGCCGGCGTTTACATCGTGAAAGTCTGCATGAAGGATGCGGCAAGGCGGTATCCAGTTGAAGCGCGTACGGTTGTTCTTGCGAGCCGGAAATAGTGGACCGCATACCGAACGGCGTGTATACCGTGAAAGTTAAAGCGTTGCGATAACGGAATGCTCTGATAAAAAAGGGTGGGACTTGGTATGTCAAAATCAATGCGCTGCTCATGTGCGGCGTCGGCGAAATCGCATTTTTCAGTAATTCTCATAGGAATGGCAATCCTGCTGCAGCACACCGCAAACGCAGCATCATTGGGCCCGGTGGTAAGCTACGTGAAGAACGGACAGACCGTCCAGTTTACCATGCAGAGCGGCATGTTGAACGTGACGGTATGCACGCCGACGATCATCCGCGTCTGGTGCACGCCGGGCAGCACCTTCGTCGCCAAGGATTTTACCGCGATCATCAAGACATCGTGGGACGCCGTATCATACACCGTCACCGAGCCGCCCGGCCAGGTATGGATTGCGACTTCCGCAATTTCAGTTTCAGTCACCACGTCGACCGGTGCAATCAATTTTGGAGACCTTTCGGGATCATCACTTGCGCTGAACAGCGGAAACGACATGGCCGCAAGCACCACGTTTCCCGATGCGCCATACAGTTTTACGACTCCCTTTACAATCGCGTCGAACGAGGCGATTTACGGGCTTGGCCAGTACGAACACGATTCGAGCATCACGTATAACGGACGAAATGTCACGTTATATCCTCAACAATACACTTCCGTATATGTCGTTCCGTTTGCTGTTTCGAGCAAGGGTTACGGCATTCTGTGGGACAATTCTTTATGGTCGATTCAATGGCAGCAAAACAATACGGTCATGAATATCCACGCCAACTCCTCGCCCTTCCTGGATTACTATTTCATTTACGGACCAGCCGTCGATTCGGTGATCAGCGGGTATCGGTTGGCCACCGGCAATGCACCGATGTTCGGAAAATGGGCGTATGGGTACATTCAAAGCAAATGTCAATATGGTTCACAGGCCGAGATCCTCAATATAGCCAAGGAATTCAGGAACCGGAAACTCCCTATCGACATGATCGTCCAGGACTGGAACTGGTGGACCGCGTGCGGCTCGCACATATTCAATTCCAACTATCCTGATCCTTCGGCAATGTGCGATTCAATCCATAAGCTTCACGAGCATTGCATGCTTTCGATCTGGCCGGCCTTTGCATCCGGAACCGCGAATTACAATGAACTGAATGCAGCCGGCTGCCTTGAGGCGTCCGATTACAACGGAGAGTATTTCAATCCTTTCAACCCTGTTTGCGATTCGATATACTGGCGGCAGATCAAAGACGCGATCATGCCCAAGGGATTCGACGCATTCTGGCACGACGCTACGGAAGGAAGCATGTATCAGAACCTGGACTGGCGCTGTCCGGCGTATTCATCCGTGCAATGTAAAACGACCTACGAAGGCAGGCGTCTGTATGACGCGAGCAAAAGGGTATATACGCTCACCCGTTCCGCCTGGGCCGGTCAGCAGCACTTCGCGACGACGGTGTGGTCGGGAGACATAGATTCCGCATGGTCAACGTTCAGGAAGGAAATTGCCGGCGGCCTCAATTTCTGCCTGTCCGGAATACCCTATTGGTGCGACGACATTGGGGGCTACTGGACAAATTGCGACTCTGAGAAAATGGTCCGCTGGTTCCAATTCGGCGCCTTTTGTCCGATGTTCCGAGTGCATGGCTGCGGCGACAAGGAACCCTGGCGATATGACACGACGGCCGTCCCAATCTTGACTAACTACATGAATCTGCGTTACAGGCTCCTGCCGTACATTTACTCTCTCGCATCAATGGTGACTAATCAGGGATATACCATCATGCGCGGCCTGGTAATGGATTTTCAGTCTGATCCTACTGTACGGAGTATATCCAATCAGTACATGTTCGGACCCGCCATCATGGTCAACCCCGTTACCACGCCTGGCTCGACCACGCGCCAGGTCTATTTGCCGGCGGGCAAATGGTGGAACTTTTGGACCGGGACCCAGGTCAACGGGGGAACGACGATCACCGGGTCCGCGCCGCTGCAGACGATACCATTATACGTCCGCGCAGGTTCAATCGTGCCCATGGGGCCGGAGCTCCAATACGCGACGGAAAAACCGGCCGATACCGTCGAACTGCGGGTGTACTCCGGCGCAAACGGAAGCTTCTCCCTGTACGAAGATGAGAACGACAATTACAATTACGAACAAGGGCAATACGCGACAATTCCGATTACCTACATCGACAATCCTCAAAATGTAATCATTGGCGTTCGGAGCGGCAGCTTTGCCGGCATGGACCAGAAAAAAGTTTTCAATATCGTATATGTGAAAAGTAACCACGGTGTCGGCGAGGGGCAAACGGAGAATCCTGATTGTCAACTAGTGTACGCTGGCGCACAGATTTCATGCGCTCCTGTCCGAATACGCCCCCGGGAGGCGGCCGGACTCACGGCGTTCATGCAGCTTCCTATGACTCTCAAAACGGCAAGCGACCGCATAGTTTTTGATAAGGCTTTTGCAGGGAAGGTCAAGGTCGTTGCCGTTTACGACCTGCGAGGCAAGCTTGAGGGGATCAAAATCGTTAAGAGGAACTCTGTTGATTTACGAGAAGATTTCAACGTTTCGAACGGCGTGCATATCGTCACGGTCAAGACAATGCCGTAAAGGTCGGGAAAGTGAGAGTGGATTTACGCGTTTCCGAATTTATCATCATTTAAGTTGGAGGAATCCATGAACCAGCGTTTGATTGCTCTGCACATGACATTGCTTACCATCGCCTGCCTTCAAACCACCGTGTGTGCCGCCACCCAGTCGTTCGATCAAACCCAGGGCGTGCTCTCGGTCGACTACGGCAAGTACCTGTCGAAAAGCGATATTGTATTCAACAAGCCCATTACCAATTTCACAAACGCGCTCACGGTCGGAAACGGCCGGGTGGGCGCCATGGTCTGGAATGTCAATGGAATTACCGCGCAGGTAACCGGCGTGGATGCTTCGGAGGAGACCTGTTTTTCGGAAGGGTTGTTGAATTTGTCGACAAGTCCGGGCATGGATTCAAATTACACCACGTTTCAGCAGTCCCTTTCGCTGTACGACGGCTCGATCACCGCCAAGTACGACAGCAATCGAACGGTGACGATAATGGGGTCCCCGAACTCGGAAGTGCTCGGCATTCATGTCGAAGACAGCCGTTCCGGGGTGAAATCAGTGACCTTCCAGGTGAGCATGTGGGATCCGAACACGCAGATGACGTCAACCGGCGGTTGGAACTCCATGATGGCCGACGTGCCGGACATCAACACGTGGAAAACGGTCACCTCGTTTGCGAACCAGAACGCGGCGGGAGTCAGCCGGGGCCAGACGGATGCAAACAATTTCGGGTATACGCTGGCGGCCACCGTTGACGGCGCCGCTTTCACCAGCAAACAAGTTGACAACAGAACAGTTCAGTTGATGGTGACGCCGACATCAAGTTACACAATCTGGATCGCCTGCGCAAGCAGGCTCAATGCGCCCGGGAACAATTCGGTGACCCAGGCGACCAGCCTCCTCGCGTCACTAAAGGCCGCAGGGTATGCCGCGACGCTGTCGGCGTTTACCGCCTGGTGGCACGCCTTCTGGAACAAATCGTTTGTCCAGTATTCGGACGCCGCCGGCGACGCGGACTACCTTGAGAACTTTTACTATCTCGCCGAGTACATCATCGCGTCCGGCGCATACGGCAACTATCCGTTTCACTTTATCAACGGGGTATTCAAAAGCAACGCCGATATCGGCATACACTGGAGCGGAGCCTACTGGTATTGGAACCAGCGCGACGTATACAATTCCATGCTGGCATCCAATCATCCGGATGCGATCGCCGGATTCTACCGGCTGTACAGCCGGAACCTCGCCGCGATCGAATCGTACACCAACGCCGACTTTTCCATAAACGGCGCCTGGACCCCCGAAACCATGGGCTTCAACGGCGATCCGACGTGGACCACGAGCAGCACCTATACCGACAAAATCTACTCAACCGGCGCGGAAGTTTCGTCAAACATGTTCATGCGGTTCGCTTATACCGGCGATTCGGCTTTCCTGCGGGACACCGCGTATCCGTACATGAAAGCAACGGCGCAATTCTATGCCGGGAAATTGTCGTACGATGCCGGATCAAAACAGTATTACATGGCGAATTCCAATGCGCACGAAACGTACTGGAATGTAAAGAACGCCATAACCGATCTGGCTGCGGTGCGTTCGCTGTTTCCTCAGGTGATCCAGGTTGCAAAGGCATTGAACGTGGATGGCGCTTTGTGGCCGCGCTGGCAGGGTATTCTCGACAGCCTCGTTCCCTTCAAGACCGAGGCGTACAATGGGGGAACCCGGTATCTGGCCTACGATCCGCCCACCGTTCCCCAGGAAAATGGAGAAAATGTTGCGTGCGAAATAATGTGGCCGTACAGCGTCACCGGGATCGGAAAACCGGATTATCAGACCGCGCTCAACAACTGGAACAGCAGGCCGAATCCATACTCGAACATCTGGTCGCCCGACGCGATCCAGGCTGCGCGGCTCGGGCTCGGTGACAATGCGATGAACGGCATGAAACAGATGCTGGCTACGTACCAGAGCTATCCCAACGGCTTCACAAACAATACAAACGGCGTGTTCGAATTCATCGGCGTGCATCTTGTGGTGATGAACGAGTCCCTGCTTCAGAGTTACAACGACACGATAAGAGTGTTTCCCGCGCTGCCGACTACCGCGTCGTTGGTAAGCAAATTCACTCTGCTCGCGCGAGGAGGGTTTCTGGTCAGTTCGGAAAAGGAAAGCGGCGAAATCAAGTATGTCGGCCTCAAGAGCCAGTATGGAGAACCGGCGGCGGTGATCAACCCCTGGGGAAACCAGCAACTTCAGGTCCGGAAATCATCGGACAACACCGTGCTCTTGACCTCATCAGACAGCGTGGTTTCCTTCGGCACCGCGCCGGGCCAAATCTACGTCCTCGAACGAACAGCCAAGCCCCTCAGCGCCTACACATTCGCGCAACTCACTGCAAGCCCGAACGGCTCTGCAAAAACAATGGCGTACAATGGAACCACGGTGACCCTCGGATCGGGGCAGGGAAACCCGGTCGCCGTTGCCCTCGCCGTGCCGCAGAAGACGCCGGCGTCTTTGTCTCGCATGTTCAAGGTAACCGGCGGCCGTTTTTCTTTTCGTGGCGCTTCGCCGGGTCACGACTATTCGCTTGCGGTATATGATTTGTCGGGCAGGCTGGTTGCACAAAGGATTTCCAATAAGGAAAGTGTTGATCTGCGAAAAGATCTGGGGATTTCCGGCGGCGCCTATGTCGTTCGCGTGGGCCCGGTGCTTCAAGAAAAATAGGGAGCCACGCTCCTCACCTGGGGCCGCGCTCCTTGCCACCTGCGCGCTTGCAGTTACTTTTTGTTCGGTTGGAACCGCCTGCGCCGACCAGATCACTGCAACCCGGGGATTGAAGAATTACTCATGCCGGAGCGCCTCAATCGGATTCAACTTTGATGCCCTCGACGCCGGGTACCACCCGAAGAACACACCCACAAACGCAGAGAAGCCGAATCCAAGCAGAATCGACCACCACGATACGGCTGCGGGAAGCTTGACCACGTGCGACACAGCCCATGCCATAAGGAACCCCAATCCCATTCCGATAACGCCGCCGATGAGGGACAGGGATACAGCCTCGATCAGGAACTGTGCGAGTATGTCGCGCCTGCGCGCACCTATTGCTTTCCTGACCCCGATTTCTCTGATCCGTTCGGACACCGAAACGAGCATGATGTTCATGATCCCGATTCCGCCGACGACAAGGGACAACGCCGTCACGCCTACCATAAGCCCGAAAATGCCGGTGGTTATCTTCCTGTAAAGAGACAGCAGCTCGTCTGCGGTATTGATGTTGAAATCGTCCGGTTTTCCGGCGGGCACCTTTCGGATCTTCCTGAGGATGGAGGAGATTTCCCCCTTGGCAGATTCTATGTGTGCTTCGTCGAGAGGCTGGACAACGACGGTGACGCTCTCGAAACCCCGTTCGGTGACCTGGCCGGAAAACCGTTTCATAAAAACCGAGAGTGGAATGATAATAAGGTTGTCCTGGTCGCTACCGAAGAACGATCCTTTCTTCTTGAGAGTCGAGATTACCGTGAAGCGCTGCCGGTTTATCGTGATATTCCTTCCAAGCGGATCGATGGCGGGGAACAGTTTTTCCGCGATTGTCGAGCCGACGAGGCCGTTCTGGAGGGCGTGTTGTTCGTCTACAACCGTTAGCGGCCGGCCGCTTTCTATACCGTAATCCTGTATGGTAAGAAAATCGGGCGTGGTACCTATAATCTGGACGCCGTCGACCTCCTGGCCTCGGTATCGTACAGTGGCGAAAAGCGTAAGCATGGGCGCCACCCGCTGCACCGATTGCGCCAGGCGTGCAATAGCATCGGCATCCTGAACAGTGAGATTTTTCCTGCCTCTGGTCTCGATGAACTCCGCGCGGCTCATGACCCATGCGAATTTTTGCACATACAGCGTGGTGCTGCCGATGGAAGAAAGTTGCTGGCCCACGAGCCGGTTCAGCCCGTCGATAAGGGCAAGCATGCCTATCACCGTGAGTACGCCTATCATGATGCCGAGGGTGGTGAGCAAAGACCGAAGTTTGTGAGCCAGTATCGCGCCGAAGGCCAGTTTTACCGGTTCGATCATGTTCATGGCGCACCCCGGTTGGCCGGGGATGGTGACGCTTCGCGCTGCGCTTGTTCGTCTAAGGCAATGAGCCCGTCTTTCAACCGCACAATGCGGCTGGCATGGCGCGCCACGGTTTCGTCATGCGTTACCAGGATGATGGTTTTCCCCTCGGCGTGAATCCGGTCGAATATGCCCATGATCTCCACGCCGGTTGCAGTGTCGAGGTTGCCGGTGGGTTCGTCGGCCATGATGATCGGCGGCTCATTGACAATAGCGCGTGCGATGGCCACGCGCTGCGATTCTCCTCCGGAAAGCTCGGTGGGCCGATGGGCCAACCGGTGGCCGAGGCCGACGGCCGCAAGCGCCCGCCGTGCCGCTTCATGCCGCTTCGCGGCGTTGACGCCTGCGTATAGAAGCGGCAGCTCCACATTGCGGACCGATGCCTCGGAAGGCAGCAGGTTGAAAGTCTGGAACACGAAACCGATGGTGCGGTTACGGATATGGGCCAATTCGTCGTCGTCTTTTGTGGCGACGTTCTCGCCTCCGAGGAGATACCTTCCGGAGGTGGGTGTGTCCAGGCAGCCAAGCAGGTTCATGAGCGTTGATTTGCCTGAGCCCGACGGTCCCATGATCGCGACATAGTCGCCTTTTTCTATTGTCAATGAAATACCCTTGAGCACCAGGAGGCGGACTTTGCCCATCTGGTATTCCTTGGTGACGTTTTCCATATCTATAATCATGGGCTTCCGGTCTAACGAGGTATTGGATTAACAGGTTGCGAAGAAACCGTTTTCGTGACGTTCATAATTCGACAGGCTTGACGCATGACGATTCTTTCCAGCTCATCATTTCTTTTCCTGAACCCTATCACCGTCCTTAAGAGTGCGAAGAACGGAAAACGGGCCGGAAACGATGCGCTGGCCTTCTTTAAGGCCGCCCGTTATTTCTATACTGTTCGGGTCCGAGATGCCGATGCTTATCGGTTCGACACGGGCAATACCTCCTTTGTTAACGTACACCGCGTTCTGTTCCTTTTCCTTTTGCGCTTGTTGCGCTGAGGCGGGCACCGCTTGGGGTCGATGGCCTCGGGTTTGTTCGCGTTCGGTGGACTGCCGTTTTTCCGTTTCCACCTGTCTGGCTACCACGGACTGAATCGGAATGTACAAAACGTTCTTCTTGTCTGCAACAGTAATGTCTGCGGTGCCGGACATGCCCGGCGTGAGGGCGTGCACCTTGCCGGGAATTCCGATTTTGACGAGATAGGTCACAGAGGTAGCCGCCCCCGCTTGAGGCTGGCCGCCCAAGGGAGCTCTGCCCACTTCGAAGACCGCACCATGGAGCGTCGTGTCGGGAAGCGCGTCGATGGCCAGTGAGGCACTCTGGTCCGGCGCCACGCTCGGCAAATCGCTTTCGTCAACCTGCGCGTCGAATTCCATGATTCCCAGATTCGAGACGGTCATGAGCACCGAGCCGGGAATATTCATGGTGCCGGTCACCACAACCTCGCCTTTTTTGACATTGAGCTGCGTAACGGTCCCGTCCAAGGGCGAATATATCGCGGTCTTTGACAGCTGGTCTTGGGCCTGCGCAAGTGCCCCTTCCGCTTGGCTCACCCTGGCCGAGTCCGAATGAAACTGCGTGGACGAGGTTTCCATCTGTTGCGGCGAAATAAGGGCTTGCTTGAACAGTCCGGCGTTGCGGATGTAATCCGCATGACTTTGCATAAGACCGGCCTTGGCCAGTGCAAGGTTTGCCTGCGCCTGCCGCTCCTGGGCTGCGTAAAGCGTCGGATCGATTTGCACAAGCTTTTGTCCTTTTTGCACACGATCTCCCTCGGCCACCGGCAGCTGGGTAATGATGCCCATGACGTATGCGGAGATCTGCACTTCGTTCGTGGCGGCGATGTTCCCGGGCGCAGTTACCCTTGCGACGATCTCTCCGCGCTTGACCGCGGTGCAATCCACGTGAAGGGGCCGTGGACCGCAGCCGAGCATCGTGAACGCAGCGATGGCAGCGCATGCGTCGGGCAAACGGAGAGACCGAATTGTTCGAGCCAGCCCAAGTATCACGAGTGCCTCCCGGGTTATGGAACCGACTGCAATCTTCCAACAGCCAGATTCAAACGCGCCAGGGCGATGTCATAATCGCAGATCGCATTTGTTGCCTGTTGCGACGATTGATTGAAGGTGACCTGGCTCGACAGCAGATCGAGCGTTGATGCCGCTCCAAGCTTGAATTTCTCCTTGGTAAGGAGGTAGCTCTCTTTTGCTTCGGAAAGTATGGGCACGACGATCGAAAGGTTTTTCCGCGCCGCAAGCACCGAGGCAAGGGCGACTCGGACATTGTTTTCCGTGGTGCGCCGGGCGTTTGCAAGGTCCGCCTCGGCCGACCGTACCTGAGCCTTTGCGCGCCGGATCTGCGCTTCCGTAAACGTTCCGTCGAGAATGTTCCAGTTCAACTGGACGCCCAGGCTCCACGCGTTATTGTTTGCCCATGAGCCTACACTTGAGAATTGAACCGAATCCACATAAGAGTAACTGGAAGTAAATGCAAACGTGGGAAGCACGGCAAACCACGACGACAGGAGCGCGGACCTTTGCGAAAACAGCGTATAGCACGCTGACCGATACCCCGGATTCGCGGCGAGAGCTTCTTGTACCAGTGAGTCTTGCGAGGGGAAAGGCGTAAGGGTATCTGGAAAGCCAATTGCGGTATCCACTAAAACGATGCCGGAAATTCCAATGAGAAGCGCCAGCGACCGGGCGCCGGACATCAGGTTGTTTTCGGCTGTTACCTGGTCGGAATTGCTCTGCATCAGCGCAACTTCGGCTTTGAGCATGTCGGCCCTGGCAAGGGAGCCGTTCGAGAGCATGGCTCTCGACACATCGGTCTGTTCCTCGTTCTGACGGACCGCGCTTTGCGTAACGTCAAGCGCTTTTGTCAATTTAACCTGATTGTAATATGCTTCGATGACACTCTCTGCCGTACCCAAAGTTGTTTCCTTTGAGTTCTCGATCACGGCACGGCGGGCATACGCCGATTGACCGATTCCTGCCCAATCGGCAGGCGCGATGAGGCTCTGGCTCAGGGAGATCCCCGTTGAGTAGTAGTTTGATGCTCCCGATGCGAGAAGCGAAGGGCCGGCAATAGGACTAAACACGAATTGCTGAGCAGGGCCTTCGCGGGAGTAATCCGACGAGAGGGAAAGCCTCGGCAGGGTCTTACTTACGCCTGCCTGCAGATCGGCGCTCGCCACGGTTCGATTATACCCCGCCTTAAGAACATCCGTATTATTTCGCAAAGCGACGTCGATACACTGGCGAAGGGAAAAAGTGGTGTCGCGAGTAAAGACCGGGCCCTGGCCTAGCAGGTTGTTGAAATAGTCCTAACAGAAGCGCTCTTGTTGATTTTTTATGAACCTAACTTCAACTTTACATATGTCAGAGAGGTTTTACCTGCCTCGTTCCGAGGCATTTCCCCGGATTCCCAGGCCATTCTCATGCTGCCCCCACCGTTTGCGGCATCAACTTAACCATGCGTATCAAGTTGTACGCTGCGGCAACCACGTAGGCAACAGTCTGGTTGATTCGTATTCCTCTTACCCGAGTTTTCCGCAGGCCACCGACGCTCTTGATCCACCCAAATATCTCTTCAACCCGTTTTCGTTTCCTTTGACTTACGCTGTATCCCTTATGCCGAGTCGTTCTTCCATCCAACCCTTTAAGCGAAGTGTTGGCCTTCTCGGCAATGTGAGGCTTCACGTGCAGGCGTCGCAGGCTCTTGATAAATTCGGTTGCATGATACCCTTTGTCTGCACCCACCGTCTTCATCCGGCGTTTTCCGCGCCTGCGTTCATGCTTTATCAGCTCAAGCGCCATATCCCGTTCCGCTGTCCCCGTCGCTGGCGCAATGGCGATATCAACACACAACCCATTTCGGTTTTCCATCAGCACGTGACCGGAATACGCCAGCTGCGCTCCCGTTCTCTTGTTCTTCCGAGCCAACCGCGCCTCTGGATCGGTCGAACTCTGATGTGTCTCATTGCTTCGCTTCTCATGGTGGAAATCAACCGACGGATTACTCCGATCATCGTCAGTCTTGTTCGCCGATTCCGCGTCTTTTCGCTTGAAGCTCTTCATCGATGCCCAGGCTTCAATCAACGTGCCGTCAACCGTGAAATGCTCATCGGACAACAACTCTTCGGAACGAGCAAGACGCACGATTTCCTGCATCAGCCGGTGCGCAATCTCCTGTTCCATAAGTCGATCTCGGTTCTTCGAAAACACACTATGATCAAACGATGCCGCATCCAGATCCATGTCAAGAAACCATCGGAACAGAATGTTATAGTCCAGCATCTCGCAAAACAACCGGTCCGACCGTATCGAAAACAAAGCCATCAATATCTGTGCTTTCAAAAGCCATTCCGGCGGTATCGAAGGGCGTCCCATCCGGCTGTACATCGCCTCAAAGTCACGAGAAAGGCGGCGCAGCGCTATGTCCGTAAACTGTTTGACACGACGAAGCGGGTGTGTTGCCGGCACTCGGGAATCCGGAGAAACGAAGCTGAACATACCGCCTTGGGCTGGCTGGGAACCTCTCATCAATACTCCTTGGTTGGGGTTCCCCTATAATATAAGGATAAATGTTTACAAAAGGGAGACTTTTTCAACACCCTGCTAGGGCGGTCACGACCATGGAGTAAAAGATCAGCATAACCATTTCTTTACCTGGTTCAAAGGACATGAACGGTTTCGGCTGTTCTTATTAAGGATTTGAATACCAGTAAAGCAAAGGATGTACCATCATCCAGCATTTTCCAACAGGCTGCCGCGGTATCACTCTTTACCGACCGCAATCTAATAGTGTTTTGTTAATTTTAAGAAAAGAAAGGAAGATTTTTGAAAATCGGAAAAAAATTAGGAGGCCACAACAGCCGGAATGTACGAAACATCTTAAGGGCTGTTCAAGATGCTGAGGCAATGCTTCAACCGAAGCATTGGTACGTTTGTTGCGGTATTTCTAAGATGCGAATTGTAAAAGGGCCGAAATCGTGCGGCTAGTCAAAGGCAGGCCAACCTGAACTTTGGCCAAAATGTCCCAACGATGGGCCGGCCTTATTCCTCTTCAAACGAAAGGAACAAATCATGAGACGTCGTTCGCGAGTTACAAGTGTGACTGTTACCATGATGTTGGTTGTCTCGGCGTATACGTCAATTTCGTGTTCGTCTTCCGAATCGAATGCGTCTTCGGCTCCACCTGCTTCCGCTTCTGCAGCGGTAGCACCTATTTCAAAGGCCATTGCATCTGATAACTTCAGGACGGTATTCGCGGATATCGCCGCAAAAATTACCCCGAGTGTCGTGTCGGTAATTCTCACCAAAATCGACACCGAAACCTACAGCCAAAACCCTTTTTACAATTTCTTCAGCGACAGTTTCATGGACAATCCATTCCAATTCTTTTTCGGCCAGCCGCAACAGCGAGGGAATAGAGGCAAACCCCCTGTTCAAAAACGCGAATTCCGGCAGCAAGCCCTTGGCTCGGGCGTCATCGTCTCGGAAGACGGGTACATCCTCACAAATTACCACGTTGTTTCCGGGGCAAACGAGATCAATGTGAAACTTTCCGACGAGCGAAGCTTTGACGCAAAAATCATTGGAACGGATTCGCTGTCGGACGTGGCGGTCATCAAGATCAAAGAAAAAGTGAACCATTTGCCGATTGCCGAGCTTGGCGACGCCACGCAACTTCGGCCCGGAGATTGGGCGCTTGCCATAGGGAATCCTTTCAGTCTCACGTCAACGGTGACGCTGGGCATCGTGTCTGCCCTTGGGCGCGAGGTGGGCAACCCGAACCTGTATCAGAGCTACATCCAGACCGATGCGGCGATCAACCCGGGAAATTCAGGAGGCGCTCTTGTCAATATAGACGGAAAGGTGATCGGCATCAATACGATGATCTACACCGAGACCGGCGGATTCATGGGAATCGGGTTCGCCATTCCGATCAACATGGCGCAAAAGGTGATGGATGATCTTATTCATAAAGGAAAGGTCACGCGCGGTTGGATCGGTATTTCGATACAGAACATCAACGAGGCAACACGGGAGGCATTGGGGCTTAAGGAGCGAAAAGGCGTTCTTGTTGCCGATGTTTACAAAGGCCAGCCGGCCGACAAGGCGGGCATCAGGCGCGGGGATGTTATCGTTTCTGTAGGGGGAAAAGACGTCGATAATCCGAACCAGCTCCGCAACACCGTGGCCGACCTTTCACCGGACAAGGCCGTGCCGGTGGTGATTATCCGCAACGGCAAGGAGCAGACGCTTTCTATCACACCGCGGGAGCGCAACGAAAAGGAAATTGCCGCACTGAGCCGTCCCGAGTCCAAGAAAGCGGAGGAAGCGGCCTCACCCGAAAAGGAAAAGCGGCTCGGATTCTCGGTTGCAAATATTACGGTCGAACTCAGAAAGAAATACGGTATTGATGAAAAAACCCGGGGTGTGGTTATCGAAACGGTGGATCAGATGCTCGCGGATGCCCGAGCAGGCCTGAAGGAAGGTGACGTCATCGAACAAGTGAAGGTCAAAAACAGCGATTTCCAGACGGTGACGACTGTCAAGGAGTTCGACGCCGTCGCAAAGGGCCTCAAGAAGGGCGATTCCATAATGCTTCTCGTCGCGCGTGGGGAAACCACATTCTTCATAGCATTTACGCTCACGTAGGTCGCGAGTAGTGCTACACTTTTGGAAGGAGGCATTCATGAAAACGAGTATGAGATTGCTTGTCTACATTTCGGCCGCCCTCATCGCGGGGTCGATGGCGGTCGGATGTCAGAAGAAACTGACAAAGGTGCCGGAGCCCATGCAAGAGCCGGCCCCGGCGGTTGCCGCTCCCCGGCCGGCAAGAGTTGACACGACGGGAGCGTCTACTTTCAAGGAGGCCGACCTGCAAGGGGAACTTCTTCGTCAGGCGCGCGAAGCCCTGCAGAACGTCTATTTCGACTTCAACAAGTCGGGGATCAAGCCGGAAGGGGAGAAACAGCTCGGGATCATCAGTAAATTTATGATGGAACATGGATCTTTGCGCGTTCTTGTTGCCGGCAACTGCGACGAGCGCGGGTCGGCCGAATACAACATCGGCCTCGGCCAGCGGCGCGCACAGGCGGCAAAGGATTTCCTGGTAAATCTCGGTGTTGCCTCTAATCAACTGGAGGTTACGTCGTACGGAAAGGAACGTTTGGCTGTCACGGGTTGCACGGATGAGGCCTGCCACGCGAAAAACCGACGCGATGAGTTTACCGTGTTGGAGGGAAGCGCCCCATCGGTGAGTCAGGCTCAGTGACCGTCAAAGCAGCGGCGGAGAGAAAGAAGGAGGATTGCGGGGCGCAGGGCGATATTTTGCTCAGCGCCCCCCTCTTTTAGTAGGGGTTTGGCGGCAAGCGTCGGAATGCCTGCGCAAGAAAGCCTACCTACCTGTTCCCCATAAATGCTTCCACGTCAGCGGTAAGCTGCTTCAAAGACTTCGGATCGGTATAGATCTGATGGCCGGCAGGGTAGCATTTGCAGGCGATACGGTGAAGCAGAGTGCTATCGGCACGCAAATGCTCAAACACATAGCTTTGGGAGGAAAACGGCGTCGTTAAATCGTAATACCCCATGGCCGCGAATACCCGAAGCCGAGCGTTTGCGCTCATGGCGTCTCGCAGAGCGGTGGTCATGCTAAGATACCCCTGCGAAGAAGGACTGGACCATTGCCATTTTCGATTGACTTCGTCGGATAGATACACATACTCAAGTTGAGTCGAATAGGCGAGATCGCGGCGGATATAGTCGTTGATCAGCGCAGTGAGCGGCCCTGCGATAACGAACATCGAGGGATCGGAGTAGGTATTTGGCTGACCGCGGGACGCGTTGAGGGAACTGGTCCGGCCGTCCAGAATTCCGACAATGCTGTCCTGGTCCCAAAGCAAGTGGCGCAAAAAAGCAAACCGATCGATGCGCATGTCGTGATCGCGAATGAAAGTCTGTGGCAGCCCGCTGTAAGCGGCCAACGAATCGATGATTTCATTCCGACCGGACGCGGAAAGCGTTGCGCCTCGGGTTAATGCCAAAAGATACCTCGTGCGTGCCCACTGTTCTGCCGAAGCGGTTAGGGCGGCAACGTCGGTCTTCATCTTTGCTGGTGCAAGTTTTCCATGATACCAGGCGGTGGCGGCATAGGAGGGCAAGGCCAATGCGTAGGGGAGATCATTTCCCATGCGAAAGGAAATGAGTCCGAAATCAAGCGCAGAAGAGATTAGAATGGTGCCGTCAACTACCATGCTCATCGCGTCTTGCAGGTATCCGGTAAGCCCCACGGCCCGCACCGTGCCGTAACTTTCGCCAGCAATGAACTTTGGCGAGGTCCAACGTTTGTATTTGCTCAAATACGCACGAACAAACTGGGCCGCTATTTTGATATCGCCATCCACAGTGAAGAATTTGTCGGCACTTGTCTGGGGCGCGGCCCTGCTGTAACCCGTTCCCACCGGGTCTACGAACACAAGGTCGGTAAATGGGAGCCACGTGTATTCGTTGTCAACCAAGGTGTCAACGACTGGAAGCGTGGTGCCGGCGTCTCCAAAGAGTGCCCGCCTTGGTCCTGCAACGGCAAGGTGTAGCCACATGGAGGATGCGCCTGGCCCCCCATTGAAGGCAAAGGTGAGGGGCCTTCGCCTTGCCTCGGGGGCGGGCTCAACCGTGTATGCCGTGAAAAACATGACCGCCACTCCCTGATCGGCCGAATCGCCAACGCAAATGCGTCCTGCCGTTGCAGTGTAGTGCAGCTCTTTGCTGTTGACATATACACTGTGATGCGTAGTGCTGAGCGTCTCCGCTTCGTGAACTTCGGTTGTAAGCGCCTCGGAAGATCCGCCCCCACCGGAACCCTTTCGCGTCGAAGACACCTTGGCGGCCGACGACATGTCGTGTTCAGCGAACGCCGGGGCACACGCCAGTATAAGGGCAGTTGTGAATATGCTGAAATGACCGATTTTCATCGCGGGCATCTCCATTCTTGCACAAAGAGCAAATGTTTCACCCTACCGCCTGTGCTCGTAGTACCCACGGTGTTTGTAATAATGGCCACGTTCGTCAAAACCAAAGTAATAACGCACGCCAAAGTCGTCGTACCACCATGGCCCGTTATACGGGTCGTAATAGGGCCCATAGGGGGAATAGTAATTGGAATAATATTGCCAGTAGCGCAGTTCCTTGACCTTAAGGATCGGGTATGCATACGTTCCCTCCCCGAGCTTACGGGTGGAAACGCCGGTAATTTCTCCTGCAAGCGTCACCCTGCGGCCTTTCCGGTATATTTCGGGATCCAGAAAAAGCGGAGTGTGCGCAATGAACCTGCCACGGGGAAGATTGGCACTGCTGGGATATCCCTCGTCGTCAAGCGGGGTTTCCATTACAAAGAGGGTGCTTCCCAAAGAATCGTTGGTAACGTTTAGCACAATGCCTCCCCAAATGACAATGGCGCCGGTGTATTTCTTTGCATCAGCCTGCACCATCGGTACTGTGAGGCCGGGTGCCGCCTCGTGGACATATTTATTGGCAATGGGATACCATGCGCATCCCGAAATCATGCCCAGCGTGAGAGCCATCGCCAGAGATTGCAAACGGCGTGTATATTTCATTTCGAGTTCCTCCTTTGTAATGTGTGCGATGTTGTATCGCTCGGCCATGGCCCGGGGTGCTGGCCGTTTGTATCGTTCAGTTGCTGTTCCCTCGTCTCTTCAATTTTTGCCGGAGCCATTGCCCGTCCGTGCCATTCCCGAGTCTGTGATTATCGAAGAATGGATTGGTTCCTCCTCGGTTTTTTGCGAGGATACCGAGGAGTTGTTCTGCTGCCCTGCGCGCTTGCAACAATCGCAATCCGGCGTATAATATGTATACGGTGGGCAAGTGCCGAATTGGCGGTAATGGAACACAGCATAGTGCGGCGGATACGGGTGGCTGTAATACCACTGGGTGTTTCGGCTGATGGAAAAACAGGAATCGTCCTGAATTTCCGATTGCTCTGAAGCGGGAAAACATACATTGAAAAATCGCTCCCGCTGAGAAGCGGCAGTGTCGTCTTCGGCGGCTATGCTCTGGGCCCGCATCCGTAATCTGTGCCTGAGCGAATGCACAGAGCATCCGTCAAGAATCACTACGGTCATCAATAGAGACAAAAAAATGATCTTGGTCATTTCATGCCTTTCATTAAATTTGCAGGTTAACGTAATTCATGGCTCCACCGTTTTCTACTGCGCGCGATACCAGAGCGGAAGCCTCTTTACCTCAATCACCGTGTCGCTGGCGATAATGTCGATGTCCCTGAGCATTACGGCGGTACGGGTAAACCAGATGTGGAAGCTCTTGTCCGGGCCGGGCCGTTCCAGGGATATCAGGAGCGGGCCCGCCCACCGGTGTTTCTGCCACCGTGTGGCGATGGTCGTGGAGACGGAATCGCCCTTGTGGTATTCCCATTCCACGATATGATATTGTTCATCTATATACATGCGGTACATGTCGCCAGGAGTATATCCCCCGGACGTGGGATAGGTTATGGTCACGCGCCTGCAGAATCCGTACCCGATGGGCAGGGCTTTGAGTTCGTCCACCGCAATCTGTATTCCCTTGTCCCAGGCAAGGTGCAGGGGAAACAAAAGCCAGTACTGGTCATTGACAAATAGTTTGTCGATACCGCGAAGGCGCCCGGTATCCGGAGGCGGCAGATCCGCCCGCCGGTAGGAAACGGGCTGCGATTGATCGGGCGGGTTGACATAGGTCACACGGTCGGGCTTGGGCTCCCATTCCCACGATCGTTGTACTCTCAGCTTGTCACGCTGCAGGTTGAAGGTGAATCGGATCTTGGCGATATTGCCGAACGTCTCGGAGCCGTAGGCCCTGGCGATGTTTTGCACTACCAAGGTATCGCTTTCGGCCGAATCGGCGAGGGCGACTCTCGTAAAGCTGATCAACAATCCCGTCACGACGACGCGTAACGAAACCATAATTATGTAGGCTTTCTGAGCGTGGTATGGCGCGTGGGACCGCCTTCCTAATCTCCTCGGCACTTTGTCAACGGATGCAGGCACGTCCAGTTCCGACGGCTCCGGTTCCGGCACACAACCGCGACCTAGCTTCCGTGGACGACCAACCTGTTATCAACGGACCTGATCCCATCGGTTTGCCCTGTTATCCTTTGCGCTTCATTATATTGAGCCCAGGTGTCGGTTGTTCCCGTGAGGATGGCTCTTCCTTCATTGACATTTATGATTATGCTCTTCGTTAACGGCCACGTCACCCAATTCGACAGGAGACGTTCGAAAATGCGGTTCTTGAGAGCATCGTCGGAGTATTTGGGCAGCCAGTCGACAGTGATGTAGTCATCAATGTCCTTTACGCCGATGATTCCGCCGGCATCTCTTTCAATGCGTGATTTTTCATACTCGGAGTTGACGTTGCCTTTCAGGGTTGCAACGCCGTCAACCACATAATAGGTAATCCTCACGCCGTTCAAGGAATAATCCGACTCCATCGCGTCCCGTATGTCCATGTAGATGCCCATGTCGTCTCTTTCCACGCCCTTGACCTGAAGAAGGTTGTTGACCGATTGCACACCGGTGATTCCCTTGACATCCTGCTCGGCAAGCATTTTTTGGGAGAATGCCGGCACCGAACCGGTCAACGTTATTGCGCCGTGCCGGACCAGTGCCACAATATCTTTGGGATTATCGAAACGAGTGTCCCAACTCAGTTCGTTACCTACCGCAACGGTCAACTCCGTATCCGAAATTGCGGATGCCTCATTACGAACGCCCTCAGCCTTCGCCCAGGTAACCTTGAGGTCATTTCTTACCCCAGCGACGTTGAAGGTATTTGCAGCGTCATTCTCTGCGCGTTCTTTTTCGAATTCATTTCCAATTTCTCCAGTGAGCGTTACATTGCCGTTCTTCACTGTAACTCCAATCGGCAATCCGACAAGATACACATCTCGGGAATACTTTGAGAGAATGTCTTTTCGAATATCCGCGTCGGACCTTTTGATCGCGTAGGTTACTTCGATGCGGTTATCAATTGCTTTTACGCCCCTAACGTCTTCCACAAGCAGGGACGCCTGATCCCTTTCCGCAGAGGATCCCACTTTTCCGCTAAGATAAACAATCCCATTCTCAACATGAACACCGAGGTTCTCGGATTTGATAATTGAACTCCTGACCAATCTGCGCCTCAAATCCTGGCGAATTTCGGCGTCAAGCCGGTAAACAGGTCTAACAGACAATTTATCTATCACGCCCAGGACGCCTCTTATTTTCTTGGTTTCGAGATCTGCGAATTTCAATTCCGCGAGAGTTTTTACCGAGCCGTCGAGGGTTACGATCCCATTCATCGAATTGACCGATATGTCCGCCGCTCTCACCCTTGGGTCTTCGAACAGGGCGGCTTCGATCCGGTTGACAATTACTTTGTCGGAAGGCCTTTCCGCGGCGGCAAGCGGTAACGCCAAAATG
The DNA here is from genome assembly GCA_963729895.1 of uncultured Fibrobacterota bacterium. Classification (GTDB taxonomy): domain Bacteria; phylum Fibrobacterota; class Chitinivibrionia; order Chitinivibrionales; family FEN-1185; genus FEN-1185. The sequence goes on along the minus strand of CAVSQB010000019.1, from coordinate 188,450 downwards.
ATGTAGACAAAGGCGAGGAAACGCGGCCACCTTGCACATGATATTGATACAACCATATTTCGTCCTCCTTACCCATGAGAAATGTTCGCATAAATTCGAGTGATGATGTCAACTCAAAGAACCGCAACATCCATGCCATCACTAACAGCACGATCCGCCGGTGAGGGAGCCGAGTAGCCCGGCGCCAACCGAGGCGGAGCCCACGATCCCGGAAAATTCAAGTGTTGTGATAATTGTCCCTTTCCCAGGCGGCAATCCTTCACGGCCGTTATTTATGATTCAGTCAAGCGCCCAGGCAGGCATTTTTGCGTTTCCGGTGTTTGTAATTTTTGTCAGATGTGTCCCATCCGCGCGAATCGCGTAAATGTCGATGCCCTTCCCGATCTTGCAGGAAAAGGCGACATACGATGCGCTTGGCGACCACACCGGGTTTTCCTTGCTGCCGCCAGGGGAGGTCAATTGGGTGGCGTTGGAGCCGTCGGCCTGGATCGTCCAGATTTCAAACTCGCCAAGCGTCATTGACGCATACGCGATCTTGTCTCCCTTTGGCGACCATGCAGGGGTATCCTGGTAATCGCCGTCAAAGGTGAGGCGGCGCTCGTTGGAGCCGTCGGCGTCCATGACGTAAATGTGGGGGGTGCCGTCTCGGTCCGAAGTAAACGCGATCTGCGCGCTGGTGGGTGACCAACAGGGCGCTATGTCGACCCCACCATCGCCGGTCAGACGTGTTACGGCGGATCCATCCATATTGCAGGTGTAAATTTCCATGCTGCCCTGCCGTCCGGAGGAGAAGGCGATTCTTCCGGTAATCGCCGATACGCAGGCCGAGGTCTCTACGTAGCGGCTTGTTACAAGAGGATGTTGGCCGCCCCCTTCAAGTGCTCCCCCGTACACCCCGGCTTGGCCCCGACTGTACGACGTCCAGACAAAGGTGGCGGAATCGGCAAAGGCAGGCAAAATGTTCATGCAATCGCAGAAGGTAAGCTGACGTCGGTCAAATCCGTCGTAATCCATGATCATAATGTTCTTTCTGCGTCCCTCGTCCTTGACGAAAAGGATCTTGCTTTCAAAGAAGGGCTTGTCGGCGAACAACCTCTGGACCAATTCGTCGCCATAGCGGTGCGCCATTGCACGAAGGGTCTGAAGGGTGCCGCCAAACGTTCGGTTTAACAGAATTTGCTTTCCATCCACACTTTGCAAAAAACAATGAAGCTGCACATCGTTCCCGTTCACGGAATAATCGCCGTTGATATACATTTGAACATTGTTATTTCCAAAAAGCGCCGTGTCCGGTACGGCACTCCGCACTACCGTGAATCTGCCGGAAAACTCCAGGTCGCTTGCAATGACACCTTCGGGCTTGTTTGCCAAGAGCGTCGTCGATGAAAGGGACTTGAAGGAAACGATGCCGATGGGAATGCTGTCCGCGTTTTTGGCAAACGATTCCAATTCAATTTCGGTGCTGCAGCAGATCCGGACACATCCAGAAACCAGCATTGCGAGCAAAATTGTGATCCGCATGGCGATCATCTTTGGGATAAGATCGAAGCGGTTACCAAAAAGGAAACCAAGCCAACATCCGGCGACGATAAGCTTTCCGAACTTTTGTCTGCACTGCCCACCGGGTGATAGGGGCAGCCGCCATGACGATTCGCAGTCCACTCCTTCATTAGTCCCTGCTCCCGGCGGCCCAACATCGACCGGAGTCCTTGCCTCTATGTGATTTTTGTTGTCTGAATCGAATGGAACCCGGATGGCTTGCGCGATGAAAGCCATACCGCATGGTTAACGGTAGTACGGGAAGAACCGCCACTGGTCGTTGTAGTTCGGTTCGCCCGTAACATCGGGAGAGGAACTGCGGAATTTCTCCCACTCATAGTTTGCTCCTCTCACCAATAATCGGTTATCTACGCGCCGGACACCCACTGTGCGAAACGTCATCACCGAGGGCGCTATTATCGGCTGGGCGGGACAAACAGCTTTGTTTCATTTTGATGCCTTTTGGTTAACGCTGTTCCCTGAATTCGGGTTGTTCCAAATCAACTAAATCTGATTCGCATCGACCGGATTTGCTGACATAAATTGTCAATTCATAATATTACTTGGTCTTCTTCGTCACAACTGATATCGCCTTCTGGAAAACATGCTCCAGGTCCTTTACGTCCTTGACCGTGCCGGATTCGACTTTTGACGCTAATTCCCTCAATTCATTTCCGGCGGAATCGAGTTCGGCTTTGGCGACATGCCGTAACTGGGCCGCCCTCAACCGCAAGAAGGATGCAGCTTTCCTTATTTCGGAAGCGGCTGCAGCCCGGTCGTTTTCCTGCAGTTTTGACTTTGCTTTCTCAAAATGATATTTGTACGCATCTTCAAAAATTCTGGTCGGTTCGATTTTCAGCGGTACCATCGCATATTTATTACCTGATTCCGTGAGATAAGGTTATTAAAAACAAATTGACGGCGTTGACAAGAACGAATATGGTTGCTAAGGCTTCTTGATAAGTTGTTGCCGGGGTGATTCCACTATGATTTGCGCTTCTGACCCCATGGTTGACAAATACACTCAACGTGTCGGTGGCGACGTTTGTTTGGTTACGGGTCTATTTCCGTTTATTGCTCTCCTTAGGTCAGCCATCCGTGGCGAACGCCAGATACGTTTGCGTCCACGCTATGCGGAGTTGATTCCGCCGCGACAGGGCAAGCATCAACCGGCGGGCATGCGTTATCACGCGTGCTGCTATGTACATAAGATCCTGAATGACCTTCCGCAATCTCCGGCGTGCAACTTTCTTACGCGGCACGTACCCCTTGTCGATTCCAACTTGGCCGCAGAGCCGCAGCATGTTGAACGCAAGAACCGCCAACGTCAACACCAATGCGTTGGTCGTGAACTTCCCGCTGGGAAGCCGCTCCAGCGCCATATCACTCTTCAGCTCCGAGTGAAACTGCTCGCTGGTGCCATGATCCCGGTACGCTGCAATAACGTCGTCCGGGCCGGCGTTGCGTCTGCTCAGGCTCGTCCACCACGTGTGAACCTCTACATCCGGCAGCAGCAAGGCGTTTCCGTCGCGGTCGATTGTCCGTTCGATCACCTCGAACACAACGCGCATGTTTTCGCCGTTTCTTTCCCGTATTGTCTCACCAACGTACACGGTCTTGCCTTCACGAGGATGACGCCAGTCACCGAGCGCTTGAGCATCCACGAGCCATTCGTCAATAGATTCCCTGCGTATGTTCCGTTTGATTATGTAATCGACCTTTTCCTTGCGGCAGACTCGCATGTTTTCAATATCGTCATGTCCGGCATCAAGACGCACAAGGATCGAACGATCCGTTATTTTTCGAGCAAGGGCTATGGTCTTGCGCAGAAACTCCGGAGTTCCTTCCTGGCAATGTTGTTTCCCTTCGCGCAACTCCGCGTTCAGCAGGTAGCCTTCCACGCCTATGTAGGCAAGCATCGGAGAATATCCCTCGAACAACTTGTACGTGCAGCTTACGCCTTCCTTATGAGAACCACTGTTGTCAAAAGGAGATACGTCAGCGTCAATCGGAATATACGGTCCAAAGCAGGCGGTGAGCCGTGGCGCTGCTTTTTTCAACAGGGACGCCGAAGCGGAAAGGACTGCGTTTTGAACGGTCAGGCCCGTTTCGTCCATTCGCTGCCGCAGTGTAGCCTCGGAAGGAACCGCTTTCAATCCAAGCATCTCCTGAAAATAGTCGTCTTCACGAAACTGCTCGACCCCGTCAAAGTCTGGTTTGGCAAGACACAAAAGCCCCGTCATGGTCAGCAGCGCGTCCGCGGTGCTTATACTCCCGCTCTTCTTGTCCGGAGTAACCTGCGAAACACGCTCGCGCAAACCGGATCGCTCCGCAAGCATCCCGATCATTGCCATTCCACCATGGCTGGTCAGAAACTCGTCCGTCTCCGTGATTATCAACTTTCTCGGCTTTGGCATGACACCTTCCGGGTGAATAATGTGAACTGCCATTTAGTCAAGCACCATTCACCCTTAATCTACACGAAAAATCATCAAAATGCCAAAGTTTTTCTCACGGATTTAGGTATTACTTATTACCTTTAACGCGGTGGCCGTAATGGAGTCAACAGTTGCAGGGTTCTTTTCCTTTCCATCAGCAACGGCTTTCGATAGTTCTTCAATCTGTTTCGCTGCGAAGGCAATACGGTCCCTCTGGTACGTCAAAAATGAGTTTCCTATTCTCAATTCGGAAGATGCTTTTGCGGTTTCGCCTTTTTGCAAGTATTCCTTAGCTTGATCAAAGTGATAAGCGGGAGCGTCCATGAAAACCGCCCAATCTGATTCGTCAACAGGCGCCCACATTTCGGAGGCGGGTTCGGACGCCGCTTCCGGCAGTTTTTGCTCGGCAGGATAGGCGGAACCGATAATACCGGCAATGAAAATTGCAACAACGGAAAATAACCTGGCGAAGAACATTGAAAACCTCCTATGAATAGGTTGACGGTCACATCACAATTTGCGGAGTGAGCTTTAGCGCCCGAAGAAAGACCCGCAAAAACCGTACCATGACTTACCAATAACTTTGCCCCCTTCGAATCCGTGGATGGCATCCATTTTGCGCCGCCAATGCTCATACCACTGAGATTCCCCATACATAAGAGTGGAAAATGATTGGGCCGATGCCGCGGAGGTCATGGGTGTGAAGGCGATTGCAAACAATAATGGGAACACGCGAAACCGATGGCATGTCTTTCTCGTGCTCATGGGGACTTTCATTCTATTATCAGAGGTATTAGGTCTTTCAGGATGGTTATTCGTGCTTCGAAAATTCATTCAAGGCGAGGGAAATGTTGGTTATCTTCTTTTCTTCATTTGTTATGCAGCATCTTCTCTTGCAATGATTCCGGGAACCGGGATGACCATCCTCGCGGGCGTACTTTTTTCTCCAGTGATCGCCATAGCAATTTCAAGTAGTGGGGCTCTTCTTGCGGCGGTACTTGCCTTTTGGATAGCCCGCAGGTTCGCCCGCAAAAGAGTGGAAAGGTGGCTTAGGGGACACGAAAAGTACGAGAAGTATAGTATGTTTATAAAGGCTCACGAAACTCGTGTCCTGATTTTTCTCCGGCTTATTCCCGTCTTCCCTCATGTCGTTCTGAATTATGTTTTTGGGCTAACCAGGATCTCCTTTATCCCCTATGTTTTTTGGTCCTGGCTCTGCCTGCTGCCAGGCACGACAGGGTATGTTCTCATTGCAAATAGAATCAGTTCTGATTTACTTAGAGGCAATATCTTCTTTGCATTACTTCTATCATTGATTCTCATTTCCGTGATGATTTACTTTGCCTGGTGATTGACGAAGGCTGGCAGGTTTACGCTATTCTCAATAATCTTGAGTTGAATTCATGAAAAGTGTTATCCTATTGGCACGGCAAAAGCGCAAAGGTAGGTAAGGTGCTCCTTGTTGTCCAGCGTAATATTGCCTTCTGTGGGTTTTTTCTTGCCACATTTTTTTCACAAAAACCTGGTTAAATCCGCAAGAATTTGAAAAAGCATTCTCCATGGCGGTTAAACAGGTGGAAACCATTCCCAGTCCTAACTCATTGACAACTCTCCCTACCGTCACTTAATTTTGTGTGTGCTTTTCCAACAGGAATATGCCAGCGTAGCTCAGTCGGTTAGAGCAGTGGAATCATAATCCACTTGTCCGGAGTTCGAATCTCTGCGCTGGCATTTTTCTCCCTTCCAACGTCTTCCTATGAAAACAGCGTTCTAAAAGGTCTTTTCTATTCTCTCCGCATTGCCTCACTTCTCTACAAAATAGTATCAAATATCACGAAAATTGGTACAGTGTACCAGTAAATTGGTACATTCATTGGTACACTTTTCCATAAAAAACCACTTTTAAAAAATCCATGAGTATCACCACACATAAGGCAAGGGCGGCACAATCACCGGCAGCGACGGAAGGCCGAGAGTGGGCGGAACGCCCAAAATTGGCGGGCCTGAGAGCAAGGGTTCTGTGGTAAAGCCTATCCGTTTCTCCGTCGAAATGGTGAAGCGGATCGAGAAGCGGATAGGGCGGGAAAAATTTTTCGGATTTCGTGAGGGAGTGCATCGAGAAGGAATTAATAAGGCATTTTTGACAGGAAGGGGCCAGCAAATAAAAACCGCCTTGCCGGGGCGGCTTATGAATTGCAGCTACGGGCCATTAAGAAAAGCACAACCATAGAAAGAACGATTTGACGGGACAGGGGCGGCGTTCCGGCAAGCGGCCTTGCCTTTAAGAGCGAGCGACCACCTTGGAAAGAAACGGCAATAAAACGGCAGAATCGACCTTTTCAGTTTTTCGAAAGTCCAGGGGAGCTGAAATGCGAAAGGAACAGGGTGGCGGCAGGTGTATCTGAAGGCGGATCGGCCCGGAGGTATCCCCCCAAGTACACCCCCGGCCACGATCCAGGCTTCTGTGACCGTAGAATACACGTTTCAGCGTACTTTGAGGGCTTGTGGCGCGGGTTTACGGGACGGCAACGCGGACGGGGGGCATAGGCCCGGCAGAACAAACGGAAAACAAATGGCTTGCGCGGTGTGAGCGGGGGGCATAGGCCCGAATTTTCCGACACGATACGCGCGTGTGTGGCGCGGCGGAACGGCAGGCCCGACCACTACTAGGACATGCCCAAGCCCGCCGCGATTCTAAGGCCGGTTCCGTTCGCGTGGGGATTGGGTGATTTTCCGAGGTTTCTTGAGTCCATAAAAGCGGGGAGAAAACCGCAGGGCACGCGCGCAGGGGTCAGGTTGCAACCTTGGTTGCGCGCGGGGGAGAGGAGATTGAAACCTTGGTTGCAACGGGGTTTCCGCTGGCAGGATAGGGCACAAGGGTAACAGCTTGCAACCTTTTTACGGCGCAAAATAGCTGCGCGAACGCGGAGTTTTCGTGGTCCATAAAAAAGGGCAAAGAAATCTGCGCGCGCGGGTGAACAATGCCAGAAGACCTGCATACCATGATGCATAATTAGGTATCGAAATAAATGCTGAAAAAGCCCGAATGGAGCGAAAACAGCCTGTTTATATGGAAAAACACTCAAGAACGTCCAAACTCTTATGCAAATCAGTCCCGGAAGCCGCACGGCACCGGGGGGAAACGATCTTGGCGGCAAGGCGAACAGCGCCAGCGCAACAAGCCCAGCGCGCGGCGCACGAAGAAAAAAAACGCTTGCATCGGCTCGGAACCATTGTATAATTTAATGGACAGGAAAATAACGGTCTTTCCAGGCCGTATTTCCTAGGGAAGCATAGTGCGACCGAGACAGTCGCTTGTCGACTGGCTGAAGTTTCTACTTCACTCGGTCGCTTTTTATTGCGGGGGAGGCAAATGCATTTGATTTACGTCGATGAATCAGGGGATTGTGGATTTTCCGCGAACAATACATACACTCCCAATGCTACACCAACACGGTTCTTTATTCGAGTAGGTATAATCATTCATGATTGGAAATGGACCCGAATAGATGCAGCAATAAAATCTTTCAAGCAACGGTATCATGTTCCAAAAGCAGTTGAACTCCATGCGACGGCGATTAGGAGCGGCAAAGAACTTTTCTATAATTCAAATGGCGAGAGGAAAAGCAGGACGAACTGGTTTGGCGCTACTTTTCACAGACGTGAAGACCGGAACGCAATACTTCTGGATTTTTACCGACAGATTAATAATTTGGAAATTACAATCTTATGTGTCGCCATTGACAAGACCAAAATACGCACAACCCATGTCGACTATAAGAATCTTCCCAAAAACAGGAGTTGGGAATTCTTGATTGAACGCGCCAACCTATTTCTGGATGATGCAACCGATAAGCGAGCCATGATTATTTCCGACGCAGTGCACCAGGGAATAGAAAAGGAATATCGGGATTTTGCCAGTGCCCTTTACGCTCAGTCACTTCACATAAAGTCGTTTCATTTTGTGGAAAGCATTCTTTTCGAACCGTCCGAATCCTCGAATCTTTTGCAGCTGGCGGACATTGTTTCTTATGCGTTTGGTAGAAATTTCAATAGCGGGGATGACACCTTCCTGAGAGAAATAAACTCCAAAATATTTCAGAGGCAAGGCGTCGTGGATGGATGCGGTCTAAAGGAATGGCCCGAGTAGCCTTCCAAAAATAGGTACTGCAATTCACTTTTTGACCGCTTCCAGTCTTTGCACTGCCGCTTTTTGTTCAGAGTTTCACCCTGGATTCCTCCCTCTCCCTGATTCAACACTTTCATCGCAGATAACGCGCTCCGGGTCTGCGAGGCGCGCACGCATTGCTCTGATACCCTGCAAGAAATTCATGCAATCCTATGTTATTGAAGTTGCCGTAATTATTTTACGGATAGCGGACCACGGGAAATCCCCCCTAAAGGAAAGAGGCTTTTGTACATGCTAACAAAATTCACAGTCAAGGACTTCAAGAACTTCGAGCATAAGCTTGTGTTTGACCTATCAAACACCAAGGATTATGAGTTCAACACAGAATGCATCAAGGACTCAATCGTGAATAAGGCGATCATCTATGGTCCCAACAGTAGTGGTAAATCGAATCTGGGTTTTGCCATTTTCGACATCGTTTCTCACCTCACTGACAAAACGAAGACTCTCATATTCTATACCAACTTCCTATTCGGTGGCGATCTTGAAAGAATAGCTGAATTCGAATACTTCTTTAGGTTTAACAACTCTGAATTAATATACCACTACGGAAAGAAATCCCAAGATGATATTATCTTCGAAGAGCTTGTGATAAATGGTAAGGTTGTTGCAAAAATTGACAAGAGAAACGGTACGCAAGCTACCATAGAACTGAAAGGAACGGAGACCCTGAACAAGGACATGAAAGGCACGAAGATATCAGTTATCAAGTACATTCTTAGCAATACGGTCCTTGAAAAAGACACAGTGAATGACGTGCTATTGGCTTTTGGGAAATTTGTGGATAAAATGTTGTTTTTTCGGTCACTGGACCAGAACGCATATTTGGGCTACGAAACAGGCGCGCGTAACATCCTGGACGATATCATCGAAAAAGACCACCTGTCGGAGTTTGAATCTTTCTTGAAAGTTGCGAAAGTAAAGTGCAACTTATGTGTGGATGAAGTGAATGGGAAAAAGGTTGTTATGAACCGTGTGGGAAGCAAGAAGATCATCTTTTGGGATACAGCATCAACGGGTACAAGATCTCTGACATTGTTTTATTACTGGTTTCAGAGGTTGCAGCACCACACTGACGTTTCCTTCCTGTTCATTGATGAATATGACGCTTTCTACCATTTTAATCTCTCAAGATCCTTAGTACAGCTGATCAAGAAGATTGAAGCCCAGACAATCATCACTACCCATAACACGAGTATTATGTCTAACGACCTCCTACGGCCTGATTGCTATTTCATTTTGGAAGATAATGCGATTAGACCTATCTTTGAGTTTACGGACAAGGAACTCAGAGAGGCTCACAATATCGAAAAGATGCTTAGAGCGGGGGCATTCCAAGATGACTGATTTCACGCTGTTAATCTTTGAGGGTGAAAAGACAGAACCCAAGCTATTCGTAAATATCAACAAAACGTTCTTCCAGGGTGAAAGAAACCCAAGGGTGTGTGCCCCGATCAAGCATGATATTTATGGTTTGTGGAATATTTTGAAAAAGGATAGAGATCTTGACGTATTCGAGGTTGTCAAGGAAAGAAACAGGGATAATCCAGCAATCTGCGCTCTTGAGAGGCATCGCGTCTCGCAGATTTTTCTCTTCTTCGACTATGATGGACATGCACCTACGTCGTCAGACGATAATCTAGATGAAATGATTCAGTTCTTTGATGAAGAAACCGAACACGGCAAACTGTACGTAAGCTATCCCATGGTTGAGTCGATCAAGGACTATGATCCAGCTAGACCTGGTTTCTTTCAGCGCGCCATTGTGGCGAAAATCAATAAAGGATATAAGCGCATCGTTCACAAAAGATCCGGGTATCGGGATACGGACAAAATACAATTCCCAGATTGGAAAGTGCTAATTGAGCATGGACTGAAGAGAACGCGGTGTCTGCTATTCAATGTATACGAGTATCCATCGCCAACGGAGTACGCGCAGATGACTCAGGAGCGCATTCTGAAGGAACAAAGATCGAAACATATCGATCCCAATCGTACCGTTGCCATAATCAGCGGCCTTCCCTTGTTCATTGTGGACTACTTTGGGTACCGCCAATTAACAGACTTACTCGCGCTTCCGCAGAAATAAGGGCGGCACGGCAGATATCGCATTCCGTCCAAACCGTACAGACTTTGCTTGATGATCCCCATTAGATATTTTCCTTTTGACATCCTCAAGGAAAATCCATGCTCCAAACTACTCTTGAAACCGCCTTCAATACCGTAAAGAAGCTGGTCGAAGATTTCGACGGTAACAAAGACTATTATCTCGCCTCTTCGTACTCCGAACAAGCTGCCCGGCACGACTTCATAGACAAATTCTTTATTGCCCTGGGGTGGGACGTAAACCACGAGTCCGACAAGAACCCCTACGAGCAGGAAGCGCACATTGAATCAAACGTGAACGCGCAGGGCAAGAGGAAGCGCGCCGACTATGCTTTTTACGTCGCGCCGAATTTCCGGGACGTGGCATTCTATGCCGAAGCGAAGAAGCCTTCCGTACAAATCGAAAACGCCGATGACTACTTCCAGACCATTCGATACGGGTACAGCAGCGAAACGCCGCTTGCGATTCTTACCGATTTTGAGCAGATCCACGTTCTTGATTGCCGCTACGCGCCTTCCATAGAGACAGCCCTTGACCGTTTTGTAAAGAAATATACCTATCAAGACTACCTGAATAAAGAGAAGTTTGCGGAAATTTACTACCTATTTTCCCGCGAAGCAGTCGCGGGCGGCTCAATTGAAAAGAGAACCTTGGTGCTTCCCAAGGCGCGGGGCGGGGCCGTGCAGCTTGGGCTATTCAAGGGCGGTTACAAGCCTATTGACGAGGCGCTTCTCGACGAGCTTGACGGCTATCGCAACACCCTTGCACACGCATTCAAGAACGGAAACCCGGAACTGGACCATTGGGCACTCACGGAGATAGTGCAACGTGTCATTGACCGGCTTGTGTTCATCCGGTTCCTGGAAGATAAGCTGATTGAACCCGAAGACATTATATCCAATTTCGGGACGAAGAGCGATAGCGTGTGGAAAGATTTCGTTGCGACGTGCCGGAAACTGGACAAGGTGTACAACGGCACCATATACAAGAAACACGACATCCTTGACGCGCCAGATTTCAAATTCGATGAAAACGAATTTGCGGATATATGCGAGAAGCTTTCAAGCAAAAACACGCCTTACGACTTCGATAAGATACCCATCCATATCCTTGGCAGTATTTACGAGCGGTTCCTGGGGAAGATCATTACCACAACGGCCAAGCGCGCCAAGGTGGAAGAAAAGCCCGAGGTAAAAAAAGCAGGCGGGGTTTTCTACACTCCCGAGTATATTGTCCGCTACATCGTTGAAAACACAATCGGCAAGCTGATAAAAGACAAAACGCCGGAAGAAATTGCCGGGATGCGGTTCGCTGATATCGCTTGTGGAAGCGGCTCCTTCCTTCTAGGGGCTTATGACTGCTTGATAAGATACCACGCCAGCTACTACAACAAGAACCCGAAGCAGGCTACGGCGCGCGATTGTGTTGAACGTGACGGCGCGCTATGCCTTACCCTGCATAAGAAACGGGAAATCTTGCTCAATAACATCTATGGCGTGGACATTGACCAACAGGCAGTGGAAGTCTCGCAGCTATCACTATACCTAAAGCTTCTGGAAAATGAGACCTTGGGGACCACTGCCGCCTCATTGAAGGCCGAAGCGGGCGAAACCGTGTTGCCTTCGCTAAGGAAGAATATTCAGTGCGGAAACTCCCTTATTGGGCCGGATTTTTACGAAGGGGTCCAAGAGGAAATGGCTCTATATGTAAATAAGCCTGAAGTACGAGAAACAAATGCCTTTGACTGGAATTCAGGCTTCCAAGAGATAATGCAAAAGGGCGGATTTGACGCCGTAATTGGAAACCCGCCCTATGTGCGGCCTCATAATATTTCAGAAAGTGACAAGGAATATTATTGGAAGAATTACAAGACTTTTACGCACAAATCGGACCTATACTGCTGCTTTATCGAGCAAGCGACCCACTTGCTGAAACAAGACGGACTGTTCAGTTACATTGTTTCTCATGGTTGGCTTCAACTAAACAGCTTTCAAGAATTGCGGAAACTGTTTCTTGCCAATTTTCGCATCCAGCAAATTACCGAATTGCCGGAAAAAGTCTTTGCAGAGGCGCAAGTCACCGCTGGCATCTTCTTCGTCCAGAAGGATACGAGTGAACAACGCAAATCTACACAAATTGAAATCGTTGAAAGCAAACGGACTCTGATGGGTAGCAATTTTGTATTGGAACGCAAGATTCCACAGATAGCGTACTATTCGACTTTCCAAAATGTTTTCGACCTCAGCATCTCACCGAAGACTGAAATAATAAAAGAGAAAATGCGAAAAGGTCAAAGGATTGACAATTTATTCCATGTGTGCTTTGGGTTGAAGACTGGCGACGACGAGAAGTTCCTTCACCACACAAAGGGATTGCATCGAGAAGATAAACACCTGTTGCGCGGAAACGATGTAAAGCGGTACTATTACGATTACAAAGGTGAATATGTATGGTACGTTCCCTCAAGAATGCGAGAACATCGTAACACTGCGCGTCCCGGAGAGGCAGAACGATTTGAGCAACCGAAGGTTTTGGTTAAAGATACGACTGCCGATTTTGCAGGGACATTTGATGATAACAATTTCTATGTCAAGGATGTTCTCATTATCATTCCGCAAGACGACAAACCGGCATGTTTTGATCTCAGATACGTGGCAGGAATTATTAATAGTATTGCACTGAAGTTCTATTATCGCACGACATTCCAGACAATCCACGTTCAGTGTGAAGAACTTGGCAGCTTGCCGCTGCCGCCAATTGACATGGGCAATCCTGCCGAAAAGAAGTGCCACGATGATATAGTTTTGTTAGCCGCGTCTATTTTATCCCTTAACAAGAAACTCCCAGGCGTTCGCACCGATTTCGAAAAGAACCGCATTACCCGGCAAATTGAATCCGCCGACCGCCAGATCGACGAACTTGTCTACGATCTGTACGGCCTTACCCCCGAAGAAATAAAGATTGTGGAAGAGTCAACGAAGACGAATGGAACAAGCAAGAAGAAGGCGAAGGATGAATAGTGTTTCTTTTAATGCTCCGCCGATTAATCCCCTTCTAGACCCATCAAAACCAATACCAGATCAAAGGCAAACCTGTCAAAAGTATTATGGTGTTCTTGGCGATTGGGTTAGGCGGATGCGCGAACAAGCGAAGGACGCATACCTCATATTTGATGCGTTGCGAAACATCTTCGGCGTATTCGGTAAGAAGACATATTTGGATTTCCTAGAACTGAAAGGCCCATTTAAGAATTCCGTTGTAATTCTTGCGGACCCCGAGACTGATTCGCTTATTAAAATTCCTGGCTTGGATGGGTTTGATGTAGACTGTGCTGTTTTTCCCAGAGAGGCAGTATCAAAAAACGAGCTTGAAAAAGCGAATTGTTTTTGGGCTTATAGGAGCGAGAGGACATACAGACCGATAGACAGGATCAATAATTTGTTTCCCTATGTCACCGAAGTTGATACAAGAAACATAAAGTGCCTGGATTTTGAAAATCCGTTTGTGCAAATATTAAAGGACCCGGATGAAAACGCGTTTGACAATATGGAGACTTGTTGTTTTAATGAGGTATTTAGGGCAGAATGGAACAATTTAAAGGAAAGAACACTAAAACATCAAGTGCAAGCGCCGGAGCCTGGAAGTGGGGCACCAAAGACCGTCTTCAGCGACTTCCGTAAAGAATTGAAGCAATTAGAGCGCGGCGAAACGCTCAGAAACATGAAATTAGAACCATTGGATAATGAAAGAGCAAAACGGGAAATCAAGGATATTATGGCAATGATTGACAATGACGAAGTATTTAGAAGGGTACTGTTTGATAATAGCTTCTACGGCTATGAATTAGAAGCAAATTATCTTGAGCCTGATGAAAGAACAAATAGAGCAAACTTCTATTTGGGTTACAGACATCGTTTATGGCTGCTTGCAAATGAATCCGCCTCCGACGATATTTATAGAGTGGAGACTGCGTACAACGAAGAAATAATAACCAATGAAGTCTCCAGGAAGAACGGTGTGGCAAAAAGCCCGCTAAATCACGAACCTGTTGAGGAAGTAAAGCTAAGCGCGCTTCCTCCAAACCAATCGCTCTTAGTAGGTATGGTCGTCAACGGAAACTTCTTCGATCTTGTTACAATCCTTAATGAGACAGGTTTTCTACCACGCGAATACTTATTGGACAAACTACCGGACTATTATTTCAGCGACGCAGAAAAACGCGAAGAAATGGTGGTCAAGGATTTGATATTCAAGTTTTGCAATACACACGGTAAGGAAGGGGTTAGTCAAGCAATCGGGCATTTCTATGAAGAGGTGGTAAATGCCGTCCAAAACCGAAAAAACATTGAAAGTCTTCGAATAGTTGAGCAAAAGTGGCAACGGATAATCAACTTGGATGGTGACATTATTGATCGAACCCTAATTGAGCGAATTCGTGAGGTTATTGCCAATGAAAAGCCGGAAAGAGTCGGGCAAGGCAAAAAGGAAAAGAAAGCAAAAGCCAAAATATCAAGCACTGATGAGTTTGATTTTTGGAAAGTAATTTATTCTGATTCCAGAATAGAAGTGAACTTTAGGGACAGAAGAAAAACAATAGAATTAGTGCCGGAAGATTTTGGGAAAAGGGTTGATAATAAGGACCCTGAAACTTGGAAAAGGCTATTAATTATTCTTGGTCAAAAAAATGCCGGGGAACTTGTAGCCTATCAACTGCAAGATGTGAATGAAGCATTAAAGAGAATATTTGACACCTCAATAACATTCTTTCGAAAAAACGAGAAAATGCCGATTGACATACAGATTGAGCGATCCACACTTGATCGCCGGGAAGCTGCCATGATTGAACACGAAGAAACAAGAGAAGAAGAATCTGCCGAGCCTGATGATCTACCAGATTAAATACCCCGAATATCTCCGTACTTGAACCGTCCTCAAATCCGATGAAATAGCTTGGCTATAGCTTCGGCTATCAAGTACGCGCAGGCGAGGGTAATCTAAACCTGATGAAACATGGCATTCGAACCGAGCCCGACCGGGAAGAAAGGTATTGAGGCGGCAGAATCGAGCTTTTCAGGTTTGCAAAGCCTTAGAGAATCCGAAAAGCGAAAACGCCGTAATACGGCACGGCTGGGGGCGGCCCGGCAGCCCGGCAGCGCCGCGAGCTTTTGAGCGCGGGCAGATTCGTGCTTGGTGATGCCCAGGTCGGCGAGGGTGGGGGCTTTACTTTCTGGCGGTGTCTGGCGGTACACGCCAGAAGAATCTTTCCCTTTCAACTGTCCTTTTGTGCCAGAATTCAATTCCGTCTCCGCCAACATTTCGCCCATCTTGTGCTCGGCTTCGAATGCGTATGCCTTGGCATGTTGTATTGCGGCCTCACCGGCACCTCTCCCGCCTTCACCTTCTCGAACGTCTCATCCGGCAGCGCCGCGAGCTTTTGAGCGCGGGCGGATTCTTTCTTGGTGATACCAAGGTCGGCGAGAGTGAGGGGAACCGGAGTGCTTGCCGGTAACTCCGCTTTTTTCTTGTCTCTTGCCGTATTCGCTCTCTCTGTCGCCTCCAACAGTTGCCCCATGCGCCGCGAAGCTGCCATGATTGAACACGAAGAAACAAGAGAAGAAGAATCTGCCGAGCCTGATGATCTACCAGATTAAATACCCCGAATCAGCCCTGTCCGGCTAAACCTCTTGACCAATGGCTAATAGAATGATAATTGCACTGGAGCGGAGCGCAAAGAACGTAACCGCTCGTAATTGACCCGTAGTAATTCAATCAAGCTTTCAAAACCAAGCAGCCTTTCTCGGATAACCCGCAGTAATTCCAGCATGGTGAAGGCATACCGTGCTTGGAATTTTATAAACGACAACAGGAGATACAAGATCATGGCTATCCACACCTGTGTCATTACCGCGTTTTCGCTGGTCCCGTAGAACGTCTTTATCTTCAAGTGCTGCTTGATCCACTTGAAAAATGTTTCTATCTCCCATCTTCCCTTGTACAGTGCAGCAATTGTCGTTGCCGACAACGTGAAATTGTTCGTCAGAAAGACCAGGTTCTTGTTTAACTCCTTGTTGTAATACTGTATCAGTCGCAGCTTCTCCGGATATGCCTTGCTTTCGTAAAAATTCGACATTTCGACTTCCTGATCACGGATAATTCCGCGTCTTACGTTCGGTTCTTTGTGCTGTCCGACAAGATGATATGCCATGTTGGATTTTGCCAGGATCACGAATGTAACACCAGTCGTATGCAGTGAATGAAGCCAGCCAAAATCTGTGTAGCCTCGATCAATGGTGAGGATGCTGTCCGGCGGAAGCGCAGGAAAATCATATTCGGCATCTTTCACCACCCGAATGTCATGGACTTTCCCGTCCGTCATCCGGATAAACGACGGTAGGTAACCGTCATGGTCCAGAAGCATATGAAGTTTCAATCCACCTTTGCGCCTGCGATACCGTGCCCATGGAAACGATGACAGACATACGCTGATCAAGGTTGAATCATGCGTAAATACCGGAACCTTTACCCGAAAGTCATGACGAGGTGCCAATCGCTGGCATTTATCCAGAAACTGATAGAAAAGATCTTCAAACATCTTGTATGGCCGGAGAGCGAGTGCATCTGCCAGTGTACTGCGGGCTACACTCGCAAGACCAATATGTTCCCACTTATCCGCATTGCTCTTCAGACACGCTTCTACATCCCGAAAGCTGACCAAATCCTTTACCAGCGAAAAGAGCAAAATCTGCATCTCCTGCCAGCAGGTCATGCTCTTTACGTACCTGTCTCCTTCGTACCGATTAACAATGCGCCAGAATCCCTTCCGATTCAACAGTTGCGTTATCTGATTGAATATTGTATTTCTTCTGTTCAAGGGCTGCCTCCTCTTTTTAATCGTCAAAAACTAAACCTTCAACGATAAAAATAGGTTGGTAGCCCTTCTCTTGTTGTCAATTTAACCGGACACTACTGACCCCGAATATCTCCGTACTTGAACCGTCCTCAAATCCGATGAAATAGCTTGGCTATAGCTTCGGCTATCAAGCTATTTGCCCTTTTTGATCGAAGAACGCCATTTCTTATGGCCCGCGCAAAATCTCCCGGTATAAGTAGAATCTCTAGGCAACAATAACAAAAAGGAAGACAAATATGGTTTACCAGAAAGAAACAGACTTGATAGAGCGCAAAAAACGTTTGCGCCTTACCCACCGTGACTTGGCCAACGTCCTGTACATGCCCCCGTCCACCATTGCAAATAAATTGGCCGGTTTTATTCCCCTCGCCTCTGAAGAACGAAAACGGCTTGAGGAGGTCTTCGACGAACTTGAAAGCAAACAATCTGAGGATACGATCAATGCTTGAATTCTGGTCACAGGAAACCGGCGCTAAATTGCGCCCTGGCGAGAACCTTATCTGCTCCCCGTTGCGGAAAGATACTCACCCCTCGTTTGCTCTCAATGCCGAAACCGGACTTTGGTTCGACCACGGCACCGGCGAAGGCGGGGACATTTACGATTTCGTGAAACTTCGATACGGTCTTCCGTTTCCAGAAGCCAAGCGGTACATCGGGCAGAAATGCGGAACCTTGCCGAACCACAAGAAACAGCCGGAGCCGGAAGCGATAACGAAGCCTATCCGCCAAGGTACAAAAGCGGATTATTGCATCCTTGAGGTGGTCAAAGACGGCATTTATCACCGGGGAACATTTGAACGGCGCGCCGATTCTCCCGACTACTACTGCATGCCCGGCGCGCGAGAAAACTATCATTCGATGTACAGACATTGCAAGCAAATCGAAGCATACCACAAACAGCACGGCGTCCTTAAAGGGTATCGCGGGCCTGTTTGGTGCAGAGAATTGTTCTTCGACATTGATTTTAAGGACGGCATACAAGAGGAAAATATTGGGCGCGCCCTAAAAGAAGCTCGAAACTTGTTTGGGAGAATAAAGGACTTTGGAATAAGCGAATCTTCAACAAAGTTCTCCGGCAATAAAGGTTTCCACGTTTCATTTTCGGTCTCCGCTCTTGATGAAATTTCTGGATATGTTGACACCCCTGAGCGTGTCGAGAGGCTGGCGCGGAAACTTGCGGCTGGAATCAACGGAATCGACTTTTCAATCTATGCGGGCGTGACTCACCTTATCCGTTCTCAAAATTCGATCAATTCAAAATCCGGGTTGCACGCTATTCCGCTAACAGAAGCGGAAGTATTCTCGCTCTCCCCAGACAAAATCATCGAAATGGCGGCAAAGCCCAGGCGCTTGTCACCATATCCTATTCGGGCATATTCCCACCTGATGAATGAGCCGTTTACAATAAGCGAAAATAGCGCCGTCCAATTTCAAAGCGGGGTATCATTCACAAAAGAGGAAATAATGAAGCTGCGGTCTGAGCGGGACAAGGACGCGGTGAAAAAGGTTTTCATTCTGAAGAAGTATTTCCAAGGGCGTATCCTATGAATGGCATTGACACACTTGTACAGGAAGTAAACATGGAGATGGAATCCGGGCAACCGGCAGCGGCACCCGTTGAACCGTATGATTTGACGCGGTGGTCTATCGAACGCTTCAAGGGAGAGCCGAAGCCTACGCGTTTTCTTGTGGATGAACTCATTCCGCAAGGTATTGCAGGGACCATTTACAGCGCGGGCGGAACGGGCAAGAGCACCCTTGCGCTTGATCTGTCGTTGCGCGTTGCCATTGCCGAAACCTTCAAAACAAAATGGCTAGGGAAGTATAAGGTCCAGGCAGGCGGGAAAGTTCTCTATTTCAGCGCGGAAGAACCCGACGAAGTGCTCCACAAGCGTATACACGGGCTGGCCGCGTCCATTGCCGAAGAGATCGGCGAAGACGCAGAAACCATTCTTGCCCTTGCCGGGCAAAACCTTTTTCTGGTAAATCTTTGGGGATCGGCAAAACAGCTATTTGATGTTAAGAGCACTTCCATTTCCACCACGGATGAATACAAGCGCATTTATGCCACCGTGCAGGCTGGCGGCGTGAAGCTGGTCATATTCGACACCCGGAGCCGTTTGAGCGGTGCGGAAGGCGCGGGCAATGCCGTTGTGTCGCAAGAGGTGGCCCACTACGAAAAATTGGCGGCGGATTTCGGCGCAACAGTCCTTATCCTTCACCATACCAACAAGAACTCATACGATGGTGATTCACACGCGGGTGCCGCACAACGCGGGGAATCGGCGTTTCTGGACTGTCTACGCTTCGGTCTGTACCTTCAACCGATGACCCCCGATGTCGCTGGACAAAACGGCATAGACGAGGCTGAACGGTCGAAGTACCTCATGGTGACGCATTCCAAAAGCAACTACACGGCCATGCAGGAACCTATCATCTTGCGCCGCGACGGCTGGAGCTTCGAGCTTACCGACATGAAGCCCAAGTCATCAAGCGAGGAGCGCAAGGCAAAGCGTGAAGCGGTGGACATGGCGGCGGTGGTCGAGGTAGTGCAGGCAAGGCCGATGATATTCAAAGCGGATTTGATAAAGGCCCTTTCCGCCAAGCTGTCTTTTCACAAGGCACGGGCGGCTATCCAAAATGCGGTCGAGGCGGGATTGATAATCGAAACAGATGGCGGGCGGGGCAAAAAACAATACGATATTCCCCGAACGGTTTGACCTTTGCGTTTTTCGGTTCTCCTAACGGGTTGAAAAACTGAAAAGGTCGAAAGTGGCTAAAACAGTGAAAAAATAATGCTTTTAGTAGTGACCTTTTCGGAGAAATCACCTTTGCGAAAAGGTCTTTGAAAAGCCGAAAACCTTCACAGAATAGAAAAGGAAGTATCTCATGGCGTACACAAAAGAAGAACAGGAACGATTTGTTGAACTCCGGGCGCGGGGATTGAGCTTTGAGAAAATCGCCTTGGAGATGGGCGTCTCGAAACCGACGCTGATAAAATGGGCGGGGGAATTTCACAAGGAAATATCAACGGCGGAATATATGGATTTGCAGGCACTTCTTGAGCAGCACAGACTAAACCGGCGCGCAAAGATCGAAGAAACCGCCTTGCAGCTTGAGAAGGTGATCAAGGCTATTGAGAGCAAAGACTTGACCGGGGAGAGTCTCAAAGACCTTCTGAGTATGAAGCGAGACCTCGAAGAAACCCTTGCGCAGCGCGCAAAGGAAGTAACGGCATACACCGGTTTCGTGGAAGGTAAAAACCTTCTCAATTTGTTTGATGACGGGACGGAGAAGACGCTCAAAATTGACTGATTCTTTACCGGTTCTTTGCCGAGAACGACATTTTGGAGACCAATACGCGCAGGCGCGCGCGAACATAATGAGAAACCGGAAAAGCATCACTATTTAGGTAAATCCACAAGGCTAGGGAAAAAATATGGGCGGGTACGGTTCAGGCAGGCGGTTGGGGGCGGCAAGGTGCAAGGTGAATGATTGCCATGTGATCGGCGGTCCCAATATTCTCCCGAAACTAATCAAAATGGCGGAAGGGTGTCCTTTTTCCGGTACTATCTGGTGGAGTAGAAACGAGGAAAAGTACGCAGAAATAGGGTACTCATTGCGGGGGAATATCTTGAACGTTTACTACACCCTGCGAGAAACCGAGAAAGTGAATTATCCCATAACGCTTACTACCACCCGACAACCCAAGGGTGGCCTCCGATACTGGTTCACATGCCCCTTGCGTGGTTGCGGGCGGATGGTGGAAAAGCTTTACCTGCCCAACGGTGCCCTCTATTTCGGCTGCCGGAAATGCTACAACCTGACCTATCAGAGCTGTAACGAAAGCCACAAATTCGACGGCCTGTACCGCCTATTGGCGCGCAATTTGGGAACCAGCTTTGAAAAAGTAAAACAAGTAATGCCGGGAAAATGAAACATAAAACAATCAATCGTACTGTGGTGGGTTACCTATGAAAATCGGAATTGTCGGAAGTCGCACATTTCCCCAGCCCAAAATCATAGAATGGTTCATTCGGGACCTTCCGAAAGGGGTTAGCATCGTAAGCGGCGGGGCGAGGGGCGCGGACACGGCGGCGGCTGAATATGCCCGCAAGAACGGGCTGGCCGTCGAAGAAATCTTTCCAAACCTTGAAGGATGCAACGAACGCCACGAGTATGTAAAGCGATACTACGAGAGGAATCAAAGAATAGCAGATGGATGCGACATGCTTGTTGCGTTTTCGGAAAAGGAGTCGGGCGGAACGTTCGATACGGTAAAACGGGCAGTCAAGGCAGGAAAACCCGTCAAGATAATTCGCCCAAGTCTGTTCTTTCCCGGAGAGGATGAACAGGCCGAAAACGACAAGGAAGAACGAGAGGAACCGGAAGGCCGACAGATCGGAAAGGGACCGTTTCACATAAAGCGAGTGTCCCTTGGCTCATTCGCATTGCGGTTAAAACGCTACATGGAGCCGCAAGAGTGGGCGGCTTTCATTGTTGACAAGGAAGCGAACCCCGAAGCCCTGGCCGAAAGAATTACTCCAAAATTCATAGAATTCTTCGAATCAAACAACCGCTTCGGCACGGTCCACGCCATTACAATGGCCCCGCGTTCCATCAGGAACCAGGACAAACCTCATGTAATGCAGTTCACGTGTCAGAAGGTTGCCGCGCATTTCGGCTTTGAGTTCGTGCCAATGTTCGCGGCTTGGGACAAGAAATCACGGGGGCGGTTCGCGGCGCACCCGGACATTGAAGTTTTGCCCGGCGTGGAGAAATGGATCGGGAAGGTGGTCTTTGTCTTGGATGACGTGACCACAACAAATTTCACATTACAAGCATCAGTACGGGCATTGACGGCGCTTGAAATCCATGCGCACGGCGTTTGCTATTGCATGGCACATTGACAAACGCTATTTAACATGACGCATAATTTCGTATTATGTAAACTTAACAAAAAATATTGTCGAAAATCAAACAGAAAAGGCAGTTCTTAGAATTTCTTAAAAAGGGGTAAATGTATGAATGAAACGACAACGACGGCCCGGCATGAGGGCGACGGGACAAATGAAGCCTTCTCTTGCCCGGATGAACCGGCAGGGCGGGAAGAAAGGGAAGCGGGGGAGCCGGAATATCTGACAGCGGGCCAGGTTGCCCGCAAGCTATCGGTGAGCCTGGGAGCCGTCCAAAAATGGACAATGCAGCGCAGAATCCCGGCGACTAAATGCGGCTACCATTGGCGTTATCCGTCGCTAGAGATCAATAAGCGGCTTTTGTCCGGGCAATTGCTTTCCCCTATGGCGAAAAGGTAGATCGAACTGTTTTATGTGCTTTTGTAGTATATTATATGTGTGTGATGATATTCGTGGAAGAAAGGAATTTCTTCCATGAGTATTAAGCAGATCGGCGCGGACCAGTTCTATCTTGATGCCAGGGTATTTAAGGACGGCAGGCAATACCGGCAGCGGGAAAATTTCACCGGGTGCCGGAAAAATGCAGATCGTCGATACCACGCATTAAAGGAAGAACTGCAAACCGCAGCGAAAAACGGTCAACGCTCTTTCTCATACAACACTACTTTCAAGCACATCATCGACTATTACCTCGCCAGAAATACCATTGATTCTCATTCAGAAACCTATCTGGAAAAATTAAAGAGTGATTTGGGGAACGTGCAATTATCGGAATTGCGGGACAAGTTCGACAGATACCTTTTGCTTCTAAGAAAAACGAAAGTGAAGCATACTACTCGTTTCTTGTCGAATGCCACAATAAACCGATATATGGCCTGGGCAAAAGTGGCGGTCAATTGTGCATTGCGGGCGGGTCTGATCGAAAAGAACCCCTTGCAGCATTTCCAGAAACTTTCTACACATCCGCGTGATCGAATGTTGAATGATGCGGAAAAGATACGGTTGATCGACGCGGTAAGAAAAGAGGCACCGTATATTTTCCCGATAATACTTTTCAGTCTCCTTATTCCTTCCCGTCGAGGTGAACTGTCCACGTTGAAAAGGACCGATTACGATATGGTCAACAACGTGGTAATCATTCCGGCAGAGAAAACAAAGATGAAGCGGCCCTGCATTAAGCCCGTACCTGAGTGCCTTGTCAGCTACATGCGAAACGTACCCAAAGAGAGTGAATGGTTGTTTTATCGGCAAAAGGGAGCGCGGTATCTTCCGATAGGAAACTTCCGCAAGTCATGGATGAAATGCCTTAAGACCGCAGGCATTGAGAACTATCGCTTCCATGACCAGAGACGCGGTGCCTATACCGATCTTCTCTTAA
This sequence comes from uncultured Fibrobacterota bacterium, assembly GCA_963729895.1. Taxonomy (GTDB): domain Bacteria; phylum Fibrobacterota; class Chitinivibrionia; order Chitinivibrionales; family FEN-1185; genus FEN-1185. Next base: position 164,973 of record CAVSQB010000019.1, on the reverse strand, counting down.
AGGGCAATGCACCGCATATAGTCATGCAGGTGTCCGGCCATGCGACGGATATGTCGAAGGTCTACTTCGGCAGGAATGAAATGAACGCGGCAAAGTCGATAGATTTCAAGGAAAATGGTACACTTATTGGTACACTTGAAGGTAGTGAGTCAATGCAAAACGCTATCAATCATAGCGATAAACAATTGTCAGCAGTGGAATCATAATCCACGTGTCCGGAGTTCGAATCTCTGCGCTGGCACTACTTCTTCCCTCCGCGCCGCTTCCCGTACGCTGTTGTCTATGCGGTACCACAACCTTGACGAAACCATTGAAGATTTTTTCAGCCGCCATTGCACCGCGCCGTGCTCGGTGTGCGTCGCCGTCAGCGGCGGCGGAGACTCGGTGGCGCTGCTGCACCTGCTGTGCGAGCTGCGCGGCAGGCTTTCCATCGCCAGGATCGGCGTTGCGCATGTAAATCACAACATCCGTCCGGGCGCCTCGGGCAAAGACGCCGCGTTCGTGCGGCGTCTCGCGCGCGATGCCGGCGCCGCTTTTCACCTCACCGTGCTTGACAAAAAAGATGTTCCCGCTGCAGGGAAGGAAGAATGGGCGCGCAACGAGCGGTACGCGTTTTTCAATGCAGTCCGCCGCGCAAACGGCTACGACTACGTTGCAACCGCCCACACCGCCGACGACCAGGCCGAAACGGTCCTGTTGCGGCTGATGCGCGGCTCCGGACTCACCGGACTGTGCGGCATTGCGCCCAAACGTGAAGACGGCGTCATTCGGCCCCTGCTGCACACGGGCAGGGCATCACTCCGGAACTGGCTTTCACGCCGTAAGTTTTCGTTCCAGGAAGACTCGACCAACGCCGACATCTCGTATGCCCGCAACTGGGTCCGTCACGCAGTGCTTCCCCTGCTTGAGCAAAACGAACCGGGCGCCACAGCGCATATTGCGGCGCTGGCGGCAAACGCCCAGGGCATTTCGGCGATCGTCCGTCCAATAATAAATAAATGGATTGATGACAACGTAGTGTCAGCGGACATGGGCGGCTTTTCGGTAAAGAAGGATGGGTTGCGCGCCGAAGCTGTCGCGGCTGAGGCGATGGCGTCTTTGTTAAGGGAAAAGCGCGCCGGATTCGACCGCCTTCATATCGATGAGATCATCAGGAACCGGGGCCGGCACAGCGGCGAGTTTCTTCTGCCCGGAGGAGCGAGGTATTTGTGGAACAGGGAAACGGTTGAGTTCTCCTTCGGCCTCCGCCCAAGGGTGGAGAATACGTTCCGCACGAGGCTGCGGGTGCCGGGAGTCACTGTTTGCAAAGAGAGAAAATGCCGGTTTGAGGCTTTGAGGTTCCAGGGCAGGAAAGTCCGGCAAGCGGAGTTCTCCGACCCGGCAACCGCGTTTCTTGATGCGGGAAAATGCCGCGGGCCCCTCGAGTTCAGGCCGGTGAGAAAAGGCGATCGGTTCTGGCCGTACGGCGCCAAAGGATACGTGGACTGTAACATCTTCCTTAAAAAACAAAGGGTTCCAAGAGGCGAAAGGGCAAAAACCGGAGTAGTAGCCTCCAAAGACGGTGAGATTCTGTGGGTCATGGGACTAAGGACCAGCCACGCGTGCCGGATAACCCCTGAGACAAGATCGGTGCTCAAGATTTCGTACAAGGCCATAGCATAAAGGATATATTTTTATTGTCCGCAATCGGTTCCACTATAGTACCATTTGAAGGTTCGGCAGGAGGCCATCGTTGCTTAACTTAGACAAGAAGAAATCCGGCGGAAACGCAAAAAAGCCGGCCAAGAGGCGCGGCGCCCAAGGCGACAAGGGCGGCAGGAAGCCGGGTCTTAACGAGCCCACACGGTCTATCGCCATGTGGATGCTGCTCATTCTCACCGTATTTTTTGGTCTGCGTTTTATCCAGAAAAGCGGCGACATGCGTGAGCAGACCCTTACCTACACGCAGTTTCAGGAGCTCATTGCCTCCCCGGACGCAAAGAACCTGAAAATGGAAATCTCCCTCAAAGGGATAAACCGCGCGGTGGCGCACGGCGAAGTTTCGAACCCCAATGCGCTTCTCAAGGTCGCCGGGCAAAAACAGGCGGCCGGCGCAAAGTCGTTTACCGTCATCCTTCCGTTCCTGGACTCCTCGATGCTAAAAGACTGGGACGCCCGGGGCATCGCGTACTCTTTTTTGCCCGAAAAATTCAACTGGGGAGACATGATCTGGAGCAACCTGTTCTGGCTGCTGCCCATGGTCCTCATCTGGATGTTCATGCTCAGGCAGATGCAGGCCGGCCAGAAGGGAATTTTCTCCTTTGGTAAGAGCAAGGCCAAACTGCACGCGATGGACAGGCCGCAAAACACCTTTGCCGACGCCGCCGGCCTCGACGAGGCAAAGGCCGAGCTGGAAGAAATAATCGAGTTCCTCAAGAACCCGCAGAAGTTCAAGCGGCTCGGCGGAAAGATACCCAAAGGCGTCCTCCTGCTCGGGCCCCCGGGAACGGGGAAAACGCTGCTTGCTCGGTGCGTTGCAGGCGAGGCCGGAGTACCCTTTTTGTCAATGAGCGGATCGGACTTCGTGGAAATGTTCGTGGGCGTGGGCGCTTCCCGGGTGAGGGACCTGTTCGATACCGCAAAGCGCAATTCCCCGTGCATCATCTTCATCGACGAAATTGACGCAGTGGGAAGGCAGCGCGGCGCGGGGCTGGGCGGCGGCCACGACGAGCGGGAACAGACCCTCAACCAGATCCTCGTTGAAATGGACGGGTTCGAGGTGAATTCCGGCGTCATCCTCATCGCCGCCACCAACAGGCCCGACGTGCTCGACCCGGCCCTTCTGCGTCCCGGCCGGTTCGACAGGCAGATTGTGGTTGACGTACCGGACATCAAGGGCAGGGAAGGCATCCTCAAGGTCCACGTGCGCAGTATCCCGCTTGCCGCGGACGTCGACCTGCTCACCATCGCCAAAGGCACCCCGGGGTTTGTCGGCGCCGACCTTGCCAACCTGGTGAACGAGGCCGCGCTTATGGCGGCCCGGTTCGGCCAGGAAAAGGTCACCATGCTCGACTTTGAGGAGGCGAAAGACAAGGTGCTCATGGGCGTGGAGCGCAAGAGCATGGTGCTGTCCGACGACGAAAAGCGCAAAACGGCGTATCACGAGGCGGGCCATGCCATCTGCAATATCTATTGTAAAGAAGCCGACCCGCTGCACAAAGTGACCATCATCCCGCGCGGCAGGGCACTGGGCGTCACCTATTCTCTGCCGGGCGAAGACAAGCACAGTTACACCAGGGATTTCATCATCGACCGGATCTGCATTTGCATGGGCGGAAGGGTGGCGGAGGAACTGGTATTTTCCACGATGACCACGGGCGCGGCCAACGACATCAAACAAGCCACCGACATCGTCCGCAAACTCATTTGCGACTACGGCATGACCGGCGAGCTCGGCCCGCTTTCCTACGGCGAAAAGGATGAGCAGATCTTTCTGGGCAGGGAATTCAACAGGCGGCGCGACTACTCCGAACGCACTGCGGAAGTCATCGACAGTCTGATGCGGAACATCGTTGAGGAGCAGTACGCCCGCGCAAAGGACATCCTCACGTCCCATCGCGACGAGCTCGACCGGCTTGCAAATGCGCTCCTCGAATTCGAACTGCTCGAACGGGAGGAGATTCTCAAGATCATCAAAGGCCTTCCCTTCGAATCGCCGAAAAAGACCAGGTCGGTTGTCAAGAAGACCGACGCCGGCCAGGGAAAACCGAAGGAAGATGAGAAAGCCGCTGCGAGCGGCGCGGCCTAGCAGGGTGTTGAAAAAGTCTCCCTTTTGTAAACATTTATCCTTATATTATAGGGGAACCCCAACCAAGGAGTATTGATGAGAGGTTCCCAGCCAGCCCAAGGCGGTATGTTCAGCTTCGTTTCTCCGGATTCCCGAGTGCCGGCAACGCACCCGCTTCGTCGTGTCAAACAGTTTACGGACATAGCGCTGCGCCGCCTTTCTCGTGACTTTGAGGCGATGTACAGCCGGATGGGACGCCCTTCGATACCGCCGGAATGGCTTTTGAAAGCACAGATATTGATGGCTTTGTTTTCGATACGGTCGGACCGGTTGTTTTGCGAGATGCTGGACTATAACATTCTGTTCCGATGGTTTCTTGACATGGATCTGGATGCGGCATCGTTTGATCATAGTGTGTTTTCGAAGAACCGAGATCGACTTATGGAACAGGAGATTGCGCACCGGCTGATGCAGGAAATCGTGCGTCTTGCTCGTTCCGAAGAGTTGTTGTCCGATGAGCATTTCACGGTTGACGGCACGTTGATTGAAGCCTGGGCATCGATGAAGAGCTTCAAGCGAAAAGACGCGGAATCGGCGAACAAGACTGACGATGATCGGAGTAATCCGTCGGTTGATTTCCACCATGAGAAGCGAAGCAATGAGACACATCAGAGTTCGACCGATCCAGAGGCGCTGTTGGCTCGGAAGAACAAGAGAACGGGAGCGCAGCTGGCGTATTCCGGTCACGTGCTGATGGAAAACCGAAATGGGTTGTGTGTTGATATCGCCATTGCGCCAGCGACGGGGACAGCGGAACGGGATATGGCGCTTGAGCTGATAAAGCATGAACGCAGGCGCGGAAAACGCCGGATGAAGACGGTGGGTGCAGACAAAGGGTATCATGCAACCGAATTTATCAAGAGCCTGCGACGCCTGCACGTGAAGCCTCACATTGCCGAGAAGGCCAACACTTCGCTTAAAGGGTTGGATGGAAGAACGACTCGGCATAAGGGATACAGCGTAAGTCAAAGGAAACGAAAACGGGTTGAAGAGATATTTGGGTGGATCAAGAGCGTCGGTGGCCTGCGGAAAACTCGGGTAAGAGGAATACGAATCAACCAGACTGTTGCCTACGTGGTTGCCGCAGCGTACAACTTGATACGCATGGTTAAGTTGATGCCGCAAACGGTGGGGGCAGCATGAGAATGGCCTGGGAATCCGGGGAAATGCCTCGGAACGAGGCAGGTAAAACCTCTCTGACATATGTAAAGTTGAAGTTAGGTTCATAAAAAATCAACAAGAGCGCTTCTGTTAGGACTATTTCAACAACCTGCTAGTGTCGGGTGCCGCACCCGGATAGGAACGCACCTGCCGTTCATGCCCGCCCCGCGCACCTGCGCGGAGTGCACGTTTTGGCCCGAATCATCCCTCACCACCGGGAAAGGAGTCGCGTACGCACAGGTACTTTGAAGCGCTTGGACCTTTAACCGGTAAAACCTCGGCGGAATTCCGGGCCCGGTTTCGCATACCGCAATGCCGCCGGAGCGGAGGATAGGAGATGCACCCGCTCCTTGCACGGCCGTTTGCCGTTATGGGAATTGTCAACGTGACCCCCGATTCCTTTTATGACGGTGGACGGTACGCCGAGGCCGGCCCCGCTATCGAGCACGCGTGCGCGCTCGCCGCCGAGGGCGCCTCCATCCTTGACATAGGGGGAGAGTCGACGCGTCCGGGCGCCGCCCCCGTAAGCGCCGAAGAGGAATGCAGGCGGGTCCTGCCGGTCATCGAGGCCGTGGCGCGCACAACCGGGGTGCCGGTAAGCGTCGACACCGCAAAATCAGCCGTTGCGCTGCGGGCGTTCGAGGCGGGCGCAACGTGGCTCAACGACGTAAGCGCGGGAAGGTTCGATCCCGCGCTGCCGGGCATTGCCGCCGCCAGGGGCTGCCCCGTTGTCCTCATGCACAGCAGGGAAACCCCCGCCACGATGCAGGCGCAGCCGTTCTATTCGGACGTCGTTGCGGAAGTAAAGAAGGAGCTGCTCGCGCGGGTGAGCGTGTTCACCGCGGCGGGCGTGCGGACGGACAACATCATCCTCGATCCGGGCATAGGCTTTGCCAAGCGGCTCGAAGACAACCTGGTTTTGCTGCGCCGGCTGGGCGACCTCGTCGCGCTCGGCTATCCCCTCTGCGTGGGTGCCTCGAGGAAATCGTTTGTGGGGGCCATAACGGGCCGCGGCAAGGACGGCCGCCTTGCCGGCAGCCTTGCCGCGGTTGCGCCCGCGTGGTATGCGGGCGCGCGCCTGTTCCGGGTCCACGACGTAAAGGAAACCCTCGACGTATTGAAGGTCCTGGATGCGGTCGCGCGCGCCTGAACCGCCGGGCCCAAAAAGCGGCGCGCCAGCTATATGAATTCAATGAAAAGAAGGAATAAAGTCTTTATCCTGTGCGTAATCGTACTGCTTGTTATCCTTGCGATTTGGTTGCTCTTAGGGGAAAAAGGCAGGGGCGGGCGGCCGGAGGCTTTGCCTTCGGTAAAGCAGGAGCGGAAGGATACCCTGGCCGTGTCGAGCGCGCGTATTCGGGAACGATTGGAATCAAAACCGGCGCCGGCACAAACGGCGCCCGGCGGCACGACGGCGCTGAAGGTGCCGCACGGGCTTACGGGCTCCGGAGCAAATATTGACACATCAGAAGAGGCAGGCGCTGCACGCGCCGGCCGCCGGCGCGCGGCCGCGCGTTCCGACACCGCGGGTGCAGGCGCCCATGCGCTTTCTGCGCTCGACACGGCGGGTGCAGGCGCCCGGGCGCTTTCCTCGCGCGACACCTCGGCTTCGGCACGGAGGGCGGCTGCGTGCGCGGGCGACACCGTTCCGCCGTGGGTGTATCCCGATCCGTCGGGCGGTTTGCACCGGCACCCGGTGAGCGTGGTGTTTTCGGCCACTAAACCCTGCGTTATCGAGTGGAAGTCCGACAGCGCCGCCCCGTTCGCCCCCTACGCGGGCGACACCATCCGAATCTCCGCAACCACCACCCTGTACTTCCGCGCGCACGATTCCTGCGGCAACAGCATGGAAGAGCGGCAGGAATACTACGAACTGTCGCTCGGGGATACGGCCGTGTACTGCCCGCCCGACATGGAATTTGTCAAGGCAGGCGAGACCCGGTTTTGCATCGACCATTACGAATGGCCCAACAAGAAGAACGCCCTGCCGCTCTCGTTTATTTCGCTGTACAACGCCGTGGATTCCTGCGTTTCCGCAGGAAAGCGCCTGTGCACCACCGACGAATGGGTGCTTGCCTGCACCGGGCCCTACGGCTGGAAATACGCCTACGGCAACACGTACGAGCCGCGGGCCTGCGTGTCGCACGATACCACCGCGCGGCCGTCGGGCAGCAAGCCCGAATGCCGCGGCTACTTTGAAGTCTTCGACATGGATGGTAACCTTGCCGAATGGACGAACACCAGGTCGGACAGGAACCCGCAATTCTATAATGTAAAGGGCGGATTCTGGGAGAGCGGGCCGCACACCGGCTGTTTCGACGTCCGGTACAGCTACTACCCCCAGAACAGGCACAACCCGGTGGGGTTCCGATGTTGCAAAGATGCGGCGCCGCAGTAAGGCGCCGCCGGAGCATTGCTTTTGTTACGTACACGTCCGGAGTCCCAAGGGGAGACGCTTTGTAGACATGGGTCGTTTGTGCGTTTTGTTCGCGTGCATCGTCGTTGTGTGGCCCCAATGGATCGCCGCGGACGGGGTCCGCCCTCCGCAGCGCGTCATAGGATTTTTTCATGCCCTCAGCGAGGAACCCGCCAGCCCCAGCCCGCTTTCCGTGGAAAACCCGTCGATGCTCGAAACCAAGACCACCCTGTTCGAAGACAAGGAAGTGGTCGATTTCGAGAAACGCGAGATTTCCTTTGAACGGACCGACAAGATTTACAATGTCGTCGTGTGGCAGTACCGGTACGACGAGCTGGACGCCTATCTCGAAAGCAGGCGCCATTTTGTATTGCTCAACGCCTGGTACAAGAGCGCGCTGACGCTCCTTTCAGCGCCTTCGGACAAGAAGAAGAATGCCTTTTCCGCCCTGCAATGGGAGCTTCCGGTTCAGTATCCTGCATGGGCGCAGCGAATCCTCGGAAAAGATCCTCCCAAGCTGACCATAAGCGGGTTCGAAAAAATCATCGTATCGGACAACTACACAAAGACCGACATTCCCAATTCAAACGTGCAATTGCAGGGGAACAACGCGCTGGTGTTCGATCAGGACAACCAGTTTTCCATCACCGGCAGCGTGGGCAGGCTCATCGGCATCAACATAAAGGGCAGCACCAAGCAGGCGGTGAGCGCCGACGTGGCGAACAACCCGCTCAAGGACTTCAAGATCGATTACAAGGGCGAAGGCGACGAGCTCGAAGACGAGGTAGTCCAGCAGGTGACCGCGGGATTTACGGGATTCGACATGCCGTCAACCGTGTTGTCGGGTTACTCCGAAAGCCACGAGGGGCTCTTCGGCATCAAGATAGGGTCCAAGATAGGCCCGCTGTCTCTCACCGGCATCGCCAGCACCGAACAGGGCGAGTCGCAGAACACCACGCTTAATCCCTCCGGCCAGGGCCAAACCGGAACCCAGAAGACCGAAAAAGATTTCATGAGGAACAAGCTCTTCTTTCTCGACACGGTCTACCGCAACCATTACATCGACCCAACTGTTTCCGTTCCCACGGTGACCCGCCTTGAGGTGTGGCTTTCCAACAGCACCATCCTTACCCAGGCGCAGGCAACCAATCTCAACAAGCAAACCAGCGACGTGTATCGCTATGTAGGCACCGCTCACCAAGTCTACAAGCTGCTCGTGCAGGAACGGGATTATCACCTTGATATTACAAACGGTTTTATCCGGTTCGACAGCCTTGCGGTTCAGGACAACGACGTGCTCGGCATGTTTCTTCAGACCTCCTCCCCTACCTCAAATTCCAAGGCCTCCCAATATAATGTCTACGACACAGTGCAAACATCGCAATTCCACCCGGCCACCGATACCCTGGCGTGGCTCAAGCCCATGGACCAGGATTCCACGGCGCCGACATGGCCGCTGATGTGGCGCAACGTATATCAGCTGCCGCAGGGGTTCGACCCCACAAAGTTTCGCCTGCGCGTGGTGACGGTGCTTGATACCACCATCAACAAGAACCAGCAGAACGGCCGGTTCTTCTCCGAGATCCTCGGGCTCACCGACGCGGTGGGAAATCCCCTCACTACCAACAGCCAGGTCTACGACGCGGACCACGGGATCATCATCCTGCCGGTGAAGTTCAAAAAGAGCGCGGGCGGGCTCGGCAACGAGCCGTTTTCCAACGACACGCTCGGCCAGGGCAACACCAACCGCGACATCTACAGGCTGCACGACCAGGACTGGACCAACATCATCGCGAAATACCAGATCATAATGTCCGGCTCGTCAAGAAAGACCACGTTTACCATCGGGTTCGGCGCCGTGGAGTCCGGCACCGACGCGTTGTACATGGGAGGTAAAGGCGGCACCAGGCTCGAGCGCCAGGTCGATTACACCATCGACTACCAGATGGGCCAGATAGACCTCATTTCCAAGCGTGCCCAGGCGGCCGACCAGATCTACGTGGAATACCAGAGCGACGCGCTCTTCACGCCCCAGTCAAAGGTGTTTCTCGGTGCCCGCGGCGAGGTAAAGCTTCCCATAGGAGAAAAATCGTTCATCGGCACCAGCCTGCTGTGGCAGGACGCCTCAACCCAGGACAGGGTCCCCAAAATCAACCAGGAGCCGTATTCCAAGCTGCTCCTCGACATGAACACCCAGATCGACATGGAACCCGAATGGATGACCAAGGCGGTCAACATGATTCCGCTCGTGTCAACGGCCGCGAAATCATCGGTGAACCTGGAAGTGGAGGTGGCGCACAGCATCGTCAATCCGAATACCGACGGCTCCGCCTACATAGACGATTTTGAAGGCAGCAAGCAGAGCTATCCGCTCGGGCTCTCGCAGACGTCGTGGTACCAGTGTTCGCCTCCCACGGCCTGGCAACCCGCCTCCGGCGATCCCTCCGACACCTTCCTGCTGCACCACCCGCCGGCCTGGCTCCAGTACTGGTATGCTCCGCTCGGGGACAGCGAGGTCCTTAAGACCGAGATATACGACACCATAACGGATCTGCAGAACCAGACCCAGGCCGACAAGTACGAAGCCACCATGAGTTTTGTTTGTCAACCTTCCCCGCCGGACAGCGCCCGGTGCGACAGCGTGCGGCCCAATTTCAAAAACACGAGCCCCTGGGCTGGCATCATGACCTATTTCCCTGCCGGGCAAACCGACAGGTCAAAGGACAAATACCTGGAGTTCTGGGCAAGAAGCGACGCAGGCGGCAGGCTTTACATCGACTTGGGTGACGTGAGCGAAGCAGTGTCCGTTGACGGCGGCCCGCCCAAGGACTCGCTTCGTACCGAAGACCCGATGAATACCGGAAACCTTGCCAACGATACGCTCGACATAGGCCTCGACGGCAAACAGGATACGTCCGAGTGGTACTGCATTCCCAAGGCCGACTTTTCCGGATGGGACACGCTCTGGTATTACGTTCGCGATGACGCCAAAACCAAGGTGGCCGGCAAAAACGTGTGGCTCCAAAAACAAAATGGTGGGGACAGCGTTGAAACTCGCCTCCCGATTCCCGGCGACCCGAGCAAGGACAATTACCAGACCTATAGCTGGACAAACACGGACCAGAGGGGCAACTATCGTTATGTCAACGGCACCCAGAGAAACGGGGTGCTCAACACCGAAGACCTTAACGGCGACGGGTTCCGTACGGCCGAGAACTTCTACAGGAGGTACATAGATTTCGACAGCGCGGCCAACGCGAGGTTCCTGGCTGCAAATGCGGCCAATTACATGGTGCCCGATACGCTTGCAAACGAGAGCAAGGCGTCCTCCAACGATCCCTCTATGCGGTGGCATTTGTACAGGGTACCGCTCAACGATACCACGCATGGGCTGTGGAGCCAGGTGGGCTCTCCCCAATGGAACAACATGCATTACGTGAGAATATGGTGGTCCAATTTCTCCGCTGGCAAAATGCATACAACCAACACCATCAAGTTCGCAGGCATCCAGTTTGTTGGAAACCAGTGGCTCGAGACGCCCAATTTCCTTGCGGATTCCGTGCAGGAGGTAAAGCTTGCGGTGTCCACGGTAAACACGGACGAAAACGCAAAGACCTACTCTCCGCCGCCCGGCGTGTACCGCGCAACCACGGTCCAGGGCAACCTCGCGCGCGAAACCGCGCTTGATCTCACCTACAACGACATCCAGTCGGGAGACATTGCGCAGGTGGAGCGGAGCCTTGCGTTTCAGCCGCTCAACGTTTCTGCCTATTCCGATTTGTCGGTGATGTTCCACGGCGACACCACGCGCGCCGGTTTCTGGTCCTTCCTCAAGTTCGGCACGGACGATTCCACCTACTATGAGGCCAAAACGCCCCTCCTTGCGGGGTGGCAGACCATGGACATCCACCTCAAGGACATCTCCGACATGAAGCTCCTGTACCAGGTTCACAATGGCGACACCGTTCTGCTCAACACGAGCGTGCAGTCCGGCAATTGCATTCTTTCCGCACGGGCGCCGCAGGGACGCTCGCCCAGTTTCGCCAACATCACCTGGATGGCGCTGGGCGTTGCGCGCGATTCGCTCGGGCTCACCGGGAGCTGGCACGGAGACGTGTGGGTCGACGAAATGAAAGTGAACGGCATCAAGACGCTCGACGGGTGGGCGGGCCGCGTGTACCTCACCACCAAGTGGGCCGATTTCGTCAACTTCTCCCTGGGCATCGATTACGCGGACGGCAACTTCCGGCGGATGACGGACGCGAATATCGGCCTCGGCAACTCCCAGCTTTCCGCGAACCTCAGCCTCGACGGGAAGCTGAGCAAGTTTCTGCCCGACCGGTGGGGCATCGACATCCCGCTGGGCACCCGGCTGCAGGAATCGCTCACCCGGCCGGAGATCAAGCCGAGTTCCGACATCTACCTGCTGCACGCCGACGGCTCGCCGGACGGCCTGATGGAGATGTACAAGGACGCCATCGACATGATCGTGGGAAGGCGCGTGTTCGATCCGGACACAACCGCCTCCAGGCATTACCAGACGACCTCTTTTCAGAGGGACTGGTGGACGGGATATGCAAAGAAGACGCAGTCGCACAACCCCTTTGTCGACATGCTGCTCGACAGGACCGCCGTAGATTTTTCCTCGTCGCTCAAGGCTTCCGAAACGGGAAGAGGCGAGCGCACCGAAGGCGGCGAAGACGTGCTCGACAAAGACACGCTCCAGACGTACCACGGCACGCTCAAGTATAATCTGACGCCCTCGCTGGACCCCAAGTACTACAAGTTCAAGCCGTTCGAAAAATCAAAGCTGCTGTGGTTGCCGCAGCGCATCAAGAATTATGAGTTCAACTACCTTCCCACCACGCTTACCTTCGACATCGCGGAGGTCACCTATTCCAACGAGAAGTCGATCCAGGGAGAAGCGCTCGACACAACCGTCACCAAGAAACTCGAACTCGACCACCGGATGAACCTGGTGTACGATCCGATCAACATTCTTGACTTCAGCTATAACCTCGCCGTCACCAGGAACCTCGACAGCGCCGTCACCACCTCCAACCTGCAAAAGAACTGGCACAGCTTTCTCATCAACGACGTGGCGCAGACGGACCCCACCTGGAAGCGCTACGATATTCTGTACGGCGAGCGTTCGCGCACCCAGGGCGCGACCCTCAAGTTCGACCCTTCGTTTCTCGACTGGCTCAGCCACTCGTTCGACTACTCCGCAAACTTTCACGAGAACGCCACCACCCTGTCCAACGACACCACCAAGTATCAGAACATGGGGGTCGACCGGACATTCCATTTGTCAAGTACGCTCACCCTTGCGTCGCTGTTCAAGAACCTGGCAGGCGGGTTCGCCAACTTCAAGTCCATGGCCGCGGTGTTCAACTCCATTTCCGCGGCCATCAACAAGATCTCGTTCAACAGCCTCACGTTCGATTACAGCGCCAAGGCCTCGCTTGTCAACGACAACATGAGCACCGACGTCATGCAAAACATTTCCCGGGAGCAATTCTACCTGTATCAAGTGGGGCTTTCGGACCGCAATGCCTGGGACATCGTGACCGGCAACATGTCCGACAAGGCGTTCGGCGGCATGAAATTTCGGCCGGACCTGGCGACCACCCTCGCGCAGAACGACCAGCGGACGTCCGACATGAACCTGTCCCTCAGCACGAATTTCAACATTCCGCAGCCGATCGACATCACGTTTTCCGGCATCAGCCTCAAATGGGGCCGCAACTATGTCGTCCGTCCCGACACCACCACAACCGACACCACCGTCACCTGGCCCGATTTTTCCGAAAGCGCAAAGTCGGGCATCCTCAACAAAATCGCTTTTGTCCCGCGGTACATGCAGACCGTCACCCTGTCGCAGAACTTCAGTTACCAGCTGAAGGTGCACTCCACGGCCACCGCATCCACCAAGGACAGGAGCATCAGCACCGCCTACAAGTTATCGCCGCTCGTCGGCTTCCAAGGCGTGCTCAAGAAGTGGCCCGTCACGCTTGACTATTCCTACTCCTACGGGTGGAAATCGGATTCGAGCAGCGGGAGCAGCAGCTATTCACGGACTATTGACAACAGCAACAAGGTGGCCATAAAGTACGAGGTCAGCAAGTCTTCCGGCGTCAAGGAACTCAAGTTCCTGATGTGGAAGATACCCATTGTGGGCAGGCTTGTGGCCGGTGCGGAAGGTGAATACACTACCAGCACCACCGACTCGAGGTCGAGCGGTGTGGCGCCCACCACCACCAACACCGCCCTCATAAGCGTCACGCCGCACGCGTCCTACGACTTTACCGACAACGTCACCGGCGAATTCAAGTACACGGGCTCGCAAAATAAGACCACGCAGTCGACAACGACATCAAATATTTTCTCTTTGTCAGTCGAGATCCGCTTTAACCCCTAGCCCCGGACCAGTCCATGGGAAAAAAGATCCTGTTTACGGCAACGCCGACCGAAAAACGGGCGGCGCTGCTCGAGAACGAGCGCGTGGTGGAACTCGTGGTGGAACGCCCCGACAGTCTGCGGTTCGTGGGGAACATTTACCGTGGGAAAATCGTATCCATCCTTCCGGGCATCCAGGCCGCATTCGTGGACATCGGGCTCGAAAAGGCGGCGTTCCTCCACGCATCCGACGTGGACCCGTCGCTGCTCCTCGAAGAGGCGGATTCCCTTGCGGAACGGTACATGGACCAGGGCAGGAGCAAGCGCAGGAAAGTGATCCGGGTTCCCATAGAGAAAGTGCTCGAAGAGGGCCAGGAAATCGTCGTCCAGGTGATAAAGGAGCCCATCGGAACCAAGGGCGCAAAGGTGACCACGCAGATAAGCCTGGCGGGCAGGTTTCTGGTGCTGGTGCCCGACGCCGATTTCATCGGCGTGTCGAAAAAAACAAGCGACGACAAGAAACGCGTCAAGCTCAAGAAACTGATCGCGGCGCTCAAGCCGCGCGGCATCGGCTTTATCGTGCGCACCATCGGCCTCAAGGTGGCCGAACCAGAATTTGTCAAGGAGATGCAGTCGCTCATCGACAAATGGAGAAACACGCAGGAAGAGGCCCTCACCGGGAGCGCGCCCAAGCTGGTGTACCGGGAGATGGGCATTACCACGCGGGTGATCCGCGACCTGTTCTCCGAGGAGGTGACGGAGGTGTACGTTGACCAGGACGACGATTTCGCCGAGATCCAGTCGTACCTGAAATCGGTTTCCCCCGATTTGTGCGGGAAGGTGGTGCATTACAAAGACAAGACGCCGCTGTTCGACAAATTCAATATCGAAAAAGACCTCGAACTTTCGCTTAAACGCAAGGTGTGGCTCAAGAACGGCGGCTATATCCTGTTCGACCACGCCGAGGCGCTCCTGGCCATCGACGTCAACACCGGCAGGAACGTGGGCAAGTTCAACCTGGAAGAAACGATTTTCAAGACCAACCTGGAGGCGGCGCACGAAATTGCGCGCCAGTTCCGGCTGCGCGACATCGGCGGGATCATCGTGATCGATTTCATCGACATGGAGAAGGCCGACAACCGCAGGAAGATCGAAGACGAGATGCGCAGGCTTCTCAGGAACGACCCTTCCGCAACGTCAATCACCGGCCTGTCGAAATTCGGCCTCATGGAAATAACGCGCAAGCGCGTGCGCCCCGAACTCCAGGAATTGTACACCGATGTGTGCAACGTGTGCAACGGGATCGGATGGGTGTTCTCGCCGGCCACGGTCACGGCGCGCATCGACCGCTGGCTCAACCGCGCCGATTCCCACGATACCCCCCGCGAACTCAATCTCGCGGTGAATCCGGCGGTCGCCGCGTATCTCACCCGGGAAAACAGCCAGATGCTCCGGAAGCTCGAACAGGAGCACCATTTCAGGCTCACCGTTCAAAAAGACGAGGACCTCGACCAGGACGACTACGAATTCTATCCCAAGGGCGGGTCAAAGCCGATTACGTCCAAGTACATCTGAAAAGAAGACTCACCGCAAAGGCGCAAAGAACGCAGAGAAGAGAAGGAAGATTCACCACAGAGACACAGAGTGCACAGAGAAGAACAGAAGCGCGGCAATCTTCAGTTACAATTCACTTTGCGATTCTTTGCGTCCTTCGCGCCTCTGCGGTAAATCTTCTCCGGTAATTTGATTGACTCAAAATTCGTCGGCAATGTATATTAAAAAATTTCCTATCCGGCCGGGAATGCCTCACAAAGAGTCCTCGAACGCCGGGAAAGCGGGAGTGCTTCAATGTTTTCCATAGTCGAACAGGACGGTTTTCAGTTCAAGGTGTCCCAGGGGGACACCATCCGGGTGCCCAGGATCGACGCCGAGAAGGGCAGCGAGATTGCCATTCAGAAAGTGCTCATGGTGGGCGAGGGCGGCACAATCAAGATCGGGACCCCGCTGGTGGACGGCGCCGTGGTCAAGGCCAAGGTCCTCGACCATATCAAGGGCGACAAAGTGATCATCATGAAGAAGAAACGAAGAAAGAACTATAAGAAAAGGACCGGCCACCGGCAGTTGCATACCACGCTCGAGATCGTCTCGATCACGGCATAGCCTGCCGCGGAAGAATACGGTGGGAGCCGCCCCCTAAATCCCCCGGAGGGGGACTTATTAGGACAGCGATTCTTTGGCGGCCCCAACTCCTTGCAAGTCCCCCTTCGGGGGATTTAGGGGGCTGGGAAGAAACCAACGTTTTCATAAGTAAAGGAACTCACCATGGCACACAAGAAGGGCGGCGGGAGCAGCGTCAACGGACGCGACAGCAATCCGCAGAACCGCGGCGTCAAGAAATACGGCGGGGAAAAAGTGTTGGCGGGGAACATCATCGTCCGCCAGAAGGGATCGGTCATTCATCCCGGCCTCAACGTGGGCAAAGGAAAAGACGACACGCTCTTTGCGCTGGCCGACGGCATCGTTCAATTCCGCACCGGCGCGCAGGACCGCAAGAAGGTGCATGTTATTCCGGCGTAGCCGGGCACGTCAAGATTTTGCTTTTCTTCCTCACACGGAAAATGAGAAACAGGGCTAAGGCCCTGTTTTTTTTGTGCAAACGCGTTTGTGAGATTCTTTAACGAACAATTTTGCTCTACGGAATAATGAGAAGGCGGACATCCAATAGGCTGCTTCGGCCCATGCATAACGGTACTGCGGGGTTGCGCCCCCGCACGACGCCCTACTTTTTTCTATAGCCAAAAAAGTAGGCAAAAAGGCCACCCCGCAGCGCCGCCCGATCCTTCGGCCTTCGGGCCGCTCACGAACTCGCGCGGCATGACAAAGGTGAAAACCCGAAAGGGTGCCGCGCTCAAACAACGCGAGCGGCCAAATCCTCCGGCCTCAGGGTCGGCGCTGATGGGGAAAGAAAAGCGACAATTCGCTGGTGTCAACACAGCAGATCCTCTCACGTGGGTGCCCCACAGCAGAGGATTGGATTCTTGCCCCAACTCCCTCTTTGGGGTCACCCGGCTCAGCCATCCGGAAACATTTATTTATTAAGATTTCCGGCTCGGCCAAGCAAAAGTACTGGATTATTATTTTCCGGCCTCAGGGTCGGCGCTGATGGGGAAAGAAAAACGACAATTCGCGGGTGTCAACATAACAGCCGCTCTCACGTGGGTGCCCCCAGCAGGTGCTTGGATTTGTTCAAGGGAGGTGCCTGGGCGCACCCGGCACTGCTATCCAGAGGCATTGTAATTTTTAACCTGAACGAGGGAACGCCCGGATGTCTTCTAGATTTCTTGCCTCTTAATTGACAAAAGCAATTTGAGGGCATGCATCGTCTTGGAATACAGCGTTGTATTGAGCCGTTTCTGCCCTGCAAACCACTTCCCTCCCACGATGTACAGCGACGTGAGGGCAAAGCCCATGCACAGGAAAACCAGGCAGACCGCCGTGCGGTGGGGACGCGTCTTTCTCTGCGGGACCTGCGCGTATTCGAGAACCTGAACGGCCGGAACGTTGTTGGACTCGGAGAACCTCGCCTGCTCGCACAATTGAAGAACAAACTCGTACAGCGATTCCTGGATCTTCGCGTCACGCAGCAGGTACCCGTACCGCACGGCCTTTTCCGGCGCGTCTTTGAGCGCGATGATGAGGTTGCCCCCGCCCGACGCCATGAACTCGTTGATGTTCTTCCGGACGACGCTCTTCTCCTTTTGCAATTCTGCGATCCGCTGGTTGCCGGCGCCGAATCTGCTCTGCAATTGCCCGATCTCCAGGTCGAGCGCCATGTCCTGCGCTTCGAACTGCGCGAGCGCTTCCACGGACGATTTGGTCTGCTGTTCGAGATCGATGTATTTGTTTTCCGTTTTGAAAAGGGCCAGCCGCTGCGCCGCCGTATCGAGGTCCTGCTTGACCAGGGCGAGGCGTTCCTCAAAGAAGACCCGCGAGTTCATCGCGCTTTCCCGCGCCAGGTGGTAGGTGATGGTATCGAGTTCCAAAAGCATGAAATTTGCCATGGCCGCGGCCATGGCCGGGCTCGTATCGGTGACCGCCACCTCGATGTTGCCGAAATCGTTTTGCTTCACCTTCGCGCTCTTCTCCGCCCGTTTCAAGACGTCTTCGATATAGTAGTTCTTCCTTTTTGCAAAACCGTAGTACCGGACAAGGTTGAACCTGTCAACCACTTTCTCTTCGAGCCTCCTGCTCTTGAGAACGCTCATGAAGTTGTCGGCATCGCTTCCCCCGGTAATGTCCAGCGACTTGAGCAGGCCGGAAACGGGGAGATCCTTGCCGAGCAGCGCGCCGAGCCCCGGCATCGCGGAGGCCGGCTTCATGATGACGGCCGTGGCGGTGAATGATTTGGCCATCAAGCCGCTCAGCACGATCCCCGCGGCGCAGAATACCAGCACCCCGGCGCACAGAAGCCATTTCCGTTCGAGAAGCACGATAAGAAGATCGAGCAGGCCTGCTCGTTTGGATTCATCCATACATAAAAAAATAGTTCACGAAGGACCCTTTGCATTTATAAATTTATTTCTTGGGGGAAGTTTCCCCCTGGCCCCCGGCTTCCGGCGCTGCGCGCCGGCGATCCGGGGGCACACCTCCTCGGCAGGTGCACCCCAAGCACGGCCAGCTGCAAGCGTCAACAACCTCACCCCGCCCTCTCCCATAGGAGAGGGAGAAAATGAAAAGTGAATAGGTCATTTGTGGGGGCACCCAGAAACGAACACAAAAATTGACAGGTGACTGTTGAAAGTAATGATGACGATTGCGCAATTAGGCTGTATTGCGAGCGCTAGGTGGACCGGAGCGGTCCCGCCAAAGCGGGAGGGCCGCCTGACCCCGGCCCGAAGGGCCGTGGGGGCAGTGGGGCACCGAGGCCTTTGGCCGAGCCCGGAGGGAGACCGACCGCATGCATTGACGGACACTTATACGTCAATGCATGGGGGAGCGCCCAGCTCTTCCAAAAACTGATCAAGCGGTGCCCCCACCAAAACTAAAGCTTGCTATCATCGCCAAGTTCTAATTCATGGGAGATCAGGACAGCATAAAGTATTTTTCGCACAGAAACTCCTGATAAATCGTCGCCCGCTTTCCGGGGCCAGGCATCGATGAACATAACCTTTCTCGGCACCGGCACGTCGCATGGGGTCCCTTCCATCGACTGCATGCTCAACGGCCACCGGCTGTGCGCAAAAGACGTGTGCAGGCTTTCCGCGGCGGACGCAAAACACCGACGCACGCGTTCTTCCATCCTGGTCGAATTCGGCGGCTCGCTCGTCCTCATCGACGTATCTCTTGATTTCAGGGAACAGGCGCTCCGGGAGAAAATCCCGGCGATCCACGCGGTGCTCATCACCCATCGCCATGCCGACCACATCGGCGGGATTCCCGATATCCGCTCGTACACCGCGCAGCGCGCGGCGCCCCTCGACTTCTTCGGTTCACCCGAAAGCATGGACGCCATACGGACGTCGTTCCCCTACGTATTCGATCCCGCGGCCTTCCGGGGAGGAGGAATTCCGTCAATCGCAACCAATGCCGTGAGCGGGCCGTTTTCGCTTTTCGGGAAACGAGTCCTACCCCTGCCGGTGGAGCACGGTGACCTGGCCGGCTGCTTCGGCTACCGCATCGGCGCCATGGCCTACCTGCCCGACCTCAAATCGCTCCGGCCGCACGTGATGGAATCCCTAGCCGGGCTCGATGTGCTCATTCTCAATTGTCTCAGGGAAACGCGGGAACATGCAAGCCATCTGGTGCTCGAACAGAGCGTGCGGCTTGCCCGCGAGCTTCGGCCCAAACGGTGCTGCTTTACCCACATGAGCCACGACATCCACTACCGGGCCGATGCCGCGAAGATCGAACCGTGGATGGAGTTTTCGTACGACGGAATGAAAATTGAAATCCAGGAAGTTGAAGAGTTGAAGAGTTGAGAGGTTATCCTCAGGGGTTTCCAATGGAACAATACAAGCAGGATTTCATCGCGTTCATGGTGCGCGCGGGCGTGCTCACGTTCGGCAGCTTTGTCACCAAGAGCGGCCGCCGCACGCCGTATTTCATCAACACCGGGAATTACAGGACCGGCTCCCAGATGGCCATGCTCGGCGAGTTCTACGCGGCCGCGATGCAGGCTCGCCTGGGCAGCGATTTCAACGTCCTGTTCGGGCCGGCCTACAAGGGGATTCCGATAGCCGTGAGCGCCGCCATTGCACTTCACCGGCTGTACAACCACGATGTTTCGGTGTGTTTCAACCGGAAAGAGGCCAAGGACCACGGGGAAGGCGGAAGCATCATCGGCCGTACGCCCGTTGCGGGCGACAGGATTGTGATCGTCGACGACGTGATAACCGCCGGTACGTCGGCAAAAGAGTCTGCGGCAATCCTGTCCGGATTTACCGGGATCGTGCTGCGAGCCCTGGTGGTGTCGGTCGACAGGATGGAAAAGGGCCCCGGCGGGGCAAGCGCGCTTGCCGAGGCGTCCCGCGCCTGCGGCGTGGAAGCGGCGGCCATCGTCACGATCGACGACATCGTCTCCTTTTTGTACAAACGCGAGATCGGCGGCGCAACACTCGTCACCGACGCCGTGAAAGCGGACATAGACCGGTACCGGGCGGAATACGGAGTGTGAAGAAGTTGAAAAGTTGAAGAGTTGAGAAGTTGAAAGGTTGAAAAGTTGAGAGGTTGAGAAGTTGAAAAGGAGTTAAGAACGCTCCAACGCTCCAACGCACCCAACGCATCAACGCTCTAACGCATAAACGCATACTATGATCCGAGTGAACGAAAATCCCCCTGCCCGGTTTCCTGCCGGGCCCATCGCCATGGCGCAATCGCCGTGGTGGGTTGCAAAAGTAAAGCCCCGCCAGGAAAAGGCGCTCGCGTTCGATTTCATCAGGAACAACGTCGAATACTACCTGCCGCTCGTGACGCACGTCACCAGGCGCAGGGACAACAACAAGCCCCGCAAGTCGATCCTGCCGCTGTTTCCGGGGTATATCAGCTTCTGCGGCCGCGACCCGTCCGTCCAGGGGGTTTACAAAACAGGAAGGGTCGTTTCGATCATCCCGGTCAAGTACCAGCGCCGTTTCATCGATGAGCTCACGCAGATCTATCAGGCCATAGAGACGGGAGCGGCCCTTGAGCCGGTCACCGTTTCGTATCCCCGGGGCGCCGCAGTTTCCGTGATAGCGGGCCCTCTTCGGGGGCTTAAAGGGGTCATTGCAAGGGTCAGGAATTCCGACAGGCTCGTGCTTTCCGTGGCAGGGCTTGGCCAGGCATCAATGTATGTAGATGCCTCAATGGTTAAACCCGACGAGCCCTTGCCGGCGCCGCAGGCTTGAACATCTCTTGCAAGATATTGATTTTACTGTTGAAATTCGCAGAGAATGAATGTATTATATTCTTTTGGTTTGCTTAAGTAGTTAGAGCGGAACAAATCAGTCCTTTCCGGTTGAAGCGGGATTTTTTTTCTAAAAAGTACCGCCGACGGGGGTGAGGTATATCCGGTCCGTATCTCGCGTGCCGGCCGGGAATAATAGAAGTAATGCCGGGCGTTACCTTTGCCTTCGTCTTGACGAAGGCAAAATTGTTATTCTTGGCCAAAGAGGGTGTGCGAAATCAAGATAATATTCTTGTGTGCTGAGCGTGTGCGGCGTGGGTGTACCAGTGGCAAGCCCGAATCCTCTGCTGCGCGCACACTAGAAGCACCCGGTTAACAAAATCCAAGACCAAATACATTGACGAAGTTTTCAGATATATACTCTCATCCGTCCAACTGCATTTCGCGGGTGCCCCACAGCCAAGGATTGGATTCTCGCAGCCACTCCATCTATGGGGTCACCCGGCACAGCCATCCAGATGAACTTAATTCGTATTTAGATATTGTTGCGCGCGCCGCAGCGGCACCCGGTTAGCAGAATTCTCAACCGAACTAACTCGTGAACTTTTCAAGCATCCAACTCGACCCATTTACTCCAACCGTGGGGTCACCCGGCGCGGCTACCCAATAACATTTGAATTGCATCGATATATCTATTGAATCTTTTTTTCTCAGCCGGAACTAAAGCGAACATCCCATGAAAAGAAAAAAGGCCGCGTTGATCCTTGTCCCCGCGCTCGCAGCGCTCGTTCTGGCCGCGTACGCCTTCTCCAATCTTGCCCTGTGGCTCGTGGTTTCCGATCCCGTGCCCCAATCGCTCGACGCGATCTTCACCTTTGCGGGCGAAACGCACCGGATCATCTACTCCAAAGAACTCTTTGCCGCCCACAAACAGGCGCGATGGCTCATCAGCTACCCGTCCAAGAGAATTGCAAAAACTCTTGGGAAAGGGGGCCTCGACACGTCGAGGATCACCATAGTTGACACCTGCAAAAATACCAGCTCCGAAGCCTGCTTTGTCACCCAGTGGGCGGCAAATGCCGTGCAGGAGAAAAAGGGGCTGAGCGGCCGGCCGCTGAGCGTCGGCCTCGTGAGCACGCCGTTTCACATGCGCAGGATCCGCATGGAAGTTGAGAGAAGATATAAGGGCGGCGCCTGCAGGTTCCACTATCTGCCGGTCCCGTACGAGCGCTACGGCGTGACGGTTCACGTCTACCGGACCTGGTGGCTCAACAGACCGTTGCGACAGGCCGTTCTTCTCGAATTCCAGAAATATCTGTATTACCTCTTTACCTGAGGCGCGCCATGCTGCTGTCCATTGTAATCCCGTGCTATAACGAAAAGAAGACCATCGGCACGCTCCTGAGCAGGGTGCTTGCCGCCGGCCTGCCCCCGGGCGTCGACCGCGAGGTGATCGTGGTGGACGACTGCTCCCAGGACGGGACGCGCGACATCCTGAAAGCGATGTCCGATGCCCGCGTGCGCGTGGTGTACCACGACACAAACCGGGGCAAGGGCGCGGCGCTGCGCACCGGATTTACTCATGCGACAGGCGACGTGGTGGTGGTCCAGGACGCGGACCTCGAATACAACCCCGACGAATACGGCAGGCTCTTAAAGCCCATCCTCGACGGCAGGGCCGACGTCGTGTACGGCTCCCGCTTCCTCACCACCGACGAGCGCCGTGTGCTCTATTTCTTTCATTTCATGGGCAACCAGCTCCTCACGTTCGTCTCGAACGTCCTGTCGAACATGAACCTCACCGACATGGAGACCTGCTACAAAATGTTCCGCAGGGAAATTCTCGGCAAGATTACCGTACGCGAAAACCGGTTCGGGTTCGAGCCCGAGATCACCGCAAAAATCGCGCGCCTGCGGTGCCGGGTGTACGAAGTGGGCATCTCGTATTCCGGCCGCACCTACGAGGAGGGCAAGAAGATCGGGCTCCGCGACGGGTTCAGCGCGTTGTGGTGTATTGTCAAGTATAACGTGTTTAAGAGAAGCTAAGAGTTCAATTAAGATTAGATTTGGCGGGGGAAGTTTCCCCCTGGCCCTTTTATGGAGAATCGCACGGCCGTGCGGCTCTCCATAAAAGGGCACACCCCCTCCTGGGTGCACCCCAAGGTAGAGTTGTTGCAAGAATTAAGCTTCAGTTGGGGGGCACCCGCGGAGCACCCGATTATTAAATTCACAACTGTAAGTTCTCCGTGGGCTCTTAATTTCTTCACCAAATCAACACTTCAATCCTTTGCCTTTACAACTGCACCTCGTGGGTGCCCCACAGCCAAGGATTGGATTCTCGCAAATAATTCCACTTTGGGGTCACCCGGCACAGCCATCCAGATGCATTTGACTTGTATCCATAAATTCGATTCTCGCAAATAAACTCACTTGAGGGTCACCCGGCTCAGCCATCCAGAAACATCTATCTGTTAATATTTCCGGCTCAGCCAGCCGGATGCATTCTTGGTTGCATTTTGGTGTCGCGGCCGAATCCTCCGGCCAAGGTAGTCATTTTTGCATGCCAGTCGAGTTTGGAGTATTTTAGGGCCATGATGCCTTTCAAGCAGTGCCCCGTGTGCTGTGCTGAAATGTGAAGGAGGGAACAGTGGTACTCGATAATACTTCCGAACGCGCTAAGGAACTTGCCGTTAACCCGATATTCGACATTGTAACCCGAATTCTTAAATCCGCAGGGTCAAAGGAGGTCTACGTTTTCGGGTCCGCTGCTCATGGGGATATCGCACGGGCCAATGATATCGACATAGCGATAAGTGGTCTACCTCCCCGGCTTTTCTTTAAAGTGATGGGGCAAATCCAAATGGCGCTGTCCAAACAAATAGACCTTATTGATCTTGATGAAGACAATGCATTCACCCGATATCTAAAGGAAGAAAATGAGCTGGTTCGCATCGGATAAATTGATCAAACAAATACGCGTGGAGCTCGATCAATTATCACGGCTATTGCAGGAAAACCAGGCATTGCTTGACAAAGCCGAAAAAGACGAGCCCTCAAAAGTCGAGATTTCAGCGCTTGCCACGGTCCTTCACTCTTTCTACACTGGTGCGGAAAACATATTTGGACGTATTTATGCTGAAATGCATGGCCAAAAAGCATCGGGGGAAGCCTGGCACAAGAACCTGCTGCAGGCAATGGCGAGAGAAGCCAATGGCGTTGCCCCGGTAATTTCTCAAGACTTGTGCAATATTCTGAGCGAATATCTCACGTTCAGGCACGTTTTCAGACAAGCCTACACATTTGAAATGCAATGGGACAAAATGAAACCGCTGGTTCTGACCTGCGAGCCGGCATTAAAACAATTAGCTGCCGAATTTTCTGCTCGATTCAGCCTAAATGACAAATCCGGAACAAGTGAAAATCACTAGGGATTGGCCGGACTGCTTCTAATAGGGGTGAGCTGGAAATCTATTAGTTCCGGAAGCGTCATGCAAGGAGAGATCCTCGAAGAATACCGGCACGACAAGCCTTTCCGAGTTGTCTTGTTGCCGGTTTGACCATGCATGGAGAACCGGTTCATAAAAAGCCAAAAGCACGATGTACTGCATCGGAATTGAGCATCGCTGCTCCGCCTAGGCTTCAATCTCTTCGATACTTGGTCATGCCTCTGGAAAAGAACCTGAAGCACTGTGCGAGGCGTGATAATCCGAAGTTCAATCTATTCACGCCATGAATAGAATCTATTCATGGCGTGAATAGAACGTTAATAAGTTTTACATTGGTTTCGCCTTATTCCCGGCCAGATAAATCAATTTCGCACATTACAGAAAATTAGCGTCAGAGCATAGAAAACTTCCGGGCAGACAAGAAAGAAAATGCATCTCTCTTGCCAAGAAGGGAAACAAGCAGGCCCAGGAGGAACTTTTACTTCACCTGATAGGCTTTTTTATTTACAGAATCGAAACCACCCTTTTCCCGCCCCTTGTCCGGCGGTTCGGCGAGGACATTCTCCAGGAGTGCATACTCTTTGCGGCTGCGAAAATCCGCAGCTACAAGCTGCGATACAGGAACAGGGAAGGAATTATCAAGAACGTCTGCTTCAGCACGTATCTCTGGAAAGGCGTTACCGGGGTAATGTTTGCGTATGTAAAAAAGAACTCCAGGGAAATGGGGATTGTTTCCCGTGATAGTATGGATACGCAGGACTTCTGATGTGGTGATGATGGAAAGAAATTGAAAGGCATCTTACTGGCGATGGGGGGCGGACGGAAAAGCGTCGGAAAAGATGGACACCCGTTAAGGATTGGAGAGAACAGTTATCATGATTTCGAAGGAAACAATTGATCAAGCCCTAGCAGGTTGTTGAAATAGTCCTAACAGAAGCGCTCTTGTTGATTTTTTATGAACCTAACTTCAACTTTACATATGTCAGAGAGGTTTTACCTGCCTCGTTCCGAGGCATTTCCCCGGATTCCCAGGCCATTCTCATGCTGCCCCCACCGTTTGCGGCATCAACTTAACCATGCGTATCAAGTTGTACGCTGCGGCAACCACGTAGGCAACAGTCTGGTTGATTCGTATTCCTCTTACCCGAGTTTTCCGCAGGCCACCGACGCTCTTGATCCACCCAAATATCTCTTCAACCCGTTTTCGTTTCCTTTGACTTACGCTGTATCCCTTATGCCGAGTCGTTCTTCCATCCAACCCTTTAAGCGAAGTGTTGGCCTTCTCGGCAATGTGAGGCTTCACGTGCAGGCGTCGCAGGCTCTTGATAAATTCGGTTGCATGATACCCTTTGTCTGCACCCACCGTCTTCATCCGGCGTTTTCCGCGCCTGCGTTCATGCTTTATCAGCTCAAGCGCCATATCCCGTTCCGCTGTCCCCGTCGCTGGCGCAATGGCGATATCAACACACAACCCATTTCGGTTTTCCATCAGCACGTGACCGGAATACGCCAGCTGCGCTCCCGTTCTCTTGTTCTTCCGAGCCAACAGCGCCTCTGGATCGGTCGAACTCTGATGTGTCTCATTGCTTCGCTTCTCATGGTGGAAATCAACCGACGGATTACTCCGATCATCGTCAGTCTTGTTCGCCGATTCCGCGTCTTTTCGCTTGAAGCTCTTCATCGATGCCCAGGCTTCAATCAACGTGCCGTCAACCGTGAAATGCTCATCGGACAACAACTCTTCGGAACGAGCAAGACGCACGATTTCCTGCATCAGCCGGTGCGCAATCTCCTGTTCCATAAGTCGATCTCGGTTCTTCGAAAACACACTATGATCAAACGATGCCGCATCCAGATCCATGTCAAGAAACCATCGGAACAGAATGTTATAGTCCAGCATCTCGCAAAACAACCGGTCCGACCGTATCGAAAACAAAGCCATCAATATCTGTGCTTTCAAAAGCCATTCCGGCGGTATCGAAGGGCGCCCCATCCGGCTGTACATCGCCTCAAAGTCACGAGAAAGGCGGCGCAGCGCTATGTCCGTAAACTGTTTGACACGACGAAGCGGGTGCGTTGCCGGCACTCGGGAATCCGGAGAAACGAAGCTGAACATACCGCCTTGGGCTGGCTGGGAACCTCTCATCAATACTCCTTGGTTGGGGTTCCCCTATAATATAAGGATAAATGTTTACAAAAGGGAGACTTTTTCAACACCCTGCTAGGCGGTGCGGCGCGGATGTACCCTTGGCAATATAAGTGTAATGATCTGGGCGGCCCCGTCCCCACCGGGACGGCGGCTTATAACCCGCCCTTCCTATTGGGCGGGTTGAATCTCCACGCCACCCCTTCGGGTGCTTCCAAGGGTCGTCGGCGGATCGGCCTCGGTACCGCCTGCCCTATGGCTTGCGGCCCGGGTCAGGCGGCACTGCGCCCTGCGTACGTTCCGGTCCGGCCTGGCGCATGGCAGAAGAGCAATTCCACAATTGTCAACTTCACCTATGAGACAATGCATCCAAAGCGAATCAAACGCTCACCTGTACAGCGACATTTCGTGGGTGCCCCACAGCAGAGGAGTGGATTCTTGCCGCAACTCCCTCTTTGGGGTCACCCGGCACCGCTATCCAAAAGTAATGTATCTTGATTTTTCGGCTCGGCCAACCAAAAGTACCGGATTATTATTTTCAGGCCTCGGGGCCGGCGCTGATGGGGGAAGAAAATCAAGAAACCAATAGTGTGCAAACCGCAGTTCCGTCCGACTCCTTTTCCACTATGTGAATAGATAGTTTGCCAATGCCGAATAACCGCAGGAAAGCCGTACGAATTGTCCTTATTGCGATTCTAATTACACTCACTATAGTGTGCATTTTCGCATACCGTAACCTCGGCCTGTGGCTCGTTGTATCCGACCCGCTGCCGCAGTCGCTGGACGCGATTTTTACGTTTGCCGGTGACAACGACAGGATTCCTTATTCGAAGCAGTTGTGCAAGCGGTACCCGAAAGCGCTGTGGATAGTAAGCTATCCCTCGAAGAACCTCCGAGATTCGCTTTCCGCCCAAGGGTTCGACACGTCGAGGATCGTTATGGTTGACACATGCAAAAACACGTTCTCGGAGGCGGACTGCATCGCCAAACGCGCCAACACCATGTTCGGCAACGGGCAGACGGCCGGCCGCAGGCTCACTATCGGCCTGGTAAGCTCGCCCTATCACATGCGGCGAATAAAGGTCCTTGTTGCAGCAAAGCATCCGCAGGCGCCTGTCACGTTCCTGTACCTGCCCGCGACGTTTGAGCTCGGCTGCCTGTCGAAACAAGATTACCGGACATGGTGGAAGAACAAGGTGCTGGCGCCGATAGTGCGGATGGAAGTCAATAGGATTGTATATTCGATAGGGAGCGGGTTTTGGGGATGAGTCTGAAAGGGCAATGTATTCTGCGGAACTTCGGTTCTAAAAAACATCCGATAAAAAGGAAACGGGTATGAAAGTGGTCATTCTCTGCGGTGGTTTGGGCACGCGTTTGCGTGAAGAAACCGAATTCAGATCCAAGCCCATGGTGGACATAGGTGCGCAGCCCATACTCTGGCACATCATGAAAACATACGCACATCATGGGATAAAGGATTTTGTGCTCGCGCTCGGGTACAAGGGCAAAATGATAAAGGAGTACTTTTACAATTACGAATATCTGAACAATGACTTTACGATCGAACTTGGGACCCGTTCCTCCACGATCCACTCGGCTCATCACGAGGATGGTTGGCGTATCACGCTGGCGGATACGGGCGAAAAGACGCTCAAGGGCGGCCGTCTGAAGCAGGTTGAGAAATACATACCCGACGATGATTTTTGCTTGACGTATGGCGACGGACTCGGGGATGTTGACATCAAGGCGCTCGTTGAATTCCACAAGAAGCACGGCAAAATCGCCACGCTCACCGGTGTGAGCATTGCCTCCCGTTTCGGCGAATTGAAGATCGACGGCGACAAGGTGACCCGTTTCAGCGAAAAGCCCGACGACGTGCCGGGATTCATCAACGGCGGGTATATGGTACTCAACCGCCGGATTTTCGAACGCCTCACCGAATGCGAAGACTGCGACCTCGAAAGCGGGACCTTCGAGACTCTCGCGCGTCAAGGCGAACTGATGGTTTGGAAACATACCGGCCAGTGGGCCTGCATGGACACCTTGCGCGACACGGATTACCTGAACAACCTGTGGAACACGGGCAAGGCTTTTTGGAAAGTATGGCGCTAAAGTTTTACAAAGGGAAAACCGTATTTGTGACCGGCGACACGGGATTCAAAGGGTCGTGGCTTTGCCTGTGGCTCCTGACCCTTGGCGCCCGTGTTATCGGCTATGCCCTTCCTCCAAAGAAAGGCGAGCATTTCGACGCCTGCGGCCTGGCGAAAAAAATCAAGCATGTGAACGGCGACGTACGGGATGCGGCCGGGCTCGAAAAACTCATGCGGAGCACGAAGCCCGACCTTGCCTTCCATCTTGCCGCGCAGCCGCTTGTCCTGGAATCCTACAGGAATCCGGTCGAAACATTCGACGTAAACGTGATGGGAACGGTACATTTTCTGGAGGCGGTTCGTGCTTGTAAATCAATTGAAGCCGCGGTGGTGATTACGACGGACAAGGTGTACGAAAACCTGGAAGAGGGTTCGCCTTTTAGAGAGCATGACCCTCTTGGCGGTCATGATCCGTACAGCGGCTCAAAGGCGGCGGCGGAAATGGTAACGCAGTCGTATTCGCGGTCTTTCTTTGCGGAAAAATCTCGCGCGGCCGCGGCGTCCGCGCGCGCGGGAAATGTTATCGGCGGCGGCGATTTTGCGCAGTACCGCATTGTGCCGGATTGTATCCGGGCGCTTACAAAGGGCAAACCAATTTTGATAAGAAATCCGCAGTCGGTGCGGCCATGGCAGCATGTTCTTGAACCGCTGTACGGCTACCTGCTCCTTGGCACATCCTTGTTCAAACACGGACATGATTTTTCCGGCGCCTGGAACTTCGGATCGTCACCCGGCCAGAGCCGCACGGTTGAGGAACTTGTCAACGAGCTTGTTGCCGCATGGGGAAAAGGAACCGTTACGTTTCTTGATCCCGGAAAACCAAGACCGAAAGAAGCAAAGCATTTGCAATTGAACAGTACGAAAGCGATGCAGTCGCTTGGGTGGAAACGGGTCTTTGCATTCAAGGAAGCGATAAGAAATACCGTTGAAGAATACAGGATAATGGAATATGCCCATGGAGATGAGGTTTTTAGGGACAGGATAAAGAGGATCAAATCCTTTGAGAATAGAATAGACCCAAAGAAAGCAATCAAACGAAATCCGCCTGCGGCCTAGCGCACAACCGTACTGCGGGGTTTCGCCCCCGCGCGACGACCTACTTTCTGTCTGCAGCGACAGAAAGTAGGCAAAGAACGCCGCCCCGCAGCGCCGCCTGATCCCTCGGCCGCCGGGCCGCTCACGAACTCGCCCGGCAAGACAAAACGAAAAACGTTAGAAGATGCCGGGCTCAAACAACGCGAGCGGCCAAATCCTTCGGCCTCAGGGTCGGCGCTGA
Source organism: uncultured Fibrobacterota bacterium (assembly GCA_963729895.1). Taxonomy (GTDB): domain Bacteria; phylum Fibrobacterota; class Chitinivibrionia; order Chitinivibrionales; family FEN-1185; genus FEN-1185. The sequence goes on along the minus strand of CAVSQB010000019.1, from coordinate 134,772 downwards.
TGAGGTCGAGAAGAAAAAACAGGTCTCAGTGGTAGTCAATAATAATTCTTCAAAAAGCGGATAGACTTTTGGGTTTCAATTTCAAAATGTCATCCAACAAAACCCCAAAGCTTCACTGCCGCGCCTGCCGGACTCCTTTGCCCGCGCCTTTTCTATCGCTCGGCAAGCAGCCGCTGTCGAATGCGTATCTCGCGCGTGAGGCCCTTTCCAAAGAGGAGTCGACCTATCCCCTTGACGTTTACCACTGCGAACAATGTCACCTGGTGCAATTGCCGGAAGTCGAGAAAGCGGCAAACATTTTCAACGAGGACTACGCCTACTTCTCCTCGTATTCGACGTCGTGGCTTGACCATTGCAAACAGTACGCGGAAATGATCATACCGAGGCTCGCTCTTGCCGGGTCAAGCCTTGTTCTGGAGATCGCGAGCAACGACGGTTATCTGCTTCAATACTTCAAAGCAAAAGGAATCCCGGTTCTGGGCGTAGAGCCGGCCGCGGCAACCGCGCGCGCCGCCCTGGAAAAAGGGATTCCAACAGACATTTGCTTCTTCGACATACCCTATGCCCGCGCACTTGCAGCGTCGGGCCGCAAGGCGGATTTGATTGTCGGCAACAATGTACTAGCGCACAACCCCAATCTCCGCGAATTCGTGGAAGCCCTGGCAATCGCCCTCAAACCCGAAGGCGTCATCACGCTTGAGTTTCCACACCTCTTGCAAATGATAACAAACAACCAGTTCGACACCATATATCACGAGCACTATTCCTATTTGGGCCTTATCCCGCTTGTTCCGCTTTTTGGTGAATTCGGGCTTTCTGTTTTTGACGTGGAAGAACTGCCGACTCACGGCGGTTCTCTTAGAATTTATGCGGCGCATGAGGCAGCCGCAGTGTGCAGGAAGACAGGTACGGCGGATCGGGTGCGCAAGGCTGAAAAAGATGCCGGACTTGACAAAGGTGAAATATATTCCGACTTTAGAAAGAGCGTTGAGAAAACAAGAACCAACCTTCTCAACTTGTTGGCAGAAGCCCGTGATTCAGGCAAACAGGTTGCAGGGTACGGTGCCCCGGCAAAAGGAAACACACTTCTGAACTACTGTGGCATCACGGCCGATTTGATAGGCTATACCGTTGACAGAAACCCTCACAAGCAGGGCATGTATCTGCCGGGATCGCATATTCCTATTTATTCACCGGAGAAAATTCGAGAGACAAAACCGGATTTTGTTCTTGTCCTGCCTTGGAATATAAAAAAGGAAATTATGGGCCAGATGGCTTGCATACAAGAATGGGGCGGCAAGTTTGTTGTGGCCGTGCCACGGCTGGAGATAACCCCATGAGGTTTACAAAGATATCTCCGGCCGGCGAACGCGCGGCCCGACATTGGCGTGGTTTCACGTTTTTGCTTCGAGGTTGAGTTTGGAGTATTTTAGGACCATGATCTATCCGCAGAAAACGAGCCCCCGAAAAGGAAAGCGTGGTGTGCATGCTTAAGAGACAGGAAATAGAGAATATAATCAGTGAAAATATGCTCTATCTCAAACAGAAATATGGCGTAAAGAAGATAGGGCTTTTTGGTTCCTTCGTCCGCAACGAAGAAACGATAAACAGCGATGTTGATATATTGGTGGAGTTTGAAAGAAGCATCGGATGGGATTTCTTTGACCTTCAGGACTTTTTGGAGCAAAAACTCGGGACTAAAGTGGATTTGGTTACCCCCCTGGGATTAAAACCGAGAATGAAAGACAAGGTCCTAAAAGAGGTCGTGTTCCAATGAGCGCGCGATCCGGAAGACAATATCTAGAAGACATTGTGGAGGCAATAGAAACCATTGAAGGGTATACGTCCGGGTTAAGCGGAGAGTCGTTCGCAAAAAACCGAATGGTTGCAGACGCGGTCATAAGAAATCTTGAAATAATCGGTGAGGCGGCAAGAAATGTTCCGGAAAAGGTACAAAGCGACAATCCCGAAATATCCTGGAAACAAATGACGGCATTGCGGAACAGAATCATACACGCGTACTTCGGCATAGATACGGAAATTCTCTGGGACATCATCAACAAGAACTTGCCCGAAACAAAAGTAAGAATCAAGATAGTGCTGCAATCCCTTGCTGAAGATTGAAGACCTCCGCTCGCCGCAGGCTTCAGCCGCACTCAGAAAATAACGATACAAGAATGCTTGCGGTTTGTTTGCCTATGATATTTATACCAACATCGCTCAACGGCGCGTACCTGATACAGCCCGAACCCATAGAGGACGAACGAGGCTTCTTTGCGCGCATGTTCTGCAAGGACGAGTTTAAGAAGCAGGGCATCGATTTCTCCTGCGTCCAGTGCAACCTGTCGTACAACGGGAAAAAAGGCACCTTGCGCGGCATGCACTACCAGGCGGCCCCGCACGAGGAAGCAAAGATAGTCTCCTGCGTTCGCGGATCGATTTTCGACGTGATCGTGGACATACGGCCAAATTCGCCCACCTATAAAAAATGGTACGGCGCCGAACTGACTGCAAAGAACCATAGCATGCTCTACGTTCCTAAAGGCTTCGCACACGGGTTCCAGACGCTTGAGGACGATTGCGAGGTATTTTACATGATGGGTGAGTATTATCATCCGGAAAGCGCGAGGGGGATGAGGTGGGACGATGATCAGGTGGGAATTGAGTGGCCAATAAAAATCACCAGCATTTCGAAGAGCGATGCGGACCAATGAGCGTGGGTTCAAATACATAAGAAGGGTCAGCAGTGATGGGCCGTACTCATAACTGTGTATCGCCCCGACCCGGCCAGATGGATTAAATGGAAAATCAAGAGGAAATCATGATGCCTTTTAAGCAGTGCCCCATTTGCGGTGGTGAAATGCGTTCCAAAGAAGTCGAGAAGCTTCTCAGAGGCGGCAACAACACCGCAACAGTGAGCGTCAAGGCCGAAGTCTGCACCCATTGCGGCGAACGCCTCTATTCGAGGGACCAGATTATCAGATTCGAAGAAATTCGCAAAGAACTGGGGAAGACCAAAGTTGCCGGATTGCGGCGTGTTGGACGAAGTTATCAGGTCGCCGTATGATTCCTTCGTACGAATTCTCCACACACTGCGTGGAAATCGTTGGCAAGAAGCCCGCCTGAGATCCTCCACGAAGGGAAGGCAAATACGTCGCTTTACAAAGGCTTCGCACACGGGTTCCGGACGCTGGAGGACAATTGCGACCGCCCAAAGAATGAACCGCGTTGTATTTTAGGAGAACCGTCTTATGAAACGCACACGCACCGAAATCCTATGTCTAAGAGACCGGCCGACCTGCTCATTGAAGATATCTGGGACGCACTTCTTACTTTCAACATGGATTGAAAGACTCTCATGATTTCGATGGAAACAATCAACCGGGCCGTAGACATTGTGGTGGGGATCGCGCATCCGAACTCCGTTATCCTGTTCGGTTCCTATGCTCAGGGAAACGCGGGCGAGGAGAGCGATATAGATCTTTGTGTCGTGGAAGATTCGCTTTCCGACAAGCGCGCCGAGATAACCAGGCTCAGACGCGCGCTTTCCCCCTTGCGTATTCCCGTGGATATTGTCGTACATACCGAGAAAGCAGTGCGAGAATGGGGCGAAGTTTCCGGGACGCTCATCAACAATGTCTTGCGGGAAGGGAAAATTCTTTATGAAAAATAACATCGATTTTTCAATGCTGCTCTTGAAAAAGGCCCGGCAGGGAGGAAGTATCTTACAGGTGTGCCGTACCGTTCTTAAGTACGTTCAGAGCACGGCTTCATGTTTCCAACGCAAGAGGAAATCAACATGATAGGATTCCGTAGAAGAGAACTGCTCCGGCAAAACAGATACGCAATGGCCAGAAAAGCCGCATTGCGGTTGACGGATATTCTTGTAAGAGAATATCAGGCCAGGCGGGTAATTCTTATCGGCTCGCTGACGGACGCGGAGCGTTTCGATCTGCATTCCGATATCGATATCGCCGTAGAAGGGCTTGAAAGTGATAGGTACTTTCCTGCCCTCGGCAAGCTTCTGGAATGCGCTGATGATTTCGAGGTGGACCTGGTACCTGTTGAAAAAGCAACGCCGCGAATGAAGAACAAGATAAGCCATGGAGAGGTGCTCTATGGGTAGAGAGCAACAGTTTCTTGAGAGAATAGCAGCTGAACTGAATGCCGAGCTTCTGAACCTTGAGAAGGTCTACCATGAGAAACAAAGCTTCCAAAAGAAATATGCGGTTTTAGATTCACATCTTGTCCGGGCGCTTTCTTCGTATATCGCCGATTTCTACGGCGGCGTTGAAAGAATACTCAAGATCGTCAGTGAAGAAATCGACGGGGGATTGCCCAAGAGTGAAAGCTGGCATAAACAATTGCTGGCTAATGCACATATTAAAGTCGCCGACCGTCCGCCGGTGATTTCGGATTCCACCCATGACGCGCTGCTTCCGTACCTGGCGTTCAGGCACGTGTTCAGGAACGCCTACGGGTTTGAGCTGGACAAGGAACGAATTCAATCGCTTGACAACAATCTGCCGGACCTTCTAGATCGATTTTCAAAAGACATACGGCATTTTTGCGATTCGTTGACTTCCCAACAGTAATTGCATTTCCAATTGCTCTTGTGTCTCCGCGACGAACCCACGTGAGCCCTGGGCAGCAAGAAATAGGTCACCCCCGAATTGACTGCAAAGAACCATAGCATGCTCTGCGTGCCCAAGGGGTTCGCGCACGGGTTCCGGACGCTTGAGGATGATTGCGAGGTGTTTTATATGATGGGGGAATATTATCATCCGGAAAGCGCGAGGGGCATAAGGTGGGATGACGAGGAGGTTGGGATTGAGTGGCCGGTGAAAATCACCAGCATTTCGAGAAGCGATGAGGGCTAAGCAAACAACCGGATTGGAAGCCGCCTAAGGAACGAACCGAATTGTATTTTACGAAGCTGAGAGGCGTCCCATGAAACACACACGCAGCGAAGTTCTACGCGAGCTTGAGTCACTAAAATCACGGCTCTTCAGCCGGTATAAGGTGAAATCCATGGGCCTTTTCGGATCTTTTGCCCGTGGCGATAATGATGATGATAGTGACGTGGATATACTGGTGGAAGTCGACGCGTCCATTGGCCTTGAATTTATCACCCTTGCGGAAGAGATAGAACAGGGACTCGGTTTACCGGTGGACCTGGTATCAAAAAGAGCTCTTCAACCCAGAGCATTGGCGGTCATCCAGCAGGATCTTGTGTATGTCTAAGAGACCGGTGGATCTGCTCATTGAAGATATCTGGGACGCACTCATCAAGATTGATCGTTATGTCGCAGGCATGACCAAGGAGACGTTTGCCTCCGATGGCAAGACCGTGGACGCAGTGGCGCGAAATTTCGAGATCATTGGCGAGGCAGCGGCCAGGCTGCCCGAGGATTTTCGCTTGCAGCACGAAAACATTGAGTGGAAAAAGATCATTGGCTTGAGACATCGGATAATCCACGGATACTTCGGTATAGACCTTGAATTGCTCTGGCTGATAATACAAAAAGATCTGCCCGTATTTCGTTCAGCAGTCCAATTGATTCGTGCTTCCTGAAACGGACCAGCTATCCTTGTCGCCGGCGTCACGGATTCGACCGACTTTGAGAAATACCACGCCGCCGGAACTGTCTGCAGAAAAACATGCCATGCTCTATGTGCCCAAGGGGTTCGCGCACGGGTTCCGGACGCTTGAGGATGATTGCGAGGTGTTTTATATGATGGGGGAATATTATCATCCGGAAAGCGCGAGGGGGATGAGGTGGGACGATGAGGATGTGAAGATTGCAGGGCCGGCAAGAATCACCAGCATTTCGAAAAGCGATGGGACCTAATATGAATTCACTCGTAATAACACAGCCTATGTATATCCCATGGAAAGGCATTATTGAACAACTAAGGTTGTCTGACATTTTTGTCTATTATGACGATGTTCAGTTGCCTAAGGGTGGTGGCAAGGGAAGAAGTTTTGAAACTCGTGTTCAGCTCAAGACTCCAAATGGCTGGAAGTGGTTAAGTATACCTATTGACAGATCAAAAGGGGGATACTTATTAATCAGAGATGCTAAGTTTGCTAACAATGAATGGCGGGAAAGCCATATCGGAAGCTTGCAAATGAATTACCGGACAGCTCCCTTTTTCCAGGAAGTTTGGTCACAGCTCATCGAGAAAATCTATTCATTTACTACTAATTTCCTCTCTGAATTTAATATAAACACGATTAACTGTATACTAGACTACCTAAAAATCAAGAGGCCATTTTTTCTCTCCTCGGACCTTGGTATTAACACTCAACTAAGAAAAAGTGAAAGAGTATTGGCAATCTGCGAGTATTTTTCTGCAACTCATTATATTACCGGTTGGGGCGCTCGAAACTACATCGATCACGAACTCTTTGATAAAAACGGGATTGAAATAAGATATATGGATTATAATTTAGACGAATACCCACAACTTTGGCTGCCATTTAATCCGTTTGTAAGCATATTGGATTTGTTATTTAACGCTGGGCCGAATAGCATCAATTACTTGAAATCGTCAACTATGGATTGGCGTAAGTTTCTTAAGAGTCATGATTTGGACCCGGCTTGAATCAATTTCAAAGATTCTAGATCGATTTCTGTAGAACCCAATTAGAAAATGTTCTCACGAAAATAATCACAATTGTCCTCGCCCATATTAGACGACAAGGCTGACATGAAGCGGCTTGCGATAATCGGCTCAAATGACCTAGGGCAACAGATCGCGTATCACGCGGCGAATGACGCAAAATACGAGATTGCTGGATTTTTCGACAATAGAAAGGAGGCTGGCACCCAAATAGGTTATTTCGGCAAAGTGGTTGGCACGACAAAAGACGTTGAATCGCTGTTTAAGGAAAGGTTTTTTGACGAATTAGCAATAGGCGTTGGCTACAACCAGTTTGACTTTAGAAAAGATGCCTTTTATGAATTTGGCGCCATTATCCCGATGGCTAATATTATTCATAGTTCCGCTTATGTCGATCGATCATGCAAGGTCGGCTGCGGGGTGGTCGTCTTTCCTGGATGTGTTCTTGACATTGGGGTTGAGTTGGAAGACAACGTTCTGTTGAACACTTCCGTATCTATCTCGCATAATTCTAAGATTAGGAAGCATAGCTTTATCGCCCCTGGAGTCAACATCGCCGGGTATGTCACAGTCGGAGAATCATGTTTTGTGGGAATAGGGAGCACCATAATAGACAACGTGGAGATTTGTGATCGGGTTACCTTTGGTGGCGCTTCACTTGTTGTCAAGAACATTATGCAGCCGGGGTTTTACTATGGACATCCAGTCAAACGAATATTAAACAAAGGTGAGAATTCACAATGAATCCAATAGAAGTTTTCAAGAACGAAGTCGATGAAAATATTCGAGAACTTGGCAAAGATAAAGACCTCCAAGCCTTGTCCAGGATTTGGTGTCGCGAATCCGGAAGGCACAAGTATACATACAATTTTCGTTGGCTTGGTCGTCCAATCATACAGTATCCGCAAGACATAGTTGCTATGCAGGAGCTTATCTTTCGCATCCAGCCAGACCTCATCATCGAAACCGGCATCGCCCACGGCGGATCATTGATTTTCTATGCATCCATGCTGGAGTTGAACGCGGCCTGCGGCGGCCCGCAGGACGCTGAGGTTCTAGGAGTGGATATCGACATTCGCGCGCACAACCGCGAAGCCATCGAGTCGCATCCGATGTTCAAGCGCATCGCGATGATCCAAGGTTCCAGCACCGCGCCCGAGATCGCCGGGCAAGTGAAGGCCAAGGCGGCGGGTAAACAATCCGTGTTGGTCTGCTTGGACAGCAACCACACTCATGACCATGTGCTCGCCGAGTTGCAAGCCTACGCTCCGTTGACCACTGTGGGCAGCTATTGTGTAACGTTCGACACGCTCATTGAAGACTTGCCCGCTGAGATATTTCCTGACCGACCGTGGGGATCGGGCAACAACCCAAAGACGGCCGTGTTGGAATACCTTAGGATACATCCGGAGTTCGAAGTTGACAGGCAAATAGATCACAAGCTGTTGATCACCGTTGCCCCGAATGGATTTCTTCGACGAATAAAGGATTAACCAAACGAAGCTATTCCTTATTGAATAAGCTTTGGGAAAAGGGAAATAATTCAAAGACCGCGGCTTAAAACTTCTTAAACAAATAATGATGGATTCCGGTAGGGCCGGGCGGTTTTCTCCGGTGCCTTAAAGATTAGGACAAATTCCCATGGAAAAGATTCCCGTCTTCGTTCCCCACATCAGCGTAGACACCCTCAAGCATCTCACCGACGCTTTCGACGTGGGCTGGCTCGGCATGGGCGCCTTCACAAAAGAGTTTGAGGACCGGATTGCGGCGTACCTCGGTTCGACAACAAGGAAAGTCGTTGCCACCAATACCGGGACCTCCGCCCTGCACATCGGCCTGCTTGCCGCCGGGGTAAAACCCGGTGACGAGGTCATCACGGCGTCGTTCAATTACGTTGCGGACCACCAGGCAATTACCGCCGCCGGCGGCGAAGTGGTAATGTGCGACATTAACGACGACAACCTGGGCATTGATTGCGAGAAAGCGGAAAAGCTGGTTACGGAAAAAACCAAGGCCATAATTCCACTCCATTTTGCGGGAATTCCCTGTGACATCGGCAATGTCTACACGTTGGCCGAGAAGCATAACTTGAGGGTCGTGGAAGATTGCTGTCATGCCTTTGGATCAACGGTTGACGGCAGGAAAATAGGAAGTTTCGGCGATATTGCATGCTTTAGCTTTGACCCCGTTAAAGTGATTACCTCTATAGACGGCGGCGCAGTGGTCGTAAATTCCGAAAAGGAAATGGAGAACCTGCGGCATTTGCGTTTGCTCGGGGTGGACAAAGACACCACCTTGCGGTATAAGAACCAGCGCGCATGGGATTACGATGTTGTTTGCCAGGGTTTTCGCTACCACATGACCAATATCCTGGCAAGCGTTGGTATTTCGCAGATAAAGCGCGTGGATGAATTTATAGAAAGCCGCAGGCGCGTGTGCAAGGCCTACAACGAGGCCTTCAAGGCCCTTGAGGGAGTGAAGGTGCCGCAGACGGATTTCTCGAATGTTTCATCGTTCATTTATAGTTTGAGGATTCTTGACGCAAGGAGAGAAAGGCTTATTGACTTCTTAAGGTCAAAGGATATCGACACGGGAATCCATTTTGTGCCGGTACATAAGCATACCTTCTACAAAAACAGCAGGCATGGCGACATGAGTGTGACCGAGCGGGTAGTAAATGAGGTGCTCACCCTGCCGCTGCATTCAAACATGAAGCAGCAGTACGTTGAAAGGGTGATTGATGGGGTTTGCGAATTCTTCACGAAATAGAAAACCCCCTCAAGAACAACCGTCTGTTTGATCTCTTTTTCCCCCTGTCACAAACCACAATCCCGATTATTGCGGCGCTATGACCAAAGTCCGTCTCAACATCCTCGCCAACTACGCCGGCTCCTTCTGGCAAATGGCCATGGGCCTGCTCTTTGTCCCGCTCTATATCCATTTTCTCGGCATCGAATGCTACGGCATTATCGGCTTTTTCGCCTCTTTGCAAACGGTGATCTACCTGCTCGACATGGGCTTGTCCACCACGTTCAGCCGCGAAATGGCGCGGCTTTCGCCGACGCGCGTTTCGGACAATGCAATCCGAAACTCGCTCGCCACGTTTTCCAGGGCCTACTGGGTCATTGCCGCGGTTGCGGGTGTCTTGTTCATCTCGGTTTCTCCGTTGTTCGCCGGGCACTGGCTCAAAGCCCAGCACACGCCGATTTCCGTAATCAGCGATGCAACGATTCTGATGGGACTCAGTATAATTGCCCAGTGGCCGGGTACGATTTACCTGGGCGGAATAAACGGCCTGCAGAAGCAGGTCCACAGCAATGTCGTCGCTATTATCATGTCAACCATCAGGGGCGGCGGCGTAGTGCTGCTGTTGTGGCTCGTTTCGCCCACGCTTCAGGCATTTTTTCTGTGGCAGATCGGATGTTTTCTTGCTCAGACAATCGCGTACTCTGTTGTGCTGCACGTGGAGTTGAAGGACGTTCCGGGCAAGGGAAGGTTTGATTGGGGCGTCCTTAAAAAGACCTGGAGGTTTTCCGCCGGCATGCTGGGAATAAACATCCTTGCTACCTTGCTCACCCAGACCGACAAAATCCTGCTTGGCAAGCTGGTGCCGCTTGAACAGTTCGGGTACTATGCATTGGCAGGCAGCGCAGCAAGTGTGTTCTATGCTCTCATAGTGCCTATCAACGGCGCGTTGTTTCCCCGGTTTACGGAACTTGTATCACTCGGCGAAGAAACCAACCTTGCCTCCCTGTTCCATATAAGCTGTCAACTGGTTTCCTTTGTGGTCTTTCCGGTGTGGGCAGTTCTGGCATTTTTTCCCAACGAAGCGCTCTTTGTCTGGACCAATAACCATGCTATTTCGAATGCAACAGGCCCTCTCTTGTCGCTTTTAGCAACAGGCAACATGCTCAATTTGATGATGCACATGCCATACAATGTCCTACTGGCCCATGGCTACACAAGGCTGTCAATCATTATCAATTCGGTTTCCGTGGCATTGTTGGTGCCGCTGATTTTTGTTCTTGTCCATTTTTTCGGTACGAAGGGAGCAGCTTCTGTCTGGGTAATCCTCAACAGTGGTTATGTGTTGATTGGTGTACATTTCATGTATAGAAGATATTTGAAGAGAGAAAAGTGGAGATGGTATTTGAACGATATATTGCGATTTGCAATTCCAAGTGCCATGCCAGTCTTGGTGATCAAGTATTGCAATCAATTCATACATGAGAGTCGATTAACTGATTTCGGGGTATTGGCTATTTCCATGACAGCAAGTATCGCGGTAATGTTTGCTATCATGCCAAGTCCTATGCGACACCAGGCAAAATCCCTGTTAGCCATTATACGGCCGTCTTAACAAGGAGATTTCTACGATGGGCAAACCCCTTGTTTCGATCGGCATCCCGACGTACAATCGACCCAATGGATTGAAACAAGTACTAGAATGCTTTGTCAATCAAACCTATCCCAATTTGCAGATCATAGTTTCAAACAACGCGAGCACTGTTCCCGGCTATGCGGAGGTCATGTCCGAGTATCTGGGAAAAGATTTAAGAATACAATACTTCTGTCAGGAACAGAATATCGGCGGCTGGCTCAACTTCAAGTTTGTTTTTGAGAAGGCTGTCGGAGAGTTCTTCATGTGGGCCGCAGATGATGATGAGTGGCACCCTGAATTTGTCAACCATTGCCTGGAAAATATCGGAACAAACGGCACCGTCATGACCCAAGTAGAAATAGGGGCCAAAGGAAACAGAAGGCCGGTTGCTTCGCCGGCCCTGTCCGCGGAAAATACAAAATATGGAAATGCCCTCCTGTTTATCGATTTGCTGATGCCGCACATCTTTTATGGATTGCACAGGCGATCTTCCATCGATTGGTTTGAGTCCTTTCGCGGAGGGTTCGATTATTTCGACTGCTATTTTGGCCTGAGGCAAATTCTCGGGCCGGGAGCTCTTGTAACAAACGCAACATATTTCTTCTCCAGTGTCTTGGACACAGGACATAAGACTATTCCATTTTCGCCCAGGCTGATGTCGCGCTTTTCATATTTGCCGTGGACAATAAACAGCCTTAGACTTGTATATGGCACCAAGGACTTTTGCTGGAAACAAAAACTCAATGTAACTCTTCATTTCGTCAGGACGGCCATTTCATGCTATATCTACAATGAGCAACTCCCTTGGTGCAAAGCGGCAAGAGTGCTTCTGCGCCTTAGGAGATGGACGTTGGACAACTTTTTCGCCCGCAAAAGGACCTGATCCACGTGTCGCTATTATCAAGAATACTGATCACGGTGTCCGGAAACCGCTTCATGCAAAACCTGCTGGAAACGAATGCTCAGGTTTCCCAGTTCTTTATGGGCATCGGTTCGGGCGGCGGGGTTGCATGCAGCGGCGAAAAGGCAACGCTTCGCCTTCTTAAACAAAAAGTCAAACCTCCGTACTGCATTTTCGATGTCGGTTCAAACAAAGGACAATTCCTGCAGGTTGTTCTTGATGGCATGGGGAAAAATGAATTGTCAATCCATTGCTTTGAGCCTGGTCGCCGGACGTTCGAAACACTTTCGGAATCCTATAAAGACAACATGCAGATCGCCTTGAACAATGTCGGCATAGGCAAAGAAAAGGGAAAGGCGAAGCTCTACTCTTGCGACGCCGATTCAAAACTCGCTTCACTTACAAAACGCAGGTTGGACCACATCGGCATTGATTTCAGTGAATCGGAAGAAGTGGAAATCACCACGATCGACGACTATTGTTCGGCGAATAAAGTAGACCATATTCACTTGCTGAAGCTCGACATAGAAGGGCATGAGTTGGACGCACTTGTCGGAGCAAAAAGAATGTTCGACAACAAGGCAATCGATATCGTCACGTTCGAATTCGGCGGCTGCAATATAGATACGCGGACATTCTTCCAGGACTTCTGGTATTTCTTCAACACGCTCAAGATGAGCATCTTCAGGATCACGCCGTCGGGCTATTTGCATCCGGTACCGCGTTACACGGAAAGTCTGGAACAGTTCAGAACTACAAACTATGTGGTATTCTAATGGAAATCGAACTCCCCGGCGCCGCGCAGTGGGGAAGTGAGGCCTGCCCTATGAAACCGAAATTATGGTTTGAACCCTTTGTCTTCAACAAATACTCCCAGTACGGTGAAGATGGAATCATTGCGCGCATTCTGGAGGTTATCGGCGCCAATGATAAATGGTGCGTGGAATTCGGGGCATGGGACGGCAAATACCTGAGTAATGTATGCAACTTGATAGAAACCCAAGACTATTCCGCGGTAATGATAGAAGCGGACAGTAATAAGTATAAGGACTTGGTGAACAACTACAAAAACAACCCCAAGGTGATACCGATTTGCAGGAAGGTGGGCGTAACCGAGAACGACAAGCTCGATTCAATACTCCGGGAGACCGCGATTCCCAAAGATTTTGACTTGTTGTCAATTGATATTGATGGGAACGATTACCATATTTTCGATTCAGTGAAAGTCTACCGACCCAAAATCGTTATGGTCGAATTCAACCCGACCATTCACACTGATGGTGAATTTGTGCAGCCATGTGATTTCGCGAAGAACGCTGGCTGCAGCCTCCTGTCTTTGTACGTTCTTGCAAAATCCAAAAGCTATGAACTGGTCGCCACGACAATGACAAATGGAATATTTGTAGACAGCAAATATTATCCCTCCTTCGGCATCGACGACAATTCACCTCGGAAATTGAGGGCCGATGATTCCGCGGTCACCTATCTGTTTTCCGACCAAAATGGCCGTATACTGTTGTCCGGATTCAAGAAGCTGCCGTGGCACGAATACCTGATTGACGAGAATCGATTGCAGATTATCCCGAAAATATTGCAGAAGCCCGGCGTTGACTATGGCTTTTTTGATAAGGCTATGACAAAGATATTACTCTTTTTCGGCATCCTCAAGAAATGAACCGTCGTCGTCACATCCAACGAACCCCTTTTTCCCCACGCCATCGCCCTAATGAAAATGCTTAGAAGGCTATACTCCCTGGTTGATGCCGTCCTCAATTCCTTTGGCCTCTCCCTTGTCAAAAAGTCCGACCAGGACAACATCGCCCTTTCCTTGAAAATCCTGTCGGCCCCCGACCTCAAGCCCAGGCAAGGCCTGGCCGAGTGCATCATATTTTCCAGGGACAGAAGCCTGCAGCTCCACGCGCTTGTCTCCAGCTACTTTGAGAAAGTTGCAAATCCGGCCCCTATTCATCTCCTCTACACCACCACGAGCGCGAAGCACAAGAAGTCGTATGAAGAATTGGTGGAAATGTTTTCGGGTAAATTGGCGTCGGTAACCGAGCAGACGTCGTTCAGGGAAAACGTTCTGGAAATCCTTGAATCCGTCAAGTCATCCAGGATGATTTTCCTTACGGATGATGACGTGTTTATTGAAAATGTCGACATGCGGGACTATGCCAAGTACGATACCAACTGTTTTTTTCCCAGCTTGAGGCTTGGGCTCAATTTGAAAAGGTGTTACACCTATCAAAAAGACCAGCCGGTCCCGCCGCGGGCCGAAGGCATTATCGATGAGCCGGACAAATTCTGCTGGAAAATGAAACAAGGTAGGCATGACTGGGCCATTCCGTTTTCTGTGGACGGGAATCTCTTTTCAACCAAAGAAATAACAATGTTGTCAAAGAATATTCAGTTCTCCTCGCCCAACACCTTTGAGGCGCATCTGCTTCCGTTTACCAAGGTATTCAACTACCGCTATGGCGTATGCTATACCAAATCAAGACTGGTCAACATCCCGTGCAACATGGTCCAGAGCGACACGGTGGGCAATGTTCACGGAACCATTCACCAGGATATGCTGCTGGAAAAATGGAACCAGGGCCTTCAGATCGACCGCGACGCATTTGCCGGCGTTGTCAACCAATCTGCGCATCAGGAACTAAAACTTGCCTTCAAGAAGCGTATCTAAGTGGATCGGCTGCATAAAACATAATGAGTCAAGGACCATTGGTATCCGTAATCGTGCCGACCTACAACAGGGCGACCCTGATCGGCGCGACCCTGGACTCGATTCTTTCGCAATCCCATAGCAATCTCGAACTGATTGTCGTGGATGATGGGTCGACGGACCGCACGGCCGAAGCTCTTGCCAGGATCAAGGATCCTCGTTTGCACTACTCGGCGATTCCCCACGCCGGACGGCCCGCTGTTCCGAGGAATTGCGGGATGCTGCTTGCGAAAGGGGACTACATCGCGTTCTGCGATGACGACGACTCATGGGTGAAGGACAAACTGGAAAAGCAGCTTGCCGTGCTTGAAGGCCGCCAGGATTTGCTCATGACATGCACGAACGTTACCTATTTGCCGGATCGCGCCGTTATGAAGAAAACGGCCAGGAATGAAACAATACATCTTGAAAGTCTCCTTTCACAAAGCTATATAGTCAACTCATCGGTCGTCATGCGGCATTCCGTCATTGATGTTATAGGATATCTGGATGAAGACATGCGCCTTAAGGCGAGTGAAGATTACGATTACTGGTGCAGGCTTCTTGCTTCCAGGGACCGGTCCGCGCTTTTCATAGCGGAACCGCTGGTATATTATCGCCGGAATATCGTTGACAGTATATCATCGTTTGATGCCGGCAATATTGATGAATGGTATGCGAGAATAGCGATTGTTCACCGCAAGCTGGCGGCAACACATCCCGATTTGGTCAAAAGAGCGTCCGCACACCATGAACAGAGGCACATTATCGACCGGACCCGCTATCAATTGCTTGCGCGCAAGATCGTGGTGTTCGATATATGGAAAAGTGCTTTGCTGAGCATTCCGGAAAAATGCCGGACCACGATTATCTGGGGGTTTTTCGTGTGCTACAAGACGTGCAGAGGCATCTCCGGCTCTCATTGGGAGTCCAATGAAAAGTATCTTGCGAAAATGTTTTCTTTGGCGGGAATAAACATCAAACCCTACTTGTTCCATTTCAGCAAGTTCTACTGATATACCATCGCAGTCATAACGAGGATTTGGTTTAGCCATGTGTGGTATTGCCGGGCTCTTATATCCAGATCTGAAGGGCGAAGACTGGAAGAAATATCTCGAAGCCATGGCCGCCGCGCTCGCGCACCGGGGGCCGGACGACGGCGGTTCGTGGTTTGATGCGGTGGTAGGCGTCGGCCTGGCGCATCGGAGGCTGTCGATACTCGATCTCTCGCCGCTCGGACATCAGCCCATGTTTTCCCTAAGCGGCCGCTATGCAATTACCTACAACGGCGAGGTTTACAATTTCAAATCGCTGCGCTCGGAATGCGAAAAGGCGGGGCATGCTTTCAAAGGCGGCTGCGACACCGAAGTGATTCTTGCGGCAATAGAATTGTGGGGCATAGAGGCCGCGGTAAAGAAGTTTGCCGGCATGTTCGCTTTTGCATTGTGGGACAGGAAGGAGCGCCTTCTTTACCTTTGCCGCGACAGGCTCGGAAAGAAACCGCTCTATTACGGCCGTATCGGCAAAGCGTTTTGCTTTGCGTCCGAACTCAAGGCGATGTGCGCCCTGCCGTTCTTCACGAGGGAAATCGACCGCGATGTACTGGCGCTGCTTCTTCGATACACGTTTATCCCGGCCCCCTTCTCGATTTACAAGGATCTATTGAAAGTGCCGCCCGGGTCGATTGTCCGTGTGAAAGCAGGCGATGGAGATTTCGCAACAGAGCAAACGGCGTACTGGTCTCTTTCAGAAGTGGTGAAAAACGGCCGGACGAATCCGTTTGAAGGAAACGATGATGAGGCGGCGGAAGCGCTTGATGCTTTGCTGGGTGATGCGGTGCAATCGCGCATGATTTCGGATGTACCTCTCGGCGCGTTCTTGTCCGGCGGAATCGATTCGTCGACCGTTGTTGCGTTGATGCAGAAGAAAAACCCGATGCCGGTCAAGACATTTTCCATTGGAAACTTCGACAAGAAATACGATGAAGCAAACTATGCAAAGCAAGTGGCGCGACATCTCGGTACCGACCATACCGAATTTTATGTTTCCGCAAAGGACGTTCTGGATGTGGTCCCCTTATTGCCGGCCATGTTCGACGAGCCGATGCCGGATTCGTCACAGATACCCACGTTTCTGGTTTCAAAGCTCTCCCGAAGCCGGGTGACGGTAGCCCTGACCGGGGACGGGGGAGATGAGGTTTTTGGCGGCTATGCAAGATACAGGAGAGTCCCTCAGGTATGGAATGCCCTCTCCCTGGCGCCCCGTTTCGTGCGGCAGGGCCTGGCCTCGGCGCTGGATCGCACCGCGCCGCTTTCACGCCCCTTTGTAAACGCAGCTCTGGCCGTGTTGAGAAAACAGGGGCGCGCCAGCAATTATGAAGAAGTGTTTTCGTATATCTCAGGAATACTGTCCACAACATCGGAAAAGGAGTTGTTCCATCGTTATTTGTCAAATGAAATGAATCCGACGGCCGTCGTGCTCGGCTCAAAAACAAGGGACACGATGCTGTCGTCGCCGGAGGCATGGCCCGATTTCAGGGATTTTGAGCACTCGATGATGTACGTGGATATCCTGAGCTATCTTTCCGAAGATATCCTGGTAAAAGTCGATCGTGCGAGCATGGCCGTAAGCCTCGAAACCCGCATACCGCTTCTCGACCACCGGGTCGTGGAATTTGCCTGGCGTTTGCCCCTGACCTGCAAGATGAGAAACAGGCAGTCCAAATGGATTTTACGCCGGGTGTTGAACAAGTATGTCCCCAAAAGGCTGGTGGAAAGACCGAAGATGGGTTTTGCCATACCGATCGGCTCCTGGCTCAAGAAAGAGCTTCGCCCCTGGGCGGAGGCATTATTGGACAACGACCGTCTGAAAAGCGAAGGAATATTCGAACCTGCCGGCGTTCGCAAGAAATGGATGGAGCATGTTTCGGGGGAGAGGGATTGGCATTATTATTTGTGGAATATCTTGACGTTTCAGGCGTGGTTGGAAAAACGCACCGCGCCGGTTTCTTGATCGTTTACCAACGCAACTGCTCAATATCGTTCCTATGAAAACGCTAAAAAGGTTTTTCATTCTTGCCGCCGATTTGTTTCTCGCAGGCGTTATCGCAGCGGGAATCGTCCCCGCATGTCTCTTTCTTATCGCCACGCGGAAAAGAAGTCCGTCCGGCGGCAAAGGGTACAAATTGTTCGTGGTTTTTGTCGCTCATTCCTTCAAATCCATAAAAACCTATGGCCATGAACAACTGATTATCCTGCAAGGATTGAGCGGATTCTTCAACAAGGTGTACACCTTCTACCCGTTTCTCGGAGCAAACCCCTTTGACAAAGTGTCCGTGACGGATGGACTCTTCAGGGAAAGCACGCTGGACGAAGAAAACGTTTTTATTGAAGTCCGGCAATCCTTTTTCGGGTTTTTGTCTCTCTTCCCCCGCTCCAATTTTTTGTTGTCGCAATGGACTACGCTCTTACGCGCCAGGAGATTTATAAAAGCGAATCATGTCTCGGTTATCCGGGGCAGTGAACCCTTTGTTACGGGTCTCTATTCCTATCTTCTCTCACGTCTCACCGGGCTTCCCTTCGCACTCAGGATAGGGTCCAACTTCGATTTGCTGTACAAAAACGGCATGATGAACTTCAAGAAGATTTACCGGTGGTACTTTGTTGAAAAAATAATCGCACGATTTGTCTTTAGCCGCTGCGATTTGGTTTGCGCGGCGACGCAAAATTATCTCGACTATGCAATTGCAAACGGTTGCCCCCGGGAAAAAGCGGCCCTGATACGGTTCGGCAATATCATCGACCCGGTGCATTTAGCGGACCCTCGCCGCCGGCCGCCGGTACCTCACCGCTACGATTTCATGCACAATCCCTTTGGAGTATACGTCGGCAGATTGATAAAAATAAAGCAGGCCGACCATTTGTTGTATGTTGCCGCGGAGGTAAAAAAAACGTATCCGTCGATTGTTATCGCGATGGTCGGGGACGGAGACATTGCCGAAAGCATGAAAGACGAAATCGCAAACCTGGGCATTGAGAACAATGTTGTTTTTTTGGGAAAACAGAAGCAGGATTTCGTCGCCTCGTTGCTCCCGCATGCTTCCGCGTACCTTGCTCCACATTCCGGCAGGTCGCTGGTGGAGGCGGCATACGCGGGAATTCCTCTTATCGCCTACGACTGGGAATGGCAAGCCGAACTTGTTCGGCACCAAATTACCGGCGAGCTTGTTCCGTTTAAGGATTGGCATGCAATGGCAAATAGCTTTTGCAGGATCCTCTCCGATGGGTCCTATGCCAGGAAATTGGGCGAAAACGCGAGAACGGCGGTAATGGAAATGATGGATCCGGAAAAAATCCAGGAGATTGAGCGTGCTCAGTACCTGAAAATTTTAAATGACGGAAAGTAACAAAAGGGAATTATATGGCATATGACGGACCCGGCAGGTTGGATATTCTCGTAAATAAGGCATTTCGGTCGCGGTCCATCTTCTTCAAGCCGTTGCAGGTTTGCTTCAGATTTCTGTTCCACCTGGAAATACCGTTGAGGTTTTTTGAAAACGGGTTGTCCCTTGTTCATCCCTACAACATAATCATCCACCCCGATTCAAAGATCGGCGCCAATATTACTATGTACCATAATGTAACAATCGCTATCAAGAAGACGGGCAACAACAAAGGTTCTCCGACCATAGAGGACGACGTAATTATCTATCCGCATTCGGTGATTCTTGGCAATGTTTCTATTGGCCGGAAATCAATTGTGGGTGCAGGCAGCGTGGTAACCCATTCGGTTCCACCGTATTGCAGTGTTGCGGGGAACCCGGCCCATATAATCGGAAAAAATAATAGTCAATTGCGCTGAAGCGTTTCAAAGGAAGCAGTCTATGTACAAATTTCTATTGGCCTTAAAAAGATCGCCCCTGGGCAAATACTATTTGAACAACAGAATATCTACGATTCGATTCGGGATAGCCAAAGGATTCAAGCGAAAAGGCGGGCTTGGAATAGTGGGTTTGTTGAACTCAGCCGATTCCAAAGAAGATATGTATGTCAAGAAACTGCAAACCCGCGATAAGATTATTTATGACGTTGGAGCGAACTTCGGCGCCTTTACGCTTTACTTTCTAAAAAACGCGGGAGGATTGGGCCGGGTTGTGGCTTTCGATCCGATACGGGAGAATTGCGACGACATTCTCGAAAACGTCAGGATTAACAAATTGGACTCAAATAAGCTGACCGTAATCGCCATGGGTTTGGGAAACGGCCATCAAAGAAAAGTTTTGACTTTTGATCCTCAGAATACGTCAAGGGCCTCCTTTGACCCGACTATTGCCGGACAAATCAAGGCCGCAAAGGGCAGCAGACAGGAAGAAATAGAAATCGACACGCTCGACAATGTGGTGGCGACCAGATCCCTCCCTTATCCGGATATGGTCAAGATTGATGTGGAGGGTTTCGAATACGAAGTTTTGTGCGGGATGACGAAACTTATAAAGAGCGTCAAGCCGCAACTTCTTATTGAGATGCACGGTCTTGACGAAAAGCAAAAACAAGAGAACGCCTCAACCATTGTGAATTTCCTGGAGAATGCCGGGTATTCTAATTTTCATATTGAACGTGGCGAGAATATCACAAAAACAAATTGTGCAAAAGCCTCCTCCGGCCATTTGCATTGCGTCTAAGCCGTTTATCGGCATTCTCAACTTCCGCGGGTTGGACGGGTACGTTGAATAATCGGTTTTAACCTTCCCAAAAGAGGCAGTTTCCGGCTATGCTTGTTAAAAAACCCAGGATTCTTTTATCAACTGTCCCGTGGTACAGTTTATTCGGCGCCAATCTTACCTGTATTCCGACCGGCATCTCCTGCGTGGCCGCGGTTCTTGAGGAAAAGGGATACGCTACAAAAATCATTAATCCCGATTCGCTGACTTTTCATGGGTATTTACAGCCCGATTCTTACGGCAACGAAACCGCCTACGAGAAGAACCTTAACGACTCCTCGTATTTTGTGTGGACGGCGCTGGAGCGGTTTCTCCAAAGGAACCCGTTCGATATCCTTGGGATTTCGGTGATGATAACCCAGTTCCCGGCCGCACGCATGCTTTCCCGCATCGCAAAAAAAATAAACCCTCAAGCTTTGGTTGTCTGGGGTGGAATCGGCGTCACGGTTAAGCCGGAATTGGCATTTGAGAACAACGACATGACCGTGGATTTTGTCGTACGGGGAGAAGGCGAAAAGACCTTCACCAATCTGATTGAATGTCTCGTGGAAAACAGACCATGCAGTGGCGTCCGCGGAATTTCATACAGGGATGGAGCCAAGGTGGTTCATAATCCCGACGCCTGTCTTGTTGAGAATCTTGACGAATTGCCGCACCCCGCGAAGCATTTGTACACATCAATCGACGATGGTGTTACGATGCCTCCCTACGCATACAGCAGGCTTTTCACCAGCCGCGGTTGCCCCTTCCAATGTACCTATTGCGATTCCAACAAGCTTTGGGGGCGCAAGGTCCGCTATCAGTCTGCGGAATATGTGGTTGAGGAAATTGAACAGTTGAAGGAACGGTTTGGGGTCAAGATGTTCGTTTTTGATGATGATACCTTTGGGCTGGATTCAAACAAATGCGACCAAGTGCTCAACTTGATGATAGAACGCAAGCTTTCCATCTTGTGGCGGTGTGAAACCAGGGCCAATATAGTAACGGAAAAGCTCTTGATAAAAATGAAAAAGGCGGGGTGCCGGTCAATAACGCTAGGGGTTGAATCCGGCAACGACGAAACGCTCAAGAGAGTCAAAAAGGGAGTGACCAAAGACCAGATCCGCCGCGCGGCTGCTCTTATTAAAAAGCGGAGAATTCTTCTCAACGGCTTTTTCATGTTTGGATTTCCCTGGGAAACAGAAAGGGAAATGAAAAAAACCCTTGATTTTACCTGATTCCGTGAGATAAGGTTATTAAAAACAAATTGACGGCGTTGACAAGAACGAATATGGTTGCTAAGGCTTCTTGATAAGTTGTTGCCGGGGTGATTCCACTATGATTTGCGCTTCTGACCCCATGGTTGACAAATACACTCAACGTGTCGGTGGCGACGTTTGTTTGGTTACGGGTCTATTTCCGTTTATTGCTCTCCTTAGGTCAGCCATCCGTGGCGAACGCCAGATACGTTTGCGTCCACGCTATGCGGAGTTGATTCCGCCGCGACAGGGCAAGCATCAACCGGCGGGCATGCGTTATCACGCGTGCTGCTATGTACATAAGATCCTGAATGACCTTCCGCAATCTCCGGCGTGCAACTTTCTTACGCGGCACGTACCCCTTGTCGATTCCAACTTGGCCGCAGAGCCGCAGCATGTTGAACGCAAGAACCGCCAACGTCAACACCAATGCGTTGGTCGTGAACTTCCCGCTGGGAAGCCGCTCCAGCGCCATATCACTCTTCAGCTCCGAGTGAAACTGCTCGCTGGTGCCATGATCCCGGTACGCTGCAATAACGTCGTCCGGGCCGGCGTTGCGTCTGCTCAGGCTCGTCCACCACGTGTGAACCTCTACATCCGGCAGCAGCAAGGCGTTTCCGTCGCGGTCGATTGTCCGTTCGATCACCTCGAACACAACGCGCATGTTTTCGCCGTTTCTTTCCCGTATTGTCTCACCAACGTACACGGTCTTGCCTTCACGAGGATGACGCCAGTCACCGAGCGCTTGAGCATCCACGAGCCATTCGTCAATAGATTCCCTGCGTATGTTCCGTTTGATTATGTAATCGACCTTTTCCTTGCGGCAGACTCGCATGTTTTCAATATCGTCATGTCCGGCATCAAGACGCACAAGGATCGAACGATCCGTTATTTTTCGAGCAAGGGCTATGGTCTTGCGCAGAAACTCCGGAGTTCCTTCCTGGCAATGTTGTTTCCCTTCGCGCAACTCCGCGTTCAGCAGGTAGCCTTCCACGCCTATGTAGGCAAGCATCGGAGAATATCCCTCGAACAACTTGTACGTGCAGCTTACGCCTTCCTTATGAGAACCACTGTTGTCAAAAGGAGATACGTCAGCGTCAATCGGAATATACGGTCCAAAGCAGGCGGTGAGCCGTGGCGCTGCTTTTTTCAACAGGGACGCCGAAGCGGAAAGGACTGCGTTTTGAACGGTCAGGCCCGTTTCGTCCATTCGCTGCCGCAGTGTAGCCTCGGAAGGAACCGCTTTCAATCCAAGCATCTCCTGAAAATAGTCGTCTTCACGAAACTGCTCGACCCCGTCAAAGTCTGGTTTGGCAAGACACAAAAGCCCCGTCATGGTCAGCAGCGCGTCCGCGGTGCTTATACTCCCGCTCTTCTTGTCCGGAGTAACCTGCGAAACACGCTCGCGCAAACCGGATCGCTCCGCAAGCATCCCGATCATTGCCATTCCACCATGGCTGGTCAGAAACTCGTCCGTCTCCGTGATTATCAACTTTCTCGGCTTTGGCATGACACCTTCCGGGTGAATAATGTGAACTGCCATTTAGTCAAGCACCATTCACCCTTAATCTACAGGGGACCTCTAAAAATTGCCTAATTTGCCCAATTAATGCTTGACAAAGGCTATTTCGTCAATTATTTTAATTCCAGACAACAAACCTGCGAACCCACTACCGTCTGGAGGATATTGCGATGGGACAGATAGGCCTTTTTGACCTTGAGAATCGCCTTTCCGAGCTTTCCGAAATGGGAGACCCTCTTGAAACCATCAATCGGGCCATACGTTGGAAGAGTTTTCGTCCTGTTATTGACAAGGCTTTTCGCAAGGAACGGAAGAGCAACGCCGGTCGTCCACCGTACGATTATATCCTGATGTTCAAGATTCTCGTGTTGCAGACGATGTATGGGCTTTCCGATGCGCAAACCCAGTTTCAGATTCTGGACCGATTGACGTTCAAACGGTTTCTTGAACTCACTTCCGAGGATAGCATTCCCGACGAGAAAACGGTCTGGTTGTTTCGGGAAACGCTGACACAAGCAGGCGTTGTCAAGAAGCTGTTTGACCTGTTCGGTCGTCAGTTGAACGAAGCGGGTTACACTGCCCAGAAAGGCCAAATAATAGATGCGAGTTTTGTCGAGGTACCTCGCCAGAGAAACACGCGGGAGGAGAATAAAGAAATCAAGAACGGGGGCACGCCGCAGGAATGGGAAAAGCACCCTGAGAAACTTCGTCAGAAAGATGTTGATGCGCGATGGACGAAGAAGAACGATCAGACGTTTTTTGGCTACAAGAACCATGCGTCGGTAGACGCGAAGCATAAAATCATTCGAGACTATGCGGCGACATCCGCAGAAGTGCACGACTCCAATATGCTTGAACCTCTCCTTAATCCTGAGAACACGAACGCGGACGTGTTTGCCGACAGCGCGTATCATTCGGAAAAGGCGGAACAAAGGCTTGATTATCTCTGGTACAGAAGCAAAATATGTGTCAAAGGGACTCGTGGCGCACCATTGACGGAAGCACAATTGGCACAGAACCGGAAGAAATCCAAAGTCAGATCGCGTATAGAACATGTGTTTGCTCAAATAGAAATCATGTTTCGTGGCAGGATCAGGTGTATCGGGCGGCTGAGGGCCGCGGCGAAGATAGGACTCCTGAACCTGGTTTACAACATAAAACGCTTTGCATATCTTGAGTGCCACGCCTGAAAAGCGGGACAGGACCGCACAAGGCCCCCAAAGGGACCGAAAAAAGAACAGTTTTGGGCACCTATCAGACAAATAGACGCCCTGACATCGCGAAATAATACTATCTGTCAACATGATCTTGGAATCTACTATTTTACAGAATTTTTAGAGGTCCCCTACACGAAAAATCATCAAAATGCCAAAGTTTTTCTCACGGATTTAGGTTTTATTTATGAAATAGGACCGAATGGAGAAGTTGGCGCGGTTATTTCCTTTCTGATTCCGTACCCCGGTACCCAGCTCTATGATGAAGTTGTTGAACAAGGTTTGATGCCCGAAGTTCCCCTTCATCTCATGCATCACCGTAACCGAACGATCAAATTCACTCCGCATATGACGCAGGCGCGATTTAACGAATTGGCCGGTACAATCGAGACATCCGTCAACGCATATAATAGCGCCGTGAGGCGGCGGCTTATCGTATCCAACCCTGCCTATTTCATGTTGAATCTCCAACAAAGGGCGTATTTAAATCCTGCATTTCTGGTTTCGGCAGTCATTGAAAGAGTAAGAAAGTTAATCCGCAGATAACCACCTATTTCAAGGCGTGTTGCAAATGCATATTGGGTTCGTATTGATTCCTTATCAATGGTATTCCGGAGCAGGCAAATATTGTCATAATCTCTATTCCGAACTCATTAAAATCGACAAAGTAAACAAGTATACGGTATTCTTGCCAAGCGATGCTCCCGAACGGGCGATTGATTATTTTGGCGCAAGCAATTCCGTCAGGACGAGCATTCCCACCAATCCGGGTCTACTTCGATATTTTAGGACAATGTTTACCACATACTTTGAAAGCTATACTCCGAGAATTGATCTTTTACAGTGTTTCAATTTTGCTATTCCCGTATTCAAAAGGAAAGTCACCCTCACCGTCCATGATGTACGAGAGCTTGACCTTCCTGAAACCTACGGCTCCGCACATCGTTTCTTATTGCGCTTTTTTCGCAATAGTGCGCTCAAGCGGGCGGACCACATTATGACGGTGTCCGAATTCAGCATGAGCAGGATAATTTCTTATTATCCCTTTTGCAGCCAAAAAATTTCACTAAGCTGCAACGGGATCAATGCTTCACATTTTAACGTCAACAAAACCGGAAATTCCCCCCACGCCCGCCCCTATATTCTGACGGTCGGCCATCTTGCCAAACACAAGAATCATCTGAACCTGATACGCGCGTTCAATATTCTCTGCCGGGATCCCAATTTTCGCCATGATCTTATCATTGTCGGCAAGAATTACGGTTCAAGCGGAATTGTTGACAAACTCAAAAGTGCCGTTGAAAGAAGACAAAGAGTTGTTTTTACCGATCAAGTCGATGATACCTTGCTGGCGGCCTACTATACACATGCCGACCTGTTTGTTTTTCCGTCCCTTTACGAGGGCTTCGGCATACCGTTGCTGGAAGCCTTTGCGTGCAATGTTCCCGTTGCAGCTTCACGCATCCCCGTGTTTCAGGAAGTGTACGGTTTTCCTGAGGCCATGTTCGATCCCTTAAGTCCGCCTCACATCGCTTCGGTTGTCGGCGCCTTGATTGAAAATAGGGAGTTAAGATCGGCGTCTGTCGGAATCGGTTCCCAAAAACTCAGGCAGTATACATGGAAAGCAACTGCGGAAAGCACTTTAAAAGTGTATGGGCAATTGCTGGACAGCCGACGACAACCATAAATATGATCGCGGGTTCAATGTCACCTGAGCCTGTCGAACGATCCGGCCTTTTGATACCCCGCCGAAAGCGGATACCCGAGTAAAACCATGTTCGATCTTCTTGTCTTTTTGACGGTATATTTTGTTCTGGGCGAAATGGCCATCTTCCTGTTTTGCCATTTTGTGAAATACGGCAACAAGGAAATTCGGGTTTTTACTCTCGGTCTCCTTTTCCGAATCGCGATGACGTATGGGTACTACGCCTACACCCTCACCACCTCGGCGGATACCTCCATGTACTTCAATTACGCCGAGGCCGGGAATATCATTTGGCAAGACCTCTTTACGCCGGGAACCGGCTGCGTCTGCAACGTGGCTGCATTGCTCCACCATCTTGTCGTTATGTTTGATAACCGGTACCTGATGCTGTGCGTGCCGTTTTCGTTTCTCGGCTTTTGCGGATCAATGATTTTCTACCGGACACTAAAGCCGCTGTACGCGTCCCGCAAAAGCAAAATAGAGCTTTATCTCCTCTCGTTCTTTCTTCCGAACATGGTTTTCTGGACAAGCAACCTTGGAAAGGATTCAATAGTCTATTTCGGCCTCATGCTTATCTTGTACGGCGTGACAAACGGCCCGGACAAGGTGAAAACCGTGGTTTCGATCATCGCGGGCGGGGTCGTAGTCTATTTTGTCCGGCCGCACGTCTTACTTTTCCTCTTTGTCGGATTTGGAATCGGGGTTGTGTTGGAGCGGCAGGTGATATCTGTGCGCACGATAGTACTTTTGGTGGTCGTGGCCGTCGGGTTTCTCGCAGCTCACCAGAAAATATTCGAGTACATAGGGTTGGAGCCCGCCGTCGAATCGACAACCGGGCTCGGAGGCGTCTATAGTGCAGGGGTGAGCAGGATGGAATCAAGTTCTGAGAACTTGGATTTTGGCGGCGCAGGCACGGGAAGGGCCGGGAAATTCAAGATCCTGCTCGCGCCGTATTACCTGGTGCAGTTCCTTGGCAGTCCCTTTATATGGCAGGCGAGGAAACCGATTCAATTCGGGTCGGCGGTTGAAAATATTCTGTACCAGTTTTTTCTGCTTTATTTCCTTTTTAACTGGAAGGTATTCAGATCGTCCAAACTGATTCCGTACAAGTACGGCCTGTTGATGTATTGCATATTCAGCAGCGTTATCATGGGTATGGCCTACACGAATTTCGGCCTTACCGTGCGTGAGAAATGTATGGTGCTTCCCTGCATCATCCTGTTCTATGCCTCTGTACGCTCGCAGATATTTTTTGACAAGGAGAAACGTCGGCGGCGAAAAGCCATGGCTCGTAGTGCACTGGCAATCGCCCCTGTTGGTATGCAAGCGCTGCCGAAACGTCTGCCGTAGTGTTCGTCCGTCAAACGCTTTTCACATTCACGAATATTGAACCATCTTTCACAGTAAGAATTGCCGTCATATTCAATGTACCAAAAGCAAAAGCCTAAAATCCTCATCTGCGTCACCGTGGCGGAAACCGCCTGGTCCTTTTTCCGGGAGCAAGTCCCGTATCTCAAGGAAAAAGGATACGGCGTGGAGATCGCCTCGGGCGAAGGAAGCTGGAAAAAGTTTTCCGACGTGAGGGAGGCGTTCGGCGTTCCGGTCCACAAGGTACCGCTCACGCGCGCCATGAACGTCCTTGCCGACCTTCGTTCCCTTGTGCATCTCTATTTTCTCATGCGCCGGATAAAGCCGGCCGTGCTCCACGCGAGCACGCCCAAGGCCGCGGTGCTGTCGCTTATCGCCGGGTGGTGCGCGGCGGTGCCGGTGCGCATCTACCTTGTCCGCGGCATCGCGTACTACGAGGCGTCGGGCATCGTATGGACGCTGCTTTCGTTTGTCACCATGTGGGCGTGCAGGCTCGCCAGCGTGGTGCTGTGCGTGAGCAAATCAAACCGCGACTTCATGGTTGCGAACGGGATATGCCCGGCCGAAAAGATTTCCATTCTGTGCAACGGGTCGAGCCACGGCGTTGACGGCCGCGGCAAGTTTACGCGCGCACACGCCGACCCGGCCCGCATCGCCGCGCTCCGGGCGCAGTACGGCGTGAGGGACAACGACGTGGTGTACGGGTTTACGGGCCGCATCGTAAAGGACAAAGGCATAGAAGACCTGTTCGCCGCGTGGAAGCGCTTTGTGCCCGGCAAGAAAAACGCGCACCTTTTTATTGTGGGCCACAAGGAGGCGAGGGGCGCGGTCTCGGCCGAGTGCCTTTCCGGCATGGCGCGGGAGCCGTCGGTGCACGTGGTCGACGAGGTGAACGACCCGTACGAGTTTTACTGTCTCTTCGACGTGTTTGTGTTTCCCTCGCACCGGGAAGGCCTGCCCAACGCGGTGCTCGAGGCCGCGGCCATGGAACTGCCGGTGATCACCACCAGCGCGCTCGGGTGCGTGGACTCGGTGCTCGACAACGAAACCGGCTATGTCGTTCCCGTCAAGTACACCGGCGCTATGGTTGACAAAATGGAGAAGCTGTACGCCGACGCCCCGCTCAGGGCCGCGCTCGGCCGCAGCGGCCGCGCATTTGTGCTGCGCACGTTCGATCCGGCCGGCGTGCGCGCGGCGCTCGAGGAGACGGTGCGGCGGCTGTGCGAAAAGAGCAACGTGTTTCCGCGCAGGCGGATGGCAATAGTCAGCTCGGTGCCCACTACGCTGTACCATTTGTTTTCCAACCAGATAGAACGCTTCAGGCAGGACGGTTTCGAGGTGTTCTTTATTTCGTCGGCGGGCGACGAATGGATTTCCGCGCCGGACGTTGAGCGGAAATACGGCATCAAGGTGCATCGCGTGCCGTTCCACAGGACCTTTTCCGTGCTTTCCGATTTGTATTCCCTGGTGGTGTTGTGCGTGCTCCTGGCCCGGCTTCGCCTCGACGTTGTCTACTATTGCACACCCAAGGCCTCTTTGCTCACCGCGGTCGCCGCATTGCTCGTGAGGGTGCCGTTCAGGATATATTCCGTTTTCGGCCAGGTGTACTACGGAAGAAAGGGCGTTACCGAAAAGGTCCTGCTTCTTGCGGAGCTGCTATCGTGCGCGTGCTCCCACAAGGTGATCATGATGAGCCGGTCCAATCTCAGGTACATGTCGCTCAAGAAGCTGTGCCGGCCGGACAAGATGGGTATACTGGGCCGCGGCACAAACCAGGGCGTGGATGCAAAGGCCAGGTTCGTGCCGGAAAAAATCGGCGCGCACAACGTCCTCAAGCTCAGGCAGGCGCTGCACATTCCGGAAGAAGCGGTGGTGTTCGGGTACATGGGCAGGCTCGTAAAAGAGAAGGGGATAATCGAACTTGTAAAGGCCTACAACGGCCTCGGCAAAGACCCGGTCCCGTGCGTTCTTCTGCTCATCGGACCCAGAAAGGAACCGCGCGACCAGCTTCCTCAGAATGTGTTCGACAAGATTGAAAGCGACCCCTTCATTCGGCTCATCGAACCCGTGGACGACCCGGAATCGTATTACGCAATCATGGATATCTTTGTTCTGCCGTCGTACAGGGAAGGGTTTCCCAATGTGGTGCTGGAGGCCGCGGCAATGAGGCTTCCGGTAATAACCACGGACGCAATCGGATGCATCGACTCGGTTGTGGACAACGAAACCGGGTTCATCGTACCGGTGAGAAACGTGGAAAAGATGATGGAGAAAATGAGCGTCCTCCTGCACGACCCCCGCATGCGAAAAGACATGGGTGCAAAAGCGCGCCAAAGGGTCCTGCGGGACTTCGACGGAGAGGCGATAACCGAAGAACTCATGTACCTTATCAACAACCGTGATTTCCAACCCAAAACGCATGGCGCATAACATCCAACCCTTCGCTCCGTTCCATGCCCGGGCAATTGCCCTGCTCCACCAACGATGCATCCGCACCGGTTTTCTCTCGCGCCTCGGCGTCGGTTTCCTCACCAAACTTTACAAAAGCATCGGCCGCTCCCCGCATTCAAGGGTCTTCGTTGCCGTTGATCCGGGTTCTCAAAAGGTGGCCGGGTTTGCGGCCTGTTCGCTGGACACGGCCGCGATGTACCGCCATATCCTGCTCAGGCAAGGCCTGTTCTTCTTCTTTTTGCTTTTGCCAAGGGCTTTTTCCCCCCGCAACCTTGCGTATATCCGTGAGACCCTTGCGTATCCGCACAAAGCAAGGCCGAAAGGCAGCGCCGCACCGGGCGCCGATGTCCAACCTGCGGCGGAATTGCTGTCCATCGCAGTCTCGGATGACAACAGGGGAAAAGGCGTGGGCCGGCAACTGCTGGCCGCACTCGAATCGTACCTGCGGGAAAACGGCGTCACGTCGTACAAGACGGTCACCTTTTCCTCGGATTGCGATTCAAACGCGTTCTACGCAAAATGCGGTTTTGTCCTGCAAAAACAAGTTGTGCATCATGGGAATGTGCTTAATCAATATGTGAAATCTATTTGCCCTAACTGAACAATATATGGGCGTTCCCCTTGCCATCCAAAATAGAATAATGATGGGCGTTCCCCTCGCTGCGCTCAGGTCGGCCCTCCCTTCGGGCTCGGCCTAAAGGCCTCGTTGCCGGTCCGCCCTATGCCTATCGGCTGGGCCGGCCGGCAATCCCGCTTTGACGGGACCACTTCAGTCCTGCCTAACGCGAAAACCAAAACGTGTAAACGGTGAATCTTCACAATTGCGGGGCCAGCCTTCTGCCCGGCGTTAGGGGCGACCGGAGGGCGCGCAAAAGCGCGGTACCGCCTGACCTCGCCGAAGGCAGTAGGGGCAGGCGGCACCGAGGCCTTTAGGCCGAGCCCGAAGGAAGAACCGACCATTGCCTTCGTCAAGACTAAGGCAATGGTAACGCCCGGCATTATCTGTATATAAAATGAATCCCTTATCAAAACGCCTGTTCGACATAATTTTCTCAGCCCTCGGGCTGACTGTGCTGTGCATCCCGTTCCTGTTTGTCGCCCTCATCATCAAGGCGACCTCGCCGGGCCCGGTATTCTTCCGCCAGCGGCGCGTGGGGAGAAAGGGCAAGCTGTTCACCATTGTCAAGTTCCGCACTATGTACGCCGGATCGGAAAGCGGCGGCTCGATAACCACGTCGCGCGACGGCCGGATTACGCCCATCGGCCGGTTCCTGCGCGCCTGCAAGTTCGACGAATTTCCCCAACTGTGGAACGTGCTCATCGGCAGGATGTCGTTTGTGGGCCCGCGGCCCGACGTGCCTGGCTACGCCGACAGGCTCGTTGGGTCGGACCGCAGGATCCTGGAACTGCGGCCCGGCATAACGGGACCCGCCTCGCTTTACTTCCGCAACGAAGAGGATCTGCTTGCGGCCCAAGCCGATCCCAAATCGTACAACGATTCCGTGGTGTGGCCGAAAAAAGTGGAACTCAACCGCGCCTATCTCGAAAACTGGAGTTTCCTGCGCGACATGGGATATATTCTTATAACGATAGTTCCCTGGGCGGATAAGTGGGTTAAGTTAGTTGAGAGGACTCAAGAGTTGAATAGTTGAAAGGTTGAAGACAGGCCGGGTGAATTACAATTTTTCATTCGAGAAGCTTGAGGTTTGGAAGAAATCCAAGTCCTTGGCGCAAAAGATATATCTAGTCACGTCATCCTTTCCCGATCAGGAGAAGTTTGGAATGGCCGCGCAAATGAGACGCGCTGCAGTCTCTGTCGCCTCGAACATCGCTGAGGGAACTTCAAGGTTCAGCAAGAAGGATCAGGCACATTTTTCCCAGATCGCCTACGGTTCACTGGCGGAACCACTTTGCCAAGTGATTATTGGAAACGAACTCTCCTATGTTTCAGCGGATGACCTTTCGCAATTGCGGTGCGCCATCGAAGAAATATCGCGGATGCTCAACTCATTGAGAAGATCACAAATGCCGTAACCCAACTTTGGTTTTCAGCTTTTCAACTATTCAACTTTTAGACTTTTCAACCATTCGGTTTTGTTGTTTGCTTTTCTTAACTCTTACCTAAATCCGTGAGAAAAACTTTGGCATTTTGATGATTTTTCGTGTAGATTAAGGGTGAATGGTGCTTGACTAAATGGCAGTTCACATTATTCACCCGGAAGGTGTCATGCCAAAGCCGAGAAAGTTGATAATCACGGAGACGGACGAGTTTCTGACCAGCCATGGTGGAATGGCAATGATCGGGATGCTTGCGGAGCGATCCGGTTTGCGCGAGCGTGTTTCGCAGGTTACTCCGGACAAGAAGAGCGGGAGTATAAGCACCGCGGACGCGCTGCTGACCATGACGGGGCTTTTGTGTCTTGCCAAACCAGACTTTGACGGGGTCGAGCAGTTTCGTGAAGACGACTATTTTCAGGAGATGCTTGGATTGAAAGCGGTTCCTTCCGAGGCTACACTGCGGCAGCGAATGGACGAAACGGGCCTGACCGTTCAAAACGCAGTCCTTTCCGCTTCGGCGTCCCTGTTGAAAAAAGCAGCGCCACGGCTCACCGCCTGCTTTGGACCGTATATTCCGATTGACGCTGACGTATCTCCTTTTGACAACAGTGGTTCTCATAAGGAAGGCGTAAGCTGCACGTACAAGTTGTTCGAGGGATATTCTCCGATGCTTGCCTACATAGGCGTGGAAGGCTACCTGCTGAACGCGGAGTTGCGCGAAGGGAAACAACATTGCCAGGAAGGAACTCCGGAGTTTCTGCGCAAGACCATAGCCCTTGCTCGAAAAATAACGGATCGTTCGATCCTTGTGCGTCTTGATGCCGGACATGACGATATTGAAAACATGCGAGTCTGCCGCAAGGAAAAGGTCGATTACATAATCAAACGGAACATACGCAGGGAATCTATTGACGAATGGCTCGTGGATGCTCAAGCGCTCGGTGACTGGCGTCATCCTCGTGAAGGCAAGACCGTGTACGTTGGTGAGACAATACGGGAAAGAAACGGCGAAAACATGCGCGTTGTGTTCGAGGTGATCGAACGGACAATCGACCGCGACGGAAACGCCTTGCTGCTGCCGGATGTAGAGGTTCACACGTGGTGGACGAGCCTGAGCAGACGCAACGCCGGCCCGGACGACGTTATTGCAGCGTACCGGGATCATGGCACCAGCGAGCAGTTTCACTCGGAGCTGAAGAGTGATATGGCGCTGGAGCGGCTTCCCAGCGGGAAGTTCACGACCAACGCATTGGTGTTGACGTTGGCGGTTCTTGCGTTCAACATGCTGCGGCTCTGCGGCCAAGTTGGAATCGACAAGGGGTACGTGCCGCGTAAGAAAGTTGCACGCCGGAGATTGCGGAAGGTCATTCAGGATCTTATGTACATAGCAGCACGCGTGATAACGCATGCCCGCCGGTTGATGCTTGCCCTGTCGCGGCGGAATCAACTCCGCATAGCGTGGACGCAAACGTATCTGGCGTTCGCCACGGATGGCTGACCTAAGGAGAGCAATAAACGGAAATAGACCCGTAACCAAACAAACGTCGCCACCGACACGTTGAGTGTATTTGTCAACCATGGGGTCAGAAGCGCAAATCATAGTGGAATCACCCCGGCAACAACTTATCAAGAAGCCTTAGCAACCATATTCGTTCTTGTCAACGCCGTCAATTTGTTTTTAATAACCTTATCTCACGGAATCAGGTCTTAAACTGTTCAACTTTTAAACTTTCTAACCATTCGGCTTTGTTGTTTGCCTTTTTTAACTCTTAAACTATTCAACTTTTAAACTTTTCACCTAAATCCGTGAGAAAAACTTTGGCATTTTGATGATTTTTCGTGTAGATTAAGGGTGAATGGTGCTTGACTAAATGGCAGTTCACATTATTCACCCGGAAGGTGTCATGCCAAAGCCGAGAAAGTTGATAATCACGGAGACGGACGAGTTTCTGACCAGCCATGGTGGAATGGCAATGATCGGGATGCTTGCGGAGCGATCCGGTTTGCGCGAGCGTGTTTCGCAGGTTACTCCGGACAAGAAGAGCGGGAGTATAAGCACCGCGGACGCGCTGCTGACCATGACGGGGCTTTTGTGTCTTGCCAAACCAGACTTTGACGGGGTCGAGCAGTTTCGTGAAGACGACTATTTTCAGGAGATGCTTGGATTGAAAGCGGTTCCTTCCGAGGCTACACTGCGGCAGCGAATGGACGAAACGGGCCTGACCGTTCAAAACGCAGTCCTTTCCGCTTCGGCGTCCCTGTTGAAAAAAGCAGCGCCACGGCTCACCGCCTGCTTTGGACCGTATATTCCGATTGACGCTGACGTATCTCCTTTTGACAACAGTGGTTCTCATAAGGAAGGCGTAAGCTGCACGTACAAGTTGTTCGAGGGATATTCTCCGATGCTTGCCTACATAGGCGTGGAAGGCTACCTGCTGAACGCGGAGTTGCGCGAAGGGAAACAACATTGCCAGGAAGGAACTCCGGAGTTTCTGCGCAAGACCATAGCCCTTGCTCGAAAAATAACGGATCGTTCGATCCTTGTGCGTCTTGATGCCGGACATGACGATATTGAAAACATGCGAGTCTGCCGCAAGGAAAAGGTCGATTACATAATCAAACGGAACATACGCAGGGAATCTATTGACGAATGGCTCGTGGATGCTCAAGCGCTCGGTGACTGGCGTCATCCTCGTGAAGGCAAGACCGTGTACGTTGGTGAGACAATACGGGAAAGAAACGGCGAAAACATGCGCGTTGTGTTCGAGGTGATCGAACGGACAATCGACCGCGACGGAAACGCCTTGCTGCTGCCGGATGTAGAGGTTCACACGTGGTGGACGAGCCTGAGCAGACGCAACGCCGGCCCGGACGACGTTATTGCAGCGTACCGGGATCATGGCACCAGCGAGCAGTTTCACTCGGAGCTGAAGAGTGATATGGCGCTGGAGCGGCTTCCCAGCGGGAAGTTCACGACCAACGCATTGGTGTTGACGTTGGCGGTTCTTGCGTTCAACATGCTGCGGCTCTGCGGCCAAGTTGGAATCGACAAGGGGTACGTGCCGCGTAAGAAAGTTGCACGCCGGAGATTGCGGAAGGTCATTCAGGATCTTATGTACATAGCAGCACGCGTGATAACGCATGCCCGCCGGTTGATGCTTGCCCTGTCGCGGCGGAATCAACTCCGCATAGCGTGGACGCAAACGTATCTGGCGTTCGCCACGGATGGCTGACCTAAGGAGAGCAATAAACGGAAATAGACCCGTAACCAAACAAACGTCGCCACCGACACGTTGAGTGTATTTGTCAACCATGGGGTCAGAAGCGCAAATCATAGTGGAATCACCCCGGCAACAACTTATCAAGAAGCCTTAGCAACCATATTCGTTCTTGTCAACGCCGTCAATTTGTTTTTAATAACCTTATCTCACGGAATCAGGTTTTCAACTATTCAACTCTCCCAATGCCCAATCCTCAACGCATCTATCTGAGCCCGCCGCATTTGGGCGGCAAGGAACTCACCTACGTCCACGACGCGTTTGCCTCCAACTGGATCGCGCCCATAGGCCCGCAGGTCGACGCGTTTGAAAAGGAGTTCTGCGGCGCGACCGGCGCTTCTTACGCGGCCGCGGTGAGCTCGGGCACCGCCGCGCTCCACCTTGCGGCGATACTTGCGGGTGTCAAGAGCGGCGACGAGGTGATGTGCTCGACGTTTACGTTTGCCGGGAGCGCCTTTCCCGTGGTGTACCAGGGCGCAACGCCCGTGTTTATCGACGCCGAGGAGCGGTCGTGGAACATGGACCCGCAGCTCCTGGAACAGGCAATAAAGAGCAGGCGGGAAAAGGGAAAGCGCGTGGCCGCGGCAATCGTGGTGCACCTCTACGGCCAGAGCGCGGACCTCGATCCCATCATGGATATATGCACCCGTTACGGCATAACGCTCATCGAAGATGCCGCGGAATCGCTGGGCGGAACGTATAAGGGGAAAAGTACGGGCACGTTGGGCCGCATCGGCATATTTTCGTTCAACGGCAACAAGATCGTCACCACGTCGGGCGGCGGCATGCTGGTCTCGGCCGAAAAAGAACTGGTCGACACGGCGCGGTTCCTTGCCACCCAGGCGCGCGACCCTGCGCCGCACTACGAGCATTCGCATATAGGATACAATTACCGCATGAGCAACGTCTGCGCGGCCATCGGCAGGGGCCAGCTTGCAGCTTTACAGGAGAGAGTCGGGGCGAAGCGAAGGATATTCGATTCCTACCGGCAAAGGCTGTCCGGCGTCGGGGGCATCTCCTTCATGCCCGAGGCGGACTGGGGAAAATCGAATCGCTGGCTCACATGCCTCACCATAGACCCGCGCAGGGCCGGCTTTACTTCCGAAGACGCGAGGCTGGCGCTCGAAAAGGAAAACATCGAGAGCCGCCCCCTGTGGAAGCCGATGCACCTGCAGCCCGTGTTTTCCGGCGCCCCCGCGTATGTCAATGGGGTGTCGGAGAACCTCTTTGCAAATGGGCTGTGCCTGCCGTCGGGGACCGCGATGAGTGATGAGGACATAAAGAGGGTGGTTGCAATTGTAAAGAGTGTGAAATAAATAGATGGAAAATCTGGCGGGGGCACCGTTTCGCGTTTCCCCCTGGCCCCAAGCCTCCTCGACCTCCGGTCTGCGGGTCTCGGGGCACACCCCCTCCAGCAAAGAGGCGCGCCTGGAGCGCTCGACTCGCGCTCGCGCGGCGTCGCCCCTTCGCAACGCAACCTTAGTTGAACGTCGCTTCGCGACTACGAAGACAAATAAAATCACAAAGCAAGAAACAATTCTGTCATATATTCAACCGGAGATTGCTTTGCTGCGCTCGCAATGACACTCATTCACTTTCGTCCGGTTTTCGGGCGTGGGCTTTTCAACAATTCAACGCTTCAACTTTTCAAGGGCTCTCCGTGGGTGCCGCCACAACAATGCATTACCTAGCATCTGCCTTGTCAAGGCGGCCACCCGGAAGGGGGTAGCGCAAGACCGCGCGTCTGCGTGGGCTGAAGCGAGGGGGACGCCCCTTGGAAGTACCCGACGGGGTAAACTTCCCCCCTTTGATGCTTTTGTATTTAGCAGATTCTATTTTAGACAAGTAGCTCCAAAAACACACACAGACAAATAAAGCCTCCCTATGACCGTCCCCTTTCCCAATCTGATCATACGATACCGGCTGGTTCTCATCATCCTGATGCACGCCGTTTTTGCCGCCGTCGCGTTGTTCATCGCGTTCCTGCTTCGCTTCGATTTCACGCTCGGCCAGAAGATGTATCCGCTGCTTTTCTTCCATTCCCTGCCCATAAACATCGCGGTCTTTCTCATATTTTCCGCAATCTTCAATCTGTACCAGGGAATCTGGCGGTACGTAAGCGTCGACGATCTTGCGGACATTGTCAAGACCTCCGGGCTTTCGTCCCTGGTCTTCATGTTCATCATTGTTTTCAGCGAGCATTTTCACGGCTATCCGCGCTCGATTTACGTGATCGATGCCGCGTTGTTCATCCTGCTCAACGGCGGCACCCGTTTTGGCATCCGTATTTTCCGGGAATCGTTTGTGCCGGAAAGCGAAACGGCGCGCAACATACTCATCGTGGGCGCAGGGAATGCCGGAAACGAACTGGTCAAGACCCTCAAGTCGTCAAAGAACAGGGAATATATTCCCGTCGGTTTCATCGACAAGGACTTGGCCACGCACGGCCAGCGTCTCCAGGGCCTTAAGGTGCTCGGCGATATTTCCGCCATAAAGGTGCATATCAAGAAACACCGGGTCCGCGAGGTGTTCATCGCCATACCCGAGGCAACCAACAAAATGGTCGGCGAGATCATCGAGGCGTCCAAGATACCGGAATGGGACGTAAAGTTCAAGATCGTACCTTCCATGCTCGACATCATGAGCGGGAAGTTCCAGGTCAACCAGATCCGCGACGTGTCCATCAACGACCTTCTGTCGCGCCCCAACATCACGCTCGACGACACGCACGTGCGCAGGCAACTGGCGGCCAAGACCGTGCTCATCACGGGCGCGGGCGGGTCCATCGGCTCCGAACTGTCGTACCAGGTGGCGGCCTACCGGCCCGCCCGGCTCATCCTGCTTGACGCAGGAGAGCAGAACGCCTACGATCTCGACCAGGACCTCAAGAAGAGCCATCCCGACGTGGTGATCCACACCGTGGTGGGCAACATGCTCGATACCGGGTTCATGGACCTTCTCATGCGGCGCTACCCCATCGATTACATCTATCACGCCGCGGCCTACAAGCACGTGCATCTCATGGAATGGAACCCGCTCGCCGCGCTCAAGAACAACGTGATAGGGACCGCGATGCTCGCGTCGCTTGCGGAACGTCACGGCGTCAAGCAATTCGTGATGATCTCAACCGACAAGGCGGTCAACCCCAAGGGCATGATGGGGATTTCCAAGCGCCTTGCCGAGCGCGTGGTGCTCGAACGCCACAAGTCGGGCACGCTGTTCAACATCGTGCGCTTCGGCAACGTGCTCGGGTCGAGCGGCAGCGTGATTCCCCTGTTCCAAAAGCAGATCCGCGACGGCGGGCCGGTGACGGTGACGAGCCCCGAAACGCGGCGGTTCTTCATGTCCATTCCCGAGGCCGTGCAGCTCGTGTTGCAGGCGTCAACGCTCAACGAATCGAACGCCATCTTCATGCTCGAAATGGGCGAACCCATCAGGATCGTGGACCTGGCAAAGAACCTCATCGAGCTGTCCGGGCTCAAGGTGGGCGCCGACATCGACATCGTGTTCACGGGCATGCGGCCGGGCGAGAAAGTCAACGAGGAGCTCCTTACCGCATCGGAGAACCTGGTCCAGACGCAGTTCAGCAAGATCCGGCTGCAGCGCAACCAGAACTTCGATCCGCACCGCATCGAACGGTTTGTGCACGACCTCAAATCGAACGTTGAGCTCGGCAATATCAAGGCGCTCTATCAGGACATACACGTTCTCATTCCGGAAATGGTCGGCCCTACGTTCGACGAAATGATCAGCAACATGTTTGCGTGAGTATGCTCACCCTTCTCTCCAAAATCGGTCCGCTTCTCATGTATCCGGTCGGCCTCGCAGGCTTGTGCGGTGTCGCGGCCGGCATCGCCGCCCTCAAAAACAAAAGGAAAGCCGCGGTGGCGCTGGCATTTGCGTCTGCCGCCGTGCTCTGGTTCTTTTCCTGCCCGGCAATCACGTTCGTCCTGGTGAGGAGTCTCGAAAGTAAATTTGACAAGCCGGTGAACCTGCCGAAGGCCCCGGCCATCGTGCTGCTCGGCGGGTGCACCAGGCCTGCCGTGCCTCCACGGACCAGCGTGGAGGTGAGCTGCGCGGGCGACAGGGTTCTGCACGCCGCCCGGCTGTTCAAACAGGGGCTGGCGCCCGTCATCATCTGCACGGGCGGCAAGCTCTCGTTTGTCTATAATTTCCCCGGTTCAGAGGCCTGGTGCATGGCGAGCATCCTGCGCAACGACTGCGGCGTGGACTCGTCCGGCATCATCATCGAAGACAAAGCGGAAAACACGCACGACAATGCGCTGAACACGGAGAAAATCCTGCAGGCGCGGGGCATGAAGAGGGAGGTTATTCTTGTGACAAGCGCCGTGCACATGTACCGGTCCGTCAGGATATTCAGAAAGTGCGGATGCGTTGTGTATCCCTCTGCGGCCGATTTTCGCGCAGACGCTTCATTCCAGTGGAACCTGTTTTCGTTTTTCCCCAGCGTGGAGGCATTGTTCGAATCCGCCAACGCCCTGCACGAGTACTACGGCATTATCGCGTATTCGATTTTGGGCTGGATGTAGAAGTTCGTAAAAGTAAATGTCTGGGCGTTCCCCTTCTCTGCAGAGAAGGGTCGGTTCTCCCTGCGGGCTCGGCCAAGGCCTCGGGCCGCCTCGGCCCTATGCCGCTGTGTCTCGATATACCGCTCCCCGAGTGTCCCGCTGATCGTCGAGTAGTCCACTCTATGGATGTGTCGACACGGGGATGTATCGAGGGGAGCGGCATTCGACAAGCAGCGGCCGGGTCCGGGCGGCACCGCCCTCCAGCGCGGCCTCCAGTCCTGCCTAACGCGAAAAGCGAGAATTCAGAACCAGCGGTGTGGATTTTGACAATTACGGGGACGCTCTTCTGCCCCGCGTTAGGGGCGACCGAAGTGGTCCCGCCAAAGCGGGAGTACCGCCTGACCCCTCGCCGAAGGCGGTAGGGGCAGGCGGCACCGAGGCCCTTAGGCCGAGCCCGAAGGAAGAACCGACCTTTGCCTTCGTCTTGACGAAGGCAAAGGGAACGCCCAGCATTACTTCTATTGTTTGCGGGGCGCCCAGGTTTTTATCCCATTGTCTCAATCATCATCTTAATTGCCTCCCGCACCGCCCGCTCCCTGATCTCCCGCCGGTCCCCCCGAAAGCGATATTCAAAGCTCCGCACCTTCTTCCCGCACGCCAATCCCACATACACGAGCCCCACCGGTTTTTCCTTCGTTCCTCCGCCCGGTCCCGCCACGCCCGACACGGCAAGGGCGCAATCCGTTGCAAACAGACGTTGCGCTCCGCGCGCCATGGCCTCCACCGTTTCCGCGCTCACCGCTCCTTTTTTGTCAAGAATGGAGGACGGAACGCCCAGCAGCCGCTGCTTCACCGTGTTTGCGTAGGCGATAACGCCGCCCCTGAACCATGCAGACGAACCCGGCACGGAGGTGAGCGCGGCGCCGATCATGCCGCCGGTGCACGACTCCGCCACCGAAACCGACAGTTTTCTTTTCGCAAGCAAGCCGCCGAGCGTCCCGGCAGAGGACTCCCCGGAGCGGCGTTTGTCGGAGGGACGCGCTTTCACGGTTCCGTGTCCGGCGCGGAAGGGGCGGCAAGGCGGGCGGATTTTTTGGCCAGCCTTTTGACGAGCACGGCCGCAAAATAGCACACTCCCGCCACGAGGATGATGGTGGCGCCCGAGGTCAGGTTGAAATAGTAGGAGAGGAACAGTCCCGAAATGGTGAACGCCATGCCAAGCAGGCTCGAAACCAGCATGATCCGGCTGAGCTTCCTAGTAAACAGCTCTGCGATGGACGCGGGAATGGTAAACAGGGCGATAACCAGAATGAGTCCCACCACGCGTATGAGGACCACCACGCACAGCGCGATGAGGATGAGTACCAGGTAGTACAGCACGCGCACCGGGACACCGCTGATAAGCGCGAATTCCTCGTCGTAGGAGAGCGCCACCAGCTCCTTGTAGAGAAGCAGCGTGGCGACGAGGATGACAGCGTCGAGCCCGGCCATGAAAAAAATGCTCTGGCCGGGCACGGCAAGGATGCTGCCGAACAGGTAGCTCATGAGGTCGACAAAGTACCCCTTTGTCAAATCGATCATGAGGATGCCGAACGCCATGCCCAGCGCCCACACCACGCCGATGGTGGTGTCGGCCCGTTCCTTCTTTTCGGCGGTCACGTAGCCCATGATCCACGACGCGGCAAGGGAAAACAGCATGGCGCCGGCCAGCAGGGGCCAGCGGAAAAACACGGCAAGGCCGAGCCCGCCGTACGCCGCGTGCGCGATGCCGCCGGAGAGCGACGAAAGCCGGTTCACCACCACAAGGCTGCCCACCACGCCGCACGCGACGCTCACCAGCACGCCCGCAAGCAGGGCGTTGCGCATGAATTCGTAATGGAGTATGTCAAACATTAGTTGGCCTTATCTTAAAATAAATGTGTGGGCGTTTCCCTCGCCGCGCTCGGGTCGGCTCTCCCTTTGGGCTCGGCTATTCGCCTCGTTGCCGGATCGCCCTTGTGCCTTGCGGCAGGGTCGACCGGCAATGCTCTCCAGAGCACCCTGTGGTCCGGCCTAACGCGAAAATCAAGAAAATGCAATTCTTCACCGTCAATTTCCAACCTCTCCGAGGGTGCCTATACGATCTTCGTTCAATATTTTCTCCCTCGCCCTTCGGGAGAGGGCGGGGTGAGGGTTTCCTATGGTTCTAGCCGCTAATTCCCCTCCGGGGTCACCCGGCACAGCTATCCAGATACTTTTGACTTGTATCTAGAAATTCGATTCTTGCAAATGGGGTCACCCGGCACTGCTATCCAAGAGCATTTTATCATCGATTTGATAATCGATATTTCCGGCTCAGCCATCCAATTACATCTTGTTTTCTCTGCGTTCTCTGCGCCTTTGCGGTGAATTTTTTCCTAGTGTTCGTGCGCATGATACACCCGGTGCGGCAGACCGTGCGCGATGATGTCAACCGGACAGCCGAACGCGGCGGCAATGGTCGTGTCGTCGAGCACGCCGTCCGGATGGTAAAACAACTGCCTGTTGACGCACGCTACCGAACGTATATACGACGATACCGCGCCCACATTGTGCGTCACCAGCACCACCGTGGTCCCCGCCTTGTTGATGCGCATGAGGTGCTCGTAGATCTCGTCCTGGCCGCGGGTGTCGATGGAAGCGGTGGGCTCGTCGAGAAACAGGATCCGGGGCTCCGCTACGAGCGCCCGCGCGAGCAGCACCTTCTGGCGCTGGCCTCCCGAAAGATCGCCGATGCTCCTGTTTGCAAGATGCGACAGTTTCAGCGCATCGAGAATGGCGGACGCTTTTTCGCGGTCGGCGGCGGTGTAGGGCGAGAACATGCTGCGCCGTGAAAGCAGTCCCATCAGCGTGACGTCGATCACGGATATGGGGAACCATTTGTTCGAGGACGTTTCCTGCGGAATGTATCCGGCGCGAATGCGGGTCTTTTCCGGGGCGCCGCCGAGCAGCAGAACGCTGCCGCGGTGGGGCTTCAGCACGCCCAGGGCAAGGCGGAGCAACGTCGTTTTACCGCCGCCGTTGGGTCCTATGATCCCCACGAAGTCGCCGGCATTTACGGTGAGGGAAACGTCCGCGAGCACGGTTTCTTCGCCGAACGAGAACGAAACGTCGGCTATCTCCACCACAGGCGCATTGGCTGCGGCCTCTTCCTGTTTGTAAAGTACGGTTTCCATGGCTGCGTTCCTTTACTGTTCCGCGATCTTTCGCGCCATGTACAGCAGGTTGTTTTTCCAGTCGTACGCGAGCGGATCGGCGTCGATCAGGCCGGCCCCGAGCTCGCGGGCGACAACCTGTGCGCTCGTACGCGAGAATTCCGGCTGCACGAAGACCGAGTGTATTTTGAAAATCCGCGCCGAATCGAGAATGCTCCTCATGGTCCGGGGCCCCGGTTCCTTGCCTTCAACCTCGATGGCAACCTGCCGCAGGCAATAGTCTCTTGCAAAGTAGCCCCACGAAGGATGAAACACGAGAAAGGCCTTGCGGCTTCCGGCCGCGCAGGTCGAGCTACACGATAGAACGGCGCGAAGCTCACGATCGAGCGAATCGATGCTTTGCAAGAACGATCCGCAGTTCCTCCGGTATTCATCCGCGTGTGCCGCGTCGATTTGTTCAAGGGCCGCGGCGATCAACGGAACCTGGCGTTCGACAAGGGCCGGGGACAGCCAGATGTGCGGATCGAGCCCGGCGCCCCCGTCTGTCCGTCCGGGTCCCGCAGGCCTGTCGTCTTTGTCAACGGAAGGTATTTTCTGCACGGCGCTGTCGGTGTGCACGATGCGCATGCCCGTTGCATTCGCGGCGAGTCGCGGGAGCCACGGCGCCTCGAATTCCATGCCGATGGCGAAATAGGCCTTTGCATTTGATAAGAGCGCCATTTGCGCCGGATGGGGCTCGTAGGAATGCGGGTCCGCGCCCGGCGGCACCATCACGAGGCAATTGACGAGTCCGCCGCTGATGCGGTCCACAAAGTACTTCTGCGGCAGGATGCTCACAAAGACCGTAACTCCCTCCTGTGAAGGACGGCCGTGATGCGGCGCGCCGCGGCAGAAACACACGAGCGCCGCGGCAATCAGAATACATGTTTGTTTCATCCGGGAATCTCCATGGAGCAGGCTTCGCCTCTCTACCGCACCGAACACTCCGCGCACAAACCGTGCAGATAGATTTCCTGGTTCTCGATAACGCGGCCGGTCCTGGCGCGGTTCCAGCGGGGCAGCTTCACGCCGGAAAGGCACTCGATTTTTCCGCACTTGCGGCAGGAAAAATGCGGGTGGCAATGCGACGTGTGGCCGCAGGGGCACACGGCAAAATGCCAGACATGGCCCTCGGTTTCTATCCGGTGTGCAATGCTTTTGTCAAGAAAGGACGACAGCACGCGGTATACCGTCACCCCGTCGAGGCCGGGAATCGCCCCGGTGATTTCGCCATGGCTCAGGGGCTTTCTTGTGGAAAGCAGGAGCCCGAGCACGCTGACTCGGCTTGCGGTTTTCTTGAGTCCCCGCTGTGCCAGAAGCAATGCGGCTCGTTTTTCGGCAGTCGTGGGCAGGATGGCGCGGCCCATAGTATTCCCTTCGCCGGATGATAAAGAGAAACTAATGCAAATGCAAGTCAGTTGCAATTAAAAAAGATACGCATGGGTGTCCCTGCTAACAATAAGAAGGAGAGATGCCGGGCGTTCCCCTTGCCTTCGTCTTGACGAAGGCAAGGGTCGGTTCTCCCTGCGGGCCGGCGTGGGGTTCCAAGGGGTGCTCGCTGCTGAGCACCCTTTGGTCGGGGCTCGGGAGTGAAAGGGCAAACGACATAATGCATGGTGCGAAGCACCACTACCATGCCCTTATGAAACGATAGTGAGAACTCCCGACTCTGCTGGGGAAAGCACCCTTTCGAGGAACATGCTGTTTCCCGCATTTGTTGCCGGGAGTGCAGAGCCGAAAAAGTATTTTTCCCTGATTATGATTTCCCTCACCGGAGTGCGAAAGCAATACTCCAGCCAGATCGTAT
The DNA here is from genome assembly GCA_963729895.1 of uncultured Fibrobacterota bacterium. Lineage (GTDB taxonomy): Bacteria > Fibrobacterota > Chitinivibrionia > Chitinivibrionales > FEN-1185 > FEN-1185. Next base: position 90,058 of record CAVSQB010000019.1, on the reverse strand, counting down.
TCGACAACCTGAACGTCTCCTTCTACGACGACGACCGGGTGGCGCTCGTCGGAAGAAACGGCACGGGCAAAACATCCCTGCTCAGGCTCATCGTGGGAAAAGACGAACCGGACGGCGGCGTCGTGTCGGTGAGCGCAGGCACCAGCGTGGGGTATCTGGCCCAGGAAGTGGAAACGGTGCGCGACGCCAGCCCGCTCGAAATCGTGCTCGAACCGTTTTCGCGCCTCCTGTCCTACGAAGACGTGTATGAGGCCGCTTCACGGTCGGCATCCGGGGGAGACCACCGGCACGTCAAGCGGGCACTCGACACGATAGATGCGCTGCAGGCCGAGATCGAGTACGTGGACGCCTTTTCGCTCGCCTCGCGGGCCAAGGCCATCCTGGCCGGCCTGGGCGTGCCCGCCGACAAATGGGAAGGGCCGGTGCAGGACCTGTCGGGCGGATACCGCATGCGCGTCATGCTCGCGCGGCTGCTGCTGCTCTCGCCGTCCATGCTGCTTCTCGACGAGCCCACCAACCATCTCGACATGGATTCCCTGGTGTGGCTCGAGTCTTTCTTGCGGCGCTACCGCGGCGGCCTGATCGTGGTGAGCCACGACCGCGATTTTCTCAACCGCGCCACGGCCGTCACCGCGGAGCTGCACGCCGGGAACATCACGGTGTACAAAGGCGCCTACGACGCCTACCTGGTGTACAAGGCCGAGCGGGAAAGGTCGGAGCAAAGCACGCGCGCCAACCTGGAGCGCCAGATTGCGCAAAAGGAACGGTTCATCGAGCGGTTCCGGGCCAAAGCGACCAAGGCGTCGCAGGTTCAGTCACGGATAAAATTCGTGGAAGATCTCAAAGAGCAGCTGCCCGGCATTCCCCAGGTCCAGAAAACGCTCCGCTTCAGGTTCCCCGCGCCGAGTCCGGGCGGCGGGGTGCCGTTCAAGCTTGAGAATGTTTCCACGGCGTACAACGGCGTACCGGTGTTTTCAAGGATAAGCCTCACCATTACCCGCGGCGACAAAGTCGCGGTTGTGGGGCCGAACGGCGCCGGAAAAACAACCCTGCTCAAGGTGCTTGCAGGCCTCGTTCGCCCTGTCGCCGGCGCCTGCGTCGTGGGGCACAATGCGGACATCAGGTACTTCGGCCAGCACCAGCTGGAGCAGCTCGACCCCGAGCGCACCCTGTTCGAAACCATCCAGCAGGCGAGCGGCTCCGGCGACAGGACCTTCATCCAGAACGTGCTGGGCGCCTTTCTTTTTTCCGGCGACGACGTCCTCAAGAGGGTGAAGGTATTGTCCGGCGGCGAAACCTCGCGGCTGGTTCTGGCCACCATTCTTTCGCGGCCCGGCAATGTGCTTGTGCTCGACGAACCCACCAACCACCTCGACATGCAGGCCGTGGAAATCCTCACGGACGCGCTTGCCGATTACGCCGGCACCGTTGTGTTTGTGTCGCACAACGAGTACTTTATTTCCCAGATAGCAAGCCGCGTGATCGAAATGCGGCCCGGCGTGGTGCGGGACTTTCCCGGCACCATTTCGCAGTACCGGTCGTTCCTTGAGGCCGGGTACATGCAGGACGGCGAGGCCGGTCCCGCCGACAAGAAACAGGCGTCGTCGGCTCTTGATTCCAAACAGGACCGGATCAGGAAGAAAGAAGAACGACGGCAGACCCAGCGGAAAATCGAGAGACTCGAAAAGGACATCAATGCCGCGGAAACGGAAATGAAGTCCGCGGACGAGGTTCTCAACAATCCTTCAAACGCGACCAACTACGGCCTTCTTCACGACACGGCAATGACGTTCGAGACGCTCAAAAAGAAGAACGAAAAGCTCGTGGTCGAGTGGGAGGAATTGCAGGGCAAGCTAACCGAATTCGGTGAAATGTGAGAAATAATAACAGGCAGCAAATATTTTATCTGTTCTTTTTCTTCCGCGTTAGGCAGGACTGGAGCGGTACGCTGGAGCGCAGCGCCGGTCGACCCCGCCGATAGGCATTGGGGCGATCCGGCGCCGAAGCCGAAGGCAGAGCCCGGAAGGAGGGCCGACCGGAGCGAAGCGAAGGGAACGCCCAGATTCCCCTTGTAATAAAGAAAGAAGACATATCATGGCAAAATTCCACGGAAAAGCATTACTTCCCGCCCGGTTTGTGATGAACTCAATTGCCCCTTCGCTCCTCACCTCCCTCAGCTACTGGCACATGCTGCCGCACCAGGTGCGCAAATACCTGGTCCCGCACGCGTGGCACAAAGACATCCCGGTGGGCCAGATTTCGCTTCGCGTCAACGAAGTGTGCAACCTGCGGTGCCGGTCGTGCGGCCAGTGGGGCGAAAACGGCCACCTCACGGCCAAGCTTGCGAGAGGCGAAAAACTCCAACAGCTCGATTTCGATATTGTCAAGCGTGTCGTGTTCGAGACGCGGCGCGACAAGCCGTATTATTACATCTGGGGCGGCGAGCCTACCATGTGGAAGCCGCTGGTGCCGCTGTTCCGGGAAATGGCGAAATACAAACTGCTCGGCTCCATCGTCACCAACGCCCAGGCGCTCGATCCGATCATCGGCGACCTTATCGCCACGGGCTCGCTATCGGTACTGTTCCTCAGCCTCGACGGCTGGGACGCGAAGTCGCAGAACCTGATGCGCTCGCCTGCAAGCGGCAAGCCGTCAGAGAATTTCGAGAAGACCATGGCGATCATCGACAAGGTGCACGATATCAAGCGGAAAAAGAATCTCCGCTTCCCGCTCATCATTCCCATCAGCGTGATTTCAAACGACAACTACATGCACCTTGCCGATATCCACAGGCTGGTTGTCGGCACAACGCAGCTCCATCCGTTCTACTTCGGCTGGTTCATCACCGAGGAGCGCTCCGCGCTCCACGAAAAGGTGTTTGAGGAGCGGTTCGGTTACAAACCCAGAAACCACCGCGGGTACCTTAAATCGTGCTTCAACGACGTTGACCCGGCGATTACCGCTTCGCAAATCGCGGAAGTGATAAAGATCTCCCGGGGCCGCCCGTCGGTGCCGCAATTCCTGCCGGACATCACCTCCGAAAAAGACATCAGGCGCTACTACTCCGATCACACTTGGCACTGCGGCTACCCGAGCTGCGAGAGCATTTACTTTATCGCGGAAATCTCTCCTGACGGCCGCGTGACTCCCTGCCGCGATTATCAGGATTACACCGCGGGCAACATCAACGACCAGCCGTTCTACGACATCTGGAACGGCGAGAAGTTCAGGCTTTTCAGACGCGAAATGCAGAAGGGGCTGATGCCGGTGTGCACACGGTGCTGCGGGTTGCAGGGTTTCTGAGGATCCGGTTCTGTCTTGATTCCCCTCTCCCCAGGGGAGAGGGGTGGCCGAAGGCCGGGGTGAGGTTAGGGCACAGTATCGACTCACCCCATTTTTTTCTCTCCCACCGGTGGCGGGGCGGCGTCGGATCCGGCTCATAACTATGTGGCCGTCGCCGCCGCCTTTCCCTTCACCGCTTTCTGCAAGGCCTCGCTTAATTCCTCAATGGTAAAGGGCTTTGAAACGCTGCCTGCTATGCCCATGCGGTTTTGGCCGGCGGCGTCCGGCAGCCGCGGGCCGCAGCCGCAGACAATCACGCGTGCCGCGGCGTCCATGCTCACGAGCATGCGCAAGTAGTCCTCGCATCCCGGGTCCCAGCCGACAAGGACCGCCGTAAACGCATTGGACGATCCCATCGACGTTCTGTACCGGGCAAAGAGCTCGTCCCATTGCGCCGCATAATCCGCCTCGCATCCGAACTTCCCGAACAGGTCGCCGGCCGATTCCCGGATCGAATCGTCCGCGTCAAGAACAAGGAGACGGATTTTTCCCGCACGGTGCGCCTGTGAGGGGGCCTCGTCGTTTTTTGCGGCTCCCGCAGGCAGATACACGCTGAACACCGAGCCCTGGCTGGGACCCGAACTCACGGTGATGTACCCGTTGTGCTTCTTGATAATGGAGTACGTGGTTGCAAGTCCGAGCCCGTTGCAGTTCGGCTTTGTCGTAAAGTACGGGTCGAATATCTTTTCCAGGTTTTCCAAGGCAATGCCCACGCCCTCGTCCTTTACCGAAATGCAGACATACGTGCCCGGCTCAAGGTTGGTGGCCCGTACGAGGTGGGTGTCCGCCCGCTCGCTGTTCGCGCCGATGGTGATGTTCCGCGCGCTGATGGTTATGGTGCCGCCGTCCTGCATCGCCTGGTCCGCGTTTACCACCAGATTGCTCAGGGCCTGGTCGATTTGGCCCCGGTCGATGTCGAGCGGCGGCAGGTTGTCGGGAAGGTCGAGCCGGTAAGTGGCCTTGGAACCCGACAGCGAAAAGCCCACCGAATCCTCAATAAGGGTCTTGATTGAGGCGCGCTCCTTGACAGGAGCGCCGCCCTTGGAGAAGGTGAGCAGCTGTTTTGTAAGGCGGCTTGCGCGGAACGCGGCCGCTTCCGCGTTTGTAATGGAGCGGTAGGCCTCATCGCCCGCCTTCAGGTAGATCTTGGCGGCAAAGAGGTGCGTGATGATTTCGGACAGGATCACGCTGAAGTCGTTGGCGATGCCCGCGGCAAGGACCCCCATTGATTCCAGCTTGCGCGCCTTGAACAGCTCGTTTTCGAGGGCGCGGCGGTCCGTGCTGTCGCGCAGCGCCAGCACCATGCCGATGACGCGCCCCTGCTTCTCCTTGATGGGAGCCCCCACGCAGGAGACCGTGCGCCGGGCGCCGTCCCGCGTCACAAGGATCGTGTCTTCGTCGAAGGAGACAATGTCCCGGGTGTCACGTATCACCCCTGCGGGGTTCGGGCGGCGCGACAAGGACCGCTCGTCCACCAGGTAAAGGCATTCGTCAATGTGCCGTCCCGCGGCTTCGGCCTGAGACCATCCTGTAAGCCGCTCCGCGACGCTGTTCACGAGCAGAACCTTTCCCGATGTGTCGGTGGTGATGACGCCGTCGCCGATGCTGGCAAGCGTCACCAGAAGACGCTCCTTTTCGGCTTCAAGCGCGTCCTCCGCCGCCTTGCGGTCGGTGATGTCTACGCCCACGGCCTGGAATTCCGCAAGCGTCACGGACTCGTCGTACAGGGGCCGTACGATAAGCTGCTGCCACCGCACCGCGCCGTCCCTGGCGCGCACGCGGCATTCGAACGGCGCAGCCTTGTTGTTGCGCGCGCACCCGGCAAGGTGCTCCATAAATTCGGCCTGCTCCGTCTTTGCGATAAGGGGCAAAAAGGGGTTGCCCACCAGGGTTGGCTGCTCTACGCCGAAGTACCGGCACAGGGCCGAATTGACAAAAGTGAGTGTGGTGTCGGGCAGGAAGCGGCAGATGAGTTCCGTGTGGTCTTCTACAATCCCGCGGTAGCGCTTTTCGCTGTTTCTCACCTCTTCTTCGGCCATCATCCTGTTGGCGAGCTCAAGCCTGAGTTCATCGCTGCGCTGCTCGAGCTCCGCGGTGCGCCGGGCGACCGTGGTTTCGAGTTCGTCGTGAGCGGCACGGAGCGCCTCCTCGGCCCGCCTGCGGTCCGTGATGTCGCGGCAGATGAGCACCATGCCGACGATCTCGTTGCCGTCGTCCTTGAGCGTGGAGGCCGACATCGACGCCGGCACCACGCGGCCGTCCGAGGCCGCAAGCGACACATGGATGTCGGAGATGCACCCAGCGGACAGCATGGTGGAGAACCAGGTTCTATCAGAAAGCGCCGGGTTTGGCCCTGCGTCGGAAAGAATCGAACCGAGAGGTTTTCCCATGAGATCGGCTCTGGAAGCGGAAAGCATTCTGCACGCCGCATCGTTTACCATGCGGATCGCGTCTTCGTTGTTGACGATGATGAGGCCGTCGGTCATCGTCGAAATGATATTCTCCGCGGCAGTTGCAGGCGTAAACGCAAACAGCCGGTGTTTCCAGATGCCGTAGCCGACGAGCATGGCAGCAAGCACGAAGGTGCTTGTGGTGAACTCCGGGACCTGGCGGCCGGTCCCCACCTCTGCGAGGTAGGTGCCGAGGCCGGTGACAACGGGGATAAGAAGTCCCAGCGCAACATACTTTGCCTGCTTCTTTTTGATGCGGTCCTTAACGGAAAAGAAATACCGGACCGCAAGGACCGCCACCGCAATCCCCATGGCAAACACCCATAACACATCGATGGTATAGAGGGTGTTCCTCTCGATGGTGTACGTCCATCCCCAATATACCTTGACGGGCGACCCGAGCATGAAAGGTTTCCAGAAATCAAGAATAATGAACGCAACTGCAGGCGCGTAGAGGGCTGCAAAGGTCAACGGGTTTTGCAACAGGCGCTTCTTTTCGGTGAACACCAGGGTGAAATGGAGCAGTATGGCCAGGGACAGGTGCCACAGCGTGAACAGGCTGAGCCAGAATGCGGCTTCGCCGAATGATCCGGACTGGCGCAACCCGTATTCGGTAAACCCCCAATACGCAAAAGAAACGCATAACACCATGAACATCCCGTTGATGTAGTGCCTTGGGTTTCGCGATAACACAAACGCTCCAAGGGAGAGACAAAGAACAAACCCGAGGAGCGATAAGAATGCATAGGGGTTCATGATTTTCTCTTGTTAAGCGCTTAGAATTGTCGGCAAGCCTATAGGTCAAGGGCAGAGATTTATCGCTCTGCCCCTCCTGTTCCTTACTAGTATTGTAACATGATTGACCGTGCAAAAGCAACTGCTTTGCCGTTTTCCCCTGTCTTTGCGGGAGAGGGGAAACGGGTGAGGTCGTAACCGAAGCCATTGACACCGGACTGCCAGTTCTGAGATAATATATATTCATATTTGAAAGTTGTGTCCGGGACTAAAGGAGGAGCGGCCATGGGGAAAACACTGGCGTTGTGCGCGGGCTTTCTGCTGTTTCTTGGAGCGGCATCGTACGCAGCCGACGAGGAAAACATTGTGGCCGAGGGAAGCGGAGAAGGGGCAAATGCCGAAGAGGCGCTCATTGCCGCCAAGAGAAATGCCATTGAAAAGGGCATCGGCACCATCCTGCTTTCCCAGACGGAAATCGAAAATTTTCAGGTAAAACGGGACCAGATAGTTACAAAGACCATGGGGTCGGTAAAAAGCTACGAGAAGATATCGGAAGGCAAGACCGACAACGGGTTCTTTGAAGTGAAGATCAGGGCTGTGCTCTCGAGGAGTTCCATAAACCAGGACCTGGCCGCGTTTCATATTCTCATTGAGTCAATGAACAAACCCAGGACCATGGTGGTCATCGACGAAAACAACATCGGCAACGCCGAGCCCACCAATTCGGCAGCGGAGACGGCCATTCTCCAGTTCCTTAAAGACCCGTACGAATTCGAGCTCATCGACCCCAAGGCGAGCGCCTCCGTCAGGGCGTCGCAGGAGAAAATGGCTACCCTCGCGGGCGACGCCGCTGCCGCGGCCCAGCTTGGCTCCCAGAACGGCGCGGAAGTGATCATTACGGGCACAGCCGTGAGCAGGCAAGCCAACAACGTAAGCCAGAACCTGGGAGGCATGGTTTCGGCGCAGGCCGATGTCACGCTCAGGGCCATCAATTGCTCCACGGGAAGCATCATCGGCACCGCCGCGGCCCACGCGGCCATGGTGCACATCAGCGCGAGCAGCGCCGGCTCGCAGGCGATTACCAAAGCGTCTCAAAAAGCAATCAAAGACCTGCTCGAAAGAATAATAAAGGAATGGCAGGGTCAGCAGAACAACGGCATTACCCTTACCGTCACGATCGGCGGGGTCTCCACGTTCCGCCTTAAAAACGACCTGATCCAGACTCTCCAGTGGGTGCCCAACGTGAACGCGGTTCACGAGCGCAACTGGGACATGCAGAGCAAACTCCTCATGGTAGACATACAGTACAAAGGCAATGCCAACGGCTTCTGCACGCGCATCGACGGGTTCAAGCTGAAATCGGGTGCCGGCAGCGTCGCCGTGTCGGGCGTTACCGGCCTGCGCGTGACGCTTCTTGTCCAGGCCATGTAGGAAGACAGCTTTGTGCAACGGAAGGCAGTGCAGGGGTTCACCGGGGTGAACCCCTGCGTGTTTATCGGGAACCATTCATCATGATTTCACGCAGGAAAACGCGCCAGGTTCTTGTGAGAAACGTAGCCATCGGCGGCGACGCTCCGGTGGCGGTGCAGTCGATGACCAATACGCCGACTGAGGACGTTGACGCCACCCTCGCCCAGGTCGCGGCCCTCGCGTCCGCGGGATGCGCAATCGTCCGCATCGCCGTGCCCAACAAACGCGCGGCAATCGCATTTGAAAAGATTCGCCGGGCCACGAACGTGCCGCTTGTTGCGGACATCCACTTCCAGCATGAGCTTGCCATAGCCGCAATCGAGGCTGGCGCGGACAAGGTCCGCATTAATCCGGGGAACATCGGGTCACCCGACAAGGTGAAGAAAGTCGTCGACGCGGCCAGGGCAGCGCGCATTCCGATCCGCATCGGCGTCAATTCCGGCTCGCTCGAAAAGCGCCTGGTTGAACTCTATGGCGGCCCCACGCCGCAGGCGCTTGCGGAAAGCGGCCTCGGGTTCATCAGGATGATGGAATCATTCTCTTTTGACAACATCGTTCTCTCCATCAAGGCGAGTGACGTGCTCACCACCATCGAGGCGTGCCGCCTGCTGTCGCGGGCCGCGGATGCGCCCCAGCACATCGGCATCACCGAATCGGGCACGCTCACAACCGGCGCCATCCGCTCCAGCGTGGGAATAGGCGCCCTGCTTTCGGAGGGGATCGGCGACACGATCCGGGTGTCGCTGTGCTCCGATCCCGTCAACGAAGTGCGCGCGGGCGTCGAAATCCTCAAGTCGCTCGGCCTTGCGAAGGGCCCCACGGTCATCGCGTGCCCCACCTGCGGCAGGACCCAGATCGATGTCGTGGCGCTCGCCGAAAAAGTGGAGGCCATGGTTTCCTCGATTTCGGCTCCCCTCAAGATCGCAGTGATGGGATGCATTGTGAACGGCCCGGGCGAAGCATCGGATGCCGATGTGGGCATCGCAGGCGGCAGGCATGAGGGGCGGATTTTCGTAAAGGGAAAGCTGATGGAAAAGGTGCCGGAGGAAAAGCTGCTGGAGGTGCTGTGGGGGTATATCAGGAAACTGGCCTAAACGCATCTTCGTTGGGGCGGCTTTGCCGTGCGACAGAAAGAACCTGCACGCAGGCCGGTCACTCGCGCTCCGGAAAAAGAAACTTCCGATTACTGTTTCCTTGATGCCCTCACTAACCTCACCCACGCGACCAACGCCCTCACCAGAAACACCCCCGAATATTTTTCGAACAGCCTCATCACCACGTATCCGCGCCACAGCGGCTGCCGCGGGAAAAACGTGCTCAAAATCAGCCGTACCGGCAGCAGCACGTTTGCCTTGTCGTCGAACATGAAGAAGTTGTGGTGCAAAGCGGTCGCCAGGGAGGCAATCGCCTTGAGTTTCCTGGGGGTGAGCGGGCCGGGCCGGTATGCCACCGGCGCAAAGAAGTTGTCGGCAGGGGCGCCATGGTGCTCGGTCGCCCAGGTATCGGCGATCGGCGCGCCGTTGTACACCCGGATTCCCACCGCGATGTTGACAAAGTCGAGAGGCGAAGCAATGCATACGATGCCGGAAAACGTCTCGCGGATCGTTTCAACGGTTTCGCCCGGCGCGCCGATGATGAGGTACCACGCCACCGGTATGCGGGTTGTGCGTATGATGCCAGCGGCGGCCTTGATATCGTCCACCGTAAAATTCTTTGCAAGGGATGTGAGCATGGCGCCGCTCACCGCCTCGATGCCGAAGCATGCTTCGATGAATCCGGCCTTCTTCATGAGGCCCGCAAGTTCCTCGTCAAGAAAGCGCGGATTGAGCCCCATTGTGGACAATCGAACATCGAGTCTGCGTGCGATGATTTCCCGCAGCACATTCTTGGCGTGGTCGAGCGGCGCGTTGAACGTGCTGTCCACGAGTTCCACTGAGCGGATGCCCGTGGCGTTTACGAACGCCTCGATTTCGTCCGCGATGAGCGTTGGCGACCGCAGGCGGTACGCACGGCCTTCGAGGCGATTGTAGGTGCAGTAGGCGCACTCCATCGCGCACCCGCGTTTGGTCTGGACCGGCAGCGGCGAGTTGTACATTCTGTAAAGCGCCACGTTCAGGTACTTCTGGGGGCTGGGAACAGGCAGGCTGTCGAGATCGTCCGGAAAGCCGGGAGCGTTTGACTCCGCGGTCCCGTCCGCCCGCCGTATAATAAGCCCGGGAAGCCCGCTCAATTCCTTTTTGTCGCGTATCCTGCCGGCAAAGGCGACCATGGCATGCTCGCCGTCACCCTGCACCGCATATTCGCAGTCAAGATACGAAAGCAATTCCGGGCCGTTGATGCCGGCCGTTGCTCCGCCGAGAACCACGGGCCCAGCGAAGGCCTGTTTCAAGGGAAGGATCACGTGTTTTCTCACCGCTTCGAGAAGAAAAACGGGACGAAAGCCATTGCAAGTGTCAATGTTGCGGATGCTCACGCCGACGATGTCGGGCGCGAACCGCTCCACCTCGCGCGTGGTGTCGCTTCCCGGGGTGAGCGAAAAACACAGGTCCAGAAATTTTACGTCGTAGCCCGCGTTCTCCAGCGAAGCCGCCACCCAGCAGAGTCCCACGGGCATTACGGGCAGCGGGTCTTTGTACCGGTTGGTGTTGATGAGCAGAATGCGCATTGCAAGGCCGTCCCTATTTTTCCTTGAGGAACAAGACGCCCAGCGAATCGAAATAACTCTTTACGGAGAACCTGTAGCTTTCCGGAAAACTTCCCTCAAAAGCGCGCTGGCGCAGCCGGTAGTAGGTGTCGAGGTCAAAGGAACCGGCGGCGCGTGCCGCATCGTGGCGACCCTGCGGCGAAAACACCTCCTTTGCGGATTGCGACTTCCGCTCCTCCTTGCCCTCATCCTGTTTGTGCTGCGACAGGGAGGTCTCCAGCATTCTCGACAGGAACCGGTCCTGGCGGTCGCGCAGCTCCTGAGACGGATTGTCGAACATGGCCGACAGCCGCCGGGCTTCCTCTTCGAGGTCTCTTGCCTTTTTATCAAGGGACGAACCGGCATCTTTTCCGTATTTGTCGGCAAGGCGCTTCAGTTCGTCGGCAATTGCCTTTTGCGCGGCGCGCGCTTCTTCACGCGCGCGCCTCTCGCCGCTGCCTTCTTTCCCTCCGCCGCCTTCCCGCGAATCCTTTCCCTCCATGCCTTCGGACCCGCCGTTGCGGCCAAGGAGGCTCCGCAGCAGTGCACCCGTGGCCGCATTGAGCGTCGCCTGCCTGGACGACAGCCGCCTGAACCCGGCCATCATGCCCCCCATGCCGCCGCTCTGCCCTTCCGACTGGCCGCTGAGCTGCTCCAGCGCGTCGAGTTCCGTCTTGGCAAGACCGTTGAAGTCCGATTCCGGGCCGCGAGAGAAAATTCTCTGGGCGCCGCCCGACAAGAGGGCAAGCGCACTGTTGATCGACGCGCCGGCATTGTCGTACCCTTTCTTGATGGAAACAAGGGCCTGCGGAGACACCATGGCAAGACGGTTCATTTTTTCCATGCTGTTTCTGAGGGAATTCGCAAGAGACTGTTCGAGCGCGGACGTTGCGCCCGCAGACGCCGAGGGCGCCTGGGAACTGTCCGCGATCTCCTCCTGCAACGCCGACATGCCGAGCGCATCGTGCACCATGTCGAGCAAGACCTCACGTTCCTTTTCGAACCGCTTTGCCAGCGCGCAGCTCTGCATGTTCGCCAGATTCTCCGACAAAGACGAAAGCGAGCCGGCCATGGCGTTCATGTCGCCGCGCGGAGGGACGGTTTTGGACGAAAGGTCCGCCTGCATCGATTTCTGGAGCGGGCACAGCTTGTCGAGTGCGGGAAGCTGGCTCTTTGAAAACAAGGCCGAATCGCCGCTTCCGGCGTTCCTGTCGATGTCTTTGAGGAGACCGTCAACACCTTTGGACACGCTTTCCTGTTTGGAAAGGCATTGGCCGCCCTCCCGGGGCATGGAGGCAATGTCCTGCTGGTCTTTTGCAAGGCGCTCGGCATCCGAGGCAAGCCTGGCAAGCTCCTGGTCCCGCTTGAGCATTTCCAGGAATTTCAACGTGTTTTCGAGCCTTTGCGCCAAATCCGGAAGCGTGTTCTTTAATTTCTCCAGCGATTCCCGAAGATCGCGCATCGAGATATTCTCTTCCCCTTTTGGCAGGGAAAAAAGAAGACTGTCGCCGTATTGCCTGCGCAGGTCTTCAATCGCTTTCTGCACGTCGTCCATTTTCGAAAGAAGTTCAGCCGGGATCGAGGATTCCTGTTTGATCTTGTCAACAGCCTCGCGGAATGATTCGAAGGCCTTCGACAGGGAGTCCGCCTGGGAGGCCGCTTCCTGCTTGAGGTCCCGCACGATCTGCTGCTGTTCCCACGACAGCGACTTTTTCCCCTGCGCAGACTGCATCAGGTTGGCAACCGACTGTTGCAGATCGCTGTTTCGTTTTTTGGCCGACGCCAGCGTCTGCGTGGTGTAGTCTTCCTCCTGGGCGACGCGCTCATGGATTTCCTCAAAGCTCGGCACGCGGAAGAAGAAGGAATCCGACGTGGTGCACTGCGGCCCATGATAGGCCCGGTTGTCGCATGCGGTCGCCCAATACCACAGCGTGTCGCCCGGGTACAACGAGAAGGCGCCGAGGGAAAGCGGGAGTTCGAGGCGCGCCATCTTGACGCTGCTGTCGCCGGGCGGGAATCGGTGGGAGGCAAAAAGGGCGACCTCGTCCCGGTTCTTCCTTGTGGAAACAACGACGCTGCGGATTGCTATGTCGTCAATTGCTTCCACGGACAGCAGTTCGTGGTCGGAGGGAGTGCAGTCCTTGTTCTCTCCCGGTTTCAATATGAATACGGACGGCGGAGCGTCGGGGATCACCTCGATGGAAAAGAGCGGGACGGAATCGCTCGTCTGAAGAAACGTGTCGGTAAGGGCAAAGGAGTAACCTTGCCGCGATGAAACCACGATGTCGCCCTGGGCGTCGCATGTGGAAACCGAAAAGGGTATCGTGTCTTTGCCCGGGGAAACGAACAGGGCTTTTTTGAGCGGAAAGGGAGCACTCAGGGAAAAGTGAGCCCGCGTCCCGGGATACGCCGCAAAATTTCCCTGGCCTTCCGGAAGGGAAGAGGGCTTGATGCCGGTGTATCGTGGAGGAACAACGCGGATCGCAAGTCTCGACAAGGCGGGTTTGGGAACCACGCGAATGGTGTCTGCGGGAAAGGCGGTACTGCCTAAGGTAAATTGATAAACAAGAGACCTGGTGACGCTGCCCAGGGGAAGCGAAAACCGGCCCGAATCGCCGGCCGCAAGCACCGCGTTTGATACCGGCGTTCCGTCGAGCGCTGAACACGTGAGACGGCACGACGGAAAGAACGATCCGGTGGGGGTCAGCCGCACCGTGCACAAAGTGCCCTTCGGGACATATACCGTGCCCGGCCAGATCGTCGCGCGCACCGGCCCGAAAAAGGAAAGGGGCAACTTCCAGAACAGGGCGCAATGGGGCTGGTACAGGAATGCGGTTGACGCAAACAAAGCAAGCGACAATGCGAGCGCGTAGGAGGTGCGCCGGAACCCGGGCATGGCAAGGCGCGTTGGACACAAAGGAAGCTCGCCGGCGGCGGTTTCAAAAACACGGGATGTCAGTTCTGCGGAGCCGCCCGATTCCGAATGGGAAAGCTCCAGGGAAAGCGAAAGCCAGGGATGGGGAAGGCGCGCCTGATTTTCCGCAATCCGTGCCACGGTGCGGAGATCCGGTCTCCGCAGCCACCAGAGGTCGACGGCCACGATGCCGATTCCGGCCGCAAAGGCCCCCACAAGTACATCCCAGGCCATGGGCAGCGCAACCCACGGAAAAACGGCAAACAGGACCTGGACGAGCGTGCAGCCGAGCAACGCGGCTGCGGCGAGTGCCATGCACCGACGCATGAACGCGGCAGCGGCAAACCGCCTCCGGAGTCGGCGCAGGAAATGGCCTACCAGTGCGAGGTGAGGATTCACGGATTAAAGAACCAGGAGACGATGTTCACGCCCATGTTAAGCGCCGCCCGGTGCAAAACGGGCGGGTCCGAATACACGCCCGCGTCTTCCATCCCGTCGCCGATGTCGGAGCTGAACGCGTAATACACAACTAGCCTGTTGTCAAAGAAGATGCCGAAACCCTTGGCAGGCAGCCCGTCGTGTTCGTGGATCTTGGGCAGTCCCGGCAATTTGTACACGCTGGAATAGATCGGATGAGTAAGCGGTACCTCGACAAGCGGGTTTTCGGGAAACAGCGCCTCCATCTCGCGTCTGAACGCCTTGTCCATGCCGTAATCGTCGTTTGCAAGCAGAAACCCGCCGCCGGTGAGAAACGACCTGAGCCTCACCCGTTCCTCAGGGGAGAAATGCACGTTGCCGTGTCCGGTCATATAGAGGAAGGGATAATGAAACAGGGCCGGGTCCATGATCTGGACAACGGCGACCGTATCGCAAATGGGAATAGCGGTTTCTTTTTTGACCGCATCCACCAGGTTGGGGAGCGATGAGGGGCCGTTGTACCAGTCCCCGCCGCCGCCGTACTTGAGACGCGCGATGGTGAATTCGCATTTGTCGGCGGGGAGTGCCGACGCGATCAACGTGGTCACAAGCAGGAATGCTGCGGGAATTGTTTTTGTCATCGGTTGTGTGGCAGGGTGGTGAAGGTCCTGCGCATCCACTAAAATACCATATTCGCCGGACAGGAGATAACGGCTCCGGGTGATTGAATGCCTCAGCCCGCGCAATCCCCGCGACTTGGCGCGGGGTTAGCGGGCGAATTGCAAATATTTTTTCCTAGGGCAAGGAAGAATCTCCGCCACTCGGGGCGGGGTTCTTCAATGGTGAAGAGATTGTGGAAACAAGTGAGTGCACCTAGAAAGATGTTCGTGTCTTAAGGACTTGTGTGATGTGTCACCGAAGAGTGAAATGCAGCAACAAAAACCGTGTTTTTGTTTTCGCGCTAGGGGCGACTGGAAGTCCCGCCATAGCGGGATTGTCGCCCGACCCGGCCGACAGGCATAGGGCGGGCGGCAACGAGGCCGGAGGCCGAGCTGGAAGGAGAACCGACCCCAAAAAGAGAAGGCGCAAACTATTGTGGCCTTCTCTTTTTGGGGGAACGCCGAGTTCTTTTTCTTTACCTAAATATTATTTCAATTTCGGCGGAAACTGTTTGTTCCACCAGAGTACGATGGGGCTTGCAATATAGACCGTGGAATACACGCCGCTGGAGCATCCCACGAGCATGGCCAGAGAAAAGTCTTGAATCACCTGGCCGCCGAAAAACGAAAACGCAATAAGCACGAACAGTACCGTGCCGGTGGTGATGATGGTGCGCGACAGGGTCTGGTTGATGCTCTTGTTGATCATAGATTCCACGTTGGGCCCGAGCAGCCTGCCGCCCATGTTTTCACGCACCCGGTCGAACACCACAATGGTGTCGTTGAGCGAGTATCCCACGATGGTGAGAAGCGCGGCCACGATCCCCAGGGAAATTTCCCTGTTGGTAAGCGAAAAGAACCCGAGCGTTATGAACACGTCGTGGAACAGGGAAAGCACGCCGCCGAGGCCGTACGGAATATTGAACCGTATTCCCATGTACACCACGATGGCGATGAGCGCCAGGAGCACGGCCCAGAAGGCCTTTGATGCGAGTTCAGCGCCGATCTTGGGCCCGACTTTTTCTTCGCGTCGCACCTCGAACTTGTTATCGGCATACGCCTTGGAAATCGCGTCTTTCACGGCGTCGCCCACCGTGGTGCCTTCGGCCTGTTTCTTCACCGTGACCTGAATTTCATTGTTCTTGGCGGGCCCGATTGTCTTTATTTCCGGCTGGCCATACCCGAGGCCGCTGAGGATGCCGCGGATTCTCCCCAGGTTGTTTTCGATGGGCTTCTCGAATCTGAGCTGGACTTCGGTGCCGCCCGTAAACTCGATGGACGTATTGAAGCCCTTGTGGTAGATGATCGAGCCGACCGTTATCAGGAGCAGGGTGCCCGAAATGGAAAAGGCGATCTTCCAGACCCCGATGAAATTGATGTTGGGAACTTTCTTGAAAATCTGAATCATAGGATGAGCGTCTTTCCTTCTTGTTAAATACTGAGTTTTTCCCCGGTTTTCGGAGTGAAGAAGTTATACATGACGTGGGTAATGTACAGCGACGTAAACATGGAGATGATAAGGCCGAACATGAGCGTCACCGCAAACCCCTTGATGGGGCCGGTGCCGATCCAGAACAGGATGGCGGCCTTGAGCAACATGGTAAGGTTCGAATCCATGATGACCACAAACACCCGTTTGTAACCTATTTCTATGGCGCTTCGGACCGTCTTGCCGAGGTGCAACTCCTCCCGGATCCGCTCGCAGATGAGCACGTTGGCATCCACCGCCACCGCAATATTAAGAACGAGCCCGCAGATGCCGGGGATCGTGAGCGTGGCGTTGATGCTCGCCATGGCCGCAAGAACGAACAGGAGGTTCAAGACAAGCGCGAACACGGCATAGGCGCCGCTCATTTTGTAATAGATGATGATAAACAGGAACACCAGAATTGAACCGATGACGGCCGCAACCGCGCAGTCGTGGATCGAGTCCTGGCCGAGCGACGGCCCGACGGTGCGCTGTTCCATGATCTTGACAGGCGCCGGAAGGGCGCCGGCCCGCAGCACAATGGCAAGGTTCTTGGCTTCGTCCATGGTGAAGCTGCCCTCGATCTGGGCTCGTCCGGAAGGAATTTTCGAGCGGATCACCGGCGCGGAATACACGGTACTGTCGAGCACGATGGCGAGGTATTTGTTGACGTTCGCGCCGGTGACGCGGGCAAAGGTCTTGGCGCCCTTGCCGTTCATCTCGAGCTCGACAATGGCCGCGCCTGCGGAAAAGCCCCCGCGGTCTATGGACCCCCGCGCATCCTTGATGGCGTCGCCGCGCATTTCGGGGCGACTCTTGACATAGTACATCATCCGGTACAGGGAGCCGCCGGCCACCTTGGTTTCGTGGCCCCACAGGAAGTTGGAGCCGCCCAGGCCCGAGCGTTCGAGCGCCTCCTGCACGTCTTTGCGCGCCAGGATCTGGTCCACTTTTGCCTTGTTGCTTTCCAAAACGCCTATCTGCTCGCCGATTCCGGTAAGGAGCTCCGAGAAGGAGGCTGCCGGCTCCTTTTCGATCCCGGCGGCCGTCGATTCCGCTGCCGCGGTTGAGGTGTCTCTGCCGGTTTCTTTGCCCTCAAACAGTTTCTGCGCCTTGGTCTGCGCCTCTTTGTTCTTTGCAACGTTCGTGTCCGTGCCGGCCGCCCCTGCCGAGGTGTCGGTAATCTTCTGGCCTTTGAGGACATTATCCACGACTTTTATCGCTTTGTCAAGTTCCGGCGGGTCGCGCAACAGGTTGAACTCGAGCTGGGCCGTTGAGCCGATGACCTTTGATGCGGCCCCTTCATCACGGAAGCCGGGAAGCTCCACAATGATCCGGTCTTTGCCCTGTTTCTGGATGCTCGGTTCCGCAACGCCGAGACCGTTGATGCGGTTTTCGATGACAGTGTAGGCCCGGTCTTGAACGTCGGCGCTGGCTTCTTTCGGCAGATTCGCCTTGTCGATTTCAAGCACGATCCTCATGCCGCCCTGGATGTCGAGCCCCAAATTGATGATTTTCTTGAAAATGGTGGGATGCGACTGCGCATAGAGGTCCTGTTCCTGCTGGCTTTTCGAATAGAAGAGAATCGAATCCTTCAGCAGGTACAGAGCTATCCCGATAAGAGCGACGGTGACGATCAGGCCGATGGTGATGTTCCTGTTCATGGCGTTTGGGAGATTCCTTTCGGTGGAATAAGACTGGTCATCGGATGTCTGTTGCGCCGGAGCGGATCCCGGCAACATTTACCTTTTATCAAGTATTCCCGGTCAGGTCGATGAAGGCGCGGTGTCCCGGGCCTGAAGGAATTCGCGGACTTTTTCCACAATATCCTTCGGGTTCTGCGGCTTCGTGAGGTACAAGTCGCAGCCCAGGCGTTGTCCTTCGCGGTAATCGTGCTCCTGGTTGAGAGCGGTAAACAGGAAAATGATGATGTCCTTTGTCTCCGGATTGCTCTTCACCCATTCGCATACGTCAAAACCCGTCTGGCCGAAAAGAATCACATCGAGAATAATGAGGTGCGGCCGTTCCTTCTTGACCACCTGCATCGCCTGATTGGCGGTAATGGCCTCGAATACCGAATATCCTTCCAATTCGAGAAACAGCCTCAAAATCTTCCGGATGCCGGGCTCATCATCAACAAGCAGGATGCGGTATGGGTTCTGCTTGGCCACGATACGATATCCTATCGGTATAGCGGGTTGTTCGCGTGGTATCGGCGCCCGAGCGTTGTTGACGCATGCGTGCATTGCCGGCACTCTGCGGGCGCCGGCTTCCTTGCGGAGACGGACCTCCGCGGTATACCCCTAAACCGGTCACCTAAAATAATATTTGGGGCCGCCCGATACCTATGAGCAAGGTTTTTTTCGGGAAACGGGGCAGTTCATTTCCTGCTCACCGCCTGCTGCGGCGCGGTTGTTCATCCTGCGATTCCGGCACTGCGGCTCTCAGAACGAAATCGCTTCCTTGGGCGAGGGATAATAGACGTTTTTGTACCCTTTGGAAAGGAGCGCATCCCGAAGCGGAAGCGCCTGATCCTCTTCACCGTGCACGAGGACGATATGACGGAGTCTGTCCGGCGGCGTAAGCGAGGCGTACTGGGCCAGTTCTCCCGAATCCGCGTGCGCGCTGAAAGCATCGATCGTCCTGATCTTGCACTTTACCGTGTGCTCGACGCCGAAAATGCGCACCACGCGGTTGCCGTCCATCAACTTTCGCGCAAGCGTTTCCTTTGCAGCGTATCCCACAAAAAGTACCAGGTTCTTGGGGTTCTCGATGTTGTTTCGCAGATGATGCAGAATGCGCCCGCCTTCGCACATGCCCGACGACGATATGATGATGTGCGGATAGGTGAGGCCGTTGAGCGCCTTGGATTCGTTGATGTCGCGAACATAGCTGAGCCGCGAGAACCCGAAGGGGTCCTCGTTGCCCGACAGGAAAATACGGTTGGTTTCACGATCCATGCATTCCGGATGGTTGCGGAAGATGGTGGTTGCGTCGCATGCAAGAGGGCTGTCCACGTAAATCGGCATGTCGGGAATGCGGTCTTCGTTGAACAGTTTATGAAAATGATAAACCAGTTGCTGGGTTCGTCCGACCGCAAATGCGGGTATGATGACTTTGCCGCCGCTCGCCGCAGTCTCCCGGATGGTTGCGGCCAGGTCCTCCTCAACATGGTCCGACGGGCCGTGCGTGCGGTTGCCGTAGGTGCTTTCCATCAGGAGAATATCGAGGTCGCGCAAAATGTCGGGGTCCTGGATCACCGCCATGTTCGGCCTGCCGATATCGCCGGTGAAGCCGAACCGGATCATCCGGCCGTTTTCGTTGATTTCAAATGACGCGCCTGCCGATCCGAGAATGTGGCCGGCGTCCCGGAACGTCGCCGACACGCCGGGGAGTGGCGCGAAAGGCCTGTTGTAAGGGACGGCAATAAACTTGTCCATGCATGCCTCGGCATCCTGGATCGTGTACAGGGGCTCAAGCGGCGTGTCGTGCTGTTTGCGCTTTTTCGCATTGACAAATTCAAGGTCTTTCAGCTGGAGGTACGCAGAATCGCGCAGCATGATGCGGCACAAATCCACGGTGGGCGGCGTGGCATAGATGGGCCCGGCAAATCCCCTTTTGACAAGGTTGGGGATGTTGCCGCTGTGGTCGATGTGCGCATGCGACAATATGAGACAGTCGAGTTTTGCGGGGTCAAAGGCGAAGTTCAGGTTCCTTTCATATGACTCGCTCCGTCTGCCCTGAAACAGGCCGCATTCGATGCACGCGGAATGACCGTTGACGGAAAGAACATGTTGCGAACCGGTGACGGTTTGCGCTCCTCCAAAGAATTGCAATTGCATGCGATGGCTCCCTCCGGATATCACTGCGCCATTGTTGTTATGAAAAGAGCCCGGTTCTTTCGCGAACCCGGGCTCGCTCCGTCCGCCACACTCCCGCACGGGCCTAGGGTTACGGTTCGCCGGACCCTGACTCTCTTGATACCGTATTCTTTATTGTACCATGAAGTCAACGGAATTCAACCCCAAAAAAGGCCAAACCTTGTGTCGCGCGGCACCCGACAGTGCGACCAGCCTGGAACACGCCTTTTCCCGTGTGCGGGAGGCGCAAAGCGCGCTCGAGTCTTGTTTGTTTGCCTGCAACCTTTTCATCATGTTGCCCAGGGCCGGGAAAGAAAGGTATATTAGCATCATCAGCCGGATATTTTGAGTAAGGAGAAGTGGTTGACATGATCAATAGCTCACTTGGAAAAATCAGCGCAGCTGCGGTGTTTGCGGCATTGCTCGTGCAGACCACGCCGGCCGTCGAGTTGTCGATAGGCGCCAGGATCGGGCTTAACGTGTCGGGAGTCATTGGTGACACCTCAAACGCCACTGTTCCCAAGGCAGGGATCAACGTGTGCGCGTTCGCAAGCGAATGGCTCACCGAGAACTTTGGCCTGCAGGAGGAAATCGGCCTCGGGCTTAGGGGGGAAAGCTGGAAGAACCCCGACTCCTTCTACGCACTTTCCGACAAGTATCCGAGCAGTTTCACCTATCTCGAAATACCCATCCTCGCCAAATGGAAGTTTTACAAACACGATATCTTTCGCCCCGTCCTGTACGGAGGCCCGGATTTTGCCTTCCCGCTTGTCGCCGAAGCCGTCTACAAAGGCGGTAATACGTCCGACATGCTGGCGCAGACGCAGCCGTTCGACCTGGGGTTGTGCGCCGGCCTGTCGTTGAACATAAAACACGGAAACGCGATAATTCCAATTGACATACGGTATACCTGGGGAGCCACAAATTTCCTCAACAATCCCGACTATCCCCTCGCACTGCACCACAGCGTGTTTTCGATTTCCGCCGGGTTCGGGTGGATAGTGGACTTTACGGAGAAGAAGGAGTTTTAGGGTGTTTTTCTGCCGGAAGAAAGCAGATGCCGGGCAGAAACCCCACATCAGACTTTGAAACAATACTTCTCCTCATCATAACCGGGCAAAACCGATACGGGAAACCGCCGGAATCCCGTATCATCGCCTGGCAGACCTCACGTACCTTTGCTCCGGTTACTTCTCTAACAGGGCGGAAATGATGGTGTCCGCTGTCTTGTCCCAAGAGAATTCCTTTGCATGGGAATACGCTTTGTCGATTGCGTCGGCATTCTTTTCGGAAAAGGCAAGGTGTTCCAGTCCGTCCAGCAATGAATTGTGCGATCGTGGGTCGACCAGAAACGCGTGACCGCCGGCGATCTCCTCCGTTGCCGTCCCTTGTGACGTCACTACCGGTGTCTTGCAGCACATCGCCTCGAGCACGGGCAACCCAAATCCTTCTTCCAGCGATGGGAAGAACAGGCCGAGGGACGCACTATACAAAAGCGGCATTTCCTCTCCATTAAAATAACCCATTATCTTTACCGATTGCTTCAGATTCAACGAGGCAATTAGGTCCAGGGTTTCGTTGTAGCCGCGACCAGGGCCGCCGGTGAATACGAAATCTATTTCTGATTCAGGGTGTTTTTTGATAAAGCTGCTGTATGCCTTGAGAATGCCCGCAACGTTTTTATATGGTTTCAGATTTCCAACATGCAGGAAAAACTTTTTAGGCAGGGAATGCCTGCTCAGGAAATCCTGTTTTCTTCTTTCATCACTGTGGGCATCATACTGCGTGTCGACACCTCCATACACAACACCGATCCTGGATTTGTCGATTTTGTACTGACTGCAGATTTTCTCCCGGGAATAATTTGATATTGTAAATATTCCATCGGCTTTTTCGACCGATTTCTTCAGCCGGTGCCTGAAATATTTCCTTGCAAGGAATCCCTTTACCAAGCCCATCCCCCTGAAGTGCCCCTTGAAATGCGTTGAAAGCAGATCATAGAGCATCATGTAGCGTTTACAGCCGATGCCGTTGAGGAGGTACGAAGAAAGATTGAAATAGAGATCAGGCTTAACCGCGAACACCAGCGACCCTATCCCTTTCGCTTCGCCAAATGTGAACCGGCGTATCGTCGTTGGCAGGTACGCGACATGCGGGGCGGAAGGCAAATCGTAGTGCAGATCGTCTCGCACCAAGACGGAAAAGTGGGCGCGAGTGTGGAGGGGAAGACGGGCCAGAATGTGGAGAGCAAATTGTCCGATACCGTCTATCCGGTTCTCAAGTCCGCGAGCGTCAATAAAAACGTGCATAGTGCTTCGGATTTCCATGAAAGCAACAACCAAAAACAGGAATTCGAATCGAGTAACGTCCTGGTCTATTACTTTGACGGCATGAATGCTCCTCGTTGATTAGAAAGATAACTCAAATCCATGCCGCAGTGGCATGATCTTTTCCCGTAAAACCAGGCAAAGGATGATCAACACGTTGTATTTTCACGAAGGGATTCGGCGATAGTGTCGAAATTCGTGCGGCAGTTCGGAATTCTTGCATTCGTTACTTTGCAGGTCATTCAAAACCAGTGATTCGAGAGAGCAGAAATGCCGGAAATAAATCAGAAGATAATTGACTGTTCGATTATCATTCTCAACTACAACGGCAGGGATACCCTTGCCGCGCTCCTCGACTCTGTCGCCAGTCAGACGGTTCTGGCAACGGAATTGATCCTGCTTGATAACCATTCGAACGATGGGTCGGACTTCATTGCTCAACAATGGTGCCAAGGGAGAGACAGGGCCCGCTACCACCAATTTGCCGGCAATGTGGGGTATGCACGCGCAATGAATTGGGGCATCGAGCATTCCTCCGGAAGTCTCATCTGCCTTCTGAACGTCGACATTCTCCTGGAGACCAATTACCTGGAAAGGTGCGCTCAAGTTCTTGAACGGAACGATAACGTTGGAATGGTAAGCGGCATCTTGTATCGGTTGGTCAAGGGGGAAAAAACGCTTATTGTCGACAGTCTTGGCGTGGGCTTGAACAGAAATCGCTATCATGATGATATCGGTGCCGGAGTAAGAGTGGAAACGCCGATTCAACAAACCACTTCTCCATTCGGCGTGGGGGGCTGCGCCCCGGTTTATTCGAGGAAAATGATTTTGGACGTTTCATTAGACGAAAACCCCTTCCTGGAATTATTTGAATCCTACTGTGAGGATGTCGATCTTGCCTGGCGGGCGCGGAAACGAGGATGGAAAGCGGTCTGCACATGCGAAACGCGCGCATGGCATGTGCGGGAGGGATCGCTGAGTAATAAGAGGCTCCGTGCAATTGCTCGAAACAGGAATCACCGCAACAGGATCTGGCTCATGATTTTGAATGAAAGGCCCCAAATTCTATTTCGTCATGTTTTGTACTGGCTGCCTCTGCAAATGTTCTTTCTGCTGAAAGCTTTTGTGCAGCCGGGTCTTTTCCTGGCTTATGCCGACACGGTAAGGATGCTGCCCCAAATTATCACGGTGCGCTTCAAAAGAAACAAGCGCTTACCGACTCTTTCGATTGACGAGGAAGCACACTTGTTTACGGCCGGTAGTAAGGCATATGGAAGAAGAATAAAAAGGTATTTTGAGCAATTGTTTGACACTATGCAACGATGAACGTTGATGCAGATTCCGCTTTGCAGGGCAAGAGATTAGTGTCTCGTCGTAGGGTCTGCGTGCCAGACCGGAGAGGCCGTCATGCCGCAAATCAAGGCTTTTGAAACTGATAATTCCTGCTTTCAAATGCAGGACGCATTCTTGGGCGGGAACCGCCATTACACTGAGGCCGAAATACCCGTTTGGCAGGTACCTCAAAGGAAGAGCATCGAGTGAAGATCGACAAACGAATTGGGAAGGCCTCTGTTCCCGTCATCATGTATGCAGGGGACCTCTAAAAATTGCCTAATTTGCCCAATTAATGCTTGACAAAGGCTATTTCGTCAATTATTTTAATTCCAGACAACAAACCTGCGAACCCACTACCGTCTGGAGGATATTGCGATGGGACAGATAGGCCTTTTTGACCTTGAGAATCGCCTTTCCGAGCTTTCCGAAATGGGAGACCCTCTTGAAACCATCAATCGGGCCATACGTTGGAAGAGTTTTCGTCCTGTTATTGACAAGGCTTTTCGCAAGGAACGGAAGAGCAACGCCGGTCGTCCACCGTACGATTATATCCTGATGTTCAAGATTCTCGTGTTGCAGACGATGTATGGGCTTTCCGATGCGCAAACCCAGTTTCAGATTCTGGACCGATTGACGTTCAAACGGTTTCTTGAACTCACTTCCGAGGATAGCATTCCCGACGAGAAAACGGTCTGGTTGTTTCGGGAAACGCTGACACAAGCAGGCGTTGTCAAGAAGCTGTTTGACCTGTTCGGTCGTCAGTTGAACGAAGCGGGTTACACTGCCCAGAAAGGCCAAATAATAGATGCGAGTTTTGTCGAGGTACCTCGCCAGAGAAACACGCGGGAGGAGAATAAAGAAATCAAGAACGGGGGCACGCCGCAGGAATGGGAAAAGCACCCTGAGAAACTTCGTCAGAAAGATGTTGATGCGCGATGGACGAAGAAGAACGATCAGACGTTTTTTGGCTACAAGAACCATGCGTCGGTAGACGCGAAGCATAAAATCATTCGAGACTATGCGGCGACATCCGCAGAAGTGCACGACTCCAATATGCTTGAACCTCTCCTTAATCCTGAGAACACGAACGCGGACGTGTTTGCCGACAGCGCGTATCATTCGGAAAAGGCGGAACAAAGGCTTGATTATCTCTGGTACAGAAGCAAAATATGTGTCAAAGGGACTCGTGGCGCACCATTGACGGAAGCACAATTGGCACAGAACCGGAAGAAATCCAAAGTCAGATCGCGTATAGAACATGTGTTTGCTCAAATAGAAATCATGTTTCGTGGCAGGATCAGGTGTATCGGGCGGCTGAGGGCCGCGGCGAAGATAGGACTCCTGAACCTGGTTTACAACATAAAACGCTTTGCATATCTTGAGTGCCACGCCTGAAAAGCGGGACAGGACCGCACAAGGCCCCCAAAGGGACCGAAAAAAGAACAGTTTTGGGCACCTATCAGACAAATAGACGCCCTGACATCGCGAAATAATACTATCTGTCAACATGATCTTGGAATCTACTATTTTACAGAATTTTTAGAGGTCCCCTTATCAAGAGAGCTGGGAAATTAATTATGAATTCACGAGGTAGCCGTGTTTTTCTCCTTATGGCATTAGGCATTGCATTGGCAGGTAAATCTTTTTGTCAAACCACGCCTTACGGGAATGGATGGACGCAACCTTGACTTTCATGAAAGTGCTTCGCTGCGCTCGCAATCACATTCATTTCGCAATTTACTTCCACCAGGAGAAATGTCGAGTGGGGACAGGTCTGTATTCCCGCGCCAGGCCGGACTGGAGGGTGCGCTGGAGCGCATTGCCGCCTGATCCTTAGCCGAAGGCGGTAGGGACAGGCGGCAACGAGGCCGAAGGCCGAGCCCGAAAGGAGGGCCGCCGCGGCAAGGCCGCGGGGCGCCCAGATTTCTTTTCTGATTGTTTTTTTACTTTATCCTTGCTTCGCACGACGGGCGGCCTTATCGTGTGCCTTAAAAGAAAACAAGATGATTTCCCCGTGCGGCCAGGATCTGCGATGGTGGCCGACATATTGAGTGCGGCGGTTAAAAGAAAAGTGCCGCGGACTCCTCGCCCGCGGCACCATGCCTTCCGTCTTATCCGCCCGTCATCTCATCACGACAAACCGTTTCGCGTCCATTACCCTTCCGTCAACCATGAACCGGAATAGCAGCACGCCGCTGCCCCGTACCGGTTGCAGGGACGCGTTTATCAAGTGCCACCCTGCAGCTTGCTTTGTCGCCGCGATCCGCTGCACCAGCCTGCCGCTTGCGTTCATGATGTCGAGGCCTACCACCGCGGTGGTGTTCAGATAATACTTCAGAACCCTGCCGGTCATTGCCAGTTGCACGGCGGGCATGAGGCGTACGGGTTCGGGCGCGATCCTGGCGCCGACGGCGAGCGTGTCGGTCCGCACGATATCGAGAACGGGCGTGATAGCATAGGAAACCGATGCCGAGGGAGTCGGCAGTCCCGCCACCGTTGCACCCACCGTGACGGTCCCGGTTGCAAACTGCGACCGCACCGCCACCATCGCCATGCCGCCCTCGATGTTGAGGTTCGGGTCGCCCGGCGCGTGCCACCCGGCGTCGCCCGCCCCTACAAACTGGTCCGAACCGCCGCGGTACGTGGCGGGTCCGGTCACGCTCCAGGTGACGACCCCGTCTGCAGTGGGGCACCAGTTTCCGCTGGCGTCGACGACGGTGGCCTTGATAAGCGCGACATCGGTGCCGTTGGCTGTGATGGGGATCTTCACGTTGCCGGGCCGCTGCATGTTGGTGTCGACCCATAGTACGACATGGTCCGGCGCGCCGGCCGTGATCTGCTGGTCGGTGCAGACCGCGTTTCCGCTTGAGTCAAGTCCCTCGGCCTTCAGCGTGCCGGCGGCCCAGGTCACGTTTTGGAACGTGCACTGGTACGGCAGCTGCGTGGTGGTGTTGCTCACGTCGGATATGCCGCCGGCCGCACCGAGCCTGCCGTTGGGCGCCTGCGTCCCGACGACGGTATTGTTCACGCTGAGCCGCACCTGCGGGCAGTTGCTCCACACGTCGACCCGCACGGCGCCGCCGGACCGGTTCCAATGGTTGGCGATCGCGATACGCGGCTGCAGGCTGTAGGGAACCCAGCACACGCCATATTGATAATAGAGAAATTTCGGGAGGCGGTTGAAATCGCACATGGAGGAGCCGAACGAGCGCGCGGTGAGGGTGCTGCCGAGGAACGTCTGGACCTCGCCGGGCGTCTCCGCAAAATACCACTGCGCTATGCCGAAGCAGTTGTTGGTGATGCCGCCGGCCCAGTCGTGCAGGAATCCCGCGGAAAACTGGATCTGGTAGTCGTACGCGAAGCGCGACGTGGGGGAGCCCCAGTATTCCGCGCCCCACCACGGCCAGTCCGGATGGAACGGCTTCTGCTGTGCGTCGCACCCTGTCAAGGTGCAGGAATGCAGATCGTCAAAGCCTTCTTCAAATGGAGCGCCCCGGAGGTTCTGGGCCCTGGGAGTAAGCGAGTCCCAGACGTTCGACAGGCCCCGGAGCGAGTCGGCCATGGCCTGCGCCATGTCGCCGTTACTCGCCTCCCACGCAAGTAGCGAGGGATGGTTCCGGTCGCGGATGATCATGTCGCGGTGGAGCTCGCACTTGAGCGTGCCCTTTGCGTCGGCGGGCGACGAGCCGCTGAAGGCACCCTCGCCCTCGCCGCTCGGGTCGATGAGCATGATGCCATAGGCGTCGCACGCGTTTACGAACCCGATTGAGCACGACGAATGGCCGGGCCGCCAGAGGTTGCCGCCCACGTCGGCCATCAGCTTCGCGTCCCTGAACTCGATGCCGGGCGGCAGCGCTGTGCCAAGCGCGGGATAGTCGTAGCGCGATGCGCCGCCGTACAGGTGGTGAACCTTGCCGTTGATGTACGGGAAGTTCTTGTCCCAGGTGATGGTGCGGATTCCCAGCGGGCTCTCAAACACGTCGACGGTGGCGCCGCCCACCTTGACAATGTGGTACACCGTGTGCATGTTGGGCTTGCCGTAGATGCTGTTGTTGGGCCACCACAGCTTGGGATTGGCGATGGTGTCGGTCTGGTCGAACTCCCAGGTCTGGCCGGCCGGGATCAAATGGGTCGCCTCTTTGGAGGCCACGACGTTGTTGTTCGATGCATCAACGATCTTGGTGGTGAGCGTGACGGTCTGGTCGGTCGCGTTCTCGTTCATGACGTTGGTGAGTATTCTCACCATGGCCGAAGAGAGGTCGGGGGCGACCGACGTGGTTGCAACATAGGTGCCCCACTGTTTGAGGTTCGAATAGACGTTCGAAGGAACATGGACCTTATCGGTGATGTGCAGCCACACGGGCCTGAAAACGCCGGCACAGCCCTGCCCGAATCTGAACACCGTGGAGAAACCAGGGTCGGCAAAGAATCCGCCCCCCATGCCGACGCGTATCGCCACGATATTGTCCGACCCGTCGAATTTCGCCAGGCTCGTCACGTCGTGAATGGTGCCGATAAATCCCACCACGTGCGTCGCCTGCGGATTCTCCGCGCTTGATGTGGGCATCAATTGTTCGTTGAAATAGACCTGGCACCCGAGATGCGCGCCCTCGATTTCCAGGAAGACCTTCTTATTCGCAAAGGCTGAAGCGAGCTTGAATTTCTTGCGGTACCAGTAGGGTCCGCCCGGCCCGCTACTGCCGCCCGAGGCGGTGTTGCCAAACATCGCATCCTGGCCCATGCTGTGCGGAAGGCCCACATCCACTCCCGACGCGTCGTTGTAGGCCAATGCCTGTGCGCCGACAGGGTCGGATTGGATGAGTTTCCAGGACGTTGCGCCGAGGTTGATCCTGACCCGGTTGCTCGGCTCGCCTTGATAGGTCGTTTGTGCCGCGCCGCTCTGCGTGAACACAAAAACTGCTAAAGCGATTAACACCGATGCTCTTCGCATCATGACTCCCCCTTTTTATGAGATGGTTTCCGGCTTATCCAAGGTATAATATATAAATTTTCCAAGAAGTGAGTACTATTCGGTTGTTTCGTCGTGTCCCGTGCCCGTCGTGACGCCCGTCACATTCTTCGTCCACGTCGGACGGGTGGCCCTATCGTGTGCCTTAAAAGAAAATAATTTCCCCTCTGGTGGATCTATGATCCAGGTTCCACCCGTGCGACTGCATCGTTTGCTAAATAGTACGATTCTTGTTTGCCCATATAAAAATGAGAATTTGGGCGTTCCCCTCGCCGTCGCAGGCGCTCAGGCTCGGGTCGGTTCTCCCTCCTGTCTCGGCCTTCGGCCTCGGGCCGCCACGGCCCTAAGCCGCTGAGTCTCGATACGCCGCTCCCCGAGTGTCCCGCTGATCGTCGAGTAATCCACTCTGTGGATGTATCGAGACGGGGATGTATCGAGGGGAGCGGCACTCGACAATCAGCGGCGTGTCCGGGCGGCACCGCGCTTTTGCGCGGCATCCGGTCGCCCCTAACGCCTGGCAGAAGAACAATTCCATAATTGTCAACTTCACCTATGTGCCAACGCATCCAAAGCGAATCAAACCGTCACCTGTACAGTGCACGGGTGCCCAGACCATTGGGATTGTGTAAGGTGGAGGATTCTTGACTTGTGGAATAGCTGAGAATTGAGTTCTAAGCAACGGTCAAGAGCACTATCGAGGACGATAGTGGCACACTTTGTCATTTTTGGTCAGACAGGGCACCCGCGCGACGGAAGCCGGGGGCCAGGGGAAACCGAGACGGTTTCCCCACGTAATGCGTCGAACCTTTCACCGCAAGTCTCTGTGCCTACGACCTGTACTCATTGGCGTCTACTCCAAGCTCCTCCATCAGCTTCATCAACCACTTTCTGTCGATATCGAGCAGCTTGGAAGCCAGGCTCACATTCCCCTTTGTCCGGGCGAGCGTCTGCGATATAATTTCCTTCTCGGCGGCGCTGCGCGCCTCCTTGAGCGTGCCCTTTGCGGGGAGTGCGCCCGCGCTCTGCAGCATCGACGACGCGGTGATCTGGATATGCTCTTTGCTTATGCGACTGTCGGAGGACAGGAGAATGGCCTTTTGCACCACATTCTCCAGTTCGCGGATGTTGCCCGGCCAGTTGTGCGTAAGAAGCGCGTTTTGGGCCGACGCCTGCATGGTCTTCTGCGAAAGCCCGAACTGCACGCAGTATTTCTTGACAAAAAATTCGGACAGGAGAATCGCGTCACGGCCGCGCTCGCGCAGCGGCGGCAGGCCGATGGTGAGCACGTTGAGCCGGAAGAACAGGTCCTGCCTGAACCGGTTCTGCGCAACCTCGTCTTCCAGTTTCTTGTTGCTGGCCGCTACGATGCGCACATCGGTCTTGATATTTTCGGTGCCGCCCACGCGGACGATCTCCGAGTCCTGCAGCACGCGCAGCAACTTTACCTGAAGTGACAGCGGGAGCTCGCCGATCTCGTCCAGGAACACGGTGCCGCCGGTGGCGGCCTCAAACAGGCCGATCGTGCGCTGAGTCGCGCCTGTAAACGACCCCTTTTCGTGGCCGAACAGCTCGCTTTCGATCAGGTTTTCCGGGATGGCGCCGCAGTTTATCGCCTTGAGGGGTTTGCCGTTTCTTCGCGACCGTTCGTGGATAAAGCGCGCCATGAGCTCCTTGCCGGTCCCGGTTTCCCCGTAGATGAGGACCGGCGAATCCGTGGCTGCAAGCTTTGCGGCAAGCGCCACCGTTTTTCCCATGATGTCGCTTTCGTAAATCATGCCGCCCGAGGTCTCGAACGTGGAGGCCTGCAAACGCGCAATGGTCTCGGCCTGGCGGCGGCGCTGCTCGTTGTTCGCCAGCAGTTCCGAAAACAGCGGCATAAGGCTGTCGCACAGGTGCCGGTCCTCCTCGGAAAAGGGGCGGCTGGTCTGGAGTCTGTCAAGATACAGGTAGCCCAGGACTCTTCCGCAGTCGGAAAGCGGCGAGCACAGCACCGACGCGATGAGGTTCCGCTCAAGTGAACTCTTGGGATCAACCGTGTCCTTCCAGTCGGTGTCGTTGACAAGCACCGTCTGCGAGGCGTTCTTTGCAAAGTCTATCGCGCGGTTCGAAAACCGGTCGAGGCCGCTCTCCACTGGATACCGCGCAACGGTCCTCCGCTCCCCTGTCTCCGCGTCTTCTCCCACCAGCCGCGCCGCGTCGCACCCGACAAGCCGCGAGACGCTCACGACAAGGTCCGACGCCACGTCCTCTTCTTTGTTGCGCAAAAGCGAAACGACTGCCGATACCAGGTCCGAAAGCGGCACCGCCGACAGCGCCGTTTTCCCGGCTGCGGCGGGCGCCGCGTTTTCCCGGTACACGAACTGCATTCTGCCCACGGTCACGCCGTCGCCGTTATCGAGCGTGCAGCCGGCCGGCACGGGCTTCCCGTTCACCAGTACCTTGACATCAGAGGACAACGAGGAAAGCCTGTAGCGGCCGCCCGCAAACAGCAGATGCGCGGCAATCTCCGGCAGCCCCTTGTCCCGGATGCATATCTGGCAGGACGCCGACGAGCCGACGGTCACGATCCTTCCGTTCAACTCATGTTCGACGCCGCTTTCCGTCTCAATAAAGCGCGGCATTGATTGCGTTGTCATGGTCCTCTCGGTTTCTGTGCGCTCGCTACGGCAATGGAAACGATTTTCGTCTCAAAAGGCAGTAGGGTAATTTTTCCCCGCCATGGGACGCGGCCGGCGGCGTCGACCCAGGCCAGGGTGTGTTTCCCGGGCGCAAGGGTGATGCCTGCGCGATACCCGGTACTGAGGTCCAGCGTTGACCCGTTGATGCTCAGCGTGCCGAAAGCCGGTCCGGCCTCCACAAGAAGCGTGCCGGACAAACGGCCGGCCGACGCCGAGTCGCACCGGAACGGCACGGTCCCGACGCCGGCGCTTCTGGTCCTCGGCATCCAGGAAAGCCGGGCGGACCGGTCGTTCTGAAACGGGATGCGCGCCGCGGACAAAGCCCCGCCCGGGTTCCAGTCCCTGCTGCGGCGCCCAATGACAAACGCGAACAACAGCAGGCAGGCGCATCCGGCGGCAACGCCGGCATAGGTTATCCTGCGCCGGACCCGCCTGCGTTGCACATATTTGGGAAACGAATTCATGAGGCTCACGGATTCGACGTTCTTCGGGTTTTCCTCGATGCTCTCGACGAGAAGCCAGTACGCCTCGTCCTGCCGGCCCTCGTGCAGAAGAAGCCGCGCCGCGCCCGTGAGTTTTGCGGAAAGCTGTTCCGACGACAGCGAACGCGCAAGCCGCCGCCAATCGGGCTGGGTGATATGGGGAGCGATGCGTTGCCATAACGCAAGCATCTCCGCGCCGGAGGCGGGGCGGCTCGAGGGATCCTCGCTGGTGCATCCGGCCGTAAAATGGGCAAAGGTGTCGCCGGGGAGAATGTCGTGCATGATCCTGCCCGCGGCAAACACGTCGCAGCGCATGGGGTCTATGCCCTGCCTTCCCGACCACAGTTCCGGCGCCATGTACGCGGGCGTCCCCTTCACAACGCCGGACACCGATTGCTGCCCGTCAACAACGTTCTTGGTGAACCCGAAATCCACGAGCATCATTCCCTTGTCCGGCGAGATAAGGATGTTCTCCGGCTTGAGGTCGCGGTGCGCGAACCCGAGCGTGTGCAGCGCGGCAAGCGAACGGATCACGTGATCGGCAAGCCACAGCCGCTCCTCGGGGGACGGAAAGTGCGCAACGAGCGAGGACAGCGACACGCCCTTGATCCATTCCATCACGATGCACACCTGCGAGCGCCATTCGAGCACGTGGAACACCTGCGGGATGCAGTCGGCCTGGATGCGCGCCTGCGTGGTGGCCTCCTTCACGATGTCGCGCTTCTTGGCGGGGTCTTTCTCGTGCAGCACCTTGATGGCGACCCACCGGTCGAGCGCGGTCTGGCGCACACGGTAGACAGACGCGAATGCGCCCTCCCCAACGCGCATGGGGTGCGAAAATCCTTTGGGAAGCCTGGGAATCATGGGGCCGTTTCCCGGAGTTTCTTTTCGGCAAGCGCGAACCAGTACAGCATGTCTTTGTCGCCGGGCGAGGCCGCGAGCGCCGCGAGCCACTGTGCATGCGCATCCTCGTACCTGCCGCTCTGCCAGAACACCATGCCGAGGTTGAACCGCGCCGACGAGCTGGCGCTGTCGATGCCCACGGCCTTCTTGAAAAGCATTTCCGATTTGTCTTCTTCGCCCATCCGGAAGTAGATGATACCCGCAAGATTGAGGGGCTCAACGGCCCGGTTGTCGCATTCGATGGCGCGCGACAGCGCCTCCAGCGCCGAAACCGAATCCCTTACGGCAAGCAGCTGGTGCGCCCGCTGGAGGTACACGTCGCCAAGCAGTCCCTTGATGTCGTCCCGGGGCGAAAGGGTGTGCGCAGCCTCGAGCTGGATAAGTGCACTTTTCCATGCCGACGTGTCGGCGTCCCATGCCTTCTGAAGAAGTGCCTTGCCGAGGCCCAGACGCGCCTCGTAACTGTCCGGGTGACGCCTTACCTCATCGGAATAGAACGCGATTGCCGACGGATAATCGCCAAGCCGCAGGCAGATGCCGCCGTTTTCGATATTCCTGTTTCTGCATCCGGACACGGCGATCATCAAAAAAACCGCCGCCGCTCCGGCCGCATGCATGCGTATCATCGGGCGCCTTTGTGTTATACTCTTGTAAATTAATATACAATGTTTCGCCGCGACGCACTATCCTTGGCGGTGCCAGGCAAAATTCCACGTCAGCGACAAGCCCCACGACCAGTTGGGGATGGAGAACGGCGCATCGGTGTTCGACACCTGCCAGAACAGAAATTTTTCGCTCCGAAGCGTCGAGTAATTCTTGGCAATGTCGGCGCGAAGGGTAAATGTCCCGAGCTCCCCTGCGGGCCTCGTGAGCGACACGAATAGCGACACCTCGGCATCGACCCTTCGTTTTTCGTGTTGGGAAACTGCAACGGGGCCGTCATACTGTTCGTTGCCGGAGATATTGGCCAGGTCCTTCACCCAATAGTACTTGCCGTCAGCGGCGTTGTAGGCAAGATAGTTCGCCGTATCACTGATCGGAGAGGTGTCTTGCTCACTCTTACTTATATTGAAAGAAGCCCAGCGGTAAAGGTCCAGGTAGTAATCGGCAGTCAGCCCTGCTCCAATGATCGCGGACATCCCGAACGGGAGCGGTTGTTTGTATGACACAAGCGGAGCAATCGACAACTGGTTCTGGGTAAACATGCTGTTTTCCGGGATCGAAAACAACGTCGACGCGGACCTGCGCACGGTGTTGTTCTCATAGATGGCCGGCAAAAGATACGGCACGGGCCCGATGCCGATGGTGTCGGACGTCGGCATTTGCGTTTGGGTATTCACATAATAGTGCTGCACCGGATGCTGGCTGACATCGGCCACGTACATCACCTTGAACGTCTCGGTTGAGACCAGCGGTCCGGCAAAATATCCCGAGCCTCGGACAAAAACGGAAAATCCCCTGCCCGAAACGGCCGACTGGTCGAAATACCCCAGCAGCCAGCAGGTCTGGCTATGGATCGTTTCCCGGGCCTCAAGTTCCTGCTCATAGCCGCTTGA
This sequence comes from uncultured Fibrobacterota bacterium, assembly GCA_963729895.1. Classification (GTDB taxonomy): domain Bacteria; phylum Fibrobacterota; class Chitinivibrionia; order Chitinivibrionales; family FEN-1185; genus FEN-1185. The sequence continues at coordinate 55,810 of CAVSQB010000019.1, read as the reverse complement.
CAAATATGTTAGCCACCGTTTCCCGGTCTTCGAAAGCGAAAGCCCGATGCTGTTCTGGGTAAAGTATTCGCCCAGGTAATCGATGACGCGGGTAATGCCGTAGTCGAGGGTCAAACCGCTGGGAACGTATTCCAGTCCGGCAAAAAGGCCCATGGAAACATTCACCGAATCCGCGGAATTGGATGACCGGTAATACTTGCTTGTTTCTTCCCCGCTCACCCCTGCCTTGACAAGAAAGCTCCTCCCGGCCGGGACGTCCCAGCCCAGCCTCAGGCCGCCGCTGTACCCCGGCCCCTTATACCCGGTGTCCGCACGCGGCCCCTGGTAGGGAAATGACGGCTGCTGCTGTTCGCGTCGATTCGTATAATCCAGCCCTGCGCTTGCATTGACATCAGGTACAAACAAATGCGGCCCGTAGGGCCGGAAGTAAAGCAGCGAGTCGGCCACCGCGTCCGCGTCCTTTTTCCAGCCCAGCGCGGAATAGATGCGCGCCCGCTGTTTGAGCTGTTGCACGGCGAGGCGCCTGTTTCGCGCCGCCTTGATGCCGAAGTTGAATCCCAGGGCGGTGTCGAGCGCGCCCTTGGCGAAATAGACTTCGGCGCAGAAGAAGCACAAACTGTCCTTCGACATTCCCGCGGAAAACGCCCTGCCGAAATAGTACAGGGCCTCGTCGAATTTTCCTTTGTCGATTTGCTGCAAACCGCTTGTGCAGCAGAATGCCACAGACATTGTATCCTGCCCGGCGTGCACGGGCGCAGCCGTGAAAAACACGAGCACGAAAACCAGGGGCGCATAGGCAGGCATTATGCATGAGCGCCTGTTACTCCTGCCATTTATCATGATTGATTCCGCTCGCTTTGAGCTTGTTGACGGGTACGCGTCCATGAATCGACGGACCGACCCGCACCGAGCGCCGTCGAAGTGCTCTTCATGAAGGGATTCTCGATTGCCCTCCTGCGTTAGCGGAGTACCAGCATGAGCAGTCGGCGCGCAAACCTCGAACGCTCCGGACCGTCAGCGCAGGAAAGGATTTTTCACACCGTTTCTCCAGATGTACATGCCGGCTGCACGACCAGGTGAGGCTCCCGGCATGCCGGTAGTACGTCCCAGAGGATCGCACACAGAGGGCCTGAGCGCTTTCCCTGCCGCGCTCACGCTTCGCCGGAACGCGGGCTGCAAAACAACGTGGTCGCCCGGAGCAATCGTGATGCTTTGCAGGATCGCCGCGTACAGGCCGATGTCCTTGGACATGTCCGCGGTATCGGAGATGGCGTACAATTCGTATCCGTATCGGCCGCAGGCTGTAAACCGGACATATTCGGCCCACGAGCCGATACTTGTGTCCGACGAAAAGAAGATCGAATAGGCCTCGGCCGCCTGCAGGGACCCCTGCTTCACAGAAGAGTCGGAATTGGAATAGAGTACGACGCCGGCCGGATCCACCGAATATTGGACACTCAGCTTGTAGCCCAGAAAATGCGCCTGTGTCCATTCGTCCGCGGTCTTATACAATGTCGAATCGATTAGGTAGCGGTTAAGAGACAATTCGGCAGGATAGAAATAGGTGGTGTCCACGAAGATGTGCTGCGAATCACTTTCAACTTCTCGAACCCAATTGGCGGGAAGATACACGCTATAGTTGAGTTGGTTGTCGACAAGGGTCGTGTCTGCAAATAATGCGGCAGCGCCGAACAATATAAAAAAAAATCCCCCGAAAAACACCCTTGTCATCGGTCCAATCCTTACCGAGATAGGTGGATGGGAATATGCTGCAGGCTCAAATTCACCGGGCAGGAGACGCGCTACTTGCCGCCTTGGTGATTTTTCTCGTAGTCCTTAAATTGAATCTGCCTGTCCTGGTTCATGAGATCTATGTCGGAAATCGCCTTTTCGACCTTTGCGCGCACGTCCTGGGGAAGCTGCTGGACTGCGGCGTCCCTGTCGCCGCCCTGCGGTCCCAACCTTGACGAATGCGCAGCCTCAGCTCCCGGGCCGTTTCTTCCGGACGATTTCGAGTCATCCTTTACCGTCACGGATGCCGAGTCCACTTTGGCCTTCATGTCTGCAGGAAGGGTCTGCATGATCTCATCGAAAATTGCCGCGGCGGCATGTTGTTTCTGGTTCGGGTCTTTTGCGGCTCCGGAATTGGGCGACTGGGCGGACACGGGCAGCAGGCAAACTACAACGATCTGCAAAATGTATCCGATTCTGTTCATGATCCGCCTTCCTTACGTACCACAAATTGCCTTGGACATCTGGAAAATAACCAGTGCGTCACCATAGCACACCAACAAATAATATACCCAAGAATACATTTCTTTTGATATCACATTATTACATTCAACAGCCGCGGTCAAGCTCCATTGATCCGATGAGGCCTATCCACCCCATGGACATGCGGCGTTGATTGAACGGTATCCTAATCCCAATCGAAGCAATCGTTTACAACTCCCCTTTTGTTTGCGGTACCCCGACCCCATAAAAAAGGGAGAGAAGTGTTTCCTCTCTCCCTAAAGAAAAAAGACGGCGCCGATAAAAGGCGAGGACTGGATTGGGTTGCACCTCTTTCCGGGCTACCGTCTTTTCCTTATTTCCGTCATTTGTTCCAGGAACCTTACTTCCCTTATATCAACAAACATTACGGTGCGTAAAACCGCACGCCGCATTTCTACACTCTCTTTATCTCCTCAAAAAGCATGCCATCCATGTTCATCAAGCGGTTGCGAGGATTTTCACCATAAAAATGTGGGTGGCGTGAACCCCAGCAAAGATCCAAATTGTTCCAATTCCCCCTATACACACTTGTTCCGTAATGAATTATGTGAGAAGGAAACTCCTGTGGTGGAAAATGGACAGCGCGGAATTACCCGAGCTTCCTCGTTGCCTGGCTTCGTTCTGAGCCGATTGCAGCCCAACCCGTCGTCATCTATTTTACCATTTATAATTTTCGGAAGGAAGATCATCGCTGGCTGCATCAAGAACAAGGAACCGGAATCCATGATCACAAAACAGGAATCCCTCGATTACCATTCTCAGGGCAGGAAAGGCAAAATCGAGGTTATTCCAAGCAAGCCATGCAAGACCCAGAAAGATCTTTCCCTCGCATACACGCCCGGTGTGGCGGATGCGTGCAGGGAAATCGAGGCGCATCCGGACGATGTGTACCGATACACGGCTCGCGGCAACCTGGTGGCCGTGGTGACCGACGGCACGGCGGTGCTGGGACTGGGCGACATCGGCCCCATGGCCGGAAAACCGGTTATGGAAGGCAAGGGCATTCTCTTCAAACGGTTTGCCGATATCGACGTGTTCGACCTTGAACTCGACACAAAAGACGCCGACGAACTTATCCGTATTGTCAAGGCGCTGGAGCCCACGTTCGGCGGGATCAACCTGGAAGACATCAAGGCGCCCGAGTGTTTTTACATAGAAGAAACGCTCAAGCGGGAAATGGCGATTCCCGTTTTTCACGACGACCAGCACGGCACCGCAATTATCTCCGGGGCAGCCCTTCTCAACGCCGCCGAGCTCGTGGGCAAGGAGATGGGCGACCTGACCATCGTTTTCTCGGGGGCAGGCGCGGCTGCCCTGTCATGCGCGCGCCACTACGTGCGGCTCGGCGCGCGCATGGAAAACATCATCATGACCGACAGGGCCGGCGTCATTTACAAAGGCCGAACCGATGGAATGAACAAATACAAGGCGCCGTTTGCCGTTGACACCCGGAAGCGGACCCTTGCCGACGCTTTACAGGGCGCGGATGTGTTTGTGGGCCTTTCGCAGGGTGGACTCGTCTCCGGCGCCATGGTGAAAACCATGGCCGCACGGCCCGTTATTTTTGCCATGGCAAACCCCGACCCGGAGATCGGGTTCGAGGAGGCGCGCGCCGCTCGGCCGGATTGCATCATGGCAACGGGCAGGTCCGATTTTCCAAACCAGGTGAACAACGTGCTCGGGTTTCCGTTTATTTTCCGCGGCGCGCTCGACGTTCGGGCGCGCGAGATCAACGAGCCCATGAAGGCGGCTGCCACGCACGCGCTTGCGAACCTCGCAAAAAAGCCCGGCGTTCCTCGAGACGTACTTGACGCATACAATGTGGACTCCCTGGTTTTTGGCCCCGACTATATTATTCCCAAGCCGCTTGACGGCCGCGTGCTCGTCGAAGAGAGCATCGCGGTGGCCCGGGCCGCCATGGACAGCGGCGTTGCCGCCCTGCCCATCAAAGACTTTGCCGCGTATCGCAGGCATCTTGAGGAGATGGCGGTCACGATCGGGAAACGGTAGACACGAGGACGCCCCCGTGAGAACAATTCCATACAAACGTATTGTCGACAGCGTGCGCACCCTGTGCCTCAAAGCCGCGTTCGATCTTCCCGGCGACGTGTCCGCGGCGATTGCGCGGGCGCAACGCACGGAAGTTTCGGCACGCGGCAGACGGATGCTCTCTCGCATCGCGGAAAACGCCCGCGTCGCGCGCAGCCGGTGCGTGCCCCTGTGCCAGGACACGGGCATTGCCGTGTTCTTTGCGGACATCGGCTCGGACGTGCACGTTGCCGACGGCACATTGACCGACGCAATAAACGAAGGGACGCGGCTGGGCTACGCGGAAGGCTTCCTGCGCCCGTCAATGGTTTCCGATCCCGTGTATCACCGGAGGAATACCTTCACCAACACGCCTGCCGTGATCCACCTTTCCTGTGTGAAAGGCAAAAAGCTTTCCATAACGCTTGCTCCAAAAGGAGGCGGGTCGGAGAACATGAGCCGCCTTTTCATGTTGAAGCCGGGCGACGGCGAGGCCGGTGTGCTTGACGCCGCGCTTTCCGCTGTGACGAAAGCGGGCGGCAACCCCTGCCCGCCCGTGATCGTGGGGATCGGCATCGGCGGCGCGGCAGAGACCGCCGTGCTGCTTTCAAAGAAGGCGCTTGTGCGGCCGCTGGGAACACGGCATCCGCACAAACGGTTTGCCGCGCTCGAACGGAAGATACTTTCAAAAATAAACCTGTCGGGTATCGGACCGGGCGGGCTGGGCGGGACCGTCACCGCGCTTGACGTGCACATCGAGACGTTTCCCTGTCATATCGCTACGCTTCCGGTGGCGGTTTCACTTTCCTGCCATGCGGCGCGCCACGCAACGGTGGTCCTGTGAAAAAGCAGATCAGAGTCATTACTCCCCCGCTCGGCCCCAACGTCGTGCGGTCGCTTGCCGCCGGCGACGAAGTGCTCATAACCGGAGCCGTCTACACCGCACGCGACGCAGCCCACAAGCGGTTCGCCGCCCTGCTGGAGGAGAACAGGAAGCTGCCGCTCGACCTGCGCGGACAGATCCTCTATTACACCGGCCCGACTCCGGCGAACCCGAAAACAGGGAACTTGAGCGCGGGGCCTACCACAAGTTCACGCATGGACGCGTACACGCCGCTGCTCCTTGCGAAAACCGGGCTGGGCGCGATGATCGGCAAGGGCAACAGGAGCCCCGCCGTTCTTGACGCGATGATACGGCACAAAGCCGTGTATTTCGCAGCCGGCGGAGGTTTGGGCGCGCTGCTCGGTTCATGCGTCAGGAGTTCGCGGATGGTGTGCTACAAGGACCTCGGACCGGAGGCGGTGTTCAGGTTTGTGGTCGAGAACTTTCCCGTGATTGTGGCGATTGACAGCAGGGGAAGAAACCTGTATGAGGAAGGGCCGACAAAATTCAACGGCGCACCATGATGCCTTTGTCCAAAATCCTCATCGGCGCCATGCGCTTCCGCGACCGCACAAGCGCGGTGGCCATCATCCGCAAAGGGATCGATTGCGGGTTCAACTACATCGATACCTCTCCCGCCTATTGTTACAAGAGCGAAACCGAGAATTCCGAGGCATGGGTGGGAGAAGCCGTGTCGCCGCCCGAATACCGCGGCCGCGTGATGGTGTCCACAAAATGCTCGCCGGGAGACGGCGGCACGGGCCTTGGACCGTTTACACCCGAGAAGGGCTTTGGTGTCCGCACGCGAGCGCAGGTTTCGCAGGTGCTGGAGCAGTCGCTCAAGAGGCTCGGGCTGGCATCAATTGACTATTACCACCTCTGGACCACGCACACCATGGAGCAGTTCAACGCCGCCATGCAGCCGGGCGGCTGGCACGACGGCGTAACCGAGCAAAAACGGAAAGGCGTGTTTTCGCACCTCGGCGTAACAACGCATGCGGATGCCGACACCATCATCGCCTTTCTCGAATCGGGACGCTTCGAAACCGTTACCATGCCGTTGTCCGTGATAAACCTCACGCGGCTCAGGGTTGTTGAGTATTGCGCCCGCAAGGGCATCCCGGTGATCGCCATGAACCCTTTGTCGGGCGGGTTCTGCGCGGCGGACGCCCGGCTTAAGGAACTCGCGTTCCGCTACCTTCTGGCGCTTCCCAACGTGCACCTGCTCGTCGGTTTCTCTTCTGTTCATGAGGTCGCCTACGCCGCGCGCATGCTCGACACGGCCCCCCTGTACAAGAAATCTGCGGACGAAATCCTTGCCGGGGTCGACCGCCTCGTAAACGCACGCGAACCGCGCTGCACCTCATGCGGGTATTGCCAGCCTTGTCCCCAAAACATCAACCTGGGCGCGTGCCTGTCGCATTATAATATTTACAAATACATGAAGATCCCGCATGCCAAAAGAGCATTCCGCGATAAACAATGGGACGACAGCCTTCGCCTCGACCGCTGCCTTCTGTGCGGCACCTGTTCCGCCCGCTGCCCCAACCGGCTTCCCCTGCACGACATCATCCGCGATGCAAGGGACCTTCTTTATAAGAAGTGATCGCGGTGCGTGGCGGCACGTCGCCTCTCGCGGCTGCCGCGGGGCGTCGTACATGCAGAGTGAACAAGGGCCGTTGCAGCGGGAGAGTCGCCCGGGATAATTCCATCGTGCACAAGAACCGATCAAACATTTGACATCAATAGAACTGTTTTGGTATACTTCTATTATATATATTTTTACTTTCCAAGCCCTTTTTGTTCAAACGTGAAAACCAGACAATTTCAATATACACCCGGAAGGAGTCCTTGCTATGAGTAGGAGTGGCCTGCACGTACGCTGTGTTGTTTCATCATTGATGCTCTTCCTTGCCGTATCTCTTGCGTTTTCCGACGAGACATTTGACAAGCTCATGGAGCAAAAGAGCTACGCCGATGCGTTGAGCTATGCGGACAAGAAGATTCCCACCACGGCGCGCGATGCGGTGATCTGGGTGAAGATCGGCAAAGCCAACCTCGAACTCGGGCTCACCGAAAAGGCGCTCGCCTGCTATCTTGTGGCCACGCGCATGGACGCAAAGAACTACGAGGCGCTCCTCGGTACGGCCAAGGTGTACAATTCCCTCAATCAGCCGGCAAACGCCGCGCCTGCCGCGAAGAAAGCGCTGGAGGTCAACTTCACACCCGAAGCAAGCTGGGAATTCGCTCGCGCCTGCATCGCACTCGGCAAACCTGCGGAGGCCAAGAAAGCGCTCGAGAAGGTCGTCGAGGCCGACCCGGCCAATACCACCGCCGTCAGGGAGCTCGGACTCATTTATTACAACGAAAAGAACTATCCCAGGGCAGTCGAATTGCTCAAGGAGGTCTATGCCAAACAGCCCGATGGCGCCTTGGCGCTCAAGATAGGCCAGGCAAGCCCGCCCGATTCGGCCATCGTATGGCTCAAGCTCGCAAAAGACAAGAAGCCGACCTCGGTTGAGGCAAGCTACGAACTCGCAAAAATCTACTACACCGGCCAGAAGTACGCCGAGGCCGCGGAAGAGTTCGAAGCCGCCTCCGCACGGAGCCAGTTTGGCGCTCAGGAAAGTTACATGTGGGCGGTCTCGCTCTCAAAGTCCAACGCCGCTGCCGACAAAATCGCCAAAGCGTACCAGTCCTTTCTTGATAAAGTGGGAACCTCACGGGCAAAAGAAGCCCTCGAAGCTCACCGGGTGGTGGGTATGTTCGAACTCGAGAAGAAGAACTACCAGGCCGCTATCGGACATTTTGAAGCGATCTACGCGGCCGATTCCATGGGCAAGATAGTGCCGGATATCAATTTCTCCCTTGCCTTGTGCTATGAAGGTCTCGATGTGCCCAAGAAGGCCATGTTCCATTTGGAGAGAGAGCTTGTCGTCAACGGCACAAACGTGGAAGCTTACGCCAGGCTCGGCGATTTGTACACGAAGTCGGGCCAATCCGAAAAGGCCAAGGTAGTGTACGAAAAGATGCTCGCGCTCAATCCCAACAACCCCAAGATCCAGATGGCGCTGGGCGACTTCAATCTGAAATTCAAGAAATTCCAGGACGCGCTCAAATACTTTCAGAAAAGCTACACGCTCGAACGCTCGGCGCTTGCGGCGCAGGGCATGGCCATATCCGCGTTTGCCCTCAACGAAACCGACATGGCGCGCGACGCCGCCGAATCCGCCCTGCACCTCGACGCCACCTTGTGGGAGCCGCGGGTCGTGCTGTCCACTATTTACATGAAGGACAAGAACTACAAGGAAGCCAAGGACCAGTTTGAATTCATGGTGCGCAAACAGCCGAACAATAAGGAGTATTGGCTGCAGCTTGCCGCATGCTACGATCAGCTCAACGAGCCCCAACGGCTTGCCGAGATCGACAGGAAGATCCTCTCGCTCGATCCGCGCAACATTCCCTCGCGCCAGCGCCTCGCCCGGTATGCGCTTTCCCAGGGCGATGCCAAGGCCGCGCTCGAACAGTTCAAGGAACTTTCCGTTTTGTCGCCCAAAGATGCCGAAGTATTCAAGAATCTTTACGAAATCTCCCTCAAGTCGGGGAACACCGCCGATGCCGCGGCGTACCTCAAGTCCTTCGTGGCCCTCAAACCGAACATCCCGGAAGCGCAGAAGGCGCTGGGTGACCTGCTGTACGAAAGAAAAGACATGGCGGGCGCGCTTGCCGCCTATCGCGCGGTTATCAAGATCGACCCGGCCGCCAAAGGGGTATACAAACGCTATGCAGAGCTTCTGGGACCGGCCGCAGATCAGACGGAGGTCATTGCCGCTCTCGGCGGCGCCATTACCACCGGGGAGGCGGATGCCCAGACCTACGCCCAGCTCGGACTGATCTACCAGAAACAGGGCCTGTGTCCCAAGGCGATCGAAATGCTTGAAAAATCGGTGCAGCTCGATCCGAGAAATACCACGGTGCTTTCGATGCTTGCGCATTGCCAGGCAAAGACCGGCAACGCCAAGGAAGCCATCGTGTCCTACGAACAGGTCATTGCCATGAACGACAAAGCCGTCGAGGAGTTGCGCGCTCTCGGCGACCTCTACCAGCAACAGAACAAGACCGCCCAGGCCGTCGGAGTTTACAAACGATATCTTGCCAAAAAACCGGGAGAACACCGCATAGCCAGGCTTGTCGCCGATTACGAATTCGGCCAGAAGAACTATGACGAAGCCCTCAAGTACTACGCCTTGGTGGGCGGTGCCGAGGCCAAAGATGCGGAGCTCCTGTTCCGCTACGGCCAGGCTGCCTACTTTGTGAAGGATACCAAGAAGGCCAAGGAACTCCTTGGCCAGGTTGCGGCGCTTACCCCCAAGAACGCAGAGGTATACAGGCTCCTGTTCGACATAACCTCCAAGGACAGCGCCACCAGGGGCGAGGCTTCCGGGTACCTTCAGAAATACGCGGCCCTCAAACCGGGCGACGCGGAGGCGCAAAAAGATCTCGGCGACATGATGTACGAGATGAAGAGCTACGCCGGCGCGCTCGCGGCATATCGCTCCGCGCTCGCGGCCGACCCGTCGCTCAAGGGATTTTACAAACGCTACGTTGAGCTTGTGGGCGCAAAAGGAACCCCCGAAGAACTCGTGAAGGCGCTCACGGGCGCCATTGCCGCCGGGGAAGCCGATGCGGCGATGTACAGCTCGCTCGGTAATGTGTACCAACGCCAGGGATTGTGCCAGAAGGCGATCGACATGTACCAGAAGGCGCTTGCCATCGACCCGAAAAACGTCGCGGTGCTCTCTTCCATTGCGCAGTGCCAGGCCAAAAGCGGCAACGTGAACGAAGCCGTGATCTCCTACGAACAGGCTGTTGCCATGAACGACAAGGCCGTGGATGAATACCGGGCGCTCGGCGACCTGTATATGCAGCAGAAGAAAACGAGCCAGGCCGTCAACGTTTACAAAAAGTACCTGGCAAAGAAACCGGGGAACCGGCCCATCGCAAAAGTCATCGCCGACTACGAATATTCCCAGAAAGACTACGACGAGGCCATCAAGTACTTCGCCATGGTCGTCACCCCCGAGACAATGGACACCGACCTGTTGTTCCGCTACGGTACCGCGTGTTATTCGGCAAAAGACCTCAAGAAGGCCAAAGAGCTCTTTGTCAAGCTCGCGGGACTCACGCCGAAGAACGCCGACGTCTTCAAGACTCTGTACGACATTTCTTCCAAAGACGGCAGTCCGAAAAGCGAGTCCGCCTCGTATCTGCAGAAATATGCGGCGCTCAAGCCCGGCGATGCGGAGGCGCAGAAGAATCTGGGAGACATGCTGTACGAGGGCAAAAACCAGCTCGGGGCGCTCGCGGCCTACCGCGCCGCGCTCGCGGCCGATCCCGCGGCCAAAGGATTTTACAAACGCTATGTTGAACTCGTGGGCGCAAAAGGAACGCCCGAAGAGCTTGTGAAGGCGCTTACGGGCGCGGTGGCGGCGGGTGAGGCCGACGCGGCCATGTACAGTTCGCTCGGGGCCGTGTACCAACGCCAGGGCGCCTATCAGAAGGCAATCGACATGTACCAGAAGGCGCTTACCATAGACCCGAAGAATGTGGCAATTCTTTCCGCCGTTGCCCAGTGCCAGGCCAAGAGCGGCAATACCAACGACGCGGTGATTTCCTACGAGCAGGCGGTTGCCATGAACGACAAGGCAATCGACGAATACAAGTCCCTCGGCGAATTGTACGCAAAACAGAACAAAGCCGACCAGGCCATGGCGATGTACAAGAAATATCTCGAAAAGAAGCCGGGCGATTTTGCGGTTGCCAAGGCGGTGGGCGATTACTCGTTCAACCAGAAGAACTACGAAGACGCGCTCAAGTACTATGGCATGGTAAACGGCACGGAGGCCCGCAACCCCGCGTTCCTGTTCCGCTATGGCCAGGCGTGCTACTTTGCAAAGGACTACAAGAAAGCCACGGAGGTGCTTAACCGGCTGGCGATCATTACGCCGCTCAACGCCGACGTGTACAAGACCCTGTACGACATAGCCGTTGAAAGCGGCGCCTCAAAGGTGGAGGCCGCCGCCTACCTCAAGAAATATGTGTCTGTCAAGCCCACCGATGCCGTTGCGCAGAAGAACCTGGGCGATCTGTATTACGAGCAAAAGAACCCGGACGCCGCTCTTGCGGCTTACCAGGCGGCGCTCAAGGCCGACCCGGCCATCAAGGGCTTTTACAAACACTACGTTGAAATCATCTCCACCAAAGGCATTCCCAAAGACGTGGTCGCCGCAATGAAAGGCGCCATTGCCGCCGGCGAAGCCGATGCGCAGATGTACGAGGCCATCGGTGTCATCAACCAGAAGGCGGGCGCCTATGCAAAGGCAATTGAGTTCTTCCAGAAGTCGCTGCAGCTCGACCCCAAAAACGTTCACGTTCTCTCGGCCCTTGCGCAATGCCAGGCGAAGAACGGGAATGTCAACGACGCTGTGATATCGTATGAGCAGTCCGTTGCCATGAATCCCGACGCGATCGACGATTTCAAAACGCTGGGCGACCTGTACATGCAACAGAACAAGGCGAGCCAGGCCATTTCGATGTACAAGAAATACCTCGAAAAACGGCCCACCAATTACAAAGTGGCTCTGGCGGTGGCAGACTACCTGAACTCCCAGAAGGATTTCGATGAAGCAATGAAGTACTACGGCATGGTCGGCGGCGCCGAAACCAAGAGCGCGGAGTTTCTCTTCAAGTACTCGCAGGCATGCTACAACGCCAAGAACTTCAAGAAGGCATCGGAAGTGCTTCTCCAGCTTGCAAAGCTCACGCCGCTCAACGCCGAAGTATTCAGGATGCTGTACGACATTTCCTCAAAGGAAGGCGGCAACAAGAAAGAGGCGTCGGGATATCTCAAGAAATACCTGAGCCTCAAGCCTGCCGATGCTTCGGCGCAAAAAAACCTCGGCGACATTTTGTACGAAGAAAAGAACGCAGACGGCGCCCTGGCCGCGTACGATGCGGCCATCAAGGCCGATCCGGCCATCAAGGGCTTCTACAAACGGTACGTCGAGCTGGTGACGGCCAAGGGAATTCCGGAGAACATCGTCAAGGCGCTCAAGGGCGCCATTGCCGCGGGCGAGGCAGACGCCGCGATGTATTCCGCACTCGGCAATGTGTACAAAGGCTCGGCCAACTATCCGCGTGCAATCGAAATGTACACCAAGGCGCTCGCTCTTGACCCGCGCAATACCGAAGCTCTGTCGTCCCTCGCGTTCTGCCAGGCAAAAAGCGGCAATGTAAAAGACGCGACCATTTCCTACGAGCAGGTGGTCGCCCTTAATCCGCAGGACATCAAGGAATATAAGATGCTCGCGGATTTGTACATGAAGCAAAACAAGAACGATCAGGCAATGAACATGTACAAGAAGTGCCTGGAAAAGAACCCGGCCGATTACAAGACGGCAATGTCTGTCGGCGAATACGAATATAAGATAAAGGATTACGACGAGGCCGTAAAGTATCTCGCCATGGTTCAGGGCGCGGAAGCAAAGACCGCCGCCTACCTGCTTCTCTACGGACAAGCGTGCTACAAGAGCACCAATTGCACAAAGGCCGCGGATATATTCAAGCAGCTTGCGATTCTCACCCCAACCAATCCAGATGTGTTCAAGACACTGTACGACATTTCCGTAAAAGCGAACAACAGCGCAGATGCGGCCGTCTACCTCAAGAAATACGTGGCGCTCAATCCGGGCGACGCAGGGGCGCAAAAGAACCTCGGCGACATGCTGTACGAACAGAAGGACCAGGCAGGCGCGCTCGCCGCTTATCGCGCCGCGCTCAAGGCCGACCCTGCCGCAAAAGGGTTCTTCAAACGCTACTGCGAGCTTGTCATGTCGCGCGGAACGCCCGAAGAAATCGGCAAGGCGCTTGCCGGCGCGGTCGCCGCAGGCGAGGCCGACGCGGCAATGTATGCATCGCTGGGCGCAATTTACCAGAAGCAGGGTCTGTATCCAAAAGCGGTGGCCATGTACCAGAAGGCGCTGTCGCTTGACCCGCGTAACGTCACCGTGCTTTCCTCGCTGGCATTGTGCCAGGCAAAGAGCGGCGACGTGAATGAAGCGGTCATTTCCTACGAACAATCCACTGCCATGAACCCCGATGCCACGGCAGACTTCAAGGCGCTCGGCGACCTGTACACAAAACAGAACAAGGCGTCGCAGGCACTGTCGATGTACAAAAAATACCTCGACAAGAACCCTAAGGACGTTGCCGTGGCCCGGTCGGTGGGAGAGGCCGCTTTCGCCGCAAAGAGTTACGAGGAAGCGGTCAAGTACCTTTCGATGGTAACGGGCGAAGCCGCCAAGTCCCTGGACTTCATCTACGTGTATGGCCAGGCGTGTTATTACACAAAAGACTACAAGAAGACCATTGAACTGTTCGAACGGTTCCGTGAAGTCAACGCAAAGCTCACCCAGAAGCACGCCGGTATCGTTACCGTGATGAAACTGCTCGGCGACGCGTACGACAAGTCCGGCAATGCTGCCAAGGCCCTCGAGATCTACACTGGTTACACCAAGTTAACGGGTGTAAAAGACGCCGAGGCGTCATTGAGAAAGGCTCAACTGACGGAAGCGACGAATCCCGCTGCCGCGGCCAGGATGTACGAGGAGAACACGGTGATGTTCCCCAAAGACTACAAGAGTTTTCTCGCGGCGGGCCTGTACTATGCCAAGCAGAAAGCCACGCTCGACAAGGCGCTCGGCCTGCTCAAAAAATGCGCCGCGCTTGCCGACACCATTCCAGCCATGTGGTTTGAAATGGGCCAGGTGTATGGGAAGCTGGGCAAAGACAAAGAGGAACTTGACGCGTTCAGGAAATTTATACAACTCGATCCGGAAAACGCCGAGGCCGCAGGGAAGATCGGTGCAATCCTTATTGCCAAACGTAAATTCAACGATGCCATGATGTTCCTCGAAACGGCCAATGCGCTCAAGCCCAACGAGCCCGCGTACATGGTCCCGCTCGCACAGGGCTACATCGAAACCGACCGGTCAAAAGACGCGCTCGACCTGCTCGAGAAAGCCGACAAACTCAAACCGGACGACGAGACCATCAAGATGACGCTGTTCGAGTTGTACAAATCAACGGGGCAGTCGAAAAAGGCCCTCGACGTCATGCAGGCGATTGTCCAGAAGAAACGGGACAACAAGACGTTGCTCAAGTATGCCGAAGCCCTGTATTTGTCGGGCGTGTATGCCACGGCGGAAAGCACGATCAAGGATATCACGGCAACCGATCCGGAAAACATCCCCGCTCTCATGCTGTACGGCAAGATACAGTCGATCCAGGGTAAATGGGACGACGCCGTGGAAACGTACAAGGAAATATCGTACATCAATCCGAACTACGCTCCCGCCATGTACGAGCGCGCCGAAGTGTACCTGATGCAGTCGAAACTTCCCTGGGCCAAGACGTTCTACGAGCGCGCCCTCAAGGCGGACCCCAACTACGCACTCGCCGAACTCGGCCTTGCCAAGCTGGCAAAAGTCCAGAAAAATACGGCCGATTACCAGGCGCACCTCGACAAGGCTCTCAAGCTTGATCCGGACAACAAGGAAATTCAGGAGGAAGCGGGGACAAGGAAGAAACACTGATTCCTGTTGAACGAGATCGGTCTGCAAAGCCTCTTTTCTTGATTGAAAAGAGGCTTTTTTTCGTTGTCGCTTGAAAAGAACACCTTCTTCGCGTTCCGCCGGGGCCGTGAGTGCGATCCCGCATTACTGCGGTTGACAGAATGTCCTGAAAGCGCTATATTCCGATACGAGGAGCCGGCGTCCGGCGGAACCCTGCCGACACCAAAAATTTCCTTCGGCTCTGGAACTGCGTCGGCTGAAGCATGTGCTTCTGTGGCCCGTCAAAACCGCTTCAAAAGAAAGGACGTGCTCTTCATGAAGACAATTGCAGTTCTGGCATGCGCACTTGTAATGATA
Organism: uncultured Fibrobacterota bacterium; assembly: GCA_963729895.1. Lineage (GTDB taxonomy): Bacteria > Fibrobacterota > Chitinivibrionia > Chitinivibrionales > FEN-1185 > FEN-1185. The sequence continues at coordinate 40,636 of CAVSQB010000019.1, read as the reverse complement.
AGTTCCTCGGGCGCTCCTTCTTTTTCCCAGGTGCAATCCTGGCCTCCCGGGGGCACGGTAGTGTCCCCCATTACATCCGGCATGAACCTGCCGGCGAATCGTTACGTGCCTTCTTCCCGGGACTATAATCTTGTGTGGGCCGACGAGTTGACCGGTCAGCCTGCAGGAAAAGTCCGGTTTATTGCACAGAACTATGTGGCGAGCCAGAAGATGGCTGCTTCCCAGGTCGCCGATTACCGTGCATATAATCCCAATTTTCTCTGCGTGATTTATCATCTTTCCAACGGGATAAATCCCCAGAACGATAATGATTGCCCTCTGCCGCACGGGACCACACCCATCACCTCATGCACGCCTAAAGGGTGGGTGTCGGAATGGGACAGTTGTTTTACGCCGTGGCTCGCGGCCTCCGGCATAACGCAAGGCAGCTCACGGTTCGAACAGATGTTCCAGCATTACACTTCGGTGGACCCGAACAACAGAGTCTGGCACACCGATCCGCAATGGACCATGTGTCTGGAAAATGCTGACTGGCAAAAATATGTTGCCGACGAAACAATCAACTGGATGACAGGCGAGCAGAATGAAGGATGTTTTTTCGATGTGTGCGTCGAGACAATGGTCCCCGGCCTGTACAACCCTGCCGCGGGCGATCCGGCGGCCGCACAACTTCAACTGGTACCTCAGCCCGTACGGGCCCGCGGGCTACACCGTCGCCACACTCGGCGACTTTTCCGTCTGGATGAACGCCCAGTACCTTGGATATTGGCAGGCTATTTACAAAAGATTCCATGCGCCGTCCGTCGATTATCTCATTATTCCCAACGTCGATCAGATGACCACCGGCTGGTACGCTGGATGGAAGGAAACGTAAACGGAGAAACGATTGATGGCGCGATGATGGAGAGTTTCGGCAACGCCACAGGGTCCGACATGTATCTTACCCTCTCGCGGGCGGTCAAGCACCTCACCGGCAGGGGGAAAATCCTGATTGCGCAGTTCTACGACTCAACGCAGGCCGAAAGATACCGGCGCACCGGCATGTACATGCTCGTGAAAAATGAAAACAGTTTCATCAATATTCTTCCTCAAGGCGGCCCAAGCTGGTTCCCGGAATATGAAATCACCCTTGGCGACCAAAGCCCTGTCCCGGCGGTCATAGATAGCCTGCGAGTGGCAGGTTCAGGTTCCGCGTCGCTGTTTAAAAGGGACTATCAGAATGGAATGGTTCTGTGCAATACATCCGGGACCGCGATGAACTATACGCCTGGCGGCGGGACCTAGAACGTCGTCGGCGCAAGCGGCGGGGGGAATATTTCAAACAGCGGAGCCACCGTACAGCAATCAATCACCTTTACTCCCGTAAGTTCGCAGGTCTCTGTTCCTGCTTCAGGGTGCGTGATCCTCGCAAACAACGTGGCCGCAGTTCATGCCCAAGCACAAATGCCAAACCCTGAAACTACGCCTTGCCTCGTCACCGGCAAGGGGGTACTTACTATTTATGAGGCCGGCACGGCGTTCGTATACGATTCGAAAGGGGTTCTGCGCGTTCAGAAAACGTTTGGGGCCAACCAGACACGGATCGACGTGAGCAAATTGTCCGGCGGTGTTTACTTGGTTAAATTCGTCAACGCGCCCGGGAATGGCCGGACGTCATTCCTGCGGTTTACGTATTGGAAATAACCTGCCTGCCGGCGGGCAAAGGCGGAGCCGAAGCTTGATCTGCCAATAATCCCTTGCCTGTTGATGCTCCACGCCAAATAATTACTTTGCATTGCGACAGTAACCTAATTATATTTTTTTGGATCACTTTAACCGGGCGAGGTTGCTTATGAAGAAGAAATTGTTTGCCGGTATCGTTATGGCGGTATTACTTCTGTGCGTAACGGGTTGTGATGACACGGGCTACAACATGCTTCTGAGAGCGGCGATGACCGAAGCTACCACATTAAAAGGTTTTTGCGATCAGAACAACTTCAAGTCGGCCGAAATTTCCCGTGCGGACTCCCTCGTGTCGGTGGCCACTATCAGGCAGCAGGCCAATCAAAGGGAAGATGCGTTCACGGCATTGGATGAGGCGATCATCTATTACCGATTGGCATTATCGAGAATTGAGCTCGCAAAAACCGAACGGGTTGTGGAGAGTGCACGGCAAAGACTGAGCGACGATCAAGATCAGTTGGCAACGTACAAGAAAGTCCTCGATGAGCTGAAGGGAGAACCCAAGAAATGAAACGGATTATCCTTCCCATCGCTTTGCTTATTGCGGTCCTGTCCGCAGCGGCGGCTGCGGATTCGTCTTCCAGACCGGCGCCTGCGCCTTCCCCGGCAACCGACACGCTCAGCGCTACACGCGGGCCTGCGGCCATGACAAACGCTCTTCTGGAGCTCAAGACGGAATTGAAGGACGCCTATCAGCAGCGGGGCGGCAGTAAGCCCAGCGATATCGACCTTTACGTTTACGCACTTGCCAGGATTGAAGTTGCGTACCAATACGTGCTCCAGACCTTCCCGAGCGGACAGCCGAATAAAGGGTTGCTCGAATGGATGGGTTTCAATGCCACCAAAGAGAAAAGGGCCAAGGACATGTTCAAGGCATGCTCGTTGTCCGCCGAGGCCGCGATGCTCCAGCTCCAGCAGAACGACCTGGAAAATGAACTTTCTCATATTATGGCCAGCCGGGATTCAATACACGCCGAGCTCAACCAGATCAACGAAAAGATAGCAGGTATCGAGAGAGACAAGGCATCGGACCTCCGGGCCAAGCTTGATGAGGAAAATGAAAAAACCAGGAAGCTTCGCGAAGAGGCCGAGCAGCGGTTCATGTCGCTGCAGAGCGAATTGATCAAGGTGAGAAAGGACGCGCGCGGCACCATTATTTCCGTGTCCGACATTCTGTTCGGCTTTGACAAAGCGGATTTAACGGCCGATCTCAAAACCAGCCTCGCAAAGATCGCGGGCATCCTGATGGTCTACACCAAGTGCCGCGTCGTGGTCGAGGGCCACACCGACAACATCGGGACCGAGGCTTACAACAAGGATCTGTCGACACGAAGGGCCAAGAATGTCCGCGACTTCCTTGTTGCACAGGGCATCCCCGACACCAGGCTTTCGTCGGTAGGATACGGTTTCAAGCGGCCCATAGCGACAAACAGCACCAAAGAAGGCAGGGCAAAAAACCGGCGGGTTGATCTGGTGGTTATTGACGTAAAGTAACTGCCTTCCTGCCCACCGTGTGGAACGGATCCTTTGCCGCCCGGGCAAAGGATCCGTTTTTTTTTTGCGTTCGGCGATGGAACATTTTTACTCGATCCCTGTTCCCATTCCCCGCGCAAAAAGCTATTTTTGTACCCGCCGTATTTCTTTGGGGTCAGGCCCTGCGCAACGACAGTCTGTGAACCCCGCCAGGCCCGGAAGGGAGCAACGGTAAACGGATACTGAGTGTGCCGCAGGTAAACTTGGCCCCGTTTTTTTTGATTGTAGAATGTAGATTTGTTAAGTTATTTTCACCATCAGAGCAAGAGAGCGGCCCACTTGGCTGACAAAGCAAACCGGATTCTCGCGATGACAGTGTCGTCAAGTAGTGCAGTCCGAAAGCAAATGAAGGACAAGAATTTTTCTTAGCATATCGGTCAATAGGATATCGGAAATAACCTATTTTCAACCAATCTTCGATCTGCGATCTGGAATCTGGTTTTATCTGGAATAGTTTGTCTTCCAAATCGTCAATCAAAATTCTTGGATCGAAGATGATCCGGGAATCACGTGTATCTTAAATCGTCAATTTACATTCTAAAATCGTAAATCATTATGAGCTATCTCGTCTTTGCCCGCAAATGGCGCCCGCTCACCTTCGACGATGTCGTGGGTCAGGAGCATATCACCGAAACGCTCAAGAAGGCGATTGAAAAAGACCGCGTCGCACACGCCTATATTTTCACCGGGACCCGCGGCGTGGGGAAAACCACCACTGCCCGCATTCTTGCACGCGCGCTCAACTGCGACAAGGGCCCGACCCCGAACCCGTGCGGGGTATGTGAGCCCTGCAGGAACATCATGGGCGGGTCCAGCTTCGACGTGCTCGAAATAGACGGCGCGTCAAACAACTCGGTTGAGGACATCCGGGAGATTCGCGATAATGTCCGGTATTCGTCGATGGGCGGCAAATACCGCATCTACGTGATTGACGAAGTGCACATGCTTTCAAAATCGGCGTTCAACGCGCTGCTAAAGACCCTCGAAGAGCCGCCCAAAAACGTGATCTTCATTTTTGCCACCACCGAGCCGCAGAAGATTCCAGCCACCATCCATTCGCGCTGCCAGCGTTTCGATTTCAGGAGGATATCCACGGACCAGATAACCGCGCGGCTCGCGTACATCTGCACGTCGGAGCAAATAGCGTTCGACAAGACCGCGCTCCTGCTGGTGGGGCGCAAGGCGGAAGGAAGCATGCGCGACGCGCTCAGCCTTCTGGACCAGGTGTATTCCTATGCACAAGGCAAAATCGACGAAACCGTGGTGCGCAACGTGCTCGGCATCATCGACATCGAAATGTACGACACCATCATGAAGGCGGTGCAGGACAAAGATCCCCGGCCCGTGCTTGTCGCGGTGGAGGACATTCTGTCGCGCGGGTTCGACTTGCACGAGTTTGTGCTCGGGCTCGAAGACCATCTGCGGACGCTTCTGTTCTGCCGCATCCCCGCCGTCATGAACAATCCCCACATCGATCTGCCCGCAGACGCATCAGGCGCATTTGCAAAGCGAGCATCGGCGTTTTCCGAGGAGACGCTTCTTCGCATGGCCGAGCTTGTCCGCACAACCGAACGCGACCTCAGGTTCAGCGGCTTTCCCCGGTTCCTTGTGGAACTCCTGCTGCTTAAGCTCGTGCATCTCGACGATACTATCGCGCTTTCCGCCGTTTTGGAGGCATTGGGCCCTTCGCATGCAGCCAGCACGGACGCGCTGGCCGCAACGCCTGCCCGGCCTGTTGAGCCGCTTCCTAAAAAAAAAACTGAACCACTGACTGCGTCGGCAGGTGCAGCGGCTCCTCTGCCGGCGAGGGGTGACATTGACGACATCGCGTCGGGCGGAGAGACGCCTGATGCGAGTGTGGTCATCGGGGACAAGGCGCCTGCACCAGCCGCGAGCGCTCCTGCCCTCGATCTAGGGACGCGATGGCCGCACTTTCTGGAGCTTCTGGTGCAGGACCGGCCCACGTTCGGCTACCATTTGTCTGCCGCACACGTCGTGTCGTCGACTGCCGCTTCGATAGAGCTCCGGTTTCCCAAGGCGTTCCGCTTTCAATTCAACGAGGTGATAAAGAAAAAGAACCGCGACGACATTCAGAAAAAGCTCAACGAATTCAATCAGGCGGCCGTGGAATTGCATATCACCCTGGAGGCTGCAGGCGAGCCGGCCTCGTCCATACAGCCCGCGCCCCAAGGGAAAACAACCTTGTCCATCAATGATGAAATCGGCCACGAGCCGATCATAAAGAGTGTACTTGACATATTCGACGGTTCGGTACTGTAACGGCGAAAGGGGAAGACCGTGTCCAAGAACATCAACAAGCTGCTCAAACAGGCCCAGCGTCTCCAGTCGCAGATGGTGCAGGCGCAAAACGAGCTCACCAAGAAGACGTTTGAAGGTACGGCGGGCGGCAACATGGTCAAGGTTACCTTGAACGGGGGGGGCGACTGCACCGGGATCTCGATCAACCCGGAGGTCGTCGTTCCCGACGACGTGGAAATGCTCGAAGACCTTGTTCTCGCCGCTTTCAAGAATGCGCAGGAGAAAGTGAAGGAGCAGTCCAATGCTGCGATGGGCGGACTTACCTCCGGCATGGATCTCGGCGCGCTGGGGCTGACACCATAAAATGACCAGGATTCACCACGGAGACGCGGAGAGCACAGAGAAAAGAATCCAAAGACAAACTATGGGTATACCTCTCTTATTTTCTCCGTGTCCTCCGTGTCTCTGTGGTGACCATTTTTTCCTGTATGGCAAGGCTTGCACGCTATGATCGAACCGCTCGAAAATCTCGTTGACGCGCTTTGTCAATTGCCCACCATCGGCAGGAAAACGGCGCTCCGGCTCGCGCTGTACCTGCTCGATCGGCCGCAGGAGGAACTCGACAACCTGTCGCGGTGCATCGCATCCATCAAGTCGCAGATTGTGGTCTGCAAACAATGTTTCAACTACGGCACGGCCGACCTCTGCGAGGTGTGTGCGTCGCCGTCGCGAGACCGGAGCGTCGTGTGCGTCGTGGAAAAACCTCAGGACGTGCTCGTGTTCGAAAAGACCGGCATGTTTCGCGGACTGTATCACGTGCTCGGCGGCGTGCTGTCGCCCATCAACGGGATCACCGCAGACAAACTTCGCATCGAAACACTCAGATCCAGACTTGCGGGGGGAGACGTGAAGGAACTCATCCTGGGCCTGGGAGCGAGCGCAGAGGCGGAGACCACGTGCCTGTATCTTGCGCGCATCTTCTCCGGCATGCGCCTCAAGATCACGCTGCTCGCGCGCGGCATGCCTGCAGGTACCGAGCTCGAATACGTCGACCAGATCACCCTCAACCAGGCGCTGCACGAGAGGGTGGAAATAAGTTATGGGGACAAGGAAAAATAAACTTCCCTGTCTTGAATCATTTGCGAGTTCACCTCGCACGAAAGGCCCTATGAAAAACCCCGTCATCACGTTCATCCAGCGTGTTCTGGCAACGGTCTTCTTTCTCGGGTACATTCCCCTGGCTTCCGGCACCTTCGGATCTGCCGTCACCGTGGGCGCTTTGTACTGGTTCGTGTACCGCGTCCATATGCCCGTGAGCACGCTCTGGTGGTGGGGCGTGGGCCTGGCTGCCACTGCGTTCTCCGTCCTTGTGGCGTCGAGGCCGAAAGAGATATTCGGCGAAGATGATCCGAGTGAGGTGATAATTGATGAAGTGGCGGGCCAGTTCATCTCATTCCTGTTTATCCCGCTTTCCATCAAGACGCTGATCCTCGGGTTCTTCCTTTTTCGATTCTTCGACATTGTGAAACCGTTTCCCGTACATAACATGGAATCGCTCGAAGGCGGCCTGGGCATTACCATGGACGATGTGGCCGCGGGTGTGCTCACGAATGTGAGCATGCTGGCGATTTTGTACGGATACCATTTTGTGAAACACCTGCTGTAACCATGCCTTCGATGTTCTTCGAAACCTTCGGCTGCCAGATGAACGTGGCCGACTCCGACGCCCTGGCTGCGGCCCTCGCGGCGCGTGGCTTTACACAATCAGAAAGTCCGGATACGGCCGACATCATCGTGGTCAATACCTGCAGCGTGCGCGAGCGGGCGGAAAAGCGCGCCCTGGCGCGAATTGCCGAACTCGCGGCCCACAAGAGACGTCGCAACACGCGCCGCCGGATCTGGGTGACGGGCTGCATGGCCCAGCGCCTCGGCGACTCGCTCAAACGCGACATAGACGGGATCGACCTCGTGATCGGCGCGCGTGCGGTCGACTCGTTTGTCAAAGGTATCGACCGTGTGCTGGACGATCCCGGCCCTGGCGTGGAAACGGACGTGTCCGACAATCGCGTGAGCCGATTTGTACCCGTCGCGCGCGGGTGCGACAATTACTGCGCCTACTGCGTGGTGCCGCTGGTGCGCGGGCCCGAGGTTTCCCTGCCCGCGGCCGACGTGGAAGCCACGGTCAAATCCTTTGTTGACAAAGGCGCTCGCGAAGTGACCCTGTTGGGCCAGAATGTCAACTCGTACCGTGACGGCGCCACCATGTTCCCCGCGCTGCTGCGGCGTGTGCACGCCGTGGAAGGACTGGCAAGGATCCGTTTTACCACGAGCCATCCAAAAGACTGTTCGGAGGAACTCATTCGCACCATGGCCGAGCTCCCCAAGGTCTGCAGGCATATTCATCTGCCCGTTCAGTCGGGTTCCACCCGCGTGCTCGGGCTCATGAACCGCGCATACACCCGCGAACAGTATCTTCGCGGCATCGACATGATCCGCCGGCACCTGCCCGACGCCGATATCACCACCGATGCAATGGTCGGCTTTCCCACCGAATCGGCCCAGGACTTCGAAGATACCCTGTCTTTGTTTGAGGCCGTGCGGTTTACCGCGGCGTTCATGTTCGCCTATTCGAGACGCGACAACACGGCTGCCGCCTCAATGGCCGATGATGTTCCCGCACCGCTAAAGCAGGAGCGTCTGCGCCGTCTCATTGAATTACAGACAGGAATCACCAAGAGCCATTACGCTGCCATGCTCGGCAAGGATCTTCTGGTATTGATCTGCGGAAAGCAGGATAAAGAAGGCGGGCTCTGGATGGGTACCGACATGGGGTGCAAAAAGGTCCTTGCTGCTTGCAAAGACTGCAGGCCAGGAACGATTTTACCACTGCGGGCGACAAAGAGCACCGGGATGACGCTCATCTGCGAAAGGCCATCACCATGATCCTCCTCAAATGGACGGCTGTTTTTCTCATCTCGTTCGCCGTCGCGTTCGTCATCATCGTCACGTTTTCCCAGCCGCAATTCAGAGTTCCGGTGTCCGCGCTTCTGTTTACGTATCAGACAAAGCCGTTGCCCATCTGGGCCTACGTTGGGGGCGCCCTAGGATTCGGCCTCATAATCGGCCTCGCTGTTGCGGCCTACTATTACATCACCCTGCGGGCCTCGATTTTCAAGAAAGACAGGCAGATCAAAAAGCTTGAATCCGAACTCGACTCCGGCCGTGCAATCTCCGGTCCACCTGCGCCTCACCCAGACCCAGTCGGCGATGATCCCTTTTAGCGCCATGACGGGCTGCCGCAAACTCGATCCACAGCGTAGAAACGTTGCGCCGTTCTTCCCGTGCGCGGCCCTCCTGTACGTCATACTGTTCCCGCCGGTTGCAGAAGCCGGCGTTTCGGATGAGGTGCGCGCGCTTCTTTGCAAAGGCGACTTTTTGAGCGCACGGACTCTTTCGGAAAAGGCGCATGCGGAAGACCCCGCAGACTGGGAACTTGCCCTGTTGTATGGCCGGTCCCTTGCCGATGCGGACACCGCGCTGGCGCTGTACAAGAAGATCGCACGCAACAAATCGGCGCCCGACTCCATTCGCTCCCAATCGTATTTCCTGCTCGGCTGCGCGGCGTATCTGCGCGGCAACACCACAAAAGCGTCGGGATATTTTGCCGATGCTCAGGGCACATGGGGTGGCGTTCGCTCAATAGAAGCGCGCACCCGGAGCGCAATCCTCAACCCGGCCGACAGCGTGTCTTTAGAGGCACTTGAAAAACAGGCTGCAGACACGGTTTCCGGCGCCGGAACAATGGCCAATTTCTATCTCGGCATTTTCTACTACGTCCATAAGGATTTCGGCCGCGCGCTTCCACGGTTTACAACGGCAACGAGCCTGTCCGACAGTGTGCCATGGGCCTGCCCCTCGCGCGCAGGTGCATACGTGTGCGCCGTCTCCCTCTCACGCGCACAGGAGGCTGCCGCGATTCTCGCTCATATCAAGAGCACATTTCCTGCGTACCTTGAGCACTCCATGGTCGTCGCAGCCACGTCGCGGAAGTCTGTTGCAAAAAAGGATCCTCTTTCCGTAAAAGACACCACCGCCTGGCTGCCGGCCGATTCTTTTGCCCTGGCGCCGGAAGGCGCACCGGGAAAAACGGTGTTTTCCCTGCAGGTTGGCGCATTTGGAACGCTGGAAAATGCGCACGCGCTCACAACCAGCCTTGCCGGGCAATTCCCCTCCGTAACCATTGCCGCGGGCAACACGGGGAACAAGCCGGTGTTCCGCGTGCGCATAGGCGCCTTCGAATCAAGGAAATCCGCCCAGGCGTTTGGCGATTCCGCTTTGACCAAAAAGGGGATGACGTTTCGGATCGTGGGGGAAACGCCTGCTCACTAGGCGGCCGATTGTATTTTTGTTTCCGAGGGAACCAATGGAATTTGAAACCGTTATCGGCCTTGAGATACACGCCGAACTGCTTACCAGAACAAAAATCTTCTGCGGATGCGCGCCAAAATTCGGCGATGCCCCCAATTCGCACGGCTGTCCCGTGTGCCTCGGGCTTCCCGGCGCTCTGCCGGTGCTCAATCGAAAAGTCGTGGAAATGGCCATCCTCATGGGTTTGGCGGTTGGGTGCACAATTTCGCATCGGTCTGTTTTTGCAAGAAAGAACTATTTCTACCCCGACCTTCCAAAGGGCTACCAGATTTCTCAGTACGACATGCCCCTGTGCACAAACGGCTCCCTGGAGATAGAAACCGACGGGGTGAAGAAGAACATCCGGATCAACCGTATCCATCTTGAGGAAGACGCAGGCAAACTCATTCACGACCAGGATGCGGACTCCCTGTTCGACGTGAATCGTTGCGGCACGCCCCTCATAGAAATCGTTTCCGAACCGGACCTCAGGAGTGCCAGGGAAGCCTATGCCTATCTCGTCGGCATCGAGCAGATACTCGAGTATCTTGGGATTTGCGACTGCAATATGGAAGAGGGCAGCCTGCGATGCGACGCAAATATTTCCATCAGGCCCCAAGGCCAAACAAAACTCGGCGTCAAGACTGAGCTCAAGAATATGAATACCTTTCGCGGGGTCGAAAAAGCGCTTGCCTACGAGGCGCTGCGCCAGCGCGACGCGTTGAACTCGGGCGAGGCGATTGTACAGCAGACGTACAAATGGGACCCGGACAAGAACCAGACGGTCGTCATGCGTTCCAAGGAAGACGCTCACGACTACCGGTATTTCCCCGAACCGGATCTCCTGCCGCTCGTTGTTGACGACACGTGGATTGAGACCGTCGCAAGCGCCATGCCCGAACTCCCTGCGGCCAAGCGCGCGAGGTTTGTTGCGGACCTTGGCGTCACGGTCTACATGGCCGAGGTGCTCACCTCGGAGCGGGCGATTTCGCAGTACTTCGAAGACACGCTTTCGTTCTGTAAAGACGCAAAGCTCGTTGCGAACTGGGTGATGGGAGAAGTGCTGCGCGTTACCAAGGAAAAGAAAATTCCGGTTGCATCCCTCAAGGTAACACCGCAACGGCTTGGGCAGTTGCTCGGACTTGTTGCGCAGGCTGCGGTGTCCAAAAATGTTGCGAAGAAGGTATTTGACATAATGGAAGTGCAGGACAAGGACCCGGCATCGGTTGTTGCGGAACAGGGCCTTACCCAGATATCGGATTCAGGCGAGCTGGAGAAAATCGTAAAGGACATACTGGCAAAAAATACCAACGAAGCCCAACGATTCAAGGCCGGAGAAACGAAACTCATGGGTTTCTTTGTGGGCCAGGCAATGAAAGCCACAAACGGCAAAGGCAACCCGAAAGAGATCGGCAGGCTGGTTTCGAGCCTTCTCTCCAGAGGATAGCGCCAAACCCTGCGGACCGGAGCCGGATTCTTCGTCATCACTCGCCCGAGGCCGGGGAAAAAGAAAGGAAACAAGCGACAAAGTGCATATTCTGCAAAAACTTGGGCTGTTGAGCATAGTATGAAACGCGTGTTTGAATTTCTTTTGGTTGCATCTCTTGCCATACCGGCCAGTTCCCAAACACCGTTCGGAACATTCCCCGTGCAGCGAGCGGACAGCATAAAGGCCGATTCCATCAAGCGATCGGCAGATACGGTTGGCAGGGGGAACGCCGGCAAGATCAAAATAGTCAAGCGGAAAGTCGATTACGGAAAATTCGCCATTCTTGCAATCGGCACCATGGCGTTCATTGCCCTTATTATGCTCACTGCTCAGGCATGGAACCCTACGGGAAGGAACCCGTAACAAAGGACCACGGGCTACTTACGGCTTGACAGATTTTTCAGAATAAACTATCTTTTACGTTCGCATCAAGCGAGAGTAGCTCAGACTGGTAGAGCTCCACCTTGCCAAGGTGGCCGTCGCGGGTTCAAATCCCGTCTCTCGCTCCATCATTTCAAAGGAAGGTCACATGCCTTCCTTTTTTTCCATTGTTTTGGGCGGCATAGCCAAGTGGTAAGGCAGAGGTCTGCAAAACCTTTATCTCCAGTTCAAGTCTGGATGCCGCCTCCAATTCTTCTTTTTTCATTAGAGCAAAGCTCAAAATAAATAGTAAATCCGGGCGCCTGCCTTCGGCACCGGGCCCACCCCGTCGGGTGCTTCCAAGGGTCGTCCTCTCGAGCTTGGCCTTTCGGCCTCGTTGCCGGACCGCGCCCCGGAAGCCCGGCGGCGGGGTCGGCCGGCAATGCGCTCCAGCGCACTCTCCAGTCCTCCCCGTCGCGAAATAAAAACAATACTCGGCGGATTTGCGCGCCCTGCAGACCGGCTGGCGTGAAAACCACTCGCATACTCTCTCATGCAAACAGCACGAAACTTTGTGGAACGGAATAGTGAGGAGTTGGGGCGGATTCTCTTCGTTAAGAAAAGAATCCGGGTGGGGATCAGATAAATATGCCTGGAGTTACGTTGAATATCGCGGCAAGTTTTTTGGCGTTCATCCTGCTTATTGCCCGTTGACCCGTTTCAAAGTCAGAAATCCTACTTGCCGGCGCGCCTACAAGTTCGCCAAGCCGGGCCTGAGAATAACCGTGGATTTCCCGGTAGGTCTTCAGGCATCGCGCCGGGGTCATATCCTTTGACATCCGCCGATACCATTCCGTTTCGGTTATGGGAACACTCTCGTCGTCCGCAACATTCAAATACGGGGCATATCGCCTTTTCGCATCCGCAAGGATTCTGCGGGGCGTGGTACGTTTGAAAAAGAACAGATAGGGTCTAGCCGTGCTTGTCCTTCTAGTATGGTGCGTCTTCGCGACTGCCGACATAGTAAACCTCAATGATAATTGAAAAGGTCGCGTTTCAATATACACCATTTTGGGGTTGATGTCAATATTCAGCTCCGGGACGACATAAAAGCAAGTAGCGGATTTGCGCGCCCTGAATAAGGGAAATTCTACTTTGCTTCGCCGGCGCCCTCGACGATTTTGATTTCTTCTGCGGTCAAGCCGTACAGGTCGTAGACGAGTTCGTCAATGCGGCTTTCGGCGTAAGCAATTTCTCTCTCGACAAGAACGTTCAAATGACCTTTGGCGGTCTTGAGTTTCTTGTGGAGGTTGAGAAGTGAAGAAACGAAGTGGGCTATTTGGTCATGAAGGGATTTGTCCGAGGGGCTGGAGAAGTTGATCGGACGAATTGGTAGCAATTCGATGAATTGGCGGTTGTAAGCATAGTACCCGCCGCTAAACGGGCTACTGATCGATTTCAGGTAAGCGTCGAGCAACTTCGAATTTAACAGACCCAGCAAGTATTCATAAGTGATTTTCGAATCGTGTGCCAGTGTTATCCCGTATCCGCCGCCACCGCCGCCACCGCTGCCGACAAAATAGAAGAAATCGCTAACGTCCAACGTGAAAGAAGCTTCCTTTGCTATACTGGGAGTCAGAATCTTCTTCTGTTCCATTTCACTCAAGTTCTGCGAACGTCCGAATGCATGCCATTTGTCGTGTTTCCATTTCCCATGCTCTCTGGATTCCAGCGAGGTTTTATTCTCGTTCAGGTATTTCCATGCGTTCGGGTATTTCCTTTTGACCTCTTCAGCGGCAAACAACACGGCTTTTCCACCAACAAGTTTGTACGGAAACAAGATGGATTTTTCTAGCATACCGGTGTGATATCGCTTGATGTCGATAGAACCTTTACACAAGGGATGCATGAGTTTTGATTCAATGTGGTGGACTTTTCCTGTGGCTTCGGAATGATACCTGGACTTTCGAAATTCGTGAGAATCGAAAGCGGCAGTTTTGCCGACCACGCATAGCGGCGAAGCTGAAAAGCCGGGCTGACATCCTCTTTGATATTAACAAAAGGCCTCTTGGCCTCGACAAAAAACTTGCGTGTTCCGCCCACCCGGAAAGAATAGTCCGGGGCCTTGGTGGCGGTGCCGATTTTCACCGCGTCTTCGTGGATGACTTCTTTGTAGGCTTCGGCATAGCCTTGTTTGTTGGACACGTCCCAGCCAAGGGCTTCGAGAAACGGATTGAGGAATTCCTGGCGTAGCTGGGTTTCGTTGTAGGAGGCAGCGGAGTAGGATTCCTTGTTTTGAGAGAATCTCTTTACCAAATCGCGGATAGGATCAAGATTGTAGCTCATGAATAGACCCTGTCTGAGATTATGAGAATCCATCCAATCCGGAGGATGCGAGCGGTCTCATGAGAGCAGTGCCTTACTAATACAAATAAATCCATCCGCGCCCTGTTCCCACTTTTATATTACCTTTTGTCAGTTTCCAGTCTCTTGTCTTTCGCGTTAGGTGGACCGGAGTGGTCCCGCTATAGCGGGATTGCCGGCCGACCCCGGCCGAAGGCCATCGGGGCGGCCCGGCAACGAGGCGAACAGCCGAGCCCGCAGGGAGACCGACCCCCGTAGCGGGGGGAACGCCCAAATTCTTCTTTTTAACTTTATCCTCTTACCCTTCGTTCGACGCTCATTGCATGATGGACGAACTTTTCCGTTCTGGCAAGCACCGACACGTGCGGCGCGGCGCGGCGCAACCCGGCCTTGCTGATTTCCGCAACCGACATCCGCTTGACAAAACTCTCCACCCCGAGGGGCGATGCGAACCGCGCCGCCCCTCCCGTAGGAAGCACGTGGTTGGTTCCCGCAAAATAGTCGCCCATGGCAACCGGCGACCAAGGTCCGAGAAACACCGCGCCGGCGTTGGTGACGGCGGCGAGATCTTCTTTGCACGATGCCGTGAAGATTTCCAGGTGCTCGGGCGCGCATTTGTTGACAAATTCTATGCTCTGGTTCCGGTTTGCCGCGATGCAGATGCACAGCGAGCCGGGCCGGAGTTTTTCGAACACCCGCTTCACCGGCGACGCGTCGATCTCCTGCGTAACACAGGCCTGCAGGCGGGAGGCGAAGCGTGCATCCTCGGTGACGCACAGCGCGGTCTCGTCGCCGCTTCCGTGCTCGGCCTGGGCAAGCAGGTCGAGCGCCACCCACGAAGGGTTGGCCGATCTGTCGGCCAGCACGATCACCTCGCTCGGGCCGGCAACCGAATCGATGTCGACGGTGCCGTACACGGCCTTCTTTGCAAGCGCGACATACAGATTGCCCGGGCCGACAATTTTGTCCACTGCGGCCACGCTGTGCGTGCCGTACGCGAAGGCGGCAATGGCCTGGGCGCCGCCCATGCGGTATACTTCGGTTACGTTCAGCAGCGAAAGCGCGAAGGCGATGCAGGGGTCAAGCTCGCCGCGCGGCGGGGTGGCCACCGCGATTTCGGCGACTCCCGCGATCCGGGCCGGTATCACGTTCATCAAGACGCTTGACGGATACAACGTGTATCCGCCCGGCACATACACGCCCGCGCGGCGGATGGGCCGCACGACCTGCGAGAGCACTCCTTCCGGAGTTCGCATTGAGAACACTGTCGGCCTTTGTTTTTCATGAAACGAACGTATGCGTTTTGCCGCCTCGGCGCAGGACCGTTTGAACGCCTCCGGTGCACGCTGTGCCCGGCCCCGGATGTACGATGGGGAAAGCCGGATGGTGCCTTTGGTAACTGCGACGCGGTCGAACTTTCTCGTGTAGCCGAAAAGTGCGGAATCGCCTTTCGCGCGAACGTCGGCAAGGACCTTGTTCACGATTGCCTGCGCCTGGGACGCGCGTCCCTGCCGGGCTTCCCTCATCGCAGCAAGCAGCCGTTTGCCTTCCGGACTCCACAGGCGGACAATGGGAATTCTCTTCATGAGCTTGTTTACTTTCAAGATTTGGAGGTGTAAAACGAGCGTACCTGTTCGAAATTAATATACATAATAGTCAAGGGAAAGGGCCGGCTGAGGACGACGTACCGCGGATCAGAAAAAGCCGTCATTTCCCAGCGTCTCCACAAACCGTATCGCAGCGGCCTCCACGTCATGTTTGTCAACAACCGCGTCGACCAGCCCAACCTCCAGCGCATCCGGCGCAAGCAAGGAGTCGCCCGTCACTATCAGCTCGGCGGCCTTTTGATACCCCACCAGCCGCGTGAGGCGAACAGTGCCGCCGCAGCCCGGCATAAGCCCGAAGCTCGACTCGGGCAGGCCCAGGACCGCGTTGTGCGCCGCCACCCGGAACCCGCAGGCAAGTGCCAGCTCCAGCCCGCTTCCCAGGCAGCAGCCCGTGATGGCCGCCACAACGGGAAACGGCAGCGAGGCCAGCGCCGAAAACATATCGCTGTTGTCGAAAAGCACTCCCATCCCTTCACGAGCGGGAGCGTGTGAAACGATTGCCCTCAGTTCCTCGAGGTTTGCGCCGGACGAGAAATGCCTTCCCTGCCCGCGCACGATCATGCCCTTCACCTCCAGCCGTTGCAATTCCTGCTTGAGACCGGTTAGATCACGAAAAAATAATTCGCCCATTTCGTTCTTGGGCGGGGCGGAAAGCGTGAGAAACGCCATGGAACCCCGACGTTCCAGGGCAACGGCCTTGTCAGCCATTGGTTTCCCCTTTTCGACAATGCACTGCGATTGCAAAGGCATGGGTTTTCGTATGCGACACCGAGAGGCGGATATCCTTCTTGACAGGCGCTGCGGGGCCGCGCTTTTTTGCAAAGGACAGAAGCCGCGGCGCCCCATTCCTTGCATGCGACAGTTCGATTTCGCGTGCGGCAACGGCTGATGTTGACGTGGCGCGTACCAGAGAAAGAATCGCCCTCTTGAGTGCGATAATGCCGGCAATGGTCTGTGCAGGGGCATGCGCCCAGCGAACGATTTCCCTTCTTGACAAATTTTCTCTCATCACGGCGGCGCGGGCGCGTTTGACATGCGCAACGGGGACGATTTCAAGAAAAGAAGCTACAGCTCGCCGGGCACGGTGCGCAGCGCAACGAGTGTTCGGGCGAGTAGCACCTTTCTCAGGCGGCGCCATAGTGCTCCCGCAGCGCCTCGGAAAAAAGCTCCGTTTCCCTGCGAAGCGCACTTGCAAGCGGAAGGCGCCGGGCGTTATTGACAGATTCCATGATCTTCCGTATGAGCGCGCAGGGGCGCTGTCGGGTGAGCCGGTCGAGAAAGGATTTGGCATCGTTCTCAACGTCCTTCGGATTGCAGCATTTGTCAACAAGCCCCATGGATTCGGCCTCGGCCGCTCCAATCATCCTGCCGGACACCACAAGATCTATGACGTGCCTCCTGCGCACGATTTCCTGCGAGACCAAGGTACCACCGAGGCCGGGCATGAGGTTCTCTTGCGATTCGGGAAAGCCGAACAGCGCCGATTTCGAAGCAAAACGGAAATGGCACGCAAGCGCAATTTCCAGGCCGGCGCCGAAACATCCGCCGCGGACCGCGGCCACAACGGGAACCGTTGCGTATCGCACGATATCGAGCAGCGCCTTGCCTTTTTCCATTGCCCTGCCGAGCCTATCCGGGCCGTTCGCCAGTTCCCCGAGTCCTTTCGCGTCCGCACCGCCGCAGAAATGTCTGCCGGCGCCTGAGACAATCACGCCTTTGAGTTCGGGGCGCGACAGAAAATTACGGAGCGTCTCCGGCTTTTCGAATTCAGGCTTGAGGAGATAGTTATACGGAGGGTCGGAAAGAACAATCCTGCCCAGCGAATCTTCTGTTGAGTATACGACGTGCATATAGGTTCTCACGGTAAACTGTCGTCCAAAGTTCAGCTCAAAAACAACAACGTCGACGGCCTGAAATACTCTTTTCCGCTATTTCTCAATGCTGTTTCCAAGGCCTTTGCAATTGCAGGTTTTTCCTCTTTCGCCAGTGCCTGCGGGAAAGACAGCTCAGCACCAAAAATCGAGTCGAGCGCCAGGTCAAGATCGGCTGCATTTATTTGTTTGCGCTCCAGGAACTCCAGGCACGTGTTGATGAAAAGATAATATAAGGTCGTGGTAAGCTCGTCACGTTCCCGGGGCTGCAGTCTTCTCCCCTCTAAGGACTTTCCGCCGCACGCGGCTGCATTCGCAAGTCCCTCCGAAAGCGGATTGAACATTGCGCTGCACGCCGCACTCATCCGCGACCGGTAGTTTCGCACCGCCGATGCGACGACCAACGGCCCTACGGAACGCACCAAGTCGTACTGACCCATGGGAACCAGCGCAGACGCGGAAGCCGCATTGACATCATCGGAGCAAATACCGCTTGCCACGCTTAGGAAGACCTCGTTTTGCAGGGGCAAGAGCAGCCGGTTCACCGCAAACGCGTTGCTCTCGTTCTCCGCGATGCAGGCAATGCCGTTATCCTTGCAAAACGCGAACACAGCGTCCTGTTTGGCTGCAGGCACGTCGGGCGGCACGATAACCTCCGCAATCCCGGAGAGTTCCATAGGGTAAAACACATGCAGGCCACAGCACGCGGCGCCAATTTCCGAGGGAAGGATCGACGACGATGCCGAAAGGAAAATCGCATGAGGACCGGCGTGTTCGACTAACTCCGCAAAGACACGCTGCTTTACCTCCGGCGATTCCCTGGAGCATTCGAAAATCACGTCAAACGATTCGCGTTCAAGTTCGCCGTACATAGAGAACGACGCGGAAATCCGCCGCACCGCGCCGCCGGCATTCTTCATGAACCGGTGAACCGCTTTGTCGACCCGCGACTGCAGGCGTACGATGCAGTCCTCGCTGTGCGACACCCACGAAACGGCATTCCCCCTTGTGAGGAAGTACAGTCCCGCGTCCCGGGCGATCTTCCCGCTTCCCGCGATGCAGATGTTTCTGCTCACACCGTATCTCTCCGCACGGATTTCCTGATTGTCACGTACCGCAGGTGGTTCGGGATAAACCTGTTGTTCTGGCACAGCGAAATGCCGGGGCCGCATTCATACGCGATTGTCGCTCCCCTGCGTGCAATAGTTTCCGCCACTTTTTGCCAATGCACGGGCGACGCAAGGTTCTGCGACAGAAATCCCGCAAGATCGGCCGCCTTCACCAGCGGCGCCTGGTTGATGGACGATATGATCGGAATTTCCGCGTCGCGCCAGAAAAGGGTTTGCAGGGCGTCAAGGAACGTCTGTGAGGCCGCGGCAATATACCGGGGATGATGGTACGGCACGCTCACCCTGAACATTGTGGTGGAGAGCGCTCCGCAGCCACGCGCCTCCGTAAAGAAGCGCCCCATATCGTCTTTGAGGCCGGAGAAGACGCCGCACGTTTCGTTGTTGGTGTTTGTCCGGCATACCGACGGATATTCGCCCGATTCCAGGATCCTCACCGTTTCTTCCTCGGAAAGCCCTATTATCGCGCCCATGCCAAAGGTGCCTGCTCCGCACCGCGCCTTCATGATGTCGAAGGCCATGCCCACAATCCCGAGGCATTCGTCGAACCCTGCGGCCCCGGACACCGAGACCGCGGCATAGATTCCGAGACTGTATCCCGCCAGCACGGCCGGCGATATGCCGGCAGCCATGTGGGCCTGAGCCACGCCGTGCGAATAGGCAAATGTGAAAACCTGGTTGTTCCTTTCGTCAAGCTGGCCGAGCGTTCCGTTCTTCACCGTATCAACAAAATCGGTCCCCGCGGCGCTCGACGCCTTGACGAGAAACGGCCTCATGATGTCCGCGTGTCTGGCGTAAAACGACGCTTCCGCGCCGCAGGGCTCGACTGCGGCCCCGGGAAATACAAAGGCAACTTGATTTAGTGGCATATCAATTTGGATTCATGGTTAATTTGGGCGGATCACAAATGACTACAACAAGAAAGCATATGGATTGATGAGCGGGTGCGGCCAGGTACCTCTCTCTGCAAGCCCGAACCTCCTGCTGGGCGCACCCTAGAAACACCCGGCGACGGAAAATCTCAACTGTACCTATACCTGCAACTCACCAACCCGCTGACGCATTAACTCTTTTGCAATTCTCTCCGGGTGCCCCGTTCGCAACATCTGCACTCCATATTTTCTCCCTCTCCTTTGGGAGAGGGCGGGGTGAGGTTGTTGACGCTTGCAACTGAGCCTGCTAGGGGAGCACCTACGGAAGCGCCTTCCCCCAACAAAAAACATCTTAAGACTTCACAATAGAGTATCCCGCCTGCATGAACTTGCTCACCTCGGTCACAAAACTCACGATTCTGTCACCCTTGTCAATATTCTCTTCCCGCAGGATCTTGTCGAGGCAGATAAACACCATGGGAGGGCCGCAGTATCCGAGATCGCCGAGCCGGGAATACAGGGCGCTCCGGGGAATGCCGATAGTTTCGCATTCGTCCATGATGGACTCGACGATATGCCTGGTAGGCATGTTTACCTGGAAGAGCTTTATGGTGTCAACCGGGATGTTCCCGCCGGCAAGCATCCGCCTGAGACCGTTAAAGAAAACCGACCCGCCTTCTTCCCGGAACACGCTGGTCGACAGCGCGTTGCGGAATTTCTGGCGCAGATGGTGGCGTCCTTCCGCGAATTCCTTGTCCGGCGGCAGCCAGAGCGCGGGTCGCTCGTTGAACATAAGCGACGGCCGCTTCCCGCCAACCGATTCGATAAAGGTCTGCTCAAGCTCGTAGCCCCGGGACCGCGCCGGGTCCGCCGTGACGACGGCGGCGCCGGCGCCGTCGCAGAGGAACCACCGCAAAAACAGTGACTCCTTATCGACAAGCGCCTGGTTGTAGTACTCGGCTCGCAACTCCGACGATGAAATGTTCGCGGACACAACGAGTGCGTTTGTGTTCTTACCGGATGCAACAAACTGGTGGGCGCAATAGAGGGCCTTGTAGGCCGAGGTGCAGTTGGCATGGATCGACAGTTCGTCGCACCGCTCGATGCCCAGGGCCTCCTGGATGCGCACCGACGCCGTGGGCATCTGGTCCTGGTGCGAGCTGCCGTAACAGATGAGATCGATGTCGGACGCCGCGATTCCCGCGTGCGCGAGCGCGAGCGTCGCGGCTTTCACCGCCATGGTGACATTGTCTTCCGTAAATTCCCGGGAGACCGGGTCGATTGCGTAGTGGACATAGGCGACGTCGAGGATCTCCCGCATCACCGCGCTGCTTGACGCATACCATTTTTGCACGGCGGCCGGAGCGGCGGTGAGCCTCCCGAGCACATCGTCGATCCGGTCGAACGGAATGGGATCGCCGGGAAGGAATGCTCCGGTGCCTGCAAGGTATACGGGGCGTATCATACTCGTGCAAAAATGCACACGCCGTTATGGCCGCCGAACGCGAATGAGTTCGACATCACGGCGTTGAGCTCTTTTGCCCTGCTGTGGTTGGGGACATAATCGAGGTCGCATTGCGGGTCCGGGGTGCGCAGATTGATGGTGGCGGGAACGATATTGTCACACATGGCCATGACGCAAAGCGCGGCCTCCACGCCCGCCGCCCCGGCAAGGCAATGGCCGGTTTGCGGCTTTGTTGACGAAACGGGGATCGACGCGGCCGCGCTTCCAAAGACGGCCTTGATCGCCTGCGTTTCGTACAGATCGTTATAACCGGTCGATGTGCCGTGCGCGTTGATATAATCGATGTCCCGCGGCGCCATGCCCGCGTTTGCAAGTGCGCGTTGTATGGCAACGGCCATGCCCGCGCCGCCGGGCTTCGGCGACAGCATGTTGTATGCCTCGCTCGACAATCCGGGACGGAAGAGCCTCGCGTACAGTTTGGCCCCGCGCTTCTTCGCGTGATTTTCCGATTCGACAACCATCATGCCGCCCCCCTCGCCCATCACAAAACCGTTGCGGGTCGCGTCAAACGGACGGCATGCGTGCGCAAAATCTTCTTCCTCCTCGGAAAGCGCCATAATGCTTTGGAACCCTTCGACATCGGCATAGTTGATGGACGAATCCGCAGAGCCCGCAACAACCGCATCGCACTGGCCCGACACGATAAGCTCGATGGCGCTCGACAGCGCATAGGCTCCCGACGAGCAGGCGGTACTCACGACAAACGAAGGTCCGTGGAATTTGTGGCGCAGGCTTATCCACGACGCGGAGGCGTTGGCCATGTTCCTGAGGATGCGCTGTTCGTCCTTGCCCGGCTTGTCCCAAAAATATCCCGTGCCGGTTGCACCCGTTACCGCGCCGATGCGCGCCGGATCGGTTGCGCTGCCGGCCAGGCCCGCGTCGGCAATGGCCATATCGGCAGTTACAATCGAGATCATGGTTGCGCGCGTCATCTGCGACCGGCTCCGCGGCTTGATTGACGAAGAGAAAAGTTCATCGGCCTCCTTGGGGAGTTCCACGCCGAAAGAACATCCCAGATCCTTGGGATCAAACAGCGAAAAACGGCGCACCGGGTTGTCCCCGGCAACAAGCCTTTCCCACGATGTCCGGCAGTTGATCCCGAGTCCCGTGATGAGACCGAGGCCGGTTATCACAATGCTGGTAGCCATGCGCGTGTGCAATCTCACAAGTTATTGAGCCGGCAATACCTCGTTGATTTTTTTGACATACCTGTCCGGAGCGGCAATCATGGTCTTGGACTTCGGGTCAACAAAGCAGAGCCCTGTGGTGGCTCTGGCTATCAGGTCCTTGTCCCTGCGGATTCTATAATACAACTCCATGCGGTAATTGTCAAACGCTTTGAGAGAAACCGAGACCGTGAGATTGTCCTGAAAATATGCGGGTTTCTTGAAATTCATCTCGAAATGATACAGGACGACGATCATGTCCGGGGCGGCAAGGTCGAATCCCAGGCCCGAAAAATACCGCACCCGGGCGCGCTCGAGATACGAAACGAGCTTTGAGTGGTGCGCGATCTTGTAGGAATCCACGTCCTCGAATTCAACTGTTACGGGGATCGAAAATTCTGGCAGCGGCGTCATGACTCGATAAAATACTCACCGCAGCGGGTCAAAATCCAGAGAGATGAGCGGCAGGCGCGTGTTTGCGGTTGCCACAGATTCTTACAATTGCCTGGCCGAAACAAACTATTTTATTGGACCCGAACGTGTTACGGCGCAGAATGACCGTCCCGCACAACCAGGAGCCTCCGTTCATGCCCGATCTGGACGCCCAGAAAGAAGCGGAAATCCGTCAGCTCGTGTACGATTTTTTCGCAGAGGAATGCGATATCGACGCGTCAAAGCTTTCCGACGCCACTACTATTATTGAGGAACTCGAAGGCGACTCCCTCATGCTCCTGTCCCTTCTCGAAATGGTGCGCAAAAGGTATGGCCTTAGAATCGAACTAAAGGCCCTCGGTAAACACCTCATGAAGAAGCCCGCAAACACCATCGGCCAGGTAATCGACCTCACACTCAAAATTGTGAGACACGGTGACAACGTCGTTAACGTGGACGTTTAGCGCCTGCCGCAACGTCGTTTCCTGCGGAATCGATTCGGAACAGGTTGCACGTTTCCGGAAGTGGGACAACGCCGGCACGGATTTCCTACCGTTCGTATTCACAAAGAGGGAGCACGCGCACTGCAGGCGAATGCAGAGTCCGGCCCGCGGTTTGTGCGCCGCCTTTTGCGTCAAGGAAGCCATGTTCAAGGCGCTGGGCCGCCCGTATAATTTTACGGAGTGCGAATTTTTCCTCGCCAAGAGCCCGGACAAAAGCTCTTTTGTCGTTTCACGTCGCTTTGCGGCGGAAGCGGGGAACACCATTCCCCGCCTCACGCTCATGATGCCCGAAAGTCATCATTTCACGGCCGTGGTCTATCTCCTGGGCGCCGCATGAACATCCTTCTTGTCAATCCTCCCCGCTCGCCCGAAAACGCGATTCTTGCGCATGCGCCCGAGGCCGCCAAACGATTTATCCACAGGAAGCTCATCGGTCCGCCGCTGGGATTGCTCGCGGTGGCGGCCGCGGTCAAGAACCACGACGTTACCGTGTTGGACATGAAGGCCGAGTATGACAGCAACCCCGAAGCGCCTGCGTTGCCGGAGCTTGTCACCCAGTACTGCGACCGGACACAACCGGACATTGTGGGCGTCACCTGCATCGCGTCGGAATTTCCGGACAGCATCCGCATCTTGGAAACCGCCAAGCTATGGAACAAGGACGTATTGACCGTTGCGGGCGGACTGCACGCGTCGCTGTGCCCGCAGGATTTCCGGGGAACAGCCGCCGACATCGTGGCAGCCGGCCAGGCGGGTCTCACATTCCGGGAAATCGCGGAAGCGCGGGCGGCGAACAAAGGGTATCTTCACATTGCCGGCATTTTCCACAACTCGCCCGACGGCTATATTCCGTCGTCGGCGCCGCCGCGCACAGTGGATTACGGTAAAGACGAATACGTGCCGCCAGACAGAAAGTACATAGAGAAATGGCTCCCTGCATACCGGATGCCGCACAACGACAAGAACATCACCTACATCAACACGTCGCTCGGATGCCCGTTTAAGTGCTCGTTCTGCTCCATCTGGCCCCAATGGAACGGCCGCTACTATCTGCGCGACATCGAGAGTATTATCGGCGAGCTCCGCTCGCTCGGAAACTACGGTATTGTCCGTTTTGCAGACGCGAATTCGGTGATCGACGAAGTCTACACCCGCCGGCTTTTTTCACGCATCGCCGAGGAACGCCTCAACAAGGAATTCGTGATGGACATCCGCGTCGATACGGCGGCAAGAAACCCGGCACTCGTGGAGCAGATGGCCCGCGCCGGACTCAAGGTGGTGATCTGCGGCTTCGAGTCGTTCCGCCAGAGGGAGCTTTCTTCATACAACAAACAGCTCGACGCGTCGCTCATCAGGAAGGCGGTCTCGGTGTTTCACGACAACGGCATCATGGTTCGCGGCAATTACGTTGTACCGCCCGATTATGATGACGGCGATTTCGAGGAGCTCGCAGCTTTTGCCGGCGAGCAGCGCGTGACCTACGCCGGGTACACGGTTCTTACACCGATGCCCGGCACCCGGCTCCATGCGACCCTCAAAGACGATATCATTGATTTCGACCTCAGGAAATACAATTTCTTCAATTGCGTGCTCAAGACCAAACTCCCTCTTGACATGTTTCACGAAAAAGTGGCTTCGTTGTGGATTATTAAGAAGGGGACCGACGTGATATAGCGCGTGCGGGGTATTCCGACCGCGCGGCGCAAATTCTGCCCCTTCTAACCCCTGGGAACACGGCAATCGTCCTGCAGGCGCTCCGCGGGACACGAAGGATTGCATGGCGCCAATCTTGAGCAGTTGCCAATTATCGTGAACGTGCCACTTGCTCCCCTGTGGATATTATTTTACCATTAGCATGGAGCGCACGGCCGTGCGCCTTTCGCCGTTTCCCGACACAAAACCCGGCACGCGAAACGTATGAAATCTTCGCTGGCAATGCTGGCCGCATTCGCGGTTTTTATCCCGCTCGTGAATGCCAATTCACAAGCGGCCGTCGACGTCATTTCCATTGACGGCAGCGCCAAGGTGCAGCATGTTGGGAAGAAGGATTGGGAAACGGTTTCCCCCGGGTCCAAACTCCGCGACAACGACATTGTTGAGACCTATTTTCAGGCGCGGATGGTGATGCAGTTCGGCAGGGGTAACACGGTCATCCTTGGCTCCGACTCCAAGGCGCTTGTCAACATTCGTGAGCAAAGAAACGATAGCGGCATACCTATCCTCAACGTGAACCTCACGCTGTTCAGCGGCGGGTGCGTTGCAAAAGCGATTTTAAACAGCCGCATCAGCGTCTATACGTCGGATGCCGTCGGCGAAACCGACAAGGGGTCTTTTTCCACCGTCGTAGAGCCAAAAACCGGCGAAACAAGATTCCAGTCGCTCGGTGGATCCATTAAGGCCAGGAACATCGCCCAAAAGGAGAACAGCACCCTGTCGTCGGGGCAGACCACCATGATTTTTCCCGATAAGGAGCCGACGGCTCCTTTATACATCACGGTCCGCCATGTTGCGGAACTCAAGAGCCTTTTTGGGAACGATTACATCGAGAGCGAACTCGGGGCCGCTCATATCAGACCGACCGAGGAAAATGCCGGCGCAACGGGCGAGACGCGGTCCATCAAGCCGGCGGAGGCGGGTACGTACAAACGGCAGTTCAGCGCCAACAGAATATGGGGCGCAGTTCTTTCCGACAGAGAAACATTCGGGCTTCAGTATGATCCGATTTCCACCCCGGACGTGACGCAGGAACACAAGATTGTGCTGGAGGAAAACAACGCCGTTGCGTCTGCCGAAGGCCGCCTGTTCCCCTCGTTTGCGCTTGTGCCGTCGTACTCGAGCCCGATGTTCGGCGCGGGGCTCCGGATTCCCTTTGCCGCAAATTATACACGGCAAATCCGGATGTACGATTTCGGTTCCGTCCCGGGGTATCTCGATCTTATCGACCATGTGAGAATCGGCCCGTTCTTCGATTCGACGTTCGTCACGCTGGGCCCCATCGATAATTACACCATCGGAGACGGGATCGTAGTTGACGGGTACAACAACCGTAATCCCTATTCCGTTTTCCATCCCCTGGGGCTCGTGGCGCAGGCGCAGGTCGGCAGTTGGAGCCTGCAGGGATTCATTGGGGACATTTCCTCGCTTTCGCCCGGCGGGATTCACGTGCTTTTTGATCCGGGAGTGTGCCGTTTCGGCGCCGGCTATTTCTTCGACGCCGACCAGAATTACCTGAAAGGGATGGACTCGGCAAGCTTCCGATTCGTCAAAATCCCAAAAGCCGATTCGAACACGGTGGAGCTCGACTCGGCGATGAGCGCGTTCATCTACGATCTCGATTTCGCCGCCGACGTGGTTTCCACCTACGCGGGCCGCATTACGCTGAGCGCCGGATTTGCCCAGAAGATAGCGGGCCTCCGCACCGACGGGTTCGTCATCAAGGCGCCCACGATTGAGGCGCGGTGGAGTTCCCTGTGCGCCAAAGCCGGCATCAGCACGGAATCGGGCAGGCTCATAGCGAGCCAGTTTTATTCTTCTTATGCATCAACGAGGGTCGAGATGATGAAGGATACCGGGGCTTCCTCCGACACCCTGTTGTTCACCCAGAACACCATCCTGTCCAGCCGCAGGTTCTGTTCGAAACTCGAGCTGTTCTTCGGCATGAATCCGGTCCGGGGCGCCGCCCTTGCTTTTTCGTACAAGCAGAACCTCTACGATACCTACCCCATCGCCATCGACTCAAACTATTCCGGGCCGGACCTCACCATCGGCCTCTCCTGCACCATCAACGACAGCCTGTGGCGGCCAATCAAGTACGGCACGATGTACCTGGAAGAAACGCACGGCGGCCTGTATCCGCGCACCACCGTCTTTCCATCGTGGGGATTCCGGGCCGGCGCCGATGTCGTTACCAATCCCATCTTGTTCGGGGTCGGTTTTTCCGCAGGCTTTTCCTGGTCTTACCTCGACATGAAATTCAACAATGTCATTGACCCCTCAGACAAGGTGGCCGAATTCCATCTCGGGCTGCGCTACGGATTCCTATGAGCGGACACCGCGATCCTGTTCTTGATTCCCTTATCCGGCAGGCGCTGACCGAAGACCTTGGGACCCGGGGCGACCTGACGTCGCAGGCATTATTTGACACACGGGAGAGCGCTCGCGCGGTTATCGAGAGCAAGAGCGAAGGGGTGCTGTCGGGCGTGAGGCTGATTGAACCCTTGGTTCACCGCCTCGATCATGCGCTTGCGGTCAATGTGCTGTTGCATGACGGGGCCGCACTCGCCCCCGGAACGCGTATCTGCGAGCTTGCGGGCTCTCTTCGCGCCATTCTTGCGGGCGAGCGCGTGGCGCTCAATTTTCTCCAGCGCCTGAGCGGCGTGGCTTCCGCCACGCGCCGCCTCGCTTTCATGATCGCACACACCAAGGCGAAGTTGCTTGATACAAGGAAAACGACCCCGCTTCTGCGCATGCTGGAAAAGGAGGCCGTCGTCCACGGCGGCGGAAACAACCACCGGTTCGGCTTGTTCGACATGATTCTTATCAAGGATACACACATAAAAGCCGCGGGCGGGGTTGGTCCGGCGGTTCGCAAGGCGCAGGAATATGCGAGGCGCACCAAGGCCGGCGTTAAGATAGAGGTCGAAACGCAAACGATTGAAGAATTCCAAACGGCACTGGCCTGTAAGCCCGACAGGATCATGCTTGACAATATGAGCCTCGCCGACATGGCGGCGTGCGTGAAACTCAGGGGCGCCTCCGGTGCCTCTGTTGAGCTCGAAGCAAGCGGCAATGTAAATGTCGAAACCATCGTCGCGATTGCCGAGACAGGTGTGGACTTTATTTCGGCCGGATCGATAACACACAGCGCGCCGGCGCTCGACATTCATCTGGTCATTGAATAGTTTCCCCTGGGTGAAATACCCGTCGAGGCGTTCGTCACAAGCTCGTCGACCACCACCGGGGCCTGCGGATCCAGGAAGTGCCGGCTATGAACGGGGCTCTCACGGCTCAAAATGCTCACCCCAGACTGCAACAAGTAACCGTATCGTGCCGGAGCGGCGGCAGGCCGGAAATCTCATTGATTGCTCCCATGAAAAAGGCCTTCGCCCGAATCGAGCTTCTACCTTTTGTCGAGCGTGTCTTCCATTTTGACGTTGTCGACTCGACAAACACCTTCGCCAAAAACCTGGACGCATTTCCGAAACAGGGACTGTTTGTCGTCTGCGCAGACAGACAATCCGCGGGCCGCGGCCAGCGCCAAAACACATTCTTTTCCGAGGCAAAGGGCGGCCTGTTTGCGAGCATCGTGTGCCCGATGCCGGACATCGCCTCGCATTTTAATTACAATCGGGCGATAAGCCTGGCGATTTATGACGGGGTGAAAGGCCTCTCGCCGGGCGCCCCGCTTGCAATCAAATGGCCAAACGACATATACTGGGGCGACAGGAAACTGTGCGGTGTCCTGCTGGAAACCGTACCCGGTCGAACCGGCGTTATCGTTATCGGATTCGGGATGAACGTCAACCTGGCGCGCAAGACTTTTCCCGACGACATCAAAAGCATCGCGACCTCGCTGCTAATTGAGACGAAGAAACGGCATGATGTCGGGGCGTTGCTGGGCGCCATTGTCGAATGGTTCTGGAAATACCTGTCCTTGCCTGCAAATGCGGCGCATCTGTTGTATACCAACCGTCTTTACAAAACAGGATCTGCCTGCATCGCGAACGGCCGGGCAGGCGTTTTCAAGGGAGTGCTCCAGGACGGAAGGATGCAGCTGTCCATCGCCGGGAAAGACGTACTGCTTTCATCCGGGCCCGTAAGATTTACGGACTGATCATGGACGCCTCCCGCCTGCATGTATTTTCATGTCATGACGCCGAACCTTGTCCTTGCCATCGACGTCGGTAACACCAACGCCCACGCGGGTCTGGTCGATTGCGACAGGCTTGCCTGCCTGCGTGCCGATGTCTTCCCCGCCAAAGATATTTCCCGGCGGCTGCCCCTGTCGCTGCAGTCGTTGGTCGGCGCCGAAGAACGTGCCCAAACCCTGCCGGTCGTGATCTGCACGGTGGTCAAACTCGACAAAGATTCGATATCCCGCAGTCTCACTTCAACGGGATTTCTCTCCCCGCTGTGGTTCGAATATTCCAAACGCCTCCCCATTTCCGTCACCTACGAAAACTCAGACGCTCTGGGCCCTGACCGGCTCGCAGACTGTCTCTACGGCTTTACCGCGTTTCCGGGCAAGAATCAAATTATCATCGACCTCGGGACCGCCATTACCGTTGACTTTCTCAAATACGGCAGAGAATTCTCCGGCGGCGCGATTTTGCCCGGCCTCGTAACGCAACTGAAAAGTCTTCACGACAACACGAGTGCGCTTCCGCCCGTGGAACTCGACGGGTCCGCAACCGAATTTCCGGGACTGTCAACGCGTTCGTCCATGACCGCCGGCGTTACCTACGGCACTGCGGGCGCGCTGTCGTTCCTTGTCGCGCGTTACAAAGAACAGTTCGGCAACGATTCGATGGTGCTTGCAACCGGCGGGGCGTGGAAGCAGGTGGAAGAACTGGTAACGTTCGAATTCGTGTATGCAAAGGAAATGACGGTGATAGGGACCGGATTGTATCAAATGTGGAGCGGGAAGTAAGACTATTGTCATCCTGTTCTGGGACAACGCTGGCTGGTCCTTTCTAAATTGGTTTTGCATGAATAGGCTGTGCGGCCCGATTTGTTGAGCCCCTGGAAAAGATCAACGATTTAATGTATCATAAATACACGCGTCATATTCCAACAGGACATAAGCATCACCGTAAGGAGCTGCAATGAAAAAGGTCTTTTTCTGCTCGCTGGGCAAGATTTCAGTCGTTCTGGCTCTGTCATTGTTTCTTGAATGTGGTACTAAAAGATTACCGGTCCATCGCAGCACATCCCCTCCGCGGCCCTGAAACAGAAGGTCATAAGCGCGGCGGAGTCCATTCGGCTGGAAGTGCAAAACTTTAGGGGGAAACCCTTCACGCGGCCGGTTTTTGTCAGCGTTTTTTCTCAATCCCAATATGCTGCCATAGTAGGCAATCAGACCAACAATACAACTCAAAGCCAGAAAATTCTCTGGGACCGGATATTTCGAATCGAAGGGCTGCTGCGGCCGACCGCCGATTATTTCGCCAGCTATGATTCTACCATGTCAACTGAAACCGAGGGTTTTTACGTGCCGGGGACCGATTCGCTCTACATAATTCTCAACGATACGGCCACCGGATTGACCTTTGACGATTCGGTCACCATATTCCATGAATTCGTTCATGCCCTGCAAGATCAATATTTTGATTTAACCAACATAAGGGGACCTCTAAAAATTGCCTAATTTGCCCAATTAATGCTTGACAAAGGCTATTTCGTCAATTATTTTAATTCCAGACAACAAACCTGCGAACCCACTACCGTCTGGAGGATATTGCGATGGGACAGATAGGCCTTTTTGACCTTGAGAATCGCCTTTCCGAGCTTTCCGAAATGGGAGACCCTCTTGAAACCATCAATCGGGCCATACGTTGGAAGAGTTTTCGTCCTGTTATTGACAAGGCTTTTCGCAAGGAACGGAAGAGCAACGCCGGTCGTCCACCGTACGATTATATCCTGATGTTCAAGATTCTCGTGTTGCAGACGATGTATGGGCTTTCCGATGCGCAAACCCAGTTTCAGATTCTGGACCGATTGACGTTCAAACGGTTTCTTGAACTCACTTCCGAGGATAGCATTCCCGACGAGAAAACGGTCTGGTTGTTTCGGGAAACGCTGACACAAGCAGGCGTTGTCAAGAAGCTGTTTGACCTGTTCGGTCGTCAGTTGAACGAAGCGGGTTACACTGCCCAGAAAGGCCAAATAATAGATGCGAGTTTTGTCGAGGTACCTCGCCAGAGAAACACGCGGGAGGAGAATAAAGAAATCAAGAACGGGGGCACGCCGCAGGAATGGGAAAAGCACCCTGAGAAACTTCGTCAGAAAGATGTTGATGCGCGATGGACGAAGAAGAACGATCAGACGTTTTTTGGCTACAAGAACCATGCGTCGGTAGACGCGAAGCATAAAATCATTCGAGACTATGCGGCGACATCCGCAGAAGTGCACGACTCCAATATGCTTGAACCTCTCCTTAATCCTGAGAACACGAACGCGGACGTGTTTGCCGACAGCGCGTATCATTCGGAAAAGGCGGAACAAAGGCTTGATTATCTCTGGTACAGAAGCAAAATATGTGTCAAAGGGACTCGTGGCGCACCATTGACGGAAGCACAATTGGCACAGAACCGGAAGAAATCCAAAGTCAGATCGCGTATAGAACATGTGTTTGCTCAAATAGAAATCATGTTTCGTGGCAGGATCAGGTGTATCGGGCGGCTGAGGGCCGCGGCGAAGATAGGACTCCTGAACCTGGTTTACAACATAAAACGCTTTGCATATCTTGAGTGCCACGCCTGAAAAGCGGGACAGGACCGCACAAGGCCCCCAAAGGGACCGAAAAAAGAACAGTTTTGGGCACCTATCAGACAAATAGACGCCCTGACATCGCGAAATAATACTATCTGTCAACATGATCTTGGAATCTACTATTTTACAGAATTTTTAGAGGTCCCCATAAGCACCTTAAGCGACCCGAACACCCCATCGGACCAATTTTTTGCCACGAAATATGTGATCGAAGGCGAAGCCGAACTCCTGGAGAATTATTATGCATACAAACTTGAGGTTGGCGCCTACCCTTCATCGCCAACGCCGATTGTCAATCAGCTGAACTACGATCAGATTTGGGCCGACGCCCTGTTGGATTCGATGCATCAGGCCGGTGAGCCGCTCTTTGCCAACATGCCGTTTCTCTGGGAATACTATTCCTATGGTCCAAAATTCATAAATGCCATTGCGGGGATGAACTGGTCGATAATCGACAACACGATTTTCCCGGCGCTGCCTTTGCGGATGCTGGAAATACTTCACCCTTCGGAATATTCCGCCAGCAACGAATATTTTCTAAATACCCAAAGTCTGGAAAATGCCGTGGTGGGATCAAACTATGCCGTCGAGGATGACGACGAGCTCGGCGAACTTTTGGCTGACGTGATGTTCAGAGAATGGGATTTTGATTCCTATGCAAGCATCTGCGACGGCATCATGGCCGACCACGTGATGGTTTTCAGGGATCTGCAGGTGGATTCGTTACGCATGATCTGGTACACCTACTGGCAGGATTCTTCGGCCAGCAGCGCCTTTTTCACCAATTACGCGAATCTTGTCAATAAGAAAAGGAACATCCTGTTACCCGCGGCCGTCGACTCGCCAACCTACGCTTTTATCAACGACACAGTCGACAACATTTACATCGAGCAATCGGCGAGCTACGTTTTTACCGTGGAGAATTATCAAAAATCCTCTCTGAACGGTTTCATAACCCAATGCCGGTTGCTCAAGCCCCAATTGAACGGGACCCTGGCGAAGGCAAGGGTTCTTGCCAACAAGAAATATCCTCACGTCAATAAGCACAGGCCTTGGGACAGGAAATTCAATCCTCCGATACGGGCCAAGGGGTTTTCGGGAAGGTGAGGGAGCTTTTGGCCGCCGTTTCATCCCGTAAGAAGTTTCGGACGGCGACAGATGCAGAGTGTTACGGTTGAAAGACAAACTGAGGCCGTTCACGCAGAGCCTGCCGAAGCATTAACGGTTCGCGCCGCTGTCGAACATGCCGGTTCCTTCGCTTTACGGGTGATAACAGGCGCAAGCCCGCCACGGCGTCCTCGCTCTTCTTATCCGGTAATCCCCCGTATCGCCTTGTAAATATTTCTCCTCACGTCCCCTGCCATCATCGAATATTCGCCCAGTTCTTTCGCCGCCTCGTCCCCCGCCTTTGCATGAATATATGCGCCGAGCACCGCGGCCTCAGTCACCGTGCACCCCTGCGCGACAAGCGAGGAAACAATGCCGCTTAAGATATCGCCGCAACCGGCGGTGGCCATCCCCGAATTTCCGTAGGGCGACAGATAGGCCCTGCCGGACGGATCGGCTATGATGGTGGGGTTCCCTTTGTAAAGGATCGTCATCGAAAAGTCTTGCGCCCTCTTCTTGAGCTCGTCAATGGTCCCGGCAGGGCTTGCGGGCATGGGACCGAACAGCCTTGCCCACTCACCCGCATGCGGGGTTATAAGAAGCGGCGCTGTGCGGTCCTTGAGCTGTTCGCTCTTCCCCTTGAATGCGTTGATGCCGTCGGCGTCAAGCACCACGGGAACCGTGCTTTTCGATACAAGGCGGCAAACAAGCCGTGCGGTCTCGTCGCCATGGGAAATGCCAGGCCCTATACAGAGCGCCTGGACGGTTTTCATTTTCTCGAGCAGCTTTTCCGAAGCGGAAAGCGCCGGCGCGCCGGCGGCGGTCCCGTCTATGGGAACAAGCACGACTTCGGTGAGCTTTGCGGCAAGCACCGGCACCACGCTTTCCGGCGACGCGAGATACACCAGTCCGCAGCCGGAGCACAGGCCGGACACCGACGCGAGCGTCGCAGAACCGGTCATTCCGGCCGACCCGGCCACCATGAGGACAGCGCCGTGATCGAACTTGGAACCTGCCGGTTTACGGGCAGGAAGCATTTTCCTCAAATCCTGGGTCGCCGGCAGGAAGATGTTCGACCCGTATTTTTCGACAATTCGTTCAGGGTAGCCAAGGTCCTTTACGCGAAGCGTTCCAACATTCAACCTGCCCGGGAAGAAATAGCAGCCGATCTTGGGAAACCCCATGGTAACCGTGACCGCCGCCTTGACGCAGGACTTGCCCGCAACGCCCCGGTCGTTGTCCAGGCCCGACGGCGTGTCCACCGCAAGCACCGGCACGTTCGAAGCGTTGATGGCGTCGATCACCTCTGCGGAAAGTCCGCGCGGATCTCCCTTGATGCCGGTGCCAAGCACAGCGTCCACGATGAGGCTGCTCTTGCGCATGGTGCCCAGGTCGGCAACGTCGTCGAGCACCAGGAAATTGCCCTCGCGGCCGATATAGGAATCGTAGGCGAGCTTCGCCTCTCCTTGGAGGTCGTCAGGTTGACACAGTCCATAGCACATGACCTTGTACCCCGCCTCAAGCAGCAGCCGTCCCGCGGTAAACCCGTCGCCGCCGTTGTTCCCTTTGCCGCAGATGATCACGATATCGCCGCTGCGCGGCGTGGGCACAAGTTGCCGCGCCGCGTCGAAGAGGCCGACGCCGGCTTCCATCATGTAGGAATAACCGACCGCGGAATTACCGCCGATTGCCATTTCGTCAATTTTGCGCATTTGCGCCACGGTAAGCACGGGGATCATGAAGGGTTCCTTTCTGAAGTGCGCGGTCTGTATGACAAATAAAATAGTACGGAGCCCATAAAAGTCAAGCAGCATAACGCATGCCAAGGAAACCGCGGGACAAAGGCGGCACAAAGGAACGCACCGGGTCCGCAATGCAGCCGCCGCGGGAATTAACTATTTTTTTGCGGTACCTCCGATTCTGCGAATCGAATTCCTATGCACCGACTCTTTATCGCGATCGACTTTCCCGACGAAATAAAGGACGCTCTTGCAAACATCTGTTTCGGCGTGCCTGCCGCGAAATGGGTGTCAAAGGACCAATTGCACCTCACCCTCAGGTTCATCGGCGACGCGGACGATCACCTGCTTGATGAGATTGCCGAGTCCATGCACGATGTAAATGCCTCCCGGTTCCCGGTGACGCTCAAGGGCGTGGGCTATTTCCCACCGCGGCGAAAACCAAATGTGCTGTGGGTCGGCGTGGAGCCGTCCGAAGAGTTGGCTCTTCTGCGAGATGAAATCGAACGCCTTCTGGAAGAATTGGGGCTGGAGCCGGAACAGAGGAAGTTTCACCCTCATTTGACGCTTGCAAGACTCAGACCCGAGGCGCCGCTTGCCAAGATAACCGGTTTTCTCTCGGCCAACAACCTGTTCAAGGCTGAAGGCATACCGATCGACGAGTTCTATTTGTATTCGAGCGTGCTCACGCCGGCCGGCGCAATGCACACCAGAGAGGCTTCATACCGCCTGCTTTGACCTCACAAAATCCTGTTTCACTATTCTTCGCTCTTCCACAAATGCAAGCGCGCTTTCCGCCGTTTCATTGACAATCAGCCGTGATGGAACGCCCGCGCGCTCCAGCAGCGGCCGCACAGAACTGTCGAGTCCCACTTCCCCCAGCGCGTGCGCGTCGGAATCGACGGCTATCCTGCACCCGGCCTTCTTGCATGCGTCAAGAAGCTCGATCATACGTTCCGGCGAAACGCGGTTATTGAGCACCTTGGAATTGTTGCACTCCACCGCGATGCCGTTCTCCTTCGCGTAATCGGCGAGCATATCGAAATCAACGGGATACTGCACGTCTTCCGGATGAGTCACGATATCCACAAACGGGTTTTTTGCAAGAGCGCGGATCAGGAGCGCAGCGTTGTGACCTGCGGTCTTCCCCAAAGGAAGATGCGGGTGAAGCCCGAGGAGGACGATGTCGGCGTATTGCAGCATTTTCAGGGGGAAATCGATTGCCCCGGCATCGTCGACGATATTGCATTCCATCCCTTTGAGTAACCGTATGCCGTCAACGGGATCAAACAACCTGTCGAAAAACGTCGTGGGCGGACCGCCTTTGAGGAGCGGTCCATGGTCGGTGATGGCGAGCGCCGAGAGTTTGCGGGCCCTTGCCTCCGCATTTGCTGAAGAGCGTGTGGCAGTGGAAGTCTACGGTGAGCATCGCTGCGAATTCCCCGATAGAATTGTTCTAAGAAATATACTTGAGGTGGACGGGGAATCGTCACGGCGAAAGTACAAGCGGCACGCGATTCCCTGCGTGCCGCTTTCAGTACTCGAGAACTTATTTCCCTACTTTTTCGGCTTGGCGGCCGGAGCAACCGCAGCCGCCGCAGGCGCAGCAGTCTTGTTCGGCCCGATGGAGAGAAGTTCAACCTCAAAGACAAGCGTCTGGTTGGGGCCGATTTCCTGCCCGGCACCACGATCACCGTAACCGAGGTTCGCCGGAACGAAAAGCTTAGCCTTGGTTCCAACATTCATAAGCTGCAACCCTTCGGTCCATCCTGGAATGACGCCGTTGACCGGAAACGTTGCAGGCTGGCCTCGGCTGTAGGAGTTGTCAAATTCTTTTCCGTCAATTAACGTGCCCCGGTAATTCACGGTTACCATGTCGGTGGCCTTGGGCTTTGGTCCCGACCCCTGGGTGAGAATCTGGTACTGAAGGCCCGAAGGGGTGGTGACAACGCCTTTCTCGCCTTTATTCTTCTTCAGGAATTCCTCGCCTTCCTTTCCGTTCTTTTCCGAGGCCGCCTTTGTCTTTGCCATTTGCTGTTCCTGCATCTTCTGGCTGAATTCCTGCTGGACGGCCGCAACCTCTTGCGGCGTGAGAAGCAACTTCGCGCCGGACAAGGTGTCGTTGATCGCCTGAAGCAAGGCGGCCTTGTCGACGTTGATCCCCAGTTTCTTAAGGTAGCCGCCCATGTTGAGGCCGAACATGTAGCTCACCTTCTGGTCCTGTGTGGAAAGCCGGGTGACCTTGTCTTTTGACGAACACCCGGCCAGGGCCAGAAAAACCGCGACGCTCAGGATAGAAGACAATAATGATTTTTTCACTAACGCAACCTCTTTCTATTGATAATTGTGAAGAACGGTTATTCGAGAGTTCTCGAACAAAAATAAACGGGCAAGATCGACCGATCTTGCCCGTTTCATAAGGAAGAACCTGAATCTTTCCAACAGCGTAGTGCTTACTTTCTCTTCTTTGCAACGCGTTTCTGCGCCGTTGCTGCCTTTTTCGCGGCAGGTTTCTTGTCTTCCACCGCAGCCTGGGCCGCGGCAAGGCGCGCAATAGGCACCCGAAAGGGCGAACAAGAAACATAGTTCATGCCCACGCGATGGCAAAACTTGACGGAATCGGCATCGCCGCCGTGTTCGCCGCAGATGCCGACCTTCAGATTAGCCCGCACCGAACGGCCGCGCTCGATGCCGATTTTGATAAGCTCGCCGATGCCCTCCTGATCGATCGTCTGGAACGGATCGGCAGGCAGGGTCTTCTTGTTGAGGTAATCGGGCAGGAAGCTGCCGATATCGTCACGGGAAAATCCGAAGCCCATCTGCGTGAGGTCGTTTGTCCCGAACGAGAAGAACTCCGCGGTCTGCGCCATCTTGTTCGCGGTGAGCGCAGCGCGCGGGATTTCGATCATGGTGCCGTACATGAACGGGATCTTCTTGATCCCAACCTTCGCGCACACTTCCGGGTACACGCGGTCGACAATGACCTTCTGGTCGTTGATTTCAGCGACCGCGCACGTGACCGGGATCATGATTTCGGGATATGCCGGTTTTCCTTCCTTGATGAGCTCGCCCGCGGCCTCGAGAATGGCGCGCACCTGCATCTCGGTAATCTCAGGATAGGTGATGCCGAGACGCACGCCCCGGTGGCCGAGCATGGGATTATTTTCCCGCAGGCCTTCGGCGCGTTTGTGAAGCTCCGCGGCATCCACGTGCAGCTCGCGTCCGAGCGCTTCAAGCTTATCGGCCGCGTGCGGGACGAACTCGTGCAGCGGCGGGTCGAGCAGACGGATGGTGACCGGCCTGCCGCCCATCGCCTCCATGGTCGCCTTGATGTCGTTCTTAACGAACGGGAACAGCTCGGCCAGGGCGGCCTTGCGCTCGTCGAGCGTTTTGCTCATGATCATCTTGCGAAGCAGGAAAAGGGGCTTGTCGGAACCCTCGCCGTAGAACATGTGCTCGGTGCGGAACAGGCCGATGCCTTCTGCGCCGAACTCGACCGCCTTTTTCGCATCCTTCGGCGTGTCGGCGTTGGTTCGCACCTTGAGAACGCGCGTCTTGTCGACGAGAGCCATCAAGTCTTTAAAGGTGGTGTTGGTGGCAAGGTCGATATCCACCAATGCAAGGCTGCCCTCGTACACAAGGCCCTTGGTTCCATTGAGCGTAACCCAGTCTCCTTCGCGCACCACCGTGCCCTTTTTGGTCTTGAACGACTTGTTGTCGTCGCCCACCTCGATGTCGGCGCAGCCGACGACGCAGCACTTGCCCCAGCCGCGCGCAACCAGCGCCGCGTGCGAGGTCATGCCGCCTTTGGCCGTGAGAATCGCCTGTGCCTTGTGCATGCCGTCGACGTCCTCAGGGGATGTTTCTTCACGAACAAGAATAACCTTCTCACCGCGCTCCGCCCACGCCACCGCGTCTTTGGACGTGAACACGGCGCGTCCTTTGGCGCCGCCGGGACCGGCGGGAAGGCCCTTTGCGATGGACTGGGTGGCGCTTTCCGCCTTAGGATCGATCATGGGCAGCAGCAGCTCGACAAGCTGGTTGGGCCCGACACGCATGACGGCGGTGGCCGCGTCGATCAATTTTTCTTTGTACATGTCGACAGCCATCTTCACCGCGGCAACCCCGTTGCGTTTTCCAACGCGGCACTGCAGCATATAGAGCTTGCCTTTTTCGATGGTGAACTCGATGTCCTGCATGTCTTTGTAGTGTTTTTCGAGTCCCCGCTGAAACCCAAACAGTTGTTTGTAGCATTCCGGGAAAGCGCTTTCGAGCGTGGGCAGGTTCTTGCTCTGGTCGTTCGCCGAATGCACGTTGATGGGAGCCGGCGTGCGAATGCCCGCCACCACGTCTTCACCCTGTGCGTTAATAAGATACTCGCCGTAGAAATGGTTGTCTCCGTTGCCCGGGTTGCGCGTGAAGGCAACGCCGGTGGCCGAGTCTTCGCCCATGTTGCCGAACACCATGCTCTGCACATTGACCGCAGTGCCCCAGTCGTCCGGTATTTTCTCGATACGGCGGTAATCAACCGCGCGTTTCCCGTTCCAGCTCATAAAGACCGCACCGATGCCGCCCCACAACTGTTCCTGGGGCGTTTCCGGAAACGATTGGCCCAGATGATCTTTTACCATCTGCTTGAATTCGGCCACAAGCGCCTTGAGATCGTCTGCGGTGAGGCCGGTATCTATGTGGTAACCCTTCTGCCTCTTGACCTGATCGAGCCTCTCGTCCATCAATTTGCGAATGCCTTTCCCGCCTTTGAGTTCGATGCCGGCCGCCTTTTCCATGACAACGTCTGCGTACATCATCACAAGCCTGCGGTAGGCATCGTAGGCAAACCGGGGATTATTGGTCTTGGCAATCAACCCCTGGATGGTAACGTCGTTGAGGCCCACGTTGAGCACCGTGTCCATCATGCCGGGCATGGACCGGCGCGCGCCGGAGCGCACGGACATGAGCAGCGGGTCGTTGGGATCGCCGAATTTCTTGCCCATGATTTTTTCCACTTGGGCAAGCGCCTTATTGACCTGCACTTTGAGTTCTTTGGGATAGGTCTTCTTGTTGTCGTAATAGCAGGTGCAGACTTCGGTCGTTATCGTAAATCCGGGGGGAACCGGCAGCTTGAGGGCCGGATGGCCTGCCATTTCAGCAAGGTTTGCTCCCTTGCCACCCAGGAGATTCTTCATCGATTCGTTGCCGTCGGCTTTGCCGCCGCCGAAAAAATAAACATACTTAGCCATGAAAGCCTCCCGACTTATTGATATTTTTGGATTGGTGATGGAGATGTCCGAAAAAGACTATGAAAAATATATGGTCCCGGACGGGTTTTCAAGGAAAAGGGGAAGATAGATTTGGCTGTTCCTTTTTTCCATAGGGAAGAAGAAATGGGCGCCCCGTCCCGGCAGGGACGGCGGGTCGGCCGGCACTGTGCTCCGGCACACCCTCCGATCCAACCTGGCGCGCTGGCAGAGGAAGTGTGCCGCAGTCGCTTCAGGTTGCCTTGACAATTGCGGTTTTATGGGGGCAGGGTGGGGAATTCTATTTGTGCTCCACCACGGCGCGGTTGAATATTTGCAGCCCGGCGCAATGGCTGATAAAAAGTAATCGGGGCCCTATGGGATAAATTTGTTAAGAGATATTTTGTCTTGTCAACTACGCTCTCTAGGTGCCCCCGCACGGGAGTTGACGCTTGCCACAGCTTCCACTTGGGGTGCACCCGCAGAGGGGGTATGGGTTCAGACAACCGGCGGTTAACAAAAAGGGCGCAATGGAAAGCGCCCCTACATTACGCCGGTTGGCTGAACCCTAGCAGGGTGTTGAAAAAGTCTCCCTTTTGTAAACATTTATCCTTATATTATAGGGGAACCCCAACCAAGGAGTATTGATGAGAGGTTCCCAGCCAGCCCAAGGCGGTATGTTCAGCTTCGTTTCTCCGGATTCCCGAGTGCCGGCAACGCACCCGCTTCGTCGTGTCAAACAGTTTACGGACATAGCGCTGCGCCGCCTTTCTCGTGACTTTGAGGCGATGTACAGCCGGATGGGGCGCCCTTCGATACCGCCGGA
>CAVSQB010000018.1:0-142073 GCA_963729895.1 uncultured Fibrobacterota bacterium | reverse complement strand
TTCCGGCGGTATCGAAGGGCGTCCCATCCGGCTGTACATCGCCTCAAAGTCACGAGAAAGGCGGCGCAGCGCTATGTCCGTAAACTGTTTGACACGACGAAGCGGGTGTGTTGCCGGCACTCGGGAATCCGGAGAAACGAAGCTGAACATACCGCCTTGGGCTGGCTGGGAACCTCTCATCAATACTCCTTGGTTGGGGTTCCCCTATAATATAAGGATAAATGTTTACAAAAGGGAGACTTTTTCAACACCCTGCTAGATGGAAAATGAGAACCTCACCCGATAACCGGAAATCGCGGTTTCGGAGTCGACCGCCATGGTAATGGCCTCCGCTCCCTGCGCCGATGCGTTCACCGCGCCTCCGCCGGATGCAATGCCGCATGCCGCAAGGTCGCGCCGCACAAACTCCTGTAGCGCGGCGGCAATATCCTCCTTCTTTTCCCCGGCCCCGGCCGCAAGCACTCGAATGCCGCACAGCCGGATCACGCGGTTGACAAGAAGGTTAAACGTGAAACTCGTGAAGCTTTTGTCAACCTCGTCCCCGGAAATCACGGTAACCGCTTTGTCGAGCGTCTTCCCCTCCGGCGAATCGGAAAACAGCGTGAGCCCCATGCCCGCGGCTTCGGCCGCGATGCCGGGGGCGATACGTTCCGCAAAACCGGGTCCCCCGGAGAAAATGCTTTCCGCAGCCGGCTGCGAGGGGCGTGCCCCGAAGGGATTGTTCTCTACAAGCAACATTTCGGCCCACCTGGTCACCGCATACCACGGCGACCTGCAGTGCTGGTGCAGCGGGCCGTCTTTCGCGCCGGGAAAGACCAGCGCCGGTCCGCACAGGCACAAACACCGCGTATGCGTGTTTTCCCGCAGTTTTTTGTATGGAAGAAACCGCACGTCCTCAAACAGGTGCGACACGCTCGACCTGCCGGAAATGCTGTCAAGCAGCGGGTCGGCCGCAGCAATCGGCGCAATCACCATGCACTTGTACCGCTCCGCGGCCTCTGCCATGGCTGCAATAACGTCAACACTTGCGTTGGAAAAAGAAACGTCGTAATCCCACACTATAATATCCGGCGGTTCGCCGGCCTCCATGCACCAAGCGAGCACCTGGGCAAGACGGCCGGGCATGTCTTCCGCCGGCGCAGAAAAAACGGTTATCGACGCCGATGTCTGCCGTCCGACCATTTTCGCGAGCGTCATGAGGCAGTTCCACGACGCCATCCGCATCGCGTAGAACGGCCGCGCCGCTATTGCAGCAGACTGGTTGTTGAGCCGGGCTGCGCACTCGACGACGTATGCGGAGACTTTGGCCTTGTCGTATGTCTCCGGTGCGTCAACAACCGCGTGAAAAAGGGCCCCTGCCACTGCGGCACCCGCCCCGGAATGCGGCCGGTCGGCCGGGCCCGGAGCCGCGGACGCGGGACCCACCATTGACAGTATTCTGTCAATGGGTGAATCCGACGATTTTTCCTGTGGCTTCGGCTTTGGGGCGCCTGGTGCAGGGCCAAGCATGCCGAGAACGCGGCGTTCTTCTTCGACCGGAAGCCCTGCGCCTTTAACCATTGAGGCCGCGTCCGCGCAACCGGTCTTCCCCTCGAGCAATCGCTGCAGGGCAACCAGCACACTGGAAAAGGACGCAAGCTCTGGGACAGTCTTTTCAACGGTGCCGGAGGAAAAATCCTTCATCGACTGCAAAGGATACTCCACATAGAGCGGTTTTCCTGCCGCCGTCAATGTATTCTCCACCGTGCCGGAAAAAACAATGTTCTGCGACCTCATGAATTCGTTCCATTCGGCAAT
The DNA here is from genome assembly GCA_963729895.1 of uncultured Fibrobacterota bacterium. Taxonomy (GTDB): domain Bacteria; phylum Fibrobacterota; class Chitinivibrionia; order Chitinivibrionales; family FEN-1185; genus FEN-1185. The sequence goes on along the minus strand of CAVSQB010000018.1, from coordinate 140,276 downwards.
GCGGGCCTGCTGCGGTTTCGTGGATGCAAAGCCAAGGTCGGAACACACCAGGATGTTCCATGGTTCGACGTGTCGCACAGTTGGACGTGCCGCCGGAGAGGAACCGAGGGTGACGTTGAAGGAGTCTATGGGAGATTTTGGGTCGTCCATTAATCTGGCTACCTGGAATTATTTTATCTTTCTTGTCAAGAATCATGTACGGGCGCCCTGCTCGGGAAACCCGGGAAAAATTGCAGCTATCAGATTGTAGATTGATGATTGAGGGACGGAATGAACCGTTTTCTGCCTGATCTGCAATTCGTCAATTTTCAATCGTCAATCCAGGATCTCGCTGGATGGGTGGACCGTCTGTACAATTGGCAAAGCCGCAGGCAGTCAAGACCCTATGTTTTCTCCAACATATATTGTTCCTTAATATATGATATTTGCTATATTTATGGGCACTAAAATCTGCGGACCCTGCTCATTTACATCTTCCGCTTCACAAGGAGTACAGCGTGATGAAGAAAAGACCGGTCTGCCTCATTGTGCGTGATGGCTGGGGACGAGGAAAAGAAGACAACACCAACGCCATCCACGTTGCCCGCACGCCTTTTACAGATGCATATGAGGCATCAAACCCGACGACGCTTGTCGCCACGTCCGGGCTGAGCGTGGGCCTGCCCGAAGGCTACCAGGGCAACAGCGAAGTGGGGCACCTCAACATCGGGTCGGGGCGGATCATGTACCAGAGCCTTACCCGCATCGACAAATCGGTGACCGACGGCGACTTCTTCACAAACAAGGCCTTCGTCGGCGCAATCGACGAGGCAAAGAAACGCAACGCCACGCTGCACCTTATGGGCCTTATCCAGGAGGAAGGCGTGCACGCGGTCACGCGCCATTGCATTGCCCTGCTCGACCTGTGCAAACGGCGCGATTTTCACAATGTGTTGGTGCACGCCATCACCGACGGGCGCGATACTCCCCCGCGATCGGCCCGCGAGCACCTGGCCTTTCTCCAGAGCGGCATGGACAAAACCGGAATCGGCAGGGTGGCAACGGTCATCGGAAGGTACTTTGCCATGGACCGCGACAAACGCTGGGACCGCACCGAACTCGCCTACCGCGCCCTCATGCAGGGCCAAGGCAAAGCCGTGGCGACCTGGCAAGCTGCCATCGACGACGCGTACTCAGCAGGTGAAAACGACGAATTCATCAAGCCTCGGCTCATCAATTTCTCTGGGATCGGCGCAAACGACGTCATTATTTTCTTCAATTTTAGGTTCGACCGCACCCGGCAGTTGACAATGGCTATTGCCGAACCTTCCTTTAAGGAATTCATAACTATCCCCAACACCATTCTTTTTGTCGCAATGACCCATTACTACGACAAGGGCCGGTTTACCGAAGCGTATCCGGAAATACCCACCACCAACATCCTCGGCGAGGTGCTTGCCGCGCACGGACTCAAGCAGCTTCGCTGCGCGGAAACCGAGAAATACGCGCACGTCACCTTCTTTTTCAACGGCCAGAGAAATGACCCGTTCAAGAACGAAGATCGGATCCTGGTGAACAGCCCCAAAGTCGCCACCTACGATCTCAAACCGGAGATGAGCGCGTTAGAGGTGCGGGACAAACTCGTGGAGGCCATCGCGTCCGACAAGTACGATGTGGTGATAACCAATTTCGCCAATTGCGACATGGTGGGCCACACGGGCGTATTTTCCGCGACCGTGAAAGCCGTGGAAACCATCGATACCTGCGTCCACGACGTGGTTGAGGCGGTTGTCGCCAAAGGCGGCGCGTGCATCGTAAGCGCCGACCACGGCAATGCAGAGCAGATGATGCTTGCAGACGGCTCGCCCATGACTTCGCATTCGACAAACCCGGTCCCGCTGATGTTGATCGGTGCGGGCAGGGTCCGACTTCGCGACAGCGGCAGACTCTGCGACATTGCGCCCACGATGCTCGAACTGCTCGGAATTGAGAAACCGGCGGAGATGACGGGCACGTCGCTTATTGTCCGATAATCTCGCCACGGAGAACGCGGAGAAGAGAATAGGATTGTTGAGGTTGAATAGTGAAGCGTTGGGAGCGAAAATTAAGATACTGATGCTTTCCATTCACTGTTAACTGGTAACTGTCAATTTCCAACTCTGCATTTCCACTAACAAAAGCAGGACCCTTTGAAAATCGCCCTGTGCCAGCTTAACCCCATCACCGGCGATATAGCCGGCAACACCGCGAAGATGCTGGCCGCGATCGAATCTGCACATGACACCGCAACAGACCTTTTCGTGTTTTCCGAACTGATCGTTCAGGGATACCCCCCGCGCGACCTGCTGGAACAGCCGTGGTTCATACGGCGCGGCATGCAGGCGCTCGACGAAATCCGGCGATTCTCCGCCACGCTCCCGGGCGCGGGGATCCTGTTCGGCTTTGCCATGCCGAACAGCCGGCCAAACGGCAAGCGGTTGTCCAATTCCGCCCTTCTCGTATGCGACGGCGGACTCGTTTTCCAGCAGGACAAGTCGCTCCTGCCGACCTATGACGTGTTCGATGAATCGCGCTATTTTGACCCTGCCGTGAACCGCAGCGTTGTCCCGTTCAAGGGCGAGAGGCTTGGAATTACCATATGTGAAGATGCGTGGAATGATCCGGGCATGTGGCAAAAGCTACTCTACGACTTCGACCCGGTGGCGGAGCTTGCAAAAAAGGGCGCCACCCTGCTCATAAACCTTTCGGCGTCGCCGTTTCACCTCGGCAAAGAAGAAACACGGTTCACCATGGTGAAGAACCATGCTCAACGGCATGGCATTCCGTTTGTTTTTGTCAACCAAACCGGCGGCAACGACGAGCTCATCTTCGACGGAAACAGCATTGCCGTGGACGCCGGAGGCGCACTGCGTGCGAAGCTCCCTTCGTTTGCCGAATGCGTAGAGACGGTGGAAACGTCGGCCTGGGGACCTCCGCTTGCGGCACCTCATCTCGATACAGTGGAGAGCGCCCACGGTGCACTTGTGCTCGGCCTGTACGACTACCTTCATAAATGCGGCTTTTCAAAAGCGCTCGTGGGGCTCTCCGGCGGCATCGATTCCGCCGTTACCTGCGCGCTCGCCGTGGAGGCGCTCGGCGCACACAACGTATGGGGCGTTACCATGCCGTCGCGGTATTCCTCGGAGGGTAGTGTAGAGGATTCCGCGGCTGTGGCAAAAAACCTCGGCATTGCCTTTTCAACCATTCCCATCGAAGCGCCGTTTACCGCATTCCTCAAAGAACTTTCTCCTCATTTTGCCGGTCAGCCGCCCGGCCTGGCTGAAGAGAATATCCAGGCGCGCGTGCGCGGAATCATCCTCATGGCGCTGTCGAACAAACTGGGCCATCTTCTTTTGTCAACCGGCAACAAGAGCGAGCTCGCGGTTGGCTACTGCACCCTGTACGGCGACATGAGCGGCGGCCTCGGCGTGATCTCCGATCTTCCCAAGACCATGGTCTACAGGATGGCGAATTACATCAACCGCGAGAGGGAAATCATCCCTGCAAACAGCATCGGAAAACCGCCGTCCGCCGAACTTCGTCCGAACCAGAAAGACCAGGATACCCTGCCGCCGTACGATATTCTCGACCCGATCATCGAACTTTTCGTTGAAGAAGGAAAATCCGCTGCAGAAATCGTACAACATGGATTCGACCAAACGACGGTCGAGTGGGTTGTGAGGGCCGTCAAGAACAGCGAATACAAACGCCGGCAGGCCGCACCGGGGCTCAAGGTGACCCCAAAGGCTTTCGGGTGCGGGAGACGGTTTCCGCTCGCGGCGAGGTATGAGTGTTAAGACACTGCAGGCGTGCAGGGTTGTGCACAATCGGAAGATGTTGACCGTAGAACCATGACTGAGTAACTCGGAATAAACACTTGTGAATGAAGAAAGAAGAAACCTGCTGTTCCAATTGCTGATACTGTGCGCAGGCCTGTTCTTCTTTGTCCCCTTCCTCGGCCGCGCACACCTGTTCGACTGGGACGAAATCAATTGTGCCGAAGCTGCCCGTGAAATGCTGGTCAGTCACAATCTTCTGCAGGTCCAGATCAATTTCCAGCCGTTTTGGGAAAAGCCGCCCCTGTTCTTCTGGCTCCAGGCGGCATCCATGACCCTGTTCGGCGTCAACGAGTTTGCGGCCCGTTTTGTCAATGCGCTGTGCGGTATGGCAACCCTGCTGGTGGTCTATCGCATAGGCAGGAGCATATTCGACTGGCGATTCGGCCTGCTCTGGGCAGGAGCCTTTCTCGGGTCGTTTATGCCCCATCTGTTCTTCAAGTCCGGAATCATCGACCCGGTGTTCAACCTGTTCACGTTCCTGGGCATCTATTTTGTTTTCAAAAGCGAAAAGACGGATGTGCGGCCATCTCGTGCAGGATGGCTCGCGCTTGCAGGCGCGTTTCTGGGCCTTGCAACGCTCACCAAGGGACCGGCATCGATTGTCGTCGCCGTGCTGTGCGCATGCGTCTACTGGGCACTGCGCCGGTTCAAGCCTTACGTAACTGTAAAGGGCGTTGCCGCGTGCGCCGCCGCGGCAGCCTGTGTGTCCCTGTTGTGGTACGGCGCCGAAACCCTGGCCCACGGCCCGTGGTTTGTTATCGAATTTGTCAAGTACCAGGCAAAACTGTTTTCGTCCGGCGAGGCAGGACACGGCCGTCCGTTCTGGTTTCATTTCGTGGTGCTTCTTTTCGGTTGTTTTCCTGCGTCGTTTCTCGCCATCCGGTCCTTTCTTCCGGGCAGGGCCGGTTCCGATGAGCAGCAGCGGTTTACCCGGTGGATGCTTGTCGTGTTCTGGGTGGTGCTGGTCCTGTTTTCTATTGTCAAGACAAAGACCGTGCTGTATTCGTCGCTCTGTTATTTTCCGATTACTTTTCTTGCCGCCTACCACATGCACGCGGTGCTGTCGGGGAAACTCGTGTGGAAACGCTGGCTCACCGTTTCACTGGCCGCGTTCGGGTTGCTCGTGGCGCTCGCCATCGCGGCGTTTCCGCTTGTCATGATGCACACGTCATGGCTTATACCGCTCGTGACGGACCGGTTTGCGCGCGACTGCCTCACGTATCCGGGCAGGTGGCATTACGCGGAAATGCTGGTGGGAGCCGGGTATGGCGCCGCGCTCGTGGCAGCGGCCGTGCTTCTTGGAAAGAAGCGGTTCGCCGCAGGCTTCGGGGTGCTTATTGTGTCAACTGCGCTCTGCCTGCAGATCGCGGCCATCGTGTTTGTGCCGAAGATGGAATACTACACCGATGCCGGCCCCATCGATTTCTACCGCGGACTGCACGGACAAAACGTGTATGCGCGGTCGCTGTTCAAGACCTATGCGGATCTGTTCTACCTAAAGAAGAAGCCGGGCGGAAACCCCAACGACTATGACGTAAACTGGCTTTTGAACGGCCCCATAGACAAACCCGCGTATTTTGTCTGCAGGATCGACAAGGCGGAGGGTTACAGGAAAATGCCGCAATTGCGGGAAATCAAGGCAGAGTACGGATATGTGTACTTTGTGAGAGAGGCGGGGAAAACTATTGTTGGAGACGTAAAAGATACTTCTGAAAAACCGGGCCAATAGCTGGTTATTGTGTCGATGTTGTATTTTGTTCAACAAGAGGTCTGCATGAAATCATTAATCGAGATAAAGACTATTCTTTGCGCCCATTCTGATGAATTGCGCAAACGCTACGGCATCACAAGTCTCGCCGTTTTCGGGTCGGTGGTTCGCGGTGAGGCCCGCGAAAACAGTGATGTTGATATCTTGGCAGTCTTCGAACGCCCCATTGGGATGCTGGCACTGTGTTCTGCGGAAAACTACCTGATAAGTCTGTTGGGCGGCGAGGTTGATCTTGTGCCGCGTGAAGATGTTCGCGCCGAACTCAGGGACCGCATTTATGCAGAGGCGGTTGCTGTATGACGCGCGACAACTCGATTTACCTGTCCGACATAATCGAGAATATTACGCAGGCCGAAAGTTTTTTGGGGGAAATGACGTTTGACCAATTCAACGCGGACCGCAAGACGGCATATGCAGTGATACGCTGTCTTGAAATTATCGGTGAAGCGACGAAAAATATTCCAGGCACGATCCAAGCCACTCGTCCTGCAATCCCTTGGTCGGACATGGCACGGATGCGTGACAAGTGCATACATGCGTATTGGGGCATCGATTATCAAATCTTATGGAAAGCAGTAAAGGAGGAGCTTCCGGCCATTCAAACGCAGGCGCAAGAGCTTCTTAATGAATTGAGAAGCTCGGAAAAGAAATAGTCCCGCCGACAAAATACTCTCTACACCGTTGACTGGCGCAGATCTCACTGGTTAACCCGCGAGACAGCACATTGGTTCCCCAATTCAACCATCAATCTGCAATCTAAAATCCACAATTCGTCCAACCGTCCTATAAAAAACAGTACGCCTGCTGGTTGCTATTCCGCTGTTGATCGTGTATTATTAACAGTATGAGAACGCAACTGCCTGTCATTTTCGAGTACATAGGGCCTGCTGAACAGCTTTGAAATTATTGGACATCTTTTGGTTTTCCTATGATAATGCTTGACAATAGCTAACGCGGCGATTATATTTCTGGTGAATAAATCCACGGGCAGTGGCTGTTTTTCACCAGAACCCTTGGACAAGAGATGTACTCGAATCGCCGGAAGACCTTGCAAACAGTACTTCCGCTCTTTGACTTTAAAGTTCCCTTTGGCGGCGCACTTGATGCGGAGAACCGTTGGGTGAAGCTTGCGACGCTGATACCGTGGGATGAGGTTGAGGCCGACTATTGCCGCCATTTCGGCGATACCGGCAACGATGCCTATCCTGCGCGAATGGCGCTTGGCGCACTGATTGTCAAGGAGCGGCTGAAGTTGACGGATGAAGAGACGGTGGCTCAGCTGCGTGAGAACCCGTATTTGTAGTACTTCATCGGCCTGAAGGAGTACACGACGAAAGCGCCGTTTGACGCATCGCTGATGGTGCATTTCCGTTCGCGAATTACACCGGAGCTCCTGGTGCGGATCAACGATGTGATGTGTGCTCCCAAAGCAAAACCGGACAGGAAGAAGGATGAGGACGCAAAGCCGCCGTCAAACGCAGGACGGTTGATCATCGATGCGACGTGTGCACCGGAAGACATGCGTCATCCGACCGATATCGGCCTTCTCAACGATGCGCGAGAGCATACGGAGCGGGTCATAGATCAGTTGTGGGCATCTGGAGATAAGACAAGTCGCAAGCCACGCACGTACCGCAGGAAAGCCCGGAAGCAGTATTTGCAGACGATCCGGCGGCGTCATGCGCCGAAATCGCATATACGGCGAGGGATACGGCACCAGCTTGGCTTTCTGCGGCGCAATTTGAAGACGATAGACCATTTTCGCGGGAAATCATCGTTGTCGGTTCTTTCGACTCAGGACTACAAGAAACTCCTGGTTGCTTCGGAGATATACCGGCAGCAAAGAGTCTTATACGGGATGTTCGATCAGCAACACCGCAGGATAGAAGACCGAATCGTCAGTTTGAGCAAACCGCATGTTCGCCCGATCGTTCGCGGGAAGGCATCAGCAGATGTTGAGTTCGGGGCGAAAGTGTCGGTATCGGTGATCGGCGGCAAGTCGTACGTTGACCGGATATCGTGGGACGCATACAACGAGAGTACCGATTTACAGAAGCAAGTGGAATCGTTCAAGGCACGCACCGGTTCATATCCCGAGTCGGTTCATGCGGACAAGATATACCGGACGCGTGAGAATCTGCGGTGGTGCCAGGAGAAAGGAATCCGGTTGTCAGGTCCGCCGCTTGGTCGACCGCCATTGGAGGAATCCGAACGGAATCTACTGCGGAGACTGCAACGGCTTGACGAAAGGATACGGATAGAGATTGAGGGCAAGTTCGGAACAGCGAAGCGCCGATACACGCTGGATCGTATCATGACTGACTCTTCTGGAGTCCTAGCAGGTTGTTGAAATAGTCCTAACAGAAGCGCTCTTGTTGATTTTTTATGAACCTAACTTCAACTTTACATATGTCAGAGAGGTTTTACCTGCCTCGTTCCGAGGCATTTCCCCGGATTCCCAGGCCATTCTCATGCTGCCCCCACCGTTTGCGGCATCAACTTAACCATGCGTATCAAGTTGTACGCTGCGGCAACCACGTAGGCAACAGTCTGGTTGATTCGTATTCCTCTTACCCGAGTTTTCCGCAGGCCACCGACGCTCTTGATCCACCCAAATATCTCTTCAACCCGTTTTCGTTTCCTTTGACTTACGCTGTATCCCTTATGCCGAGTCGTTCTTCCATCCAACCCTTTAAGCGAAGTGTTGGCCTTCTCGGCAATGTGAGGCTTCACGTGCAGGCGTCGCAGGCTCTTGATAAATTCGGTTGCATGATACCCTTTGTCTGCACCCACCGTCTTCATCCGGCGTTTTCCGCGCCTGCGTTCATGCTTTATCAGCTCAAGCGCCATATCCCGTTCCGCTGTCCCCGTCGCTGGCGCAATGGCGATATCAACACACAACCCATTTCGGTTTTCCATCAGCACGTGACCGGAATACGCCAGCTGCGCTCCCGTTCTCTTGTTCTTCCGAGCCAACAGCGCCTCTGGATCGGTCGAACTCTGATGTGTCTCATTGCTTCGCTTCTCATGGTGGAAATCAACCGACGGATTACTCCGATCATCGTCAGTCTTGTTCGCCGATTCCGCGTCTTTTCGCTTGAAGCTCTTCATCGATGCCCAGGCTTCAATCAACGTGCCGTCAACCGTGAAATGCTCATCGGACAACAACTCTTCGGAACGAGCAAGACGCACGATTTCCTGCATCAGCCGGTGCGCAATCTCCTGTTCCATAAGTCGATCTCGGTTCTTCGAAAACACACTATGATCAAACGATGCCGCATCCAGATCCATGTCAAGAAACCATCGGAACAGAATGTTATAGTCCAGCATCTCGCAAAACAACCGGTCCGACCGTATCGAAAACAAAGCCATCAATATCTGTGCTTTCAAAAGCCATTCCGGCGGTATCGAAGGGCGTCCCATCCGGCTGTACATCGCCTCAAAGTCACGAGAAAGGCGGCGCAGCGCTATGTCCGTAAACTGTTTGACACGACGAAGCGGGTGCGTTGCCGGCACTCGGGAATCCGGAGAAACGAAGCTGAACATACCGCCTTGGGCTGGCTGGGAACCTCTCATCAATACTCCTTGGTTGGGGTTCCCCTATAATATAAGGATAAATGTTTACAAAAGGGAGACTTTTTCAACACCCTGCTAGACGGTTTTCCGGTCTCGATCATCAAGTGAGATTTGAGGTTCCGTATATCCCGAATTTCCCAAGCCCCCACTTCTGCATCCTGTACCCCACCGCCACGCCCAGCACGCCCAGCCCGTACTTTACGCTCCTCGCAAAATCTATCGACGACGCTTCCTTGAAATACTTTGTGGGGCATGTCACCTCGGCGATTTCGAACCCGGCAAAGCAGATCTGGGCCAGCATCTGATTGTCAAACACGAAATCGTCGGAATTCTCCCGCAGGCTGATTCTTTCCAGCACCTCGCGCGAAAACGCACGGTAGCCGGTGTGGTATTCGGACAACTTCTGGCCCATGAGAACGTTCTGCGCGAGCGTGAGGAAGCGGTTGGAAAGGTATTTGTACAGCGGCATGCCGCCGCTGCGCGCTCCCTTGCCCAGGATGCGCGAGCCGAGCACGACAGGATACAGGCCGCTCGCGATAATGCTGACCATAGCGGGAATGAGCTTCGGCGTATACTGGTAGTCCGGGTGCAGCATTACCACGATGTCCGCGCCGATTTCGAGCGCCTTCGCGTAGCATGTTTTCTGGTTGGCGCCATAGCCGCGGTTCTTTTCGTGGCGAACCACATGCCTGATGCCGATTGCCTGCGCCACGGCGACGGTATGGTCCCTGCTTGCATCGTCAACGAGTATTATTTCGTCAACGACGGTCTTGGGGATTTCTTCGTAGGTGCTGCGAAGGGTCTTTTCCGCATTGTACGCTGGAAGGACCACAACAACTTTCTTTCCAAGGATCATCACTTCTCCAAAGCGCGAAGGGTGAACCGGTAGCCCCAGGCTGCAATTCCCATGACCGCAAGCGCGAGCGCCGCGGCAGCCGCCGCATCAAGCGGAAAGTGCACGCCCATGTACACGCGCGAATAGGCCACGAGAAACGCAGGCACAAACGCCAGCCAGTACCAACCGCCCAAAAAGAACGCGAGCACGCATGCCGCGCAGAACGCGGTGTTGGCGTGGCCCGACGGAAACGACCTCCACGCCAGCGGCTCGCCCACCACATGGACGCTGTAGGTCCCGTGTACCGCTGCGGCGTCCGAAGACGCGTGCGTGGAAAAATACCCCAGGGGCCGCGGACGCTGTACACCGTCTTTTATCTGGGTATTGATGACGCTCGAAAGAATCATGCCGCCCGCGGCAAAGGCAAAGAATAACCAATATTTCTTTCTGGGAATCACGGCCAGGGTTATTCCGAGCAGTATCGGCGTAATGACCCAACCGTTGCCGAGCCAGGTGATTGTCCAGAAGAAACCGTCCCAGAACGGCGCGTGGTGGGAATTGATAAGACAGAACAACGTATGATCGAGGGCGAGGGCGAGTGAGATCATGCGCTCAGCATCTCCACCCTGTTCCGACCTGCTTCTTTTGCGCGGTACAGCGCCTTGTCGGCTTTGGAGATAAGCTGGTCGAGCTGTTTGGCATGAGTTCCGTACACGGCAATACCGAAGCTCATGGTGACGTGGAGTTCCTCGCCGTGCGGCGCCTTGTACAGCGAATTTGCAAGGTTCTGGCGGAGGCGCTCAACCGTTTCCATTGCGGTCTGGCCGTCCGTCTTGACAAGAATGAGCGCGAATTCCTCGCCGCCGTAACGCGCGGCGATGTCGATGCCGTCGCGGATGTTGGCGGAAAGTTTCGACGAGATTTCCTTGAGCACGGTATCGCCGAACGGATGTCCGTAGGTGTCGTTGATCTTCTTAAAGAAATCGATATCGCATAGGGCAAGTGACAGGGGCTCTCCGTAGCGGATGGCGCGGGTGATTTCATCCTTGAGCGCCGACTGGAACTGGCGGTGGTTGATGAGGCCGGTGAGCCCGTCGTGCGTGGCAAGATTTTGCGCCTGTGCAAAGACCTGCAGCTTCTCGATGGCAAGCCCCGCCGACGTGGCGATACGCGCGAGCAAGTCGCGGTTCGAGTCGGAAAAGGCGTCCTTCCGGGCGGATTCCAGGAGTATGGCGCCCTTGCATTCGTCAACTCCGATCGGAAATGCGAGGAACGACTGCGCGTCGCCCGCGGCAGGTTCCCCGCCGGCGTACCGGATCTCCTGCCGGTCGTCGGCGAAATTACGCGAAAACGCCATATTCTTGACATAGAGGAGGCTTACCAGCGATTTGTCATTGAGCGAAAAAGTGAGCCCCTTGAAATTTTCCGCCTGCGCGCCCCAAGCCCTGTGCACCGTTGCGGTGGCCGTGCCGACAGTGCGGAGGCTGAGGGTGATTCGGTCGCAGGAAATGGCAAACGGGATGATCTCAATCATCTTGTCCAGTATGGCGTCGATGTCCAGGTTCTGGAAGAAGTCCTTCTCGATGGTACTCATGGCCGCGATGCGTTGGTGCTCAAGCTTGTGATCGTTGCAGACATAGGCGTAATAGACCGACATGCCGATAAGGTGCGCCACCGTGGCCAGGTATGCGTGGTCCTCCTCGGAGAAATGCTTCTGCTCGGTGCTGTCCACAATGACGGTACCGCGCTCAACGCCGTCGTCGGCTACGATAGGGCTTGCCATAAGGGAACGAATGCCCGCGTCCCGCGTGTAATAGTAAAGGGTGACGCTGTCGCTCACGATATCGTGGAGGTTGAGCTGTTTGAGTCCGCCTTTGAGAAAGCTGCCCAGCACCCCTTTGCCCGGATAAATCACGGCCTCGGCGTTGATGCAGTCGCTCGTGGAATCGTATTTACGGATGGTGTATCCTCCGTCAGCGGTCGGGAACAGGATGGCAATGGTCTGTGCATCAAGCCTGCGCCGCATGAGCTGCAGGTACGTTTCGAGGATGTTGTCGACCACGAGCTCGATGGCCTTCCATTGCTCCTTGCGATACTGCGCCCCCAGCACGTGCACGCCCACGCGGGTGGTTTCCCGGTTAACTTCCTTTTCTATGGCCAGTGCCTGCTGCGACACTTCCTCTTTTTCACGGCAATCCGCCCCGACCGGCGTCCGGCGCCAACGGGCAAAGGAAAGCGCCAAAGCAATGGCCGCAGTCACAAGCGCCGCGGGCACGCCGAGCGCGGCCGCTTCCCCGCCTGCGGCATGGAGGGCGAGCGCGACAAGGATCAGGGCGATTGCCCCGGCAATGGTTCGTCGTTTTTGTTGCACCGGCACCCGGTTATGGTTTTGCAAGCGCCTTTTCCACGGCGCCCACGATAGAATCCCTCGTGAAGGGTTTGGTAATCACCGTTGAAAACCCCACGGAAAGAAGGCTCTTGATATTTGCTTTCTTAATAAACGAGGTAATTGCGATAACGGAAACCCCGGCCGTTTTCGGGTCTTCGCGCAGGCTGTTGAGAAGCTTGATGCCGTCCATCACCGGCATCATGATGTCGGTGATAATGAGGTCGGGCATCATCTCGCGCGCGGTCTTGAGGCCTTCAAAGCCGTTGAGCGCGGTAACAATATCGTACTTTCCAAACAAGAATACTTCGAGCAGGTCGAGAATGTCGTGGTTGTCGTCCACGATGAGAACCCGTCTCCTGGAGGGCGGCGCTTTCATTGCGAGGCCTTTCTGAACAAGGGAAGGGCGATCGCGAGAAAAAGCAGGTTGCCGAACCAGGCGCCGAACAGGGCGGGCATCTGCCCGTTCTGCGCGAATGCAATTGCGAATTGGGAAATGATCCAATACGAAAAACAAAGCATGAGGCCGATGCCGAACAACACTGCCCCTCCTTTTCTTCCGGCCCGGGCCGAAATGGAAATCCCGAGCAGGATCACAATGCAAATTGAAAACGGCAGCGCGATCTTGAAGTCGAGCTGGGCGCGCCACTTCGACACGTCTTCACCGCGTCGTCGGGCTTTGTCGACAAAACTCTGCAGTTCCCAGTAGCTCATCTCCTCCGGGCTTCTGATCTGCGCAACCATGTCCTGGGGCCGCGCCAGTAGAATTGTATCGACAAGCGTGTCGAATGTCAATACGGAAACGGAGTCTCGCCGGAAGGTCCTCCTGGTGCCGTTCAGAAAAAGCCACCGACCGTGCCTGTAATCAGCGGCGTCGGCGGTAATCCTCGATATGATAATCGGGCCGTCAAAGGTCTCGCGCCACACGTTCCTGGCATACAGAGGCTCGGTCCTGAAATCCCCGAAGAAATAAATGTTCCTGGGGTCGCCGAAGTAGTAAAAATTGCGGCGGTATTCCTGCGGAGACGCCGGGGAAGAACCGTGCGCCTGCACCGCCTTGTCCTGGCCCATCTGCTCGGTGAGTTCACGCCTCGCCGTGTTCGCCTTTGGAAGCACCCCCTCGCTTATGAAAAATCCGAACGCGGCAAGCAGAACCCCGAGGACCAGCAGCGGCGTGGTAAGCTGCCGGACATTGACGCCTGCGGCCTTGATGGCGGTGAGTTCGTTCTGGCGCGCCATGGACCCGATTGCCGACATGGTCGACAGCAGGATGACAATAGGGAAGACAAAGCCGAAAAGCCACGGCAGGTAATACCAGTAGAAAAGCGCCACAGTGAAGAACGACGCGCCCTCGAACCGCCTGAGATTGGAAACGTAGTCAACTATCACGAAGACGATCACGATAACAATAAACAGCCCGCCGAAATATCCGACGAATTTGCGGATGAGATAGGCGGACAGAATACCGATGATTCTGCTCATCAGACGATACGGGTAATTGACGCATCCCGCCACGGCGGCACGCAGGCCTGCAACAACGCCCCGCGGCGGATCGTGCCGGGCAGCCTGCGCGGGTCTGCCGAACACAGAATGGTAGAACCTCACAAGGAACGAAAACGAGATGAACTTCGTTTCTTTCGTCATGAGAAAGAGCAGGAATAGTCCGCACACACCGATCACGATGTTCGCCGTCCACATGGCGGCAAACGGGGAAATGACGCAGTTGTCGGCAAGCGATTCGCCGCCGATGAGAAAGGCCCAGTAGACAATAAAGAAGAACAGGCTGTACGCGGCACCTACCATGATGCCGCCGCGTTTGGCCATGATGCCGAGGGGCGCGCCGATGAGCACGAACACAATGCAGGCAACCGGGATCGAAAACTTCTTATGCACCTCAACCATAAGCTGGCTTATTTTCATTTCCTCATACTTGAGTTGCGAAACAAGGCGGCCGGTCACGCTCGTTTCGCGCCGCGCCTCCGATGCCGCGATTTCGTGGGAGTTGGGGGCGGAGAATGACGAGAGCCATGCTGCAAAAGTGCGGGTCGAGTCCGCTGCCGAGTCCTTTTGCGTAAAAAAATCGCGATGCGCGGCAAGCTGCTCAAGAGAGTCGATGTTTGCCAGCGTCGTGTCGATGATCAGGCCGAAGCTTTTGAGGTAGCTCTCCTTTGATTGCGTATATTGGGCGACTTCCGCGAGCATCATCTGAGAGCTCATTCTCGCGCTCGCCGCGATAGGTACTGTTTGTGCGCTTCAGCTCGGTGTCCACGTTCTTGATAAAGGATACCTGCGTGCGGAACCGGCACACAAAATACTCCTTTTTGTTCTTTGAGCTCTGCCGGTGGGTCTCGCCGTTGTACAGGGTGAGCCTGAGCAACTTCTCGTCTTTTGTCAATGACAGCTCGCCGCGCTCGGCCACCGTCGTCGAGGGGTCTTCGCCGGGAACCTGGGAGAAGATTTTGACATCTTTGAGTTCACCGGACCTTGCGTTCACCTTCTTGACAAACAAAGCATAGTTCTCGAAGGAGGTAATAAGCACGCCCGGCTCCACAAGGGCGGCCGGCTTCTTTCGCGAGATATCGGTGAGAAGGTTTGCGGCGCGGTGGTTTGCGTCCGGCAATATGTCGTTATTGAAATAGATGGTGAGAACGGTAAACACGCATGCGCCCGCAAGCACCGGCGTCAGCAGAAAAGTCAGATTGTGGCCCGATGCCTTGATCGCCATGATCTCGTTATCGCCGGACATCTGGCCGAACGCCATGAGCGTGGACACGAGAATCGACATGGGAATCGCCAGCGCCACCACCCAGGCAATGTTGATAAGGAAGATTTCGAAGACAACGCCCGGGTTGAGCCCCTTGGCGATAATGCTCGGCAGGAGCTGCACCGCAAGTTGCATCGCGAAAATGAAGATGAGAATCCCGAGAGAATAGAAGAACGGGAGGATATGTTCACGGACAATATATCGGTAAAGGATCATTATTTCCGCAAGAAGCAGTCTCCCGCAGTACGCATACGGTTGCGAGCATCTGGAAAACCGCAAAAAGATGTAATGCGCAACTTGTTTGAAAATACCTCCTTGTGCAGGCGCCTTCAAGGAATCTGTCGACAAAGCCGATGCGTCGTGCCGATAAAGCCGGTAACGCTCGGATCAAGCCCGATATGCGCTCCGCATGCGCTTGTTTTTCTGCACCCCATAAACCACTTCTTACTACTTCCCCGGGATACAAAGTATTTTGGAAGAAAGTATCGGTTCGAAGGCTTCCCCCGGCGGCCCTGCGATTCTTAACAAAACAGGAATAACGATGCGAACATCCGGAAGTCGGATTCTTCTTTCCCTGCTGCTTGCCGCAGTCATTGCGGTTTCGGCATCAGCGAAGCCGAAAAAACTGTTTGACTGCAGTGGCCAGCTTGCTAAGGCTGTTGAAAAGTACAACAAGAAGAAGTATTACGACGTCACCAACATTCTTGCCGAGGTCCTCGCCCAGTGCCCTGGCCACAACGCGTACGATTCGATGCTGTATTACCAGGCGAAGTCCCTGCTCGCGCTCAAAAAGAACGACGAGGCGAAAACGGAATTTGACCGCATTGTTCAGACCTACCCCAGCTCGCCGTTTTACGAGGAATCGTACTATCTTGTCGGTTACACAATGTTCCTTTCGTCACATTCAATAGAGCTCGACCAGACCTCGACGAAAGAAGCCCAGACACGGCTCAAGGATTTCGTGGAGCTGTTTCCCAGGAGCCCGTTTGCCGACAGCGCTCGCGCGTATATTGACAAGGCGGACGCAAAATTTGCGGAAAAGGAATTTGAGAACGCCCGTTTCTACGAGAGAATAGAGCAGTATGAGGCAGCAATCGTCTATTACAAAGTGGTGATCGACGAATATCCGCAAAGCAAGTTTGTCCCCTTGGCCCTGTTGGGCACGGCAGAAGACCTGGAGAAGACAAACAGGGCGTCCGAGGCGGCATCGGTCCTTGAGGAACTGCTGCACCAGACCAAAGACGAGGCCATTCTGAGAAAGGCACAACTCCTGAAATCGAAATTGCCCGCAAAGTAACGCCGTGTCAATGGGTCTTTACATCGCGCGTATCACGAGGTTAGAGCCGGCACTTAGTAAACAACCCCCGCCATGGGCGAGGGCTTTTTGAAGCGGCCAATAGGCCGCGAAAAAAGAAACGGCATCTGTGCCGTTACGTAGCCGTCCTGCTCTCCCGCCATAGGCGGGGGTTTCCCCTAAAACCACTGCCGAAGGCATGACGCAAATGCTTATTCAAAGTGGCAGGAAATGAAAATGTTACGTCGCGCAACGCCGTCCCACCATCCCAAATCCGCCCTTGGAATTCTCGGCGGCATCTTTAATCCTATTCATAACGGCCACTGCGCGGTCGCCTGCCTTGCACGGGACTATTTCGGGCTCGAAAAAGTATACCTTGTCCCGTCCGGAATGCCGCCGCACAAGTACGATGCGGATATTACGAGCACCGAGCACCGGCTCGCAATGGCCAAACTTGCCGCGAATGGGTCCTCCTCGCTGGTAGTGTGGGACGGGGAGATTCGGCGCGGCGGTATTTCCTACTCCATTGATACGATTCAAGAGATAGCGGGCAGGCACCGGTCGAGGCCGCTTTATTTTATCATTGGCTCCGATAACCTCAATGAGATTGCCACGTGGAACCGCTACCGTGAAATCCTTGCCCTCGTGACGCTCTGCGTTGCGCACAGGCCCGGCCACGCCCTCCATGTTCCGCCGGAGCTCGGCTCGGCCGTCATGAAGACCTTCCCTTCGCCGGAATGGGCGCTCAGCTCAACCCTGATACGGCGCTACCTCGAAAACGGCTACTCCTGCGAGTACTTGTTGCCTGCCGACGTCGCCCGGTACATCAGGCGGCATGGCCTTTACAAAAAGGTCTCCGAGAAAAATGCTGAAGCACTCCGGCATCATTGACAACCGCAAACATCCCTTCATCAACCCAGGTTCAGCATTCCCTTTATATAGTTGTCGTGCCTAAAATCCGCATCAAACGCCATGTGTATGGTCTCCAAGGAGGTGTAACGGTGGGTAACGAGCGGCATAACCTGAATTGTCCCGCCGCTTATCAGCTCCGAAGCCCGGCGGTAGGTTGTGGGACGGCCGTCCTGG
Organism: uncultured Fibrobacterota bacterium; assembly: GCA_963729895.1. Taxonomy (GTDB): domain Bacteria; phylum Fibrobacterota; class Chitinivibrionia; order Chitinivibrionales; family FEN-1185; genus FEN-1185. The sequence continues at coordinate 122,710 of CAVSQB010000018.1, read as the reverse complement.
TCAAACCCTCCTGACGCGCCCACCGACGTGAGTAACGTCGGCTCCAGAAACAACACCGGGCCAAGAATACCGATGTCCTTGTCTTTATGGCCGGCCCCGTAAATCATCAGGGTTCCCTGTTTGTGCAGCAGGCCGGGTGCCTGCACCAGCACCTCCGCGCTTCCACAGGCATCAATCAGGCAATGCACCCGGTCTCCCGCCGGTACTATCCATCACAGCCGCAGCAATCTCGCCGCGGACGGCAGCGAGGCGCGAGCCGCCGAATTTTTCTACCAGGTTCAGACACGTCTCGCGAAGGTCCGTAACCAGAACCCGCCCCTCGAACCGCTTGACGTTTCGCAAGTACTGGAGAAAAAGCAATCCCGCCGGACCGGCTCCGACGATGAGAACAGTGCGGATGCGATGCCGGCCGGAGAATGTGAAACGGGCATGGGCGCGCTCGACCAAATCCATGGCATGAATGATGCACGCGAGCGGCTCCACGAGCGCACCCTGTTCGAAGGACATGCTGCGGGGAATCTTCAGACAATTGACTGCCGGCATGCAGATATACTGTGCCAAAGCTCCCGACAGACCGGTAACACCGTGTTCGCCATAGTAAAGGCACTGGTGTGAATCGCCGGAAGCGCAATATTCGCATAGAGGCAAGCGCCCCTGGCTCATGCAGTTTTCTCCCTGGTCGCACAGCACGCGATCGCCGGGCGCCAGGTCTTTCACGCCATTCCCGGTCTCCAGTACCTCGCCGCTGAATTCGTGCCCAAGGATCTGAGGATTCTCAGACAAGGGAATAGCCCGGCCACGAACGTCGAAATTCCAATTGCCGTGACCCTGATAGATGTGGATGTCCGTTCCGCACACCCCCACTGCCTTTACCAGGATCAGTACCTCGCGCGCCTTGGGTACAGGATCGGGAATGTTGCGCACTGCAAGCTTCTTGACGTCTTCCAGAAGGACTGCTTTCATGCCGTTTAGTCCCTTTTGTCCGATCCAGAGCGCTAACCTTGTTGCGCCACCGGCACGCCTCACGGATCGGCGCTGGAAATGGGTTGTGTTCGCGAGGCTCCGGCACAGTCCGTAAAGATCCTCATAAAAATGCCGCCCCGTCTTGCCGCCCTCCTGTTGATTATAAGGTGCCCGGTGGTTGATGTCAACATTCTCGGTGCCCCTACCCCGGTGCCGGCCGTCAAGGCCGCCAACCGGCGAAAGACGTGCGAAGATTCTTTCTGCAACGCCGGAAACTGCTCAAAATGATGGCGTACGCGTGGTCCGCAGCGTATCTTAAAGACCGAAAGGAACATGCTTGGCCCGGCGCTGCAAAGTCCGCCATGCCAAGCGATTCGCTAATGACGCTACTCTTTGTAATTATTCCGGCGAGCCTCTCCCTCGTTTACTTCTGCATCATCATCTTCCTCTTAGCGGGCCTTCGCCGCCTTTCAATACCGCCCAGCACTCCAAACAACCTCACCTTCTCCGTTGTCATCGCGGCCCACAACGAAGAGCAAAACATTGAAAGATGCATGACGTCGGTCCTGTCCCAAACGATAAGTCCGGCCCGCTACGAAGTTATCATTGTCAACGACCGCTCCTCCGACGCCACCGCAACTGTTGCGGGTGCAATTGCGGGGCGCTGTCCCAACGTGTCGGTCATTACGGTGGACAAGACCCCGCCGGGAATGTCCCCAAAGAAGCACGCCGTCGGCCGGGGAATCGCGGCGGCGCGCAACGAGATCATTGTCTTTACAGATGCAGATTGCGTGGTCCTTGCCACATGGCTGGAAACCATCGACCGGTATCTCGACAAGCAAACAGGCTTGGTCCAGGGCATTTCCGCGTACGAATACGTTTCCGGAATGAGTCAGGTCTTCTTCGGCCTTCAGGCGGTCGACTTTCTCTCGCATGGCGTGGTGTCGGCCGCGGCCATCGGCGCAAACCTGCCCCTCAATTCCAACGCGAACAATTTTGCCTTTAGAAGAACGGCGTTTGCAGAGGCAAACGGGTACGGCGTACACGGCGCCGTGATTTCCGGCGACGACGACTTGCTTCTTCAGCGGATATGGCGAAGCGGAAAATGGCGCATCCGGTACATGGCAGATAACGACGGGAAAGTCGGCACCCGGCCCACCCCCACTTTTTGGGGCCTGTTCGAGCAGCGCAAACGATGGGGATCGAAAACGGTCCATTACAGCACAAAGCAAGTGTGCCTTCTGTCGAGCGTGTTCCTCTTTTACGCCGTGATCGCGGCGACCTTCTGCGGGGGGTTTTTTTCGCCCGACGCCTTTGCGGCCTGCGGGGGAATGCTGCTTGTCAAGGTGCTTGGCGAGGCGGTCCTCATGGTGCCGGGCGCGCGCCTGTTCGGCGAGAAACGGCTCTTGAAGTTTCTGGCGCCGGCCTCGCTCATCCAGCTTCCGGTAGTACTGGCCGCGGTGGCGCTCGGCGTGTTCGGACGGTTCACCTGGAAAGGCCAGCGGTTTTCGAGGAAGTCGCGGTAAAAGACGACGGCACAAAAGGAAAAGGCCCCGCGATCGGGGCTTTTTCCTTTTGTGCCGTCGTAATCCGTCTGTCTAGTCCGAAACAAGGATCCGCTTTACGCACTGATATCCGCCGTCGAGCGAAAATCTCGCAAAATACACTCCCGCGGCTTTTGCCGCGCCGGCAACCGCCGCGCTTTGAATCTGATGCCAGCCCAGCGACTGCTTTGCCGCCGGCACCCTCATTACTACTTTGCCGCTTGCAGAGATGAGATCCACGGCGACAACGGCCGGCGAACTGATGTAATAGCGGATCGTTGAGCCGGACACCCCTATCTTAAGTGTCGGAACCATTGAACGCGGTGCCATGGCGGCAGGAATGCGGTAGGTTACCGGCGTGGTGACGGAACCAACCGTGAACGACGTTGTTCCGGAACCCAATCCCGCCGAATTTGCACTGACCGTTACCGTACCGGTTGTGAAGGTAGTTCGCACAGCCACCTTGCACTTTCCACCTTCAATGGTCAATTCGGTATCGCCGGGCGCGTGCCAGGAAAACGGCTTGGCGGCGTTAACGTATTGGTCCGAGCCTCCCCTGTATTGGCCTGGTCCGGAAACATGCCAGGTTATCAAACCGCTGTCCGTTGGGCACCAGTTTCCGTTCGCATCGACCACGGTGGCGAGGATAAGGGCCGCGTCCGATCCGTTCGCCATGAATTGGAAGACTTCGCCGTCGGGTTTTACCACGTGCGGGTCAACCGTGAGCACGATATGGTCGGGAGTGCCGGCCGTCACTTCCGAGTCGACACATACCACGTTTCCATTTCCGTCAAGCCCTTCAGCCTTCACGGTACCGGCCGCAAAGGGGACGTTATTCCACCAGACCTCGCATGGCAACTGGGTGGTGGTCTGGGAGTGATCGTTGTTGGGCGCGACTCCCGTTAGCGGGTTGGGGGTTTGCGTGCTGACCACGGTACCGTTGACAGATAGACGCACCTTCGGGCAGTTGCTGAACCCATAGACCATTACTGTGCCCGACCTGTTCCAGTGGTTTCCAATCTTTACCACAGGCTTTGTGGCGTTTGGAATCCAGCAGGCCTGATACCCGTAGTACAGGAGTTTGGGAATGCGGTTGAAATCCATCATTGAGCACTCGAACGACCTTGCCTTCGGCGGGGTGGCTAGATTTTTGAAGGGAAGTGACACACCATCCTCGCCCGGCGTTTCGGACATGTACCATTGCGCCATGCCGAAGCAGTTCTTGGCTCTGCTGTTCACCCATGTATTCATGTAATCGGCGCAGAAGGCAAGTTCGTAATCGTACTCGAACCTCGCCATCCTGCCGTAGTCGCTCCACCACTCCGCGCCCCAGGCCGGGTTGTTGGGATACTGGTTCTTAACGCCGATTTCGCATCCGACAACCGTGCAGGAAAGCAGGAAGCCATATGCTGGATTTGGTGTACGGTCGGCGGTCACATGCGGGTTGACGGGTTCCCACTGCGCGATAAGCGCCGTCAGCGCCTGGGACAATGCCAGGGAGTTCCCGCCGTTGTCTATCTCCCACGCAAGGATGGACGGATGGTTCCTGTCCCGGATTACTACGTCGCGCTGTATCTCGCTTTTGAGTATGCCTTTCGCGTCGGTGGGCGCCACTCCGTTGAACGAGCCCTCGCCATCGCCGCTCGGCTGGATGAGCATGATTCCCTCGTTGTCGCATGCCTCAACAAATCCCGCGCTGCACGACGAATGACCGGGCCGCCACAGGCTGCCGCCGATGTCGGCAAGCAGCTTTGCGTCGCGCCACTCAACCTCGGGGGGGAGCGCCGTTCCGAGCGCAGGATAATCGTACCTCGCCGAGGCGCCGTACAGCAGGTGTTTGTGTCCGTTAAAATAGGGGAAATTCTGGTCCCATGTAAGGACGTGGATCCCATAGTTGTCCGTAAAAACGTCAACGGTGGCCCCGTTGACTTTAAGGATATGGTACACTTTGTACATATACGGTTTCCCGTAGGGACTGTTGTTGGGGTACCACAAGTTTGGGTTTGCAACTGTAGCGGTCTGGTCAAAGACGTAGCTTGTTCCTGCGCCGATCGACTGCGTGGCGTCGCCGGAATATACCACCGTATTGGTTGCATCGACAATCTTGGTGGTGAGGGTGACACTTGATGCTGCAGCGCCCTCGTTCTGCACGTTTGTCTTTACGTCTACGGTTGCCGAGGATCCGTCATTGGCCACGGTCTGCGCCGCGACATAGGTCCCCCATTGGTTAACGCACGAATACACGTTGAGCGGCACATGTACCGGATCGGTGATGTGAAGCCATACCGGCCTAAAAATGCCCCCGTCCGCCTGCCCAAAGCGAAAGACTTCGGAAAAACCCGGGTCAGCGTAGAATCCCTGGCTCTTGGAAACCCGGACGGCAATTACATTATCTGCCCCGCCGAAATTAACAAGGCTTGTCATTTCGAGGACGAAACCTATAAAGCCTATCACGTGCGTGGCCTGCGGGTTCTCCGCGCTGTTTCCCGGCATGAACGTGCCGTTGACATACACCTGGCACCCGATGTGGACGCCCTCGAACTCCACGAATATCTTCCGGCCTGCATAGGCGTTGTCTAGGGTGAAATGTTTCCGGTACCAGAACGGGCCGCCCTCCATGTTGCCGTCACCGCCGCCCGACGGCATGTTGAGAAACGATTCGGTGTCTGCCCAAGTGTACGGAATACCCACATTGGGATACGATGCATCGTTGAAAGCCACGGTGCTCGCCGTTGCCGGGTCGGATCGGATGAATTTCCACGGTGTCGCTCCCAGGTTGATCTTCACCCTGTTGCTCGGTTCCCCAGTGTACGTGTCGCCCCAACACACTGCAGCGGCAACGAACACCAGAAAACTCACACATACCAAAAGTTTCCTTGACATGGACTTCCCCCTCCCCTTAAATAGTGATTGCTAGGACATTTATTCTCAACTGACGGTTCAATCAATATAATAAGGAAATTTTCGTGATTGTGCGGCCATTAAATACATCATGTTCACCCCAGTGAACATCCGGGAAGGCGGAACCTTACAGGAATCCGGATTGTTTTGAGTCGCTGCAGAGACTGCCCCGCTCATGAAGAAGTTTCTCATCCTTCATCAATTCCGGATTTCACTTGTCCCTTGCAGTCCTTCCAGAAACTCATTATCATTTTCCACAGTTCCCTGCCCGATCCGGACCTGCTCACCGGGACAATGCACAATTCATCTTTGTGCTGTTTTACCCAGCGCGTGGCGATTTCCTGCTCCGGGAAATCGGTTGGGCTTGGCAACAGCGCACCGCCGAAGAAGAACTCATCAAGCTCCGCTTCCATGGCCGCAGTGTCGCGAAAATCGGAAAAGAACTGCCGCAGGTTCACTTTCTGGTTCCTCCTGAACCAGACCGACATGCATTTGTCCGGCTCGGCATGCGGGAGAAGCACAACGCTGTCGTCAATCGGCTGGAAAGCGCCGTTTCGCTCCGCTATCGCCGCCTGCCTGTTGAGGATCGGCCCGTGCTTCCGAATGAGGCGATATTCATACACCAGGCTTTCGAGTTCCGAACCGCACCGGTAGGTAACAAGGAAATGGGATTCGGCCCGTATGCGAGACAGCTTGTCGGGTGATTCATCCGTGGAGCGGAAGTAGCTCATCAGCCGCCGTCTGAGGTTGACGGCCTTGCCGATGTACAGGTGGCCGCCGCTCTTTGTCTTGAACCCGTACACGCCCGGGGCCTGCGGCGCGTTTACGATATCCTCGCGAGAAAACGCCTTTCCCGAAAAGTCAATTGCCGAAAGCTCCTCCTGCTCGGCGGCCTCGAGCTCCGAAAGAAGGACCACGCCTTTCTCCGACAACATCCCCAACAATTCCTGGCAGCAGAGGGCAAAGTACTCGCCGTGCTTGTAGGCATAACCGCCCGCCGCCACTGCACCGAACAGGGCCTTATTGCACGAGTCAAGAGTGAGCGGCCTCGGGGCCGGCTGTTTGCAGCAGGAAAAAAGCGTCCCCGCGAGCACGGCATTATCGGCCGGCGGGAAGCCGGCCTCGCCCGCCAACCGTGCGAACAATGCCTGTTGTCTCCACGAAAGAAAAACCGGCGTTCTCGCTTCGCAAGCGCGAACCAGAAGCGCGGCCTTTTCCGGCATGGTTTCCTGGTCGGGCGATGTGTCTCGGACGCTCTTAAGAAGTTCCTGTTCCTCAAAGGGGAGCACGTCCGGGTCTACGAGCCACCGCTCGAACAGCAGTTCCGGAAGTTCGGAAACGGTCCACACCGAAACATGCACCGGCCTGAAGAGATTTTCCGGAAGGACAAGCAAGTACACGGCTGCCCAGGCAATATCGGCGAGCCTGGGCGACGCGGACGTCTGCACGGTCCGGGCCACGGGCCGCCACAAATTGTCATTGCCGAAACAGCATCGCGCGTCTTTGGAAAGGATTCCCAGAATTGCGGCATGGGCAATCTTCTCGTCGGGATTTTTGAACTTGAGGAATCCCGTTGCAAGGTCGATCGAGGAAACCGGTGCGTGATCCCGTATATAGGCAATCATTTCTTCGTGCATGAGCTGCGCATTCTCCGCGGCGGGTGGTGGTGCAACTAGAAACTACCTCTCCGATGCGCGCGGATGCAACTTGCATTCCTGCGAGGTTTACACATTGCAACAAAAAACAGTTGCATAATGGCAGCCGTCTTTTTATATTATATGCAGTGAACTTCCATTATGAGAGGAGCATTCACGGTATGGCGAAAATCAGCAAAACGGAACTCATTGCACTGCAGAAAAAATTCAAGACCGACGAGGCTATCGGCGAGCGGTTCGGCATAACCCGTCAAGCAGTCCATCAGCTTCGGAACAAGTACGGTATCGAGTCGGTTATCGCAAAGAACGACGAGCGCAACTCGAAAATCTTGAAGGCATACAAAACCGGAAATACGGGAATGTCGCTTGCCAAAAAGTTCGGCCTTTCCGTTTCCCAGACCTACCGTATCCTCGGCGGTGCCCCAAAAGGCAAGAAAAAGAGAAAATAGTTTACACGGGAAATAACCCTTACGCAATCCTGAGGCTCATGGCATCTGCATGAGCCTTGTTTTTTCGCGCGGTAACCATCGAATGCCTACTGTTGCTTATCCTGCCAGACCTCCCGACCTCAAACGCTCCATTGCCATTGCATCGGTCATCATGATGGCTTCGGTGCTTGTGAGCAGAGTCATGGGACTTGTACGCGAACAGGTTCTGGCAGGGTACTTCGGCACAACGAGCGATATGAACGCCTACGTGGCCGCGTTCCTCATCCCGGAATTGCTTAACCACCTGCTTGCCGGCGGCTTTCTTTCGATCACCTTTATTCCCATCTTTCAGAAGTATCTCGTGAGCGGCGAACGCGAGAAATCGTGGCGGGTCTTTTCAAACCTCCTGACAATAGGCACGGCGGTGCTGGGCGTGTTGATACTTGCAAGCATCGTGTTTACAGACAGGATAGTGGGGCTGCTGGGCCACGGAGCGCCCGCCGGGCTCACGATACGGCTCACCAGGATCATCATGCCCGCACAATTGCTGTTTTACTGGGGCGCGTTTCTCATGGCGGTTCAATACGCGAACAACCGGTTCTTCCTTCCTGCCCTGCTGCCGCTCTGTTACAACCTCGGGATCATAGCCATGGGAATGATCTGCCACCGGTTCTTCGGTCTCGGGGTCGAAGGCTTCGCCTGGGGTGTTCTCATCGGCGCGTTTGTCGGAAACGTTCTCGTGCAGCTTCCCGGCGCGTTTGCGGTGGGAATGCGTTTCAGGCCGGCGCTCGACTGGAAAGACCCGGACCTCAAACGGTACGTGTTGCTTACGCTGCCGCTCATCCTCGGCCTCGGCATGACGTTTTCGAACGAGCTCTTCTTTCGTTACTTCGGCTCGTTTCTGCAGAAAGGGGCGCTCGCAAGTATCAACTATTCGCTTCGGACAATGATGATCTTCGTGGGCGTGTTCGGCCAGGCCGCGGGCGTCGCGTCGTATCCGTTCCTGTCGAGGCTTGCCGCGGAGAAGCGATACGGCGAGATGAACGGCCTGCTTAACGGCATAACCAGGAGAATCGCGGCCTTTCTTATTCCCTGCGTCGGCGTGCTGATCCCGCTCTCCTCGCAGATTATCGCCGTTTTATACCAACACGGCCGTTTCGACGCGGCATCAACCGCGGCCACTGCGCCCGTGCTTGCCGTATATCTCATCGGCGCATTTCCCTTTGCCGCAAGCACCATCGTGATGCGCAGCTTCTACGCCGAGCAAAAGATGATCTTTCCCATGGTGACAAGCACCTGCGTCGCCCTGGCGAGCGTTCCCTGTTACCTCCTGTTAAGCCGGCTGCTTGGCGCCATGGGCATAGCGCTGGCGTCATCCGCCGCAATGACCGTCCAGTTCTTCATTCTCTACTGGACGTGGGAAAACCGTCACTCCTTTCGTTCGGATTTCTACGCGACGCTTTTGCTTTTCCGCAAAGTGGCAATCGTTGCTGCAGCGGGCGCATCGGTCTCTCTCGGCATCAAACTCCTGCTGGTTCCCTGGGTGGGCGACCATTCTTTTGTCCAACATGCGTGTATTGCCGCAGGCGCCGGCATCCCTGCTTTTGCGGCAACGGCAGGCGTATTGCATCTTGCAAAGGTGATCGACATACGGAAGTTTGCGATAAAGGTGCTAAGAAGAGCTTGATACAATCCTGTCGGCACAATGTAATATCTGTTTCCTTTTGTTTGCGCAGTTGTTAATTTATTGACTCTTCATCGTGCGTAAAGTAAACCGGTCGCGCAGCGGCCTTTGTCGCGACGGCTCGGAACGAGAACCTCCACGAGCGAGGCAGCGTACCATGAAACGATTTCCACGCAGCAGACTGATCCTCCTTACCGCCTCCGCGGCCGTTTTCGTGTGCGCGGGTTTTCTCGCACATGCAAAGACCGGCGCGCGGCCCGACCGCGACACGGCTGCGTTGCAGAAAGCGCCGCCGGTTGCGTCCGTCGCACCCGCAACGGCGCTTCAGGCAATGGATTCAACCCTGTTTGTTGCGGTTCCGCACTGGATCAACAGGAAATTCACGGTTCTGAGAAAACAGAAATTGTTCCGGCAATTCGGATACGAACTGTACTTGTCAAAAGACCTCGCCGCGAGCAGGGCGCCGGTCGACACCTCGCTCGAAACTCCCAAACGCCACCTCCGTTCCGATAAGGTCGCGGGCACGACGCTTGTCGTCACGGCCGTAGAACCCGCGGGCGACGAATTTCTCGTCTCTTTTCACGCGGCAGGAATCGGCCGTACCATATTCGGGAAGACGCACAAGGGCGCCATCGAGGGAATCGCAAGCCTTGCCGACCTCGACAGCGCCGCAAGGCGGTGGGCTGGCGCATTCGTGTATTCGCGTCGCAGGTTTATTAACACCTACGATTCGATCACGGGTAACTACGGGACCGTCAAGGTTCGGGTGCAGGACAAGCTGAGGGTCACTGGCGTCTCGTGGGGGCTCACGCCGTTACCAACCAATCCTCTCTGGCTCGCAGTGGAAACGCCGGCAAAGGAGAAAGGGTTCATTCCTATTGCCGCGAGCTGGACAAACACCATGGCCGACAAGATCCGGCAGGAGCCGCCCTGGACCGAAGACCTGTTCGAGGCGAATCCGATGGATGTTCACAAGTGGGACAGCCTCACCTGGAACGCCATCAACAACCATACCATCGTAAGCGGAATGACAAAGGATCAGGTCATCGTGAGCTGGGGCCGCCCGCACACCGTAAGCACCGACACCTCTCGGCACGCGTGTGCCGAACAATGGCTGTACGGCAGCCAGTATCTGTGCTTCGCCCACGACACCGTCATTTCTGTCGGCGCGCGATGACGGCGAATACTATTTAGTAAACACTTTCCACAAGGGAGGACGTCTAAGAAAAATTCTTAAGTTGTTTTCGTTGCGTTGTACCAATAGTATATTTAATCAATCCACCTTAAGAAAGGAGACATCATCATGGCCAGACTCAGCAAGCAGCAGCTTATCGCCCTTCAGAAAAAACTGGGAACCGATCAGGCAATAGGCGATAAGGTCGGGGTCACCCGTCAGGCGATCCATCAGCTGCGCAACAAGTACGGCATCGATTCGCTCATCGCGAAGAATGCCGAAAGAAACAAGAAAATCCTTGGTATGTACAAGGGCGGCAAAACGGGAACCGACATTGCCAAGAAATTCGAACTGTCCGTTTCTCAGACATACCGTATCATCAGCCTTGCGGGAAAAGGCAGGAAGAAGAAATAACACCTCTTCCAGGATTATTTGATTGTTTTGTTCCACCTGGCGGCTGTGCTTAAGCCGCCAGGTGTTTTTTTCGCCCCCTCCCGTGGAGCTGCGCGCCATTCTGCTGCAAAAAAGCGGCGGGAAACGCGCTCCCGCCCACATTCCCCTGCCACAAGGTATCTTGATTGAAGAAATCGGAGAAACAGAGCTTCATGCCCCTGGTCTCGGTCATTATTCCCGCCTTTAACCGGGCACACCTGCTTGCGCGGGCTGTCCGCTCCGTGCTTAACCAAACCATGGGCGATTGGGAATGTATTGTGGTCGATGACGCCTCGACCGACAAAACGGAAGAGCTTCTGGCCCAGCCGGAGCTCTCACGCTCCGTCCGGTGCATACGGTTTCCGCTTCATCGTGGAGTGTCCGCTGCGAGAAATGCAGGCGTTGCCGCTGCGAAAGGCGCGTGGCTTGCTTTTCTGGACTCCGACGACGAGTGGCATGCGGCGAAGCTTGAAAAGCAGCTGCAGTGGCACAAGACCAGCTCCGCGTTCAGGATCTCCCAAACAAAAGAATTCTGGGTGAGGCGCGGAACGCGTGTCACCCCCCCCCCGCACGCACGAAAAAAAACAGGGATACATTTTTAGAGAAAGCCTGGTGCGATGCATGGTGACGCCGTCTTCAGTGGTGATGGACCGGGCTCTGTTCGACCATGCCGGCGGATTCAACGAATCGATTCCTGCCTGTGAAGACTACGATTTGTGGCTCAGGATCACCTGCACCTTTCCCGTGGGCCTTGTCGACGAGCATCTCCTTACCCGCTACGGCGGGCACGCGGACCAGCTTTCTGCAACCGTGATGGGATTGGACCGGTTTCGTATCAGGAGCATCCTGGACATTCTGCAATCCGGAACCCTTTCGGCCGGGCAATCCGCTTTGGCCAGGTCGGAGCTCGCGAGAAAAGCGGCCATTGTTGCCAATGGTTGCAAAAAGAGAGGAAAACAGGGGGAGTATGAACAGTACAAGTCGATTGCAACCGCTTTTGGAATCTGAACGACACCTGTTGTCGCTCGCAAGAACGTCGCGTTGCGTCATGGTCGATATCGGGAAACTCGAATTGCCAAAAGCGCCGTACGCCGATTCGGCCTTGCTTCCCCGGCTTCCGCCGGAAGCCCTCCTGCTCCCCCTCCTTGCGGTAGACAACGGCCGGAACACCTACACCATTCTTGACGGGTGCAAACGGTTCGCGATGAGCAAGGCGAATGCAACGCCTCAATGCGCGTGCGGAATAGTGGCCGGCTCGCTTTCAGGTGAGCAAGCGGGCCTTCTCAGGATACTGCTTAACCGGGGAAGAACACTGCACATTCGTGAGCAATTCCTTTTTTGCGAATGGCTTGCAACGGCTGCGGGCGTGACCGAACCGGGTGCGGCAGCCCAGGTCCTCAACCTGCCGTGGAAACAGGTCTTGGACCTTTACGGACTCCTCTATTGCCCGCGCGATGTTGTTGACGCAGTTCTGGAAGAAAAGATTCATCTGCAAAACGCAACGGATTTGCGGACCCTTCCCAAGAAAGACCGGGAAACGTTCCTGGCGTTCTTCGGGGAATTTGAGCTCTCCCAACAGACCGAGAGGGAATTCATCCAGTGGCTGTCGGAAATTATTCTTATCCGCAGGCACGGCGCAGCTGAGATTTTGGGGGGAGACGAGTGTGAACACATCCGGAAGGACCCGCGGAGAAACGCTCCGCAGAAAATTCAGCTGATTCACAGCGTGCTTCACTCCGCTCGATATCCCGAATTCGATGCAGCCCTCAAACGCTGGAACCTTCTGGTGTCCGAAATCAACCCTTATCCTTCGGCCGTGACCTTTGCGCCCGACCCCTTTTTCGAAAAGGACAGGCTTGAGGTCAGGGTGGTTGTGTCACTGCCGGACAGGGCTGTCGATACCTTTGGGAAACTGTCGGGCATCCGTGCTGAAACTTGGTCGAAACTCATGATCCCCGGCTAGAGATGCCGCGCAGGCTAACCATCAAATTCTGAGCTTTGTTGCACCGCAGGATCGCGGTGAAATGGAACTTCCGGTTGTAATCATTTATATTACTTGCTGCCTTTACCGCATCCCCCTTTTTCCCGTGGGAACCCTATGCATGAGAGGGTGATCGTGCAAATTGATTTTCCGGTCCTTAATCCGGCTTTCGAGCCGGCAAACACCTCCGCGCATCTCTCTGCAGCACCGTTCTGACCCATTTGTTTTTCAGAGGCAAAGGTCCATGACCCGACCAATAACGGGATTCCTGCAGCATCACGGATTTCATGTCATGATGGCCGGGTTCACGGTAATTGCAGTGTGCGCGATGTTCTGCGGCATCGGCCTGATTGCCCATTTCATGACGCGCGATCTGCGGAGCATGGCCTATTCGTGCGCGCTTGGCGGGTTCATTCTGTACGCCGCCGGCAGAATTCTCGTCTATGCCGATCGGAAAGAACGGAAACCGGAATCCGGACAAGTCGTACATCGCAGCAAGGACCTTGTGTGAAGATCCAAGACATTCTTCAGAAAAACGGCATAATTACCAACCTTGATTCCGTGAACAAGGCCGAACTGCTTGCCCAGATGAGCAAGTACCTTGCGTCCCTGTACGATTTGAAAGACCAGGATCTCATCGCGCGCAAGATCCTCGACCGCGAGGCGGAAATGTCAACAGGGATCGGCTACGGCATAGCGATCCCCCATGCCAGGATCGAGGGAATCGACCGTGTTTACATGATCGCGGGCCGCAACGTGAAGGGAATCGATTTCAACGCCATCGACGAGCAGCCGGTGCATCTCATTTTCATGATGCTCTCCCCTGCCAATGCCTCAAGCCAGTACACGCAGCTGCTCTCCTCGCTTTCGAGAATAATGTCGTACGAAGATATACGAAGCAGCCTTATCGATACCGAAGATCCGGAGAAATTTCTGGATGTGATTATCCGCGGGGAAAACAAATATGTCGAATAGCGGCGGGATCACGGCTTCTTCGCGGTAATCGTGCAGCAGTTGAATGTGCCGTAGTTCACTTCGTCTTCGTAGCTCGCAAGGGAAAGCGTCGCTTCGTACCCCATCCCCGAAAGGATTTCAACCAGGTCGCAGCCGAAGCGCGTATAGGTTGGAATCCTGCCCCGAACAGAGTCGCCGTGGTATTCGATGGGCCCAAGCGGGATTGCCGAGCCGTTCCTGAACTCGTACAACGGCTGCGTCAGTGTGCCAAAGTGGAATGGCACACAGAAAATGTGTGCGCCGCCCTTCTTTAATACGCGGTAGACTTCGGCAAATCCTCTGCGAAAGTCCTTGAGGTGCTCGAAGACGTCTTCGGAAATCACCAGATCGAAGCTTGCATCGCCAAAAGACAGGTTCTCAAAATCCTCACACAGGATGCCGTTTTTGCGGTCGCCGGACTTCACGCCGTCAAGATACTCTGAGCAGACGATCCCGGGGTGACTACCCATGGCCTTGACAATAGGGCCAAACGACACCGAATTAAACACCCGAAGCTCGGGATGCGCCTCAAAATCTCCGAGCCTGCGGATTCCCCGGCGCGAAAAATAGTCCACGATGCATTTCGCGACATGCCGGTGACGCGAAACGCTTCCGCACCGGACGCAGATGGCATGATTGCGGATCATGGCCAGGGTATCGTTCAGGACAAAAAGCGAGTGGTGACCGCATACGGTGCAAAATCCCGTCTTGCAGTTGAAGAGGTACGCGGGCCGGGCGAATTTGAAAAAGGTGGAGATGTGCATGGTTTCTCAAAACAAATAGAGACTCACCGCGGAGACACAGAGAGCACGGAGAAGATCCGTGTCCTCGATGTCCCCGTGGTGAAATTTTCTCTCGACATTTTTACGGTGCGGTTCGTTTTCCCACGCTAAAATAGTTTATCGCTATTGTCGCGCACGAGCAGGTCTTTCTATACCGCGCCGAACTGCAGTTTGTAAAGTTCATGGTACAACCCCCGCTTTGCGAGCAGCGACGCATGATCCCCTTGCTCCGCGATTACGCCTTTTTCCAGCACCAGGATCTTGTGTGCATTCTGGATGGTGGAGAGGCGGTGCGCAACGATTATAGATGTTCTCCCCTGTATCAAGTGCACGATCGCATCCTGGATAAGGCGTTCGGTTTCTGTGTCGATGTTCGATGTGGCCTCGTCGAGCACGAGGATCGACGGATCGGCGTACAGCGCGCGCGCGAATGCGAGGAGCTGGCGCTCACCCGACGAAAACGTGGCGCCGCGCTCCATCACCAGCTCGCTGTCTCCGTGCGGAAGGGCGCGGATGAACTTGTTTATGTGGGTAACCCGAGCGACCGTCCTGAACCTTTCTTCGTTGTATTCCCCGCTCAGGCTCACGTTCTCCCGAAGCGTGCGCGAGAACAGGAAAACGTCCTGCATCACCATGGAAATCGCGCTGCGCAGAATGCCCGTCGGAATGTCTGTGACGTCGATCCCGTCAATGGATATTACGCCCTTCTGCACGGCATACAACCGCGACAGCAGGCTGATGATCGTTGATTTGCCAGATCCTGTTTCGCCTACAATGGCCAGCGTCTGGCGCGGCTGCACGGAAAAGGAAACTCCCCGTAACACCCATTCCCCGGGGTTGTACCCGAACCATACGTTATCGAAGCGGATGGCTCCGTCCAGGCGTATTGCGCCCTGCCGACCCGCGTCATGCAGCGATGCATGCTTCTTCCAGAACACGGCCGCCTCGGCCGGATCGTTTCGTTCGCGCGCCGCCGAAGCCTTGAACACGGCGAGGATCTTCTCGCCGGCGGCGGTGGCGCTCTGCATGATGTCGAATTTTTCAGACAGGTCACCAATGGGCTCAAAGAAACTCCCGATATACGACAGGAACATAAGTACCAACCCGTAGGAAACCCGACCGTCTATGATAAGGTTCGCTCCGAAATAGATCACGGTTGCCACAGCGAACCACCTGAAGAAATCGATGAGCGGACGGAAGACGGCATACACGTACAGCTGCCGGATGTTTGCGTTGTAGACGTCATTATTGACACGCCTGAATTTCCCGAGCTGCTTGAGTTCCTGCACGAATATCTGCACGATGCGAATCCCGGAGATGTTTTCATTGAGGAACGCATTGAGATCCGCGATTCTGGTCCGGATGGTGCGGTAGGCGTCGCGCGCCTTCACCCGGAACACAAGTGTAACGGCAAAGAGGAAAGGAAACGTAACAGCCACAGCGCACGCAAGGTAGACATTTGCAAAGAACATGACGACGGTGATTCCGGCGAGAATGCAGATATCCTGGAACAGGGTCACGAGCACCGACGAGAACATTTCGTTAAGGACCTCTATGTCGTTGGTGACCCTGTTCACGAGGCGACCGATCGGATTGACGTCGAAAAACGACACTTCCAGCGAAAGTATGTGACTAAACAGGTCCCTGCGCAAATCGCGCATCGAGCGCTGCGAAAGCTTCATCAGCGACACGATTTGCAGATACGACGCGACAAACTGCACCGAGAAAATGGCAATCATGAGAAGCGCGTAGCGACCGACGTTCTTCACGTCGCTGCTGCGCAGTTGCAGGAGTTCACTGTTTGTAAAGACACTGAGCGCGGGCGGTTTGATGAGGACGACTGGACCGGCATATTCGCGCGCCTCGCCGCGCGCGATAAGGGAGCGCAACCGCGCGCGCGCGCCTTCGGATACCTGCGGCCGCTCGATAAGGGTATACTTCTCGCCCGACAAAACCCCCGAGGCGACAAATCTCCGAATCTGCGATTTTGAAAAAAACGACATCTGTGATTTGAATAGAAATGAATTTCCCTCGGCAAGCCGCAAGGCACGTTTTGTCCTTTGTGTCAATTCGGGGCTGTTTGCCGCGGCAAGCAGCTTCTCGTTTATGAGCCAGCCTTGCTTGACAACATACCTGTCGATAATGGTCTTCGCGATAAACGGGACTGCAATCGTGGCAGACGTGATCACCACAACGCAAAACAATGAGAAGAACAGCTGACGCTTGTAAGTCATGACGTACCCGAACAGGAGACGCATTATCTCCTTGTTGTACAGCTTGGCGTCTTTCGCTTCTTCCTCGTGAAAATGATTCACCGAATGCCCGCCCCTTCTCCGTCCGCAATGGTTTCTTCAAGAGTTTGCAGCCGGTACAACTTTGCGTAGAACCCGTCTCGCTCAATCAGCTGGTTGTGGCTCCCCTGCTCCGAGATTTCACCGTCGGAAAGCACGATAATGGAATCGCAGCGCATCACCGTGGAAACCCGGTGGGCAATAATGATGGACGTTCGGCTCCTCATTTCGGCGGCAAGCGACGAAAAAATCTGCCGTTCGGTCCCTGCATCCACCGACGACAGCGCGTCGTCGAGGACGAAGATGGCGGGGTCGACAAGCAAGGCACGGCTTATCGCTAGCCGCTGCTTTTGCCCGCCCGAAAGTGTGATACCCCGTTCGCCGATCTGCGTTGAATAGCCGTTTGCAAATTGCACGATCTCCTTGTGGATTGCCGACACCTCCGCCACGCGCACTATCCGGGAGCGTTCTCTATCGCCTTCGTCAAGGCCGAAGGCGATGTTGTTTTCCACGGAATCGGAAAACAGAAACGAATCCTGCGGCACGTACCCGATTGCCGCCCGCAGGGCGGCGAGCGGAATGTCGTTGATATCGTGTCCGTCAATTTCGATTTTTCCTCGTTCCACCGGAAACAGGTGGAACAGAAGCGAAACGAGCGTTGTCTTGCCGCTGCCGGGTTTTCCCATAATGCCAAGCGATGCCCCGGCAGGAATGGAGAACGATACGTGCTTGAGCACGTCCCGGTTTCCGGGGCCGTAGCTGAAGGTGAGATCACGGAAACCTATGTTTCCTGCGACAACCCTCGCCCCCGGGGCCGGCGGCGCCCTGCCCACGTCGGGCCGGCTTTCCATGAGCTCGATGATTCGCTTTGCAGATGCTATTCCTCGCTGGAACATGTTATATACCCAGCCCACGGCCATCATGGGCCACACAAACAACCCGATGTAGAAGGCAAATGACACGAACTGCCCGAGCGAAATTCTGTTTTCCAGAACGAATCTGGAGCCGAAGAAGTACAGGAGCGACAACGACAGCGCCGCAAGAAAGCTGATGAGAGGGAAGAAGAACCCGAAGAGCTTGACAAGCCGCATATTCTTTTCAACGTAGGAATCGCATTCCCGCACAAAGCCGTCGAGTTCCCTGCCCTCTTGGACAAAGCCCTTTACCACGCGGATGCCCGAGAAAGATTCCTGTGTCTGCGATGACAAGTCGCCGAACGACTTCTGCACGTCGGCAAAACGCGCCTGGATCACCTTGCCGAACCGGATCATGACAAACACGATGAGCGGCAGCGGAACCACGGTAAGCAGGGTGAGCGGAACATTTATCGACATCATGAAGACGAGCGACATGGTCCCCATGAACAGGGAATCGGTACTGCCGATAAGCGCCGGCCCCGTTGCCATGCGGATGGCGTTGAGATCGTTTACAAGGAGCGCCATGAGGTCGCCGGTCTTGGTCTTATTGAAATAGGAGAACGACAGGCCGGAGAGGTGCACAAACATGTCTTCGCGCATCTCCGTTTCGATCTTTCGCGCCGACCCCATAATGCAGAGCCGCCAGAAGAACCGGAGTATCACCATGCCGAAGGCGAGGCCGGCAATTGTTGCCGCGTTGGTGAATATTGCCTCCCGCGCAAAATGCTCCTCGCCGAGCAGATCAACGGTCTTCTGCACGATGCGGGGAATCATGAGTTGAAACAGGTCCACCGCCACGAGCAGCGCCATGCCGCCCGCGATGGAGAGGGTGTGCTTCTTTACGTACGAAAATAGGAAGGATCCGGCTTTTCCCGTGGAAACGGCCGATTCGGATTTGAGCATGGCTTCAAAATACAACGCGCGGTTTCGGGAGAAAGGGCCGGGGTCGATCTGCGCATTGATTTGAACCGGCCCATGAGCGGAAGACGCCCATAAGGAGTGCTTGACCGATGTGACATCTTATTACTCCGGCAATAATGAGACCCACAATTTGCGGCCGTTGTACTATGAAATTTAATTGCCGGAGAAATAATGCAGGAAATTCCGGATGGCTGAGCCGGGCGATCACTTCACCGGCGCAATGTACACTATCTTCTTTGCCGCCTTGTCGTAGATTTCCATCATCGAACCGTCCGCCTGGAGTTTTTCTTGCGAAAGAAAGCGGAACAGCCGTGGATAAAACTTGAGCGGCCCTGTGAACTGCGAGAGGAAGGTGCGGATGGGAAACGTGCCGGTAACGGCGCGGGTCCTTGGAAAAATGTCCGTCTTGTATGGCAGCTGGACGTCCGGGAGCAGGCTGTCGGTGATGCAGCCGGCGATGCTTCTCAGGTGTTGGGGGCTTACCTTTTGCGGGTTGTCCAGGAACCGCGCGAAACCTTTGGACGACGTGATGGAGCGTTTGTCCTTGAGGTACCGGTATACATCCGACACTACTGACTTTACTTCGCGGTAGGGCCCGGTGTGTTCCCGGTACACAAGACAGAACGGGCCCTCCTCGCCCGCGGACATTACAACCTCGTCGAACACGCCCCCGGCAAGACATACGGCAAAGAAAGCCGCGAGGGCAGCGCCGACGGCGAGGGCCGCGATGCGCATGGCTCCTACGCTGCCTGCAGCGCGGCTTCTTCAAACTTCACACCCACAATGGTGGAAACGCCTTTTTCCTGCTGCGTGACGCCGTAAAGGAGGTCGGCCGCCTCCATGGTGCGCTTGTTGTGCGTCACCACGATGAACTGGGTCTGCATGGAAAACTTCTTGAGGATGTTCACGAACCTCCCGATATTCGCATCGTCGAGCGGAGCGTCGAGTTCATCGAGAATACAGTAGGCCGACGGCTTCACAAGATAGAGCGAGAACAGGAGCGAAATGGCCGTAAGCGCGCGCTCGCCGCCCGACAGCAAGTCAACACCGCGCATTTTCTTCCCCGCGGGCCGCACGTTGATGTTGATGGCGGCCTCGAGCGGGTCCGCGTTCTCTTCGAGCGTGAGCTGGGCCTCGCCTCCTTCGAACAGCGTGGTAAACATGCCGATAAAGTTCTTCTGCACCTGCTCGAACGTCGCGGTGAACTGCGTGCGGGCTTCCTTGTCGAGTTTTTTGATGGCCTTTTCCAGGTCGTCGACGGCTGTCTGCAGATCATCGCGCTGCATGGTCATTTCGCGCAGCCGCGCGCTTTCGGTTTCAAAATCGGAAAGGGCCGCCATGTTCACGTCGCCCAGCCTGCGCAGCCGTTCCTTGAACAGATTGATACGCTCGACGACCGCCGCCTCTTCTTCTTCAACAAGAATGATGTCCTCGGGCGGCGATTCGAGATCGACCTTGTAGGCCTCGAAAATGCGCTCGCGCACCCTGCGCTTTTCCTGTTCGTCGCGCGTCTGATCGAGCTCGAGGCCGTGGATCCGGTTCGACAGGTCCTCGACACCGGCCTGATCCACCTTGACGGCCTTGCGCAGTTCTTCGATCTCGATAAGGATGCTATTGTACTTGTCGCGCTGGACCGCCTTTACCTGTTCGAGTGCGGAACGGTCTGCAATCCGCAGACCGAGCTGCTCCTCCTGGCCCCGGATTCCCGATTCCAGGGATTCGATCTCGGCGAGCGCCTGCCGCTTCTCCTGGGCCACCTTCTCTTTCTTGGCAGTAAACCGCTGCACGTCGGACAGGAGCCGCTCAACATCCTGTTTCTCCTGGGAGATTCTGTTTGTTAAGCCCATCATCTCAAGCTCGATGTTCTTGAGGTGCTCGGCCATCCTGTTGCGCTCTTCCTGCATGGACGCGAGCGCGGCGCGCGACTGCTCGACGCGCATCCCGATTTCCTGCCGCCTCGCATCGAGTTCCTCGCATCGCAGATCGCCGGTCTTGATCTGCGCGTCGAGGGAAATCATGCGCTCCCGGGTGCGAGACACTTCGGAGCGCAGTTCCTCCATCTTTGCCTCCACCGTCCTGCTCTCGTTGTCGTAGTGACGAATGGTGGTTTCCTGCTCCTGCTGTTGCTGCCGGCCCGTATTGAGTTTTTCGTCGACCTCCACAAGCGCGTACTTAGCTTCATCACGGTTTATGGTGCAGATTTCCTTGTCGTGAATCACGCGCTGGTATTCTTTTTCGAACCGGTCGATGTCCGTGACGCATTTTTCGATCTGCTGCTTACGCTGGAGAATTCCGGCCTGCTGTTTCTTGGGAGCGCCGGCCAGTACGCAGCCGTTTTCGAGACACACCACGCCGTCTTTGGACGCAAAAATGTTGCTCCCCGTCTCTGCCGAACGCGCAAACGCATCGTCTGAGGTGGCCGTAAGATAGGTGTTGCAGAACAAATAATCGGCAACGCACGAATACTCATCGGCGGTTTGAACGAATTTCCGAAAGGGTTCGACGGACGGATGACTGAAAGACGTGTTGAACGACAGGCGTTTGAGCCGTTCCATAGATACCATGCGGGCCGACCCGGCTTTTTCCGCATTGATAAAAGAGATCGCGTTCTTGAGATCGGCGTCCGTTCTGAACACGAGGGTCTGGATCGACTGGCCGAGAACCCGCTCGACAAGGCCGAGCATGGATTCGTCGGGTACGCGCACGAGATCGGCAACGATGCCTTCCGCGCCCGGAAGTTTCCTGGTAAGCACGGCCCGCACGCCGCTTTCGTAGCCTTCGAACGCCGCATCAAGGCCTTCCAGAAACGTCCGCTGGCTCTTGCACGCGTCGATCTGAGCTTCAAGGCGTTTTTCGCGTTCGACAAGAGATTGGCGCTGAGAGTCTTCCTTCTCGATGCGGGCAAGCAGCGATTCGCGCGACGCCGACAGGTTCCGGTGAGATTCATGCGCAGATTCGAGCTGGCGTCTACAGACTTCTGTGGCCTCGCGGTACTCGTCGAGTCTCGTTTGCAGCGTCTGAAGTTCTTTTTCATCGTGACCGCTGCGCTCCATGCTGTTTGCGAAGTTTGTCTTGAGCGTGGACACTGCGTTCTTCTGTTCGCCGATGGCGTTGATCACTTCTATTTGTTCGGACGCGGCGCGGTCCGCCTCGAGCCTGGATGCAGTCACTTTTTCATCGAACGCCGACAATTCCTGCCGGGCGCACCCGACTTTTTCTTTGAATCCGTCAAGCTCACCCGAATGCTCGATGATGCCTTTTTCAACCTGCATTCTGAGCGCGGTGGCGCCTTCGATTTGCTCATCGAGACTGACGTGCTCGCGGTCGCTTCTCGCAACGTTCTCGCGCACGTTGGCCATCCGCTCCTTGGCAACGGAAATAGTGCGGTCGAGCCCGATGATCGTCTCGTTCGCCTCGGCGACGTGCTTGGAGGCGATTTCCAGTTCCTTTTCCTGCTCGAGCGCCGTAAGCTGCATTTTTTCGATGGTTGCCTCGACCGCTGCGACCTTGGCCCGGACGGTCTGACGCTTTTCTTCATATTCGTCGAGGTCCTTCTTTCGCGCCGTCAGCGTGCCGGAGTACGCGGTATACCGTCTGTTCTCGAACCCCACTTCAAGCGACTTAAGGTCGGTAAAATAGCGCTTGTACCGGTTGGCCTTTTCCACATGGCGCGCGAGCATGCGCACCTGACGGTCCGCTTCCTGTACCTTGTCGTTGATCCGCAGGAGATCCTGCCTAGTGCGGTCAAGCTGGCGCAGGCTTTCCTTCCTGCGCTCCTTGTATTTGCCGATACCGGCCGCTTCCTCAAACAGGATGCGCCGCTCTTCGGCCTTGTCGCTCAATATGGAATTGATCATTGAATTTTCGATGGTAGTATATGCGGAGCTGCCGATGCCGGTATCGAGAAACATGGTGTGGATGTCGCGCAGCCTGCACGGAACCCTATTGATGAGGTATTCGCTTTCGCCGCTACGGAATATTCTGCGGGTAATTGCGATTTCATTGAATTCCGACGGAAGGATCTTCTTGGTGTTCTCTATTGTTAATGTGACCTCGGCAATGTTGAGTGCCTGGCGTTTCTGCGCTCCCGAAAAGATAACATCTTGCATACTGGCGCTCCTCAGCGCGGACGGCTTCTGCTCGCCGAATACCCACCGGATCGCGTCGATGACATTGCTTTTTCCGCATCCGTTCGGGCCGATAACCGCGGTGACGCCTTCGCCAAATTCCACCTCAGTCTTGTCTGCAAAGGACTTGAACCCGAAGATTGAAAGCTTGCGTAACACCATAGGTATGCTTCCTTTTTGGTCCGGTGCTGTGAAAAGGGTCTGTTCCTATCGTGACAACGGGCGCTACCAGAGATAGATGCTTAACTAAACTAAGATACAATATATGGTGGGGTGAGTCAATAAAAGAATGCGGGTGATGGGCGGTTTTCTTCAGGGTTTTTATAACGCGCGGGATAGTTCAAAACTATTTTTGTAATGGTCTGAACCATCATACCAGTGAACAAATCGGCAAAATAACACCACTTTCTATAACTCCACAGACAAATTACTTCACAAACAGCACCAACAAAGGCAGCAAAAGCACAAAATAAACAAACGCGCCCCTACGAACGTGCCGTTCACTTAGGCCAATTCTGCAAAGACCTAAAACTCAAAGATATTTGGAGCAAAAGGCCAGGGAAAAAGCGCGGTTTCTCCTATGAGACAGGGAGCCAACAATGGAACACTAACAAGGGATTAAAGGGCCAATAATAGACCATTTAAGAGCGAGCAAAACAGTTCCCACCTTTTCGCACCTCGGCACCCCACAAAACAACCAAAAACAAGCAGAAAGCAATTCAAGAAGGATTATAAGTGTGTGATTCTACCAATGTTCAGCAAAGGTGGGAACTCGCAAAAAGGGTTCCCACCTTTTGTTCCCACCTTTGAATGAAAGGTGGGAAGTAGACAAAGAGGATAAGTTGACCATCAAAACCGCATTAGCCCCCGGCCGAATCCGAGACCCGTGGAGCCTCCTTTTGCTGCTTGCGGATAAAAACCAATTCAACCCGAAGGATTTCTATTTCTGCGCTCGCGGCTTCCCGACTCGGCCCGTCGGAGCGATCAGCCCTTTTTCCGCGCTACCAAGCGCCTGCCTAGCCTTGAGATAATCTAGTACCTTGCTTTGTGCACCCTCGTCACCAATCAGAAGCCGTGTTATTTCGGTCAGCTTGTCCAATTTGTCTGGAGGAGACTGCTCTTTCCCTTCGGTAAAACCGGTTAACCCTGGAGTGCCGAAGTTCTCGGCCACAAGAAAGTAATCAACGAACCCCAGGGCAGGCTCGTCGTAAAAATTGCAATACCGTTTGATAAGCTGTGGTGATGGCTCCAGCTCATGTTTTTCAATAAGGCTGAGGATTCCCGTCGGAAGATCAAGATCACTTTCCACGCCATGAAGGCTTTTCGATCTCGATTTTACGAACGAGAAAAATCTGTCGCAAATATCTGTATTGGCCTTTCCCGACAAAACCCATCTTGCAGTTGTTGAGCCTAAATCAGCTATGGTGTTGACTTTGCCAAGCGGCGGCATAACGAGGTTTTTTTCGTACCGAAACACGGACGAATAATGATCTGCCCCTATTTCAGAGGCAAATTCCTGCTGAGACATCCTTTTGAGATTGCGAATTAGGCGTATGCGTTCCCCGATGTGCAAAACGCGCATGAAATATTTTTTGTTTTTTTCTGGACTATTCAGCTTGTTCATGCTATATTTGAGATAGGCAGAAGTTGCGGTTGCAACTCAAACAACAAACGCCGAGGGTTTTCCCTATGACGAACAACGAACGCGCCCTTCGTAAAATACTATTTCACGGATGCAGGACGTTAACGGGAATAACAATGTCCTCCTTTGCGCGGTCGCTGAGGCCACCAGTCTCGCATACAGCAATCTGGGCCGTCCTGGATGGAAAAACAGAAAGCCGCAGAATAGCCGCTGCTCTGCGCACCTTTATAAGGTCCACGGCGGCGGAATATGGGTTGTCAATTAAAATTCACCGGCTCGAATTCTGCTCTGCGCCCTCTCTGAGTCCAAAGAAACGCGTTAGGAAAAATCCCCTTCACAAAACAAAATTAGGAGGCAGTAAATGAGCATCAACGCCGCTCTTGAATTTGAACGCGAGGTACATCTGTTGCGCCGTCGAAACCCTCACCTCACAGATGCACAGGCTTTGAAGGACATCAAGGCGCGATGTCCACAGTTATTTGCGGACTTCTCCGAGCAGGTCCGGGGAAAAGGTGTCTCAAACTTTTCCGAAAAGAAGGCCGCCAAGCCTCCGACTCTTCCGGCAATGTCGGCAACACAGCGAATGGTTTATTTGATGGAAAAAAAGAAGAAGGACTTTCCAAACGCGCCCTCGCAGGATTTGTACCGGCTCGTCGCTCAGGAAAATCCCGATGTATCGAAGGCATACGAGGCCGAATTGGGGTGGGACTCTTCTCCGGAAGCGTCGGCGTAGGTTTCACAAACGCCATAGGTGTCCGTTTCCTCGTCGCCCCAAGGAAGACTCGATGCATTCACGCCACTATGTCTCCGCCCTCCAAGCCTCAGCGTTGTTGGGAATTTCTAAACGCTGGATGAATCAGAGGCTTACTAAAGGCGAATTCGCATTTGAATTGAGGCCCGACAACGGAGGCGAGACGCGCTTCGTTTTCGTCGATTCCCTCCCTCCTGAAGCTCAGAAAAAATACTACGAGTCACTCATTCCAAGGGACGCTCCGCTTCCTTTGACAAGGGCGTCCGGCCCAGCGGCTCCCAACGCTGACAGCGCCACAGACGAAGACCGCGAAGCCGACACAAAGGCGTACGTGGCCGCTCCGGCGTGGGCGCGGAAACCAGTCGATAAATATCTGCCCGTTTTGCAAGCGAGTGAAGGACTGACCGGAAATACCCTATGTGCCTTTATTGAAACATGGAACAAGGCGCACCCGGAAAAAAAAACAAGCTTCTCGGCTCTACGCCACGCGCGAATCCACCATGCGGCAGAAGGCGTGGCGGGGTTGCTTGCGAAGTATGGAAAACGCGCCGGGGTGTCAATTGTGCCGGATAATCTTTTTGAGGAATTCAAGAGGCTTTACTTGGTAGAATGCGGCCCGTCGGTTGATGCCTGCCGTCTCAATGTTCTCGGGTTTGCGAAGCAGCAAGGTATGGACGTGGCAAATTTTCCTTGTAGCGCCGCCTTTGACAAACGGTTGAAGCGGGAAATACCAGAACAAGCGCTGTATCTCGCACGTCATGGGCACAAAAAATGGAACCGCAAATTTGCAAGTTACGTCGAGCGGGACGACTCGAATATAAGGGCTGGAGATGTATGGGTGAGCGATCATCATCAACTCGACGTTGCGGTAATCAATCCAGAAACCGGAAAGCCGTGTTTTCCGTGGCTCACGGTATGGCGCGACTATAAAAGCGGCAAATGGCTATCTTGGCTCCTACACTGCACCGATCCGAACAGCGATCATATTTTTTACACATTCTATTTGGCAGTTCTAAAGTACGGACTGCCAAAGAGAATTCTTATAGACAATGGTCGCGACTACCGTTGCCGGGATTTTGCGGGAGGGAGATCGCGCGCGGTCAAGGTTGAGGGAAACGAGGATGACCAGAAGCGGCGGACCACGCTTTCTCTTCTCGGTGTCAATGTGCATTTTGCAACCGTTTTCAATGCCCAGGCAAAGCCCATCGAAAGAGACTTTCGGTCCCTCATCAATATGTTCTGCAAATTCTGCGTTGGATACCGAGGGTCGAACATAACTGAGCGCCCTGAAAAGCTCGCCGAAGAGACTAAATCGGGTGCAATTCTTTCCTTTTCGGAATTCGAGCCGCTATTCAACACTTTTATTGAGGAGAGCTTTAACAATAGAGTTGTGCATGGAAAAAATCATAAAGGCAAATCTCCGAACCAAGTAATGGCCGAGGAATTCCTTGTCAAGCGCGAAGCACACCCTGAGGCAGTTTCATTGTTTTGCATGAGGGAAAGCGGTGACGTGAAAATCGGCCGGAACGGATTGACGGACAGCAAGTATGGCCTGCACTATTGGGCGGAAGCCTTTTCGGGCATGAAGGGAAAAAAAGTCTACATGAGGCGCGACCAAAAAAATCTTGGAATTGCATGGATTTTTGATGCCGTTACTGAAGAGTTTATTTGCATCGCCCATGAGGGGCAACTCACCGCGAAAGCGTTTGTGGATGGTCCGGCAGACATCGCACAGCTTCGAAGCGCACTTGCCGCAAAACGCAAAGACCTCAGAATCACAAAAGCGTTTGCCAATTCCGCACACTCCACAAGCATTGCCGACCACGTTTCCAGAATGAAGCTCGCAACGCAAGAAACTTCGGGCGGTGCGGTCGAAGCAAATCCAAAGATTCACCGCTTGCCCAATTCTAAATATGACCGGATTGTCAAGGAAAAGAAGTTCCTCGATGAACGGGGAACCTTCGACATTAGCCACCTCGTTCCCCCGAAGGGACGCGAGGAAATCCCGTACTTTTTGACCGATACCGATCAGGAAATTTGGCTCCAGGACCCACACAATCGCGAAATCTGGAACCGGGAAAACGGTGTGGAGCGTCAACTTCCTATTCTTGAATCCGACAAAGAACAAAAGCGGGCGGGCTAACCCATGAAAAAGACCTCTTACTCTTCCCGCGTCCTTTTTGAGCTTCGCAGCTTTGCAAAAGCGAAAGGCATATCCGAGCAGAAGGCCGGGGAGCTGCTCGGCTTGTCTCCGGCCGAGGTCCACACGGTCCTTGATTATAAGGCAGTCGGAAGCTTGCCGAAACTCGGCGAACGGATTCTCGCGGGCATAGCGAAAGTACGCGCGGAAAAGGGAACGGCGGACGTTTCCGAAGAACTTGTGGAAACCACAGTCACCAAAAGGATCTGTGAGGCAATCTCCCTCGGTGCTGCGCAGCGCGACATTATTGTTGTATATGGCGAGAGCGGAATTGGAAAAACGTGTTCGACACACATCTTTGCAAATGTCAACAAAAATGCCCTGTTGATTGAAGCCGCCTCAGGATACAGCCCGAGTCACGTATTTCGCAAGATCAATGCCGTGCTCGGCCTCTCCGTCAATATGCCTCTCTACGATCTCTTTGACAATGCGGTGAAGCGGCTGAAGGGTTCCGACAGAATTTGCATTCTTGACGAAGCGGAAAATGTAAGCGTAAAAGTGTTGGGTTTGGCGCGTCGCCTCCATGACCTCGCGGGTATTTGCGTTGTGCTTATTGGCATGCCTCGCCTCATTGAAACGCTGCGGGGCCGTCGCGGCGAACACTCCCAATTGTATTCCCGCGTTGGCCTGGCGATCCGGGTTGACAATATTTGCCAGTCAGACGCCGAGAAACTCGTGCGCGCGGCCGTACCTTCGGCGGGCGATCTCTGGCCGGAATACTGGAAACTGTGCAACGAGAACGCCCGGCGGCTCTCGAAGTTGTGCCGGATGTCAAGGCATATTGCAGACTTGAACAACATGGAGATTTCGCGCCAGGTCGTGCGGCGCGCGGCGGATGTGTTGCTTTCGTAAAGAGTGGATTTATTTATGATTCAACCAGCTTTTAAACAGGGACGGCCGGGATTTGGCCCCCGCGTCCGGGAATCGGCCGCGTATTAGCCGTTCGCGGCCTTGTACCCGCTCCGGCGCAAGGCGTTTTCGGGTTCCGAAAGGACCCGACACCAAAATCCATGAGGTGCTTCCGCGCCCTCGTGTCGGGGCGGTTTTTTATCGAACATCAACGGCGGGCGGTCTGCTGCATGCACGAGCGTGACAGCAGCGGCGGTAACAGGCCGGGCGAGCTGCCCGTCCGTTTCTAAAACCTTAACAAATTGGAGGGGGAAATGTCGAAACCGAAGACGGGAAATCAGGTTATCCTCGACGCCCTGGCCGCGGCCGTGCGGGACGCGTACGACTCGGGAGCGCTTAACGAGCGCTCCGTGATTGTGGCGGCGCAGATGGGAGAAGGCGGCGAAGTGGCACGCGGCAATACGCACCAGGTCTTTGGGGCAACGGACTCGGCGGTCTTCTATGGCAACGGTTCGACGCTTCACAAGGTGGCCTCGGCCGCGCTCGACGCTGATCCGGGGATAAGCCTGTTTTGCGTGGGAGTGTAGGAATTGTCTCACGGCGGCGGAAGCACTGTTATCGAGTCACCTTTTCAGAGGGGGAATATCATGAGTAAAGGAAAAACAGCGCACAGAGACCCGAACACGATTTCCGATATAGACGAACTCCTTGAGGATTTCTACATTATGGACGCATGCATAGATAGTGCAGTGGACCTGTGTAACGACCATGACCATACGGTCGGAAATGGTCTCCATTATCAGTGGCAGCGCTTCTTGCTTTCGGTGGACAAGGCGTTAAAGCCAAAGATGGACGGCGCAAGGGTAAGTTTGACGAGGACCGCGTCCGGCAATCTCGATTGAACGGTCGGTATAACGCTCGATTTAAGGAATCTTCAATAATGTTTAAAAGTCAGCCCTTTTTGAGAAAAATAGGTCCGCGAATCCGGACAGCGGCCGATTCCTTCAAAATCGACCGGCGCTGGAACGCGATAAACGGCCTTAGAATCGACGATCTCGACCTCCGGCGAGCAAAGGGGCGCAAAAATTGAGATCGTTGAAATTGAACACGATTAAACGGGGTTTGAACGAGCTGGAAGGGTCGGGTGACCGGCAAAAGCCGGGTTTTGAAAGAAAGTAGCGAAAAAGGGGCCGTTTTGGGCACCTGTTTGGATGAAATCAACCGGCCTGCGGGCCGGTAACGAAAGGCAAGCAATGGGGTACGTTCCGCAGAGCAGACACTACGGCGTTTTGAAGCAGCTCTTTCCGCTTCCTCTCGGCGGCGACCTCGACGCGGACCTCGACATCGAGGGCCTCGCGCTGGATCGCGCGGAGGATCAAGCTACGCGTCTTCACAAGGAGTTGTTTCCCGACACGGCGACCTCTGATCCCGTTCTCGGGTCGCTTGCGGATTGGGAACGCGTCTACGGAATCACGCCAGACCCGGGCATGACCGATCAACAGCGCGCGGGCGTTGTTGTTGCGAAGATTCGCGCGGGCCTCACGCCGACAATCCCTGCAAGCGACAGCGGCGGCGTGAAGACCGTGCAAGCCACAGGCACCAGGCTTTGCAGAGCGCAATTCTATTCAATTGCGCAGGCCCTCGGGTACTCGACGGACAATACGCAGCCGAAGTGGATTTTGATTGAGGACGGCCTCTTCCGGCCGTTCCGGGTGGGAGTCGGCAAGGTGGGCGACCCCGTGTATTTCAACGATCCCGGCACCTCAATGTTCACGGTGCGCGTGACCGGCACCGGCGTCGAGTCCGACGCGAACCTGCAGGCGGCTTTTTCCGACCAGGGCTCGCCAAAATGCGATTGGCTGTTTGTAAACGCATAGGAGGAAAATAGAATGGACCCTGAAATCAAGAAAAACCCATTTGGGCCGGACTGCGCGATCCTGGAGGCGGTGATTTGTCACTCGGTGGCCGTGCTTGTCGAGGCAAAAAAGGACTTCGCGGCCGAGGCGCTTCTCGAACAGTGGTGACGCGGGCGCGGGAGCTTCGTGCAATGACCGTAGACAGACGAGCCTAAGACTGGACGAAGGAGAGAACATGGCTTTGACCCTCAACGCACTGGTCGCGAGCGCTTGCGCGGACTATTCGAGTGTGCATCCGAGCATCAGTGTTGCGCCGGGATCGCCTCGATACCAAGCCATTGCAAGTCAGGAATTGGCCCTTTTCGGGCTTTACAACATGCAACAATACGTGTCGGACATTGGAAGCGCAGGACAAGGGCTCGCCAGCTACGCTGCACGATTCGGAATCGCTCCTGCACCAGGAGAATCTGCAAGCGACTTCTTCAACCGTTTTCTATCCATTCTTCGAAGACCGCGCGATATCACACAGGACTTCAAGAGATGGGCAAATGCGGTGAGCGTTTCGAATTGGCAAGCATGGCAGCCGCAGACCGTTTACGTCGCGGGACAAGTCTGCATGCCCCTTATCCCAGGCGGTAACAAGGCAATCATTGGCTACAGCAATGGCTATACGCGGAATTCAGCAGCCCTCCTGTGCAACGTTCCGGTTCCAATTTACGCCTCTCCGTCAATGTCCCCTTCCACTTCCAACGGGCATTTATATATTTGCACCGTAGGAGGAACTTCGGGCGCCCTTGCCCCGGCGTGGACGGTTGAACCCGGCAGTTTAGTGGTTGACAATAACGTAACGTGGCGCGAATGGAATCCGACCTCCTATGTTGAGCGCGTGAACCTTGTCTTCTGCGCCGCCAATCCGCGTGGCCTGGGAACGATAGACGTTGCCATCACTTCGGACAGCCCTTGCAGCTGGATGGAAAACGAACCGAGCGCGGCGCTCATTGCTGCGGTCTCTTCCGACGCGGAGAGCCTTTGTCAAATAATGGGGTACGATCTTTCGGTCAGCGCAGCGGCAAAGTTGATTGAACCCATATCGCTTACCGTTCCCGCCGGGACACTACAGGCAACAGAGGACGCCTTCTCGGCCGCCGTCTGCGCCTACATCCAGAGTCTTGGAATTGGCGTTGTGCTGGACCCGACGCAGTTCGCACAAATTTCATTTAACAACGGGCTCCTTGGTGGCGATTGCACCTCTCCGGTAGGAATTGTCACCTGCGATCCTGCGGGGAATCCGCCGACTTACCGGCATTTTTGGGCGGATGAAAGCGACATTACGGTTACAGAGGTTTGATGACGAAAACAGGCCCTCCACTTTGAGGGCTTTTGCTCAACGAAAGGGAAAAGGGGACGTGAGCGACAACCTGAAAGCGGAATTCGAGACGGCGGTCGCCGGAATGACGGCCGCCGAAATGCCGAACAACGATCTTGCGGACGTTTCGGCTTCATGCGGAAACGATGTCGCCGTTGCTCTTGTGAAACAATGCGCGGGCATGAACATAATTGTCCCGAAGCGAGCAACGTACAAGGTCGCAGAGAGGTTTATCGTTGACAGGTTTAACGGTTCAAACGCGAAAGCCCTTGCCCGCGCCTGTAATGTTTCGCTACGTCATGTCTATGAAATCGTGGAGCATGAGGACGCGCGGCGCAAGAATAAAGGCGCGGTACCGCCTCGTCAAACACCTTTTAAAGATGGAGAAAAGCACCAATGAACAATGAGCGCAGAAACGCACAAAAGAGCAAGGAAGTCGTTAAAGGGCCGTCATGGACCCAAGTTGATAGTGACCAGTTCCAAAAGCTCCTCTTCGAGGTATTACATCTATACAACAACGGTCCGGCCCTCCTCGCAGGAATCAAAAAACTTAACGACGCGGGAGAATGGGACATTGAGAAAATGAGAGCCCTTGTCAGGTCGACGGGGGACAAAAAAACCGGGGACGCCCTGGTTGAAGGAAATCGACGTGCGGCGGGAATCAAGTTCTCGGAAGGCCCCTTTTACTCCCCCGCGAACGACGCCGAAAAGGCTGCGCTGGAGAGACTACTCTCAGGTATTCCGTCTGTGACTGAGGTGTCATAATAACGCCGAATGGAAGGCTTTAAAACATTCCACAAAGGAAAGGAAGCTGTCTATGAAAGAATTAAAGTTCGGGGACACAATGGCCTCGGCCGCCAAGTTCGCCGAGGAGGTCAAGGCCGCAGAGAGCAAAGCGCAGAAGCTTGCGCAGGAAATTGGCAGGCTGAAAAATGAGCTGCCCGGCGTCGAGGCAAAGGTTTCCGAGTTGACAACGGCTCTTGAAAGTTCAAAGCGCGAGCGCCAGCGCCTCACGGCCCTCGGGGAAAACACCGCTACAGTCGAGAAACAGGTTGAGAAGCTCCAGCGCGAACTTGACGCGGCCGGAGATAAGGCGGCGGGAATGAACGCTCTCCTGATTGAAAAGACAGAGGAGATGGAAAAGGTCGCTCCCTACGTCAAGGAGAAAAACGACGAGCTGGCGACCTTGCAGATGTTTGCTATCATGGATGAATACAACGAGCAGGCCGCGATTCTCGGGGGGATCGTGGAACGGTTGATTAAGAAGCGTATTTCAATGGGGATGTCGCGGCCATATTCGTTTGCAGAATGCGTTGCGGAGACTGGCGCGTTGCAAATGATTCCAAGGTTTGTGCAGGGAGGAATCTACCGCGACGAAACGTGCTCTGGGCACAAAGAAAACGAGGAGTTGTATTTTTGGAGTGCGGAGAAGTTTCAATACGCGACAGAGAGATGGCTTCACCCGTTTGGGTCAAAGGTGCCGGCAGGCGCGCAGTAGTTTCGCGCGCAACTGGACACTGTTTTCTACAGCGCCGGGCCTTCCCGGCGCTGCTTCAATTCGAGAGGAAATGTTCTTCACAAGCAGCAAAAACGATAAGAAGGTTTGTTCACGGCAGCCGCTCCGGTACCGTGAACGCAGAAAGGTGTCTGGTATGGAAGAAGAAAAGAACAAGTTATGGGTGTCTCCAGCTTTGTTCTCGGCGCTCACCCTTCTTAAGCGGGAGACTGTGGCTGATTTGATGCGTCGCGGGTTTCTTCCTGTGGAGCGCGTTCCAGGAAAGCGCGGCAAATGCCGGATACGTGCGACGGGTTTCTTTATTCCTGGTCTTGAGGAGTATTTTCAAGCGTCGGGAAATCAGTCTTTCCGTGAAGATGATTTGATAAAATTCAATAATGATCGAATTTACAAAACACTAAATCCGTCCCAACAAGAGGACGTGGACCGTTGGGTTCCAATATTGCTTCGTACTCGCGATCTCTCATGCCGTGAGTTGGAAGATTTTTGTAAAATCAGCGGACTTGCCTATGGGACAGTCCTTCATCATCGTATTTTATGGCGCAAATCAAACGGCAATATTCTCTCCCTTGCCCGTAATTACCACAACGCTTTTTCACTTGGAAATCAGTCTCCTTTTTTGTCAGTCTATGAGACGGCGCTGGCTCTAAGAATCAGTAGGGATCACGTGAGATACCTTTGTCAAAGAGGAAAATTAAAAGGGGCTTTTAAGGATTTTATTTCAAAGAAGTATGTCAGGATTGTTTGGTTTGTTCCGAGGTCCACTGTCGAAAAAGCGGTGACACGTTCAAACAGATAGCCACAGTCCAGCTCACGCGGATCGCCCGCGTGCCTCCATGTCCTCTTCTATATTATAAAGCTTTCAATGCCGCTTTAATTGGACGTTGAAGCATGGTCAAAACGCGGTAATTTCCTGCCTAAAACCGTTCAAACCATCACGAAAATACGGTCAAAAACCGGTAATTCCTTTCGGTTTGAAACCACAGCCCAAAACACCACAAGTCATTGATATAATTCACCACCACAACAAATTCACTCATTTTAGAACTACCGCACAAATTATAGTTTTCCCATCGCTTGGAGCCACAAAGTCTTGCCGGTTTCGGGAGCTTTCAACCCAGCGCCACCTGTTTCCGCTGTTTCTGATCGAACTGCGAAAACGAATTGATCCCCTTACTCTTGAGCAGGGCGACGATCTGTGGGAACGCCTTGCCCACCAAGTCCGGCGCGTGTGCGTCGGAACCGATGGTAATGGCGGCATTGTGCTTCTTGAGGGAATCAAGCAACATGTCGAAAAGATCGTAGTTCTTCAGGTCATCCATCTGCGACCACAAGAACCCGTTCGCGTTCACTTCGATGCATACATCGTTCTTGGCAGCCAGCAGGGCCGCGCCCGAGATGTATTCGCGCATGAGCGACTGCGGCGCATCGGGCCACGATACATACCGCCAGATAAAATCGAGGTGTGCGAGCGACTGGAACAGGTTCGAACGAACCCCGGACTCTACGGCGTCGAAATAGGCGTGGTACACCTGCCGCGGGTCCGCTTTCACGTATTGGGAAATATGGCGCCACCCGAGTACGGGCAGGCAGTGAATGGATCCCAGCAAGAAATCGAACGGGTAGCGCGAGACGATAGCTTCGGCGAGGTCCTCGGCGCCTTCCACGTAATCCATTTCCAGCCCGACTCGGATCAAGATTCTGCCTTCGTAAACCTCCTTTAAGTCAAGTACCTCCGAAAAATAGCGGGCAACGTTGCGCTCCCGCATGCCCCAGTCCCAGTAACGTTTGCGCTGGTTTCGGGCAAGATAATACCGTCCAAGATGATCGGTAAAGGCGATCTCCGACAGGCCCAAGCCGATGGCTGTTTCGATGTAATCGACGGTCTTTCCCCGGGCGTGCCCGCAGTAAGCAGTATGGACGTGATAGTCGGCGATCACAATGATCTCGCTCCGTTCGCTGCAACAAAGTTCCGGGTCATCATCCTCCTCTACACCGTCAACTCTTTCTTCTCGATCGAGCCGTATCGCCTGCTCCGCTCCAGAAGCGGGTTAACAACGTCCTTTGCAAACTCATCAACCTGCTGCGGCGCCCGCCCCACGAATGCGGTGACGTCAAGGATCCTGTCCAGATCCTGCTTCGTCAATTTGAACGCCGGATCGGCAAGAATGCGCTCAAGAAGATCGTTCTGCTTTCCTTCGGTTTTGACTCCCTTGTGGGCTTCCATGGAATAGCTCCGGATGCGTTCGTGCAAAGACTGCCTGTCCCCGCCCTTCTTCACGGCTTCCATGAGAATGCTTTCGGTCGCCATAAAGGGAAGCTCTTCAGCCACGTGCTTCGCGATAACACGCGGGTATACAATCAGGCCGGAGAGCACATTGAGGCCGATGATGAGGATGGCGTCGGCCGCAAGAAACGCCTCCGGAATCGACAAACGCTTGTTTGCGGAATCGTCGAGTGTCCGCTCGAACCACTGTTCCGCTGCCGTATTTGCCGGCGATGACGACAAAGAAATAATATACCGTGCAAGCGAGGTCATGCGTTCGCAGCGCATGGGATTGCGCTTGTAGGCCATTGCCGACGATCCAACCTGGCCGCTTTCGAACGGCTCCTCGATCTCGCCCAGGTGCGCCAACAACCGAATGTCGTTTGAGATTTTGTGGAACGTCTGGGCAATGCCGGACAGGATCGCCAGGGCTTGAGCATCGATCTTGCGCGAATAGGTTTGGCCCGACACGGGGACAACCGTATCAAATCCCATCTTCCCGGCAACCATTGTGTCAAGCTTCTTCACTTTGCCCTCGTCCCCCGAAAACAGGCTCATGTAACTCGCCTGCGTCCCGGTGGCGCCCTTGACTCCAAGGAAGGGCAAAAACGTGCAGAACTGTTCGAGGGCCGCAAAGTCGAGGGTGAGTTCGTACAGCCACAGGCTCGCGCGTTTGCCGACGGTGGTGAGCTGGGCGGGCTGGAAATGAGTGAACCCGATTGTTGCCAGGTTCCTGTTTGCAAGCGCGAAATCCTTGAGCGCCGCGATCACCGCCGAGAGCCGGGCAAGGAGCATGGTCCCGGCCGTCTTGAGCTGGATCAGGTCGGTGTTATCGCCCACAAACGCGCTCGTCGCGCCCAGGTGAATGATGGGCTTTGCGGCCGGGCAACGGTCGCCGAACGCGAGAATATGCGCCATGACGTCGTGGCGGGTCTTTGCCTCGTAGGCGGCGGCCGCATCATAATCGACATCGTGCGCGTGGTCCTTCATTTCGGCAATCTGTTCGGCCGTGATGGGAAGACCAAGGTCTTTTTCGCATTCAGCAAGCGCAATCCACAGTTTTCTCCACGTGCCGAATTTGAAATCCGGCGAGAAGATAAAGGACATTTCCTTGCTGGCATAGCGTTCGAGCAAAGGATTGCTGTAGACGTCGGTTCGCATCTGCTGGTTTTTGCCGCCCATGTATCCCCCGTCATGTTTTGGACAAGCGCAAGTTTTCTAATATAGTTGATTGAAAACCCCGTCGACGTTTCGAGCGTCCAAAAATCATGTTGCTCAAGATAACTCTTGATGGCGGTCCCTTTCATTGCTATTTTACGTGTTACCTCCTTACATGGAACTAGCGGATCGGAATATCCATATCCTAGAAGAGGGGATTCGATATGAAAACGACCAAGCTCATGTGCATCATGTCGGTTCTTGCCGCTGCGTTTGTGCTTGTGATGCCGGCAAGAAGTCAGAATTCCGTTGAGGAACTCATGGCATCGGGCGACAATCTGCTGAAAAACGGCGCGTACACGGAAGCCATTTCCGTGTTCCGGCAGGTGGTCGCCAAGGAGCCGAGGAACTTTGAGGCCCAGGCCAATCTCGCATTCGCCTATCTTCAGGCCGAGCGGTACGATAAAGCCGTTGCGGAATACAACAGGGCGATTTCGCTCGATCCCCGGAACGCCGACTGCTGGGCGAATATAGGCTTTGCATACGAGAAACTCGGCAAGTCGGGAAAGGCCGCGGACGCCATTGCCCGTTCCGTTGAACTCAACCCGAGCAATGTTGATGCACGCATGAACCTGGCTGCGATGTACGAGAACGCAGGCGCCTATGACAAGGCCATTGCCCATTACGAAGCCGCCATCCGGACCGATGGAAAACGGGGCGAAGCGTACAGCGGGGTTGCCCGTTGCCTTACCGAGAAGGGCAATGTCGCGGGGGCGAAGAAATACTGCCAGGAGGCCATCGCGGCAGATCCCAACAACGCGGACGCACACTGGCAGCTCGGCAACATCCTGTGGAAAAAAGAAAACAATAAGGCGGAGGCGCTCAAAGAATACCAAATCTCGGTCAAACTCGATGAAAATTCCCAGGTGTTCTACGATAACCTCGGGCTGCTGCAGGAGGAAATGGGAAAGAAAGAGGATGCTATCGCCACCTATAAGAAATATCTCATTTATCTGAACGAGGCGATGAAGAAAGAAGAAGTGCAACGGCGAATTGACAAACTTGAGAACGGCGAAGCCGTTTCAACCGGCAAGTCCGACGCCAAAGCAAACCGCGAAAAGGCTTCGGAACAGAACGAGGCGCAGATGCAGCAGCTGAAGAGCGAGCTGCACAAGGGGGGCGGCGGGGAAGCAAAACACCTTGACGCCCAACCCGTGGACGTCGGCTCCGATATCGACAATATCAGCAAAGACACCACCCAGAGCCTGGACCTCAGAAAAGAAGCAAAGAAGAAGGCCGGTACTGCCCAGTGATCTGCACTACAGGACAAGTGCAGGTTGGAGGTTCCAGTTTGGAGGTGCACCGGGTTACCCTTTTTTATTTTCTTCCGGTGACCTGGATCCCTGAATTTGCAACCTGCAGTTCTAATCAATTATAAACAGTGGAACGCTATAACTCCTACCGTTCCTATCTCAAGAAACACATCGGAAGGCCGGTTCTCAAGATTCCTCTCAATGCCGGTTTTTCATGCCCCAATCGCGACGGCACCATCGGCAGCGAAGGCTGTTCGTTCTGCGACAACCGGTCGTTCTCGCCCGTGGCCGTCACCGCCGCATCATTGCTCGACCAATTGAAATGTGCAATTACCAAGGACGGGGGCAGGCACAGCGCGTTCATCGCCTATCTGCAGCCGTTTTCCAATACCTACGAAAGCGTAAGACGACTCCGAAATATTTACGAGCCGCTCCTCGGTCATCCTAACATTGCCGGCCTGGCGATCGGCACGCGTCCCGACTGTCTTCCGGACGACGTTTGCGACTACTTGAAAGAGGTGTCGAAGCGGACGTATGTCTCCGTGGAAATCGGCTTGCAGAGCGGGAATGATGAGACGCTTCGCCTCAACGGACGCGGCCACGACACAAAGGCGTTTGTCGATGCCGTACACCGGCTCAATGCACGCGGAATCGAGACGGTGGCGCACGTGATGATCGGGCTGCCGTCCGAATCTGCGGGCGACGCAGTCTCGACGGCAACGCTCGTAGCCTCTCTTCCGGTAACAGGAGTCAAGATCCATCAGCTCATGATTATCGCCGGGACCCGGATGCACCGGTGGTACGAAGAAGGCACGGTACAGCCGTTGACGCTCGAGGAATATGCCGAAGCTGTGTGCGATTTCCTGGCGCGCCTGAGGCCGGACCAGCATATCCACAGGATCATGGCCGATGCGAGCGTGAAAAACGGGCTGGTTGCGCCGATGTGGAGCGCGGACAAGGCGGGGTCGATGAAGGTTATTTATGATGTGATGGAGAAGAGGGGTTTGCTGCAGGGAGCAAAGTTCAAAAAGTTGAATCGTTGAAACGCCCCAGCGTTGATGAAGGAAAACCATTTTTAGCTAGAGGTACTGCTGCAGAGCGCCTCCATCCTAAAATGCTGCGTTCTTCAATTCCACAGCGCTTCGCGGGTGCCCCCCAGCCGAAGTTTCTTTCTTGCAAATCAACTCACATGGGGTACCCGGGAGAGAGGTAGCGGAGCACCGGCAGGACGCCGGGGTAAACTTCCCCCACAAGAAATAGCGTATTGTATTAATTGGTCAACTTGAGGTCCGCCACGAACTTCACGGTCCTGGCTTCCTTGTTGGAAAGCCTCACACCCTGGGCTTTGACCCCCTTGATCAGATAATCTCCGAGGTTGAACTTCTCCTCAAGCACGCGCAGATAGGGCTTGGGCTTGTATTCCACCTCGATGGTCCCGTCGGTCTCGGTGGTGAACATCTGGACGGTCGCCCCTTCGGGCGCAAGCAGGTATGCCTTCTGCATGATGAACTGCTCTATGTGGCAGCGCTTTACGTAGGGGAACTGATTCTCGGGACTCTTGTACACCAGGGAATAGACGGCGTCTTTGTCGATGAACCCGCAGTGCAGCATGCCCTTGTCCACGAATAATTTGTCGGGCACGTTGATTACCGAATACATGCCGTTCCTGCGGATCACGAGAATGCGGTCGTACAGCGAGACATCGAAGAGCCCGCTGCCGTTCACCTCGTAGCCGAGATAACCGTTGTCGCGGTCGTAACGAAGCTTGAGGTTGCGCTGGGCGACTTCGCGGACATCAACCTTCTCGAACGACACCACTTCGGTGCGGCGCGGATACTGCTTGCTGTACTTGAGCATGGTATCCTGCATGAACCCGATAGTGTAATCCACGATAGTATCGAGCGAATGCCGGATCTCCTTGAGCCGCGTCTTGATCTCGTCCATTTCGTGCCGGGCTTTGTTGATGTCGTAGGCAGAGATCCTGCGGATAGGAATCTTGAGCAGGGTTTCCACGTCGCCGGCCGTCACCTCGCGCTTGATCTGGCCGGCAAAAGGTTCCAGTCCGTCAATTACCGCTTTGGTGACGGCTTCCTGCGTCTTCTTGTCTTCGATGCGTTTGTACACACGGTTTTCGATGAAGATCTGTTCGAGCGTCTTGGCGTGCAGCCGGTCGCGCAAATGGCCGTCCTCGATCTTAAGCTCGCGCTTCAAAAGCTCAACGGTCCGGTCCGCGCCGTGTTTGAGCACGTCGGACACGCTCATGGTGACCGGTTTGCCTTCTTTGATTACCACCACGTTCACGTTGGTCGACACTTCGCAG
Organism: uncultured Fibrobacterota bacterium; assembly: GCA_963729895.1. Taxonomy (GTDB): domain Bacteria; phylum Fibrobacterota; class Chitinivibrionia; order Chitinivibrionales; family FEN-1185; genus FEN-1185. Next base: position 82,680 of record CAVSQB010000018.1, on the reverse strand, counting down.
TCCGTAAACGCGTACAGCGCGTCGACCGTGTCCTGCGTGTGCACACCGCGCGCGAGCCGGATCTCGATCTCCACTTGTTCCGAGGTGAAATCGGAAATACCCGCTATCTTGATCTTGTTTTTGCGGGCTGCGGCCTCCACGCTGGCGATGAGGCTTTCGGTTGTGGTGCCGAAGGGGATTTCGCGGACCACGATCCGCTTGTCGTCGCCGGTGTCGAGCCTGGCGCGGATGCGGACCTTGCCGTTGCCGTCTCCGTACTCCGACATGTCAAGCATGCCGCCCGAGGGAAAATCCGGCCTCAGCGAGAAGTCCTCTTTGTTAAGATACGCGATCTGCGCCTGGAGCAGCTCGATAAAATTGTGCGGCAGGATCTTGGTGGCCATGCCCACGGCAATTCCTTCGGCACCCTGCGCCAGAAGAACCGGCACCTTGGCGGGCAATACAACGGGCTCCTTGTTGCGTCCGTCGTAGGAGCCGACGAAATCGGTGATTTCCGGATTGAACAGGGTTTCCCGGGCAAGCGGTGTGAGGCGGCACTCGATGTAGCGCATCGCCGAGGCCTCGTCGCCCGTGAGGATGTTGCCGAAATTACCCTGTTTGTCAATAAACAAATCTTTATTAGCCAGGCCGACGAGGGCGGCAAAAATCGACTGGTCGCCGTGCGGATGGTATTTCATGCACTGGCCCACGGCATTGGCAACCTTGTGGAATTTGCCGTCGTCCATTTCGAAGAGCGTGTGAAGAATGCGGCGCTGCACCGGCTTGAGCCCGTCCTCGATGTCGGGTATGGCGCGGTCCTTGATGACGTAGCTTGCGTACTCGATAAAGTAGTTTTTGTAAAGTGCAGGGACAAACGCCATTAGACTAGGTTCTCCATAATGAAGTCTTTCCGCTGCGGCGTGTTCTTGCCCATGTAGAATTCCAGCGTTTCCGGTATGTTCTTGATCGATTTTACGTTGACTTCCACGAGCCGCATGTCCTCGCCGATAAACTGGCCGAACTCGCCGGGCGATATCTCGCCAAGACCCTTGAACCGGGTCACCTCGGAGCCCTTCAGGTCGCGCGTGCCGGCGTCGCGCTCCTTCTCGCTGTAACAATACCGCGTTTCCTTGTTGTTGCGAACGCGGAACAGCGGCGTTTCCAATATATAAAGGTGGTTTGATACCACCAGGTCTTCAAAGTAGGTGAGGAAGAATGTCATGAGCAGATAGCGGATGTGGAACCCGTCCACGTCGGCGTCGGTGGCGATGACGATGCGGTTGTACCGCAGGTTCTCGATGTTCTCTTCGATGCCGAGCGACATCATCAGGTTGTACAGTTCTTCGTTCTGGTAGATGGCCGCCCGGTTCCTGCTGAATACGTTTTCCGGCTTGCCCTTGAGCGTGAAGATCGCCTGTGTCTGCACGTCGCGCGCGGACACGATGGAACCGGCGGCCGATTGCCCTTCGGTAAGGAACACGGTTGATTCCTCGCCGTGTTTCGTGTCGCCAAGATGGTACTTGCAGTCCTTGAGGCAGGGAATTTTTATTTCGATGCGCTTGGCGGCTTCCTTGGCTTCCTTCTTGACCGCGTTGAGTTCTTTGCGCAGATGCTCGTTCTGGACTATCTTGCTCTCAAGCGCCTTGGCGCTTTCCGGGTTCTTGTGGAGAAAGTCCACAACGCCCGACTTGACTTCGGAAATTACCCAGCCGCGGATTTCGGTGTTACCCAGTTTGTTCTTGGTCTGCGATTCGAACACCGGCGCCTTGAGCTTCACCGCAATCGCGCCCGCCATTCCTTCGCGCACGTCGAGGCCCGAATAGTCTTTCTTGTAAAACTCGTTGATCCCCTTGAGAATGCCTTCGCGGAACGCGGACAGGTGCGTGCCGCCGTCGCTGGTGAGCTGGCCGTTCACAAACGAACGGTAGGTTTCCCCGTAGCTTGCGGTATGGGTGAAGGCAAATTCCAGGAACTTGGTCTTGAAATGTCCGATGGGGTAGACGGTGCTCTCGCCCACTTCATCGGTAAGAAGGTCGAGAAGCCCGTTTTTCGATTCGAAGGTCTGTTTGTTGAAAACCAGCTTGAGCCCGGTGTTGAGGCAGGCGTAATTCCAGAGCCTGCGTTCCACGTACTCAACGTTGAACGCAGAGTCGCCGAAGAGTTCCGCATCGGGCGTGAACTCGATAAGGGTGCCGTTGTGCTCACCCTTCACCGACCCCTTGCGTTTTGAGATTTGCTTGCCTCGTGAGAACGTCGCCTCAAAGAACTCGCCGTCGCGAAACGACGCTACGCGAAAATGGGACGACATCCCGTTCACCGCCTTGGTGCCGACGCCGTTGAGTCCCACACTGAACTGGAACACGTCGTCATTGTATTTTGCGCCGGTGTTGATCACCGACACGCATTCGATCACCTTGCCGAGCGGTATGCCGCGGCCGTAGTCGCGCACGGAAACGATCCCCTCTTCAATGGAGATGTCAATCTTCTTTCCGAACCCCATGATGAATTCATCAATCGAGTTGTCGATCACTTCCTTGAGCAGGATGTAGATGCCGTCGTCGGGGTTGGTTCCGTCGCCCAGGCGGCCGATGTACATCCCAGGGCGTAAACGGATGTGCTCGAGGGAACTGAGGGTCTTGATTGTTTTTTCGTCGTATACCGGGATCGATAGTTTTGTATCTGGCATATATATTGTAGCTGTTTCCGCCATTTATACAATAGATTGTGGAATAAGAAATATAATAAAATGCCGGAAGGAGGGGATAATTGTTGGGTCGATAAGGGCTGCGGTGCTTCCCCTTTCAACCTATTCAATCCTGATTCTTCGAAACCGGCCCGCCCGTATCCACCGTGGGCGCAGCTCTTGAGGTGTCGGCCTTCTTCTTGAATATTGAAAGGAACCGTTCAAACGGATTCCCGGGCTTGGATTCTTGCCCGGCACCGGCTGCATTGACACAATCCAATGAGTCTTTAGGCGTAGCGCGCTTGATATACGCCTCATACCTTGTGAAGAAACCGTTGGGGCATGGAACGCCGGCTTTGAGCAACAGGTTCTTGGTGAGGAACTTGTGCAGGCTCTTGCCGTCGCGAGCGCCCGTGTAGTGCTGGCTGCATTCGCCGATGCACGCCACGGTGATGTCGCGGATGTCGGGTTCTGCGCCGGCTCCTGCCAACTTGGACAGGTCGACGCGCAGCACCGCGTTCCAGACGCCGTAGTTCGTTTTCCTGCCGCTCCTGGCGCGCGCGTCGAACGGACGGATCACGTCATCGGTTGTGCCGCTCTTTGCAAAGTTGGACGGCGGGCCCGTAAGCGGGAGTACTGCCTTGTCGAACGCACTTTTCATCTCGATCCCGGCGGTATCGGGCGGCGCCGTAATATCGTATATGTCAAGACCGTCAGCGGAGACAAGCCGCTTGTGGAGGCCAAGGTAGGTGGAACGCAGGTTATTTACATCCAAAAATGGATGGTAGCGCTTGATGGTGTCGGTCATTTGCACGGTATCGCCGTTGAGAACGATGTTGTCGATGATGAGTGATGGGTGGCTAGCCGGCCTTTCAATGAGATCGTTATTATATAGCACGTTAAACAGGTGCATCTGCTCGTAGAGGGTAAGCTCGAGCGTGCCGAGCGCCACCGAGTACAGGCTGTCCGAAATCGGCACGCGCTTGCCGCCCGACACGGTGGAATCAACGTCCACACCCACGATGCGTGCAAGCTCCTTGTACACGCGCACGCCCGTCACCGAGGTGAGGTGCAGATCGTCCTTGATGCGGCCGAACGCGCCGATCCGGTAGAAGTATTGGACAAGAGGGAATGCATCCTTGCTGATGCCGCCGTCCAGGGAAAACAGAGTTCTGTTGAGCCGGTACACCGTCTCCACTCCGAGAATATTGTTCGACGCGTTCAGCTGGTCGAAAATATACCGGCAGCCTTCAAACTCGTCGTGGTCGTTGTGCACCTCATAGCCTTTTCCGCGCACCGCGCTGTGGGTAAACACCACGCCGAGAATTCTGCCTTTTGCGTCGCGCCTAAACGCCCGCTGCCATGGAACGTTGTCGGTCACTTCCACACTGTCGGTCCATTTTGCATAGGGAGCAAACGTGCCAAGGTCGAAATTGAGCGCGTTGAAAATCGGCTTGGCAGTCGACGATCCGTTGGGGGTCCTGTTACGAAGAAGTCCCGACAAGCGTGACCCCATTCGGTCCCTCGAATAATACGCCAGCAGCGTGCCGTCCTTGGAATCCATGATGCTGTAGGCATAGTATTGCCCACCCACCTGGACCGGCCTGCCACCCTCCATCACCGTGGTGTCGGGTCCATACCCGCGCGCATTCACAAGGCGCTCAAGCTCTTTCTGCAAAGGAACGTCGATGGTGAGCCGTATGGAGAGATTACCCTTCTTGCGAATAAGGGAATTGGGGTTCACGATGTCCATCTGATCGATCTGGCCGTCTTGCGCGCCGTTCCGCCTCAGCACCGCGCACCAGTATTCGTTGGCGCAATCGACGAGCGCACCGAAATCGGTCTGAATCTGCCGCGGCTTCTTAAATGTCAACTCATGGACCTCGGCAAGGATTTTCGCCTGCCTCGCCGCGTTCCATCCCAAAGCCTTGCCGATCCGCGGCATGTCGAGCGCGCATTGCCGTGCGATCTTGGGCTTCACGTTGCGGCCCCATTTTACCATGCGTGCGATGTACACGGATTGCGCATCCGACAAGTCCTTGAGGTCTTTGTCGAACAGGGCCCGGGCAATGTCTTTGCAGCCGATAAGGCCATTGTCGCTTGTAATGCAGTGGTTGACATACACTTCTAGAATTTCTTCGGGCTTGTACACCTTGCGCAACGCGTTTGCAAGGCGCATTTCCCTGAGCTTCCGGTCAAGGGTCTTGGAAACACGGCGGGTACCCGCCTCATCGACGTCCGAAATAAACAGCTTTGCCACCTGCTGGGTGATGGTGGACGTGCCGCGCGGGGCCACGGGCCGTAACGAAAGTATGCTGCGAAGCAGGCCGCCCGCCACCGACCGCACGATGCTGCTGTACTCGATGCCGGTGGTGTTTTTCCAAAAATCGGCGTCTTCCGCGGCAACCAAGGATTTGACAAGGGTGGGCGGGAATTCGCTTATTTTTGCCCGGGTGTGGTTCGTGCGGATGCGCGCGATATCGCGGTCTTTGCGGTCCGCAATGCGTATTTCGTTTGAGTACTGTTGCACAGCATTGAGCCTGGCAATGATGGACAACGAAGGATAATCGTTGATAAATACGCCATCCACCACGAGCGCGGTGTCTGTCTTCCCCAAGGTGTCGGCGCCGAGCAGCCTGTGCGCCTCGTGCTCCATGGCCTCGTCCTTGAGCACGTCCTGCCACGCTGCACCGAATTTCCTGGACAGGAGCCCGCGTTTCTCAAGATCAACGAGTTTTTCGCCCCAGTGGTCGAAATACCGGTTGAAGGCGTACTGGCCGACGAGATACGCGGGATAGGCGGCCGCCAGAAGGAACACAACAAGGCCCAGCGCGACACATAACAATTTCCAGATCAGCGGGTGCTTTGCTTTTCGTGAGGATTGTTTCTTTTTGGGCATGCCGAGTTTGTGCGGAAGACATCGTTCACGCGGTGAACCTGTTTTATGCACCAAAAATACCTTCCGCAGGGATTTTACCGCCACTGGAATGTATTTTTGATCAGCAACGGAACCAGAACTACCAGGCGGTTTATGAACAGACACGCCATTGCCTGCACGTGCGCGGTCGGGATTCTTCTTGTCTCGTGCGGTAAAGCAGTCATCAAACAGTCCGAAACCCTCTACAATGGGCACGATATCGTCCGGACCGAGAAGGGTGATACAACCGGCTACCTCGTATCGTTCAGGGATTCCCTCGACAGACAAAGATTCTCTGCGTCGTTCGAGCGGCTCCTCAAGGAATACCCCTTCAGGAAAGACACCCTTATCCAGAACAGGTATTTTCGCGTGGTGGTGGCGTCGTCTGAAAAACCTTCGCTTCCCGAGGCAAAACCGGTCCCTGCGGAAACGCTCGTCCAGAAAGAATCGCCGGTGGTCCAGAAGCAGCCGGAAAAAATCGAGCCCCGTGCGGGAGGCAGTGTCACCATGTATATGCAACGCGGATTTGCCGACCAGAATGTTGCCGCACTTTTTGAATCCTACCCTCTTAACAAAGAAGCCTGCCAGGCCACCCATGCCAAAGAAACCGCGGCCTATTTCCAGGTCAAAAACGTTTCCGACCGGGACATTACCCTGGCCCTTGCCGATAAATTGATAAACGGCGCGGGGCGCACCGTGTCATCGTTCGACTGCGCAAACGCGTGGAGCGATTTTGTGAGAAGGCATCCCGCTGAAGGCTTTGCGCTGTTCCTGAATGTGAAGGGCCTTGCGGGGTTTATTCGCGGTCAGGAAGCCGTTATCCCAGGATTTCAGGTGGTTGACGACAAGACCATAGTACTCCACCTTGATCCGCCCGACCCTCAGGCGCTTGCCCGAATATGCACGCCTCGCCTCTTACCTGCGAGCCTCAAGCTGGGCCCCTACATGGTGAAAAGCGACATGGGCGGCGTCACCATGCTCGTTCCCAACAGCCGCTGCCCGGGCCCCAAGCCGTATCTCGCGTCCTGCACGCTCAGGCTCGGACGCGATCCTAATCCAATTCTGGCCTACTCGCTTAACAGATACGACATTGTCTCCCTTTTTGCGGAAAAAGATCTCGACTACGCCCGCCGCAAGGCGATGGAGCAGTCGAACCTGGTGTTGTTCGCCGAAGACCGTTATTTCCTGTCATGCGCACTCGACGACAACAACGCGAGGCTGGCCGTACGAAATGCCGTAAACCCGCGTGACATCCTTGCCAATTTTGTCAAGGCGGAAGGCGCCGTGATCGGCGCAGTCGAGACCGACAACGCCGCTCCGCAACCTCCCCCGACAGCCGGCGCGAATATCGCAGCAGGTAAGCAGCCGATTTCCGTCCTGTACAGGTCAGACGACCCCGTCTCGTCCCTGGTGGGTGAAAAGGTCGTTGCCGATCTCGCGCGCGCCGGCCTGCAATGCTCGCCACGGGCCGCGTCACCGGAGGACTACGAAGCTTCGCTTGTCCGGCGCGACTACGGGATTGCGGTTGGATGGGCGCCAAGGAGCGTCGTGTTCGACGAAAGCGAAAAACTGCGGCTTGCGTCCCTGTGGTTCAACGACGCCTACGACGAGCATGGCCGCATTGCCGAAAACAGGGAGATTCCCTTGTTCTCGGTGAAAGAATATCTTTTGTGCAAAAAGAAGATCGGGTTCGCCGGGGACGCGCTCGACGGGATATTCGTTGGGCAATAGCGCAACGTTTCACAGACATCTCCTGCAACCTTCCAGGAGCTTGCAGGGCCTCTAGCAATCCGGTCATCATAGTTGGTGACATTACTCTTCAAAAACGCTTGCCGAGTGCCGCTCGCCTCAATACGGCCCAAAGGGCCACTCGGCGAGCGGTGTATCGAGGCAAGCACCAAGGGGTACTTAGGCAACCAAGAACCAACTATGTACCCTATTTAATGACCGAATCAATAAGTTGTCCAATTGTAAAAAAAGGTATTACACCATGAGAACATCCGCCTTCCGTGTCTGCGCCGCTCATACCGTGAGAGCTGTTTCCGCTATCCTGTTCGTGGCGTGTCTCGCCTTTCCGCAGGGCGTTTCGAAGGCGCAGCATTCCTTGCGACTCACCTTCTTCGGGTCGAGCACCTGCGGCGAATGCGCCGAAATCAAGACGCAGTTGCTTGAGCCCCTCGGCCGACAATATGCCGGGAAACTCTCCATTGTCTACCGCGACATCGAGGTGGACAAAGACCTCGCCCTGCTCACCGCCATGGAAAAAGGGTACCACGTAAAGACCACCGCTCCCCAGGAGCTGTTCTTTCCGGACACCGTTCTTGTCGGATACGACATCATCATGAAGACCGGCCGACCGCTCATTGAATCCTATTTGTCGCATCCCGAGAGATGGACCTATGCCCACGCCTACGGCGACAGCACCATCGACACCGTAAACACCGCAGCCATGATCCGCGACAGGATGAAAACATGGTCGTTTATCGGCCTGTTCGCCATAGGGTTTGTGGACGGCGTCAATCCGTGCGCAATCGCCTCGATGATATTCCTCATTTCGTTTCTGGGTACGCAGAACCGGAGGCGCTCGGACGTGCTCAAAATCGGGCTTGCTTTTGCGGGAACAACGTTTCTTACCTATTTTCTGCTTGGGTTGGGCGCGTTCCGCATCCTGTCGCTCATGGACAAATTCTACTGGTTTTCCCTTGCGATCCGCGTGACAGCCGTCGGCATCGCGGTATGGGTGGCCCTGCTCTCCATCTGGGACGCAATCCATTATTTCCGTACCAAGGATACCAGCGAGATGAAAGTGCAATTGCCAAAAGGCATCAAGCTGCTCATCCATTCGGTGATCCGGGGCAACATGTCGAGCAACAAGATCGTGGTGGGCGCCGTTATCACCGGATTCTTCGTCACGCTGCTCGAAGGCGCGTGTACCGCAAAGATCTATCTGCCCACCATCATGGCAATGACCCACACGTTCGGGTTCAGGCTTGTTGGCTGGCTGCTCCTGGTGGTTTACAATTTCCTCTTTGTGCTCCCTCTGCTCATCGTCCTGATGGCTACCGCATACGGGCTCAAATGGAAGAAACTCTCTTCGTTCCAGCAAAGACACATGGTGCTGACAAAGCTCCTGCTCGCGCTGGTGATGTTCGGACTTGCGGCGTTTATAAGTGTCGGAAGATAACGATCTGAATCCAAAAGTATCTTTGTAGGGAGAAGTTTCCCCCCTAGCAGGGTGTTGAAAAAGTCTCCCTTTTGTAAACATTTATCCTTATATTATAGGGGAACCCCAACCAAGGAGTATTGATGAGAGGTTCCCAGCCAGCCCAAGGCGGTATGTTCAGCTTCGTTTCTCCGGATTCCCGAGTGCCGGCAACACACCCGCTTCGTCGTGTCAAACAGTTTACGGACATAGCGCTGCGCCGCCTTTCTCGTGACTTTGAGGCGATGTACAGCCGGATGGGACGCCCTTCGATACCGCCGGAATGGCTTTTGAAAGCACAGATATTGATGGCTTTGTTTTCGATACGGTCGGACCGGTTGTTTTGCGAGATGCTGGACTATAACATTCTGTTCCGATGGTTTCTTGACATGGATCTGGATGCGGCATCGTTTGATCATAGTGTGTTTTCGAAGAACCGAGATCGACTTATGGAACAGGAGATTGCGCACCGGCTGATGCAGGAAATCGTGCGTCTTGCTCGTTCCGAAGAGTTGTTGTCCGATGAGCATTTCACGGTTGACGGCACGTTGATTGAAGCCTGGGCATCGATGAAGAGCTTCAAGCGAAAAGACGCGGAATCGGCGAACAAGACTGACGATGATCGGAGTAATCCGTCGGTTGATTTCCACCATGAGAAGCGAAGCAATGAGACACATCAGAGTTCGACCGATCCAGAGGCGCGGTTGGCTCGGAAGAACAAGAGAACGGGAGCGCAGCTGGCGTATTCCGGTCACGTGCTGATGGAAAACCGAAATGGGTTGTGTGTTGATATCGCCATTGCGCCAGCGACGGGGACAGCGGAACGGGATATGGCGCTTGAGCTGATAAAGCATGAACGCAGGCGCGGAAAACGCCGGATGAAGACGGTGGGTGCAGACAAAGGGTATCATGCAACCGAATTTATCAAGAGCCTGCGACGCCTGCACGTGAAGCCTCACATTGCCGAGAAGGCCAACACTTCGCTTAAAGGGTTGGATGGAAGAACGACTCGGCATAAGGGATACAGCGTAAGTCAAAGGAAACGAAAACGGGTTGAAGAGATATTTGGGTGGATCAAGAGCGTCGGTGGCCTGCGGAAAACTCGGGTAAGAGGAATACGAATCAACCAGACTGTTGCCTACGTGGTTGCCGCAGCGTACAACTTGATACGCATGGTTAAGTTGATGCCGCAAACGGTGGGGGCAGCATGAGAATGGCCTGGGAATCCGGGGAAATGCCTCGGAACGAGGCAGGTAAAACCTCTCTGACATATGTAAAGTTGAAGTTAGGTTCATAAAAAATCAACAAGAGCGCTTCTGTTAGGACTATTTCAACAACCTGCTAGGGCGCAGACAGTCGTGAATCGTGTTGTGCCGAAAGGTGCCCAGGTCGGTTGCCGTTGTTACAAAGAAAGAAATCAAATCGGGGTTCTTTGTTTGTTACGCATTCACTTTCATTGCAAACATTGTGAGATCGTCACTCTGAGGTTGCTTGTTTGTGAACTTGTCCACGTTCTCTAGAATTGTTTCAACCAGTTCTTTGGGTGACTTATTTTGCTGCTTTTGCAGCGATTCGGCGAGTCGCGCGATACCGTACAATTCTTTTTTGTCATTGGCGGCATCGGTAAGGCCGTCGGTGAAGGCAACAAAGGTATCCCCTGCAACAAGCGGAATGGAAACCTCCTCGAACAGTGTATAAGCGTCTTCCGGGTTTTTCGCAAAGCCTATGGCTATGCCTTTGCACGGTAAGGCCTCAACTGCAGTCCCCGCTGCGTTGATTTTCAGAAGTTTAGGGTGGCCTGCGCGCGCATAAGTCATGGAAGAACCATCTGGCTTTATGACAAGGCAGAGAGCTGTAATGAAGGATCGTTCGTTAAGATTAAAAAGTATCGACTCGTTAATTCCGCACAGAAGGCTTTTGGCCGAATAGTGGAGTTTGCCTTCGACCCGAGCTATATTGCGCAATGCCATCATGAGAAGTGCAGCAGGCACGCCCTTTCCGCATACATCGGCAATGATGAGTACCCAAGACCCGTCGCTCGCCTGAAAGTAGTCAAGGTAGTCGCCGCTTACCTCATAGGCCGGCAAATACGCTCCGGCAAGGTCCACCCGCGGAATTCGGGGGGCTTCGCGGGGCATGAGGCTTTGTTGCATGTCCCGCGCAGCCGCAAGCTCTCCCTCCATCCGCGCCCTGACCTCGATGTCTCTATAGTGAAAAGCGTTGTTTAGGCACGCCGCCGCGTGTGCGCAAAGCGTGGCGAGCAGATCGTGTTCCTGAAAGTAAAACTGTTTCTCTTGTGTAGGTGCAAAAAGCTGTATTACTGCAAGTACTCTCTTGTCGGCAATAAGCGGCATCGCGATCCAGCAGGGGTTATCGATAAGCTCTTTTGGCCAGGATAGTTTCAGATGATTTTTGGCGGACCAATCGTCAACGATTCTCGGCACTTTTATCTCTTTGATTGCAAAAGGCTCAAGCGCTTTTTCACACAGGTGCCGGGATTCGGTGGTGTCCAGACAACTTCCCGCATACACACACGCAAAACCGGTTTTGGTTCTTTGGCAAATACAAATTTGCGCAAAAGGAAATCGAGACAAAAATGCCTTGCCGATTGCACGATATATTTCATCAATCGAGGTGATTTGAGCCAATTCAAAGGAAGTGACATAAAGGAAGTTGAGCTGTTCGAGATGCTGTTCGAGACGCGACTTTGCCTCGGCGATCTCCGCTGTGCGTTCCACGACGCGTTGTTCGAGCTCCTCCTTAGCCTGCTGCAATGCATCGCGGTATTTCTTGACCTCGGTAATATCGCGTGATAAGCCGAAGGTACCGATGACATCGCCTTTCCCGTTTGTAATCGGCATTTTTGTTGTCGAGACCCAGGTGTCGGGCCGGTTGGGCCAGGTCTCCTTTTCTTCTATTCCGACAATCGGCGTACCGGTGCTCATCACGCGTTGTTCATCCACGAACGCCTGCCGGGCATGTTCGGTTGTAAATAAGTCGAAATCAGTCTTGCCTTCGAGCTCCTGCGCGTCATGGGCCTGCACTTTTTCCGCCAAGGCCTTATTGGCTTTGAGAAACCTGCTTTGCAGATCCTTGAAGTAAATGGAATCGGGTATATGATCGAGGAGAAAATTGAGCAGTTCTTTATCGCTTAGCAGTCCTCCGCTCTTCTCGGTTTTGTCTAAAGTATTCATAGAATCAAGTTTTGCACAAATGGTTCCGCTGTTTGGTCTTTGGATTACTATGGCTTAGATAGTGCGATTAGTTCCACATTATTCCCGTGCTGGCAATCGGGTTGTCCTTGTATGTGGACTGACTTCTGGATCCCGGCAAGGCATTTCCTGCGATCGCGGCAAACGCCACCGCCACAGGCCAGCCGACCATGCTTAAGCAACGTCAGATGTATTTCGATTGGTGCAGTGCTAAAAATTGTACTGCGCCCGCAAGGTAAATTGCCAATCTCCATGGCTAGGGCACTCTTCCCTCGTGTCTCTATAAAAGTCAAGGTTTGCTGATGTAAAGTAATGAGTCCGACCGACATCACCCATCAATTGCAGCCCATAGATGATCTTTCTAGCGAAATAAATGTCCCAGTACCAGGGATAGTGCGGGGGTTCGCCCGCACTTATCAAAGGCAAAGGAGCTTTGAATGTCGGAAAATAGGCGAGCTGGTAGTTGTTCGAATATTTGCTGTCGTACCACTCGACCTCGGCGGACAAAACGTCCAATAGCTTGAAAGTCGGGACGTTAAATCCAAGCATTACCGGCATCCTCTTTAAAATATTATCATAAACGATAGGATAATTTTGTGTGCCGAGAATGCACCCTTCTCCGTACAATTTCAGGTCTTCGTCGCCAAAAATACCGGGCCTGCCAAAAAGCTGCTTGGGGTCGAATGAAAAGCGCGCCATTACCTTGGTCGCGGCAAAGGAACAATAGGTGGTGTCTGCGACAACGGTGGTCTCGTTCGGCGCGGGATATGACGTGTCGTATCCAATGGTCTGATTGGCGACGTAGTGAGGCGTCGTGAGGGCCGTATTGATCGAAATGAGTCTTTGAAAGCATACCCCGGCACCGACCTCAACCAACGGATGGTTTCCCGTGCCGCCCACTGCATAGCTCGCCAAAACCGACGGTGTAAAATCGCCCACCGGATACTGGGTTTCACTTGTCAATAGCGCGTCGACCTTCAAACCGGGAATCTGCCGGTATTCCAAGCAAAGCCCGGGCAAGCGTTGATAAACCGATGCGAAGCTGTTGATGATGTATCCCGGATAAGCGGTCGCCCTAAAAAGATATTCCCCAAGGCTTTTCACATCCTGGTTATAGTGGTATTTGAAATACCCTAAGGTGACTTTCAAATAAGGATTGTCCAATTCGCCCAGCGAGTATGTGCCTTTCATCTGGTCCAAATAGAATTTATAAAAGACATTATAGGATTCAAGGTCCGACGAATAATTGGTCTCCCCGGACAAGTCGTAAACACCCTGGGCCATTTCACATTCAGGGCCAAAAACAATATGGAGCCTCTTGTTGACAGTGGCGTCCAAGTCGAACCCTCCGAACAGAAATTGCTGCCATTGATGGTCCAAGACATCCCACCTTGATCCATACATTCCCTTGACTATTTCACCATCCTGGATAGCGGCGTATCCGGAAAAATCAACGGAAATGTCGGGCTTTTCGGCACTACAGGGCCTGTTTGCAATTAGGATAATTGCAATGCTGAGAACTGTACCGCCAAACCATTTTAGACCCATGCTTCTGCCTGCTATCATTTGAACACCAACCTGCATATGGCACCTTTCTTGATAAGGAATTCCCACTGCATAGCGGGGTTATCACTCGCGCACCCGTCTCTCCTGGCAGTGGAGGACGCTACAGAACATTGGCTTTGCTTCCTTTCTCTATAAGGCAACTGCGGAGCAGGGGCGAGTGCAATCGCATGCAGCACCGCGAGCAAACGGGCCAGGGGGATAAGCGCAACAAAGCGGAAACAAGAATCTTTTCCCGCACGACGGCAGGATCTTTAGGTGCATGTCCCTCAGCCGAGGGAACCATAACCTGGTTAAGACATGAATTTTGGGCACCCGGAATTACTTCAACATGATCTTCTGAAACCCATCAGCCTTCACGGAATTCCATTTGACAACATACGCACCGGGTACAAGGATGTGGTTGCCAATAGTCACGGTCCCATTCACCGTACTGAATTCAGCGACACATTTTCCGGTAAGAGAATAAAATGTTGCATTGACTTTTTGGCACATACCGAAGGTTAAACTCATTCCCTGCGTTGAATTCCAGGATATTCTAATCCGGTTACTCTCCATTGCGGCGACACGATGAGCCTGCAAAAGAGCGGTAACCGGCGCATTGGCCATGGTCATGACCACCGTGTGCGTCCCCGTCAAAGCGGCTGGAATAAAAGCGGCCTGCTGTACGCCGTCTAAACTAAAAGTCTGAAGATATTTCCCTGGCCCGGTCACCGTCATGTTAAGCGTGTCTTTTCGATAAATGAACTTATTTAGCGTCATGGCGTTTTTGAAGGTATCGGGAACCATGGGGTCGAACCTAACGCCGTCCACGTCGAAATTCATTCCAAAAAGGCCATGAAACACCATGGAAATATATCCGGCCGCGCTCCACAACTGCTGGTTGCCGCCATCCGGAAAGCCGGTTTCCGGACGAAAAAACTCCCTGAATTCTCCAGGAGCGCTATGCGACCATAACAGAGCGCAGTTGTGTATGTTATTGTAAAATGCCGTCATGTTCTTTATTTTTGTTGCCGCCCAGGCAATATATCCCTGAACAAACTGCCAGATCATATCGTTATGATAATAGTAGACATCGCCACCGCATGTATAACACATCCAATTTGTATCTCGAGGATATTGGCATACGTATCCCCATGCGGACGGAATCGTTTTGTTAAGAATACTCTCTTTTTGAGCGGAGTCGGCAATGTCGTAAAGAATGGCAAAAGCGTCCGCAAGCCCTTCGTTGCGATTGAGTTTTGTTTTGCCGTCGGCATATTTGACGTAATAATAATACCCTTCCGAGTCATTCCACAACTGCCTGTTTATGGCATTTTTTATCGTCCATGCTCTTGCGCTTAGAGAATCCTGGGTGGCTTGCGATTTTCCAAGAAGCTTTGCCATCGAATCGGCGATCACCCAGGCGTGATAGTAAAGCATATTCGTGCTTCCGCATTTGCTGTTGCCTACGGACGGAACGGAAAGATTGGAGTAGTTTTCATTGCCATCAAAAACGGGGGGATATGCGCTTCTTGATTCCATAAATGACGAACATCCCCTGTACAGACTGTCGGCAGCGTCGAGCACTACCCAATGATCGGTTGTTGCAGGGGTTTCGGCCATGAGCAGCGAGTTCCTGACGATAGGGTAAGCAAACGCAAGAAAGTTCGCATCTCCCGTTTGCCGGTAATATGCCCACGCTCCGGTAGCCCATACAATGCCATCCGTTAAATTAGGCCAGCCTCCGTAATCTCCGCAGACATCCTGCCTTTGCACCGTCAGGTTGTTCCACGTCGCCGTATTATAGGTAAATGTGTTCTTTGAAGTAGCGGGATCAAGATGTCCGCAAGCCATTTCAATCGAATATGAACCATCTCGCTCCCACACTTCGTCCCAGAACGCGCCTGCATTAAAAACAGAACTGCCGTCCGCGGATGTTACCGTGTTACTCTTGATGTTGGCCTTCGCATCGGCAAATGCGGAATCATATCTTCCTAATCCACTGGTAAAAACGAAGCTCTGCGCGCCCGCCCTCGAGATTCCCAGCACGACACAACCAACACACAGGCAAACAACACCCCATCCGGCTTTACGATAACTTGTTTTTCCCATGCGCAGTCTCCCTATTTACATAATGATAACTTGTGGCATCCTGAATGAGATCTTTCTCAGAACATGGGACGCCGCAAAGAAACCGGGTAACGGGATCGGGTTATGCTGCTTCCCAGCAGGCCGAAAAGTATCGTGCCAGTCATTACCCTGTTGTTTTACAGAACCGGAACCGACGTAATGAATGCCTTGCCGTCAACCATGCCCTTAACAAAATAGATACCCCTCGCCAGGCTCCTTGCGTAAAGCGTATTTGCTCCGTTTTTCGCAGACGAAAGAACCGCCTTTGTGCTTCCATCAATTCCAATTACGGTTAGCTCGTAGGTGTTCCCCTGCGGAAAAACGGAAATTCCGTTTCGTGCTCCGGATATCCTCAACACCCCTTTGTGAACCGCACCCGCGGCGCTCAGGGGTTCACTGACGCCAGTGGTTGTAGAATCGTAGATTGTAAAACTGGCAAACGAGAGCGCGGGCAGGGTGGCGGTAACCATCTGGGTCCCGATGCATATCGCGATATTTTGCGCGGCGTTGTTCTGGTTATTGGTGACCACGGCAATGCTTCCATCAGGATTCTTGACCGAAATCTGATTCGTGTCGTATTGTCCGCTCACCTTAACTACCTTTGCGCCCGGCCTGATGTAATAACTTAGATGCTTCAACATGTAGAACTCGGTATTATAGGCAATCTTCTTTCCGGCAGTGTCGATCGAAATAATGGGTTGCTGAGGCCAATTTCCGGTTGAACCATCGGCACTTTGCCACATAGCGCTGTACCCGCAGAGGTCTGCATACGCCGCCCCGGGCAAACTGCATAACAGCAAATTCCATTGAAAAGCGCCTGAGTTTCCATTTGAAACACCCATCTTGATTTCCGGCCATGTCTGGGTCTGTGGATAACTCCAGCTGTTGGCGTTTGCCCCGCATGTCAATTCCGTATTATATCCTCTCACCGCAGGGTGCACCTTATGAATTATCGGCATGGCGGATTCGCCCTGGTATTGGTAACAAACCGTCGTGAGGATGGAAGAACAATACGGGTCATTGAGCATGGAATAGTAACTGGTGTCGCTGAGATTCATGGTGGGCGTCCACAGCTCGACGTCGGGATGATCGGCTGTCATTCGCGGACCCAGGTAATTCTTCATGAAATTCAGCATGGTGCCGCCGTTCGGCCAGATCATGGACGGAAACGGTTGACAGGTGTACGGCTCATTTTGAAATGAGAGCGCGAAAAAGGGAATGCCGTAATTCTTATAAAGCGTGATCGCCTTGGAAAAATAGAGCGCATAGGCGGTCAAGGTGGCATTGTCCTGTTTCAGTTCGCATGCGGTGCTCGGATAGGATGCGCCTCCGGACCAATTGTTGTTGCCCTTCATCCACGCCGGCGCGGTCCAGGGGCTCCCCCACACCTTGAGGTTCGGGTTTATCGCAGCGGCTTTCTTGCAGAAGTCAAGCGTCACCAGGCTGTCGCGATGAATGTTGACGCTGCTCATCGCATAATCGCCCGCGTAATCGTCAAGCGAATACCCGCTCAGGGAAAAATCGCTGCAGCCGATGGGCAAACGGATCATGTTGAATTTGCAACCGTTCACGGTGTCGAACATGGCCCTCATCACGCTGTCCTGGAGCGCAGCTGATAACTTATGAAGCCCCAGTACTCCGGATTCATTCGGGCTTCCGCCCCAACCGGTCATTGTCTGGTACTTGACCGTGGTGTCGATATCGATTTCCGTTGTCTGGGCCGTGTGGTTTACTATTTGCAATTGCTGTTCGGCCACCCACGGGGCGGACGAGGTTGAGGTGCGCCATTTGGCCTTGAGCACCGCGTGGACAGGCGCCGTCAATCCTGCTCCTATCAGCCCCAGAAGAATCAATTTCACCATGTGTGTGCCCACAACAACCTTTGCCCTGAACATGGAACCCTCCATTTTGAAAGAAAAGAATTGCTTTCCATTGCAGTTGCTAAAAGCTATACTTTACTTTTAGCATCCAGTACCATGCGCTGTTCCTTATAAGCGCTTCCTCATAATCCTGATACAACTTTATGTACGTTTCGGTGCGCATATGATCGCGACCCACCAAGCCGATGAACGATAATCCGCCAAAAATGGTTTTCTTGCCGTAGATTGCCCATTTCCAATCGTCATGAGTGTAATCATAAGAAGTTTCATTTGCCCCAAGACTGGCTGGCGTGGATGAGAGGCCGTCAAGATAGGGCTTGTAGCTGTCCGGATATCTGGACCCGAACCATTCACCTTCCACCGAAAGTACGTCCATCTGTTTGAATGTGGGAATGTTGCATCCGAACATGACCGGCATTTTCTGGAAGATATTGTCGTACCCGTAAATATTGCAAAGGTTATTTGTATCAATCGCGTTGCTTCTTGGATAATTTTCGAGGCCGAGGATTGCCGTTTCAAAATAGAGCTGGCCATCATTCGTCCCAAGAAAAGGAACATCAAAAAACCTCTTGGGATCGAACATGAACCGGAACATTACTTTTGTTCCCTGGAATGTGTAGTAGCCAGTATCGCCCGGGGCCGTAAGATACCCGTTGGTGGAGTAATCGTGTACGCTTGTCCGCATATCGTTCTTTTGGTCAACGGGAATAAGATCATCGAATTGAATTCCGGCGCCCACATCGAAAACCTTGCCCACGGTTGCATCCGCGATAAACGTCCCGTTCCAATTATAGTACGGTTCGATGTCCGACATCGTATTCATAACGAGGTCCAGCCTCAAAAAATCGAAAAGCTTGAACGAGAGGAGGAGGCCGTTGAGGCGCGCCAAAGGAAGGTCGAAATTTGTTTCGATATAGGCCGGATAACACCCGGTCCGAAACATATACTCGCCCAAATCCTGCGACTGCGGATTATACTTGTACTCGAAACGTCCTATTCCGATCGTAAGCTCGGCAACATCCCTTTTTCCAAACGAAAGAATGCCTTCTGCATTGGTAATGGTAATATCGAAATTCTGCATGGGATCGCCGAACGTGGAATTGTCCCTGACCGCATCCAAAGGACTCGTGTTGTACCAAATACGCGATTCGAGGGAAACAAGAGCGGAAAAATGTTCATTCAACCTGGCCTTTACCCCGAGATCGGCATAGACGTGTCCGATCCAGAGATGCTGAATTTCCGCATTTACATTCCCCCCGTAATGCCCGTCTTCAATTTCACCCGCCTCAACGGCGCCCGAACCGAAAACGTCGATTTTTGTGCCGGGCTGGGTGGAGTCGCTCGCGGTTTGACCGGCACAAACATAGACACATGAGAATACCAACGCAATTGAAGCGCATTTGAGTATGTGTGGAATCATAGAAAGGATGGTTGCCTCCCCGAGAAAATGTGAGTAGTGATCATGCGTACCATCTATTCTACAATTCCCGTGCTTGCATGTGAACCGGCAACCTGTGCTTACTAATTTAAGAATTACCACGGGGCATTGCACTGATATATTGTTAATTTAATCAATGCTTTCTATATATTTTTAAACCAACTATCATCACTTTGTTCGTAAAGATACATTTGAAGATTGCTCGCACCTGTTTGGTGAGAAATGAAATAAATAGAATAAAGATCGGAGGCAAGATCGGACACCAAAAACACGCAAACGACGAATGCCTTGGTGTTCCTGATGATGACAAAGGGGACAACATCAGCCGGAGCTTTTCACGCCGTGTTTGGGCCAGATGTTGCGAACAGTAATCGACCGGGTCGCGGACGTCCATTTGACGGCGATGTACTTGAATCCCACAGCGAGCGCATTGTCACTGCGTTCCCTAAGGTATGGTAGTGGCGCCACGCGCCTATTATTGTGTCGTTTGCCTTTTCCCCGAAGCTTGCTTCGGGGTTCTTCAATCGCCGGGGCCTGTTGGCATATTCCTATTTGCCAACCATGTTGACAACGAGACTCTTCACGGTTTTGCTGGTGCCGTCCGCGTTCCTCACGTTCACGAAATACACGCCCGGCCGGAGTCTCGGGAGCGGACCTTGCATTCCCATTCCCGTTTGTCTGGACAGTAATTTCCCCTCCAACGTGTACACCGAGACCGTACGGGCATTCGGTTGAGAATTCAGGAGCGGACGCAATCTTGAAGGCTCACCGGCGGTTGCCACGACGCCGCCGTTGCTCGTGATGAATTGTTTCAGCACGTTGTACGCGAGGATGTTTACCTGTCCGATGAGTCCGAGATCGCTGGTGTTGCGGGCGCATTCGGACAATTTCAAAATGGAAAGATACATTTGTTCAAGGCCATTGTTCAGGTCCGCAAATGCCGCCGTCTTGGCCTGCGGTATCCCTAAGGCCTTGCCGGCAGCATCAAAATCCACATACGACTTATTGACATCTACCAATGCCTGAACATATAAAGCCCTGAAATCAAGCCGGTTGGTCATCAAGTCGAGCCAGTACTGTCCCGTTGCCGAAAGCTGCGGCCTGAGGCTTTTTAAAGAGGATGAAAAAGCCTGGTCCTGAGTCATGAGCGCCTGTTGCTGCGTTTCCAACGACTTGCATTCGGATACGATGGTGGTCCACGAACCGGATGTAAGGTCCGTTGTGCTCGTGACGTAACTTGAAAGCTGCAACGGCTGCCATCCTTCGGAAATATTCATGACGCGGTAATCGCCCGTGGTCGCAGCCGGAATGGTCGGCTCGAGGCTGTCGTTCACCATGTAAAAATTGGCAAGCGTCGATTCGGCGGGCGCTCCATAGACTTTTTCGGAATAGTCGGAGTAGAATTGCGACCCGGTGAGCGTGGGGTTCCAAACAAATTCGGCAAGGTACTTGATGTTGTGCTCCACTCCGGATTGTTTCCATCCATCCAAGGTGACGGCTTCCACGTTGTTCGCAACGCACACTTTGTACATTGTTTCTTGCTTCTTTACCCGGAATTCCGGGAACCAGACAAGACCGTCGTATTCCCACCAATCGGTCATCCAGGTTCTACGATTGGCGCTCACCTTGTAATCGTTGGTGGCTTCCCTTATCCCTTCCCGAGTGTCCCACGAGTTCATACCGTGAAAAATGATTTCACTTGGACAATACTTATCGAACCCCGGGAATATTTCCGACATGTCCCATCCGCCGGTGGCTATTTTGCTCCGTTGCCCGGAAGTCAGTTGATTGACGGTTTGCATAAACAGGTAGGCATAATCGATATCGCCCCCATCGTTTCTGGAAGGATTTAAGGAAGCGTATTGGCTGCGCATTGCAGTCGCGGCTGCATCGTTGGTTATGGTGTTCCACAGATTGCCGCCGGCCTCGGCCTGCCACATCCAATAGTAATCGGAATTCGGGTAAAGCTGCACCAAACGATTATAGCGGTCCGCTTCCAAACTGGCATTTTTAGCATTAAGCGGGTCCGGCATGGGCGTCCATCCTCTGTCGTTTGTCATTGTGAAATCCCCGCCTCTTGGCTGCATAAGACAGAAACCAACGACTGTGGATAACCCTCGCGTGTGAGCGTAATCTATGATCCTTTTCAGCATTGCCTCACAGGAATCCTCCTGAGCGACAGCGCCTTTGCTCTGGTTCTGCCACCATTGCCGCGTGCCGAATGTGGACATGGTGTCGAAGGCGCTTGCCCCCACCATCTGGCTAGGTTGGAAGGAATTTTCCCAGTCAGCCACGTGGTCTGAAGTTGCGCTCGCAGATCCATCGGAATAGGTTTCATTATAATATGCCAATCCGGGATAGAAATGAAACTCGATGAAATTGAGCCTCATCCGCAACATTCGATCGATGCACAGCCTGAAATCCACCTCGTTCCATCCGGACATGCCGCACAAAAAGTTGTCCCAGGGCAACAATCCGTAATACTTGAAAGCGGGCGCAACGCTTATGCTGATGTTTTTCACCGAGAATGCGGTTTGTTGCGGCAGGATTTCATCGGAAATCAGGAAATAGGCGCCATACTGTTGAAGCAGATCATATATGCCATGGGAAAGCCCGGTGTCACTGCTTGCGGCAAGGTAAATGGTGCTGCCGATGGTTTTTATGGCATACCCTTGTCCGGCATAGGTGCCGGTCGGCAGAACGATGGCGCCGCCATGCACCTGTTGCGAAATGAGAGCATTGTTTTGCGGCGTTCCTATAACGAACTCGAACGTGGAACCTGATCCGGAGGTATCTATGGAATCGGAAAACATTCTCGCCATAAACCCGACGGCATCGGAAATGATATAGGATTCAAGCGACGTTTTGGGTGAGCCGGTCTTGATCCTGATTGTTGAGGGCGCAGTCTGACAGGAGCCGGACCGCGCCATCAAAGCCAGGCAAACCCCCATGACAACCGCCGTTCTGCAACAAAGCCGTGTGCCATCTTTTTTTGTCAATTTCATGACATAATCCTTTCGAGGCAGTTCTGTTTTTGAAAAGATCGTCCCGTCGATCATTTAGGATCTACCATCGCATTTCAAGCAATTAATCTATCAATTTATTTCAGCTATTTTACACATTTCTTAATCATGCGGTTGAGCAACAATTCCTCTGACAAACGCCCAGATTCAGTGTAACACCGAACGTCACTTTCGGTGACGCTCGTCATTTTCTGCAAAATAGCAAATATAGACGACCTCTCGTCACCCATAATTTTCTCTGGACGTTCCCGAGGTCACGCACATTTTTCATGAGGATGAGGTGACCCTAATTTATCAAAACTTGCCTTGTCACCATTTGCCGCAAGGTTCGGACGGTTACGAAATAAACCCCGCTCCCGATGATCCTCGGGTTGATTGCAAAGCAGGAATTGCCCTTACCGGTGAAAGCCTTGACGGTTTTGCCGAGCGCGTTTGTCACGGTAAGCTGATACTCGCCACTGAGGGAAATGATGATCCTGCCCGAACCGTAGCGAATGACGGTTTGCACATCACCATTTTCGCACAGACGACCTGCCGGAGGAACTCGAATGGCGGTGGCCGGTACCGGCATGACGCCGAACGAATCCATGGGAAAGTTTTGAAACCCGACCGTCAGCGCCGGGGAACCGGCTTTTACGCTGAAATCGCCTCGTGGCGTGTAATTGGGAAATACCTTTGCCGTGTCCGAAAACATCGGATCGCCCGAAACCGAATGCACGTCGAGCCCGGCCGCATGCCAATTCGACCATGAAACACTTCCCGCTTCGGTAGACACGCTTCCAGCGCTGTTTGAAATAACGTTGGAATCGAGCAACTTTATGTGGTTGCTTATGGTATCGGCAATCAAATTCGGGTCCGTAATAGGCGAAAAGAAGTTGCACCAATACGGTTGACCGCTGGTAAAGATGTTACGGGTTATATAGTCGTTTGAGCCCCACCATACGCCGGTTATCGTCGTATTGGCGCCGTAGACAAGGATATTATTAATCCACCTATTATGCCGGCTCCACTGCACTTTGAGACCGCTCCCCAAAAGAAGATTGTTGTAGAGCAAGTAATTTGATGACTGATCGTCAAGATCGAGGCCGAATAGCCCTTGTCGCACTTCCAACCGGTTGTTGTGAATGGCGGTGGTATTCCACGCATCGAGTTGGGTGGCTGACGTATCATTTTCAAAATCCAGATTACGGTCGCGTCCCCACGAGTTAAAAGGGCCATGGTCCGACGTCTCGAGCACCGAATTATACACCCAGTTGTACGAAATTTCGTGGCCTGCGAAACATCCGCTGCCGACATTGAGACCCGCACGAGGGCAGTCATGAATTGTGTTGTGCCTGACAGTATCGAATTCGGAAATCGTCATATCGACTCCGGCCGTCTGCTTTTCGAATCTCCCGAAATGATTCATGGTGTTATTTTCAATGGTGCAGAATGCGGGAAAATCGGAGGTAAGCGGTCCGGGTGTTCTGTCGGTGCACGGTGTCGCGGTAGACCATAGAAAAGGACATCGAACCGCGCTCATCAGGCCGTCCAAATTGACGCACGATGCGCCGGCGTCAACAAAGTTGTTGTTATACACGACATTATACCAGTTGTACCCGCTCATGAAAATGCCGTTCCCCCCGATTTGGTCGAAAAAGCAATTCTCAACCGTGATATTTTGGGAATTCTCCATGTAAATGCAGCCTGCGCGCGCTATATGCCAATCGCTGCGGAGAATCGCCTCGTAGGGTTTGCTGAATAAGGTGCGGTAGGTCTGCGTAAAGGTCAGGCCTTTAAAAGCAAGAAATGATACTTTGGCCGTCGACGTCCCTATTATTTGAATAATCTCGTCCCGGGATGCGAGCTCGATCGTCGAGGTTTTCAAGTTTGTGCCTGCAGGAGGATAAAAATAAAGCTGCCCCGTTGATTTTCTGTAAAACCATTCACCCGGAGCGTCCAGCTCTTCAAAGATATTTTCGACCATTCGGTACGTGGGGTGCAATCCGTCTCCATTGTTATTGTCCCCGACCCACTGAAGCGTTACCGAATCCTGGCCGACTTTGCCGGTTATAATAAATGAATTCCCACCCCAAAGGTTTGGGTGGAGTCCTCGGACATATCCCGGGCCTTCGGCGGGGTTGGCCCAACGGGCAACGCGTGAGGGGCTGATACAATCGGCGGCATAACCGTCAAGAATCACCGTAGTGGAGTCAAAATTCGGGTACCGGGCTAATATTTGCCGTTTCCCGTTGAGAAAAAGCTGGTCGACTTTGAGACCGGTTGCAATATTCGTAACCATGATCCGGCCTGAACTTACCGTCCAGGTTAGTGTGTCCGGCAATTTAATGCCACCGCTAAGGACCGGTATTTCCGCGCCGTAGGCGGTGTAGGTAACAGGCGCTTGAGCACTACCGGAGTTGGAAGGTCCGAACATAACCGCCGTGTCCAGATAATAGGTGCCTCCGCGAAGATACACCGTGACCGGCGTATTTCCGGTTTTGAGCTGGTCCGCCTTGTTGCGGGCCGCGGTAAGTGTTGCAAGGGGAGCGCCCAGGGATCCGTCGTTTGAGTCGTTGCCCGCGGGAGATACATACAGTTCAGCCCCACCCGCTCCCTCTATGACTCCAGCAACGAAAATCGATAGGTATAGTACTGAAATTCTTCGCAGTCTCATAAAACCCCCAAGCATTTTTTCATAGTATCAGCGACTAAATAGATCCGGAATCTTTTAAATATTTCCAAGCCGGCACAGCCGTTTTGACTATTCTCAACACAAATTATTTTCACAGGATTACTTAAGGATTATTTTCGATCTTGTCAATTTGAAGCCGTCATACACTTCCACAAGATACAAACCCCGCGCGCACCCTTGTGTGAGCAATGGATTGTTCGGATCGCTCCGGTCGGATTCCGCGGTCCGAATGTTTTTCCCCTGCAAATCAAACAAGCGGACTATGAAACGGTTTTGCGCCCCGGGCGCAGGACGCACGACTTCAAACGGTTTAGCCACCGCTGACGAACCAGTCACGAAAAGACCGGCCTTACACGAATCAATGCTTACGACATGCGCACCGGCGGAAAGGGCCGAAAGCGTGAACGTAATGATCGAGTCGGTGTTGGCCGCCAGATGGATCACCGTGGTGTTGATAGCAACGCCGTCGCTTTCCACATTTATTGTGTCGTCCCCGTCGGCATCTCCGAAATTCCAGAGGTTTGCCGTTACGCGCACCTGATTGCCCGGATCGACGGTGGAGGTATCTGTAGAGAGGGACGCGCAGCGGAATTCCGGAATGATGCGGGCGGTGGACACATTGATGGTATTTTCCTCACCCCAATAACAATAGGCTGTTTTCTCCTCAGGGACCCACACAAAGCAAGAAGGCCACTGGCAAAAGCCGCCGTACCACGATGCGCCGGTTTTGTCCCGCGCAACATGCCTGTTGCCCCAGTAATACGGAAACCCCGGGATCGTCTGCATCGCCTTTGCCACCCAGGGTTGTTTGCCGTCAAGAATGACCTCCTGAGGAATCGCCTTTTCGTAGTTGCCGTCGCCGTCCTTGAAGGTCATGACCCGGATGTTGCCGTCGAGCGCCATGCCGCAGCTCGACACCACATTGAGGCATTCCATCATCCAGAGGTTTTTCTGCAACAGGGGCTTGTTCGTCGCATTTCCATACAGATCGGCGCACTCGATTTCGGTAAAATTGATTTGATCATTAGTCAATTTCATCATGGTGCTGCCGCCATGCCCGATGTCGCCTTCGAGGATGTTGACGAACCGGTATGCGCTTCCGTTGTAATGGATGGAGTCGAGAGTCGGCCAGTCTTTGGTGTCGAGAAAAACGTGCTCGCGTCCGCACAAGGTCAATCCCGGGTGCTGGCCCCACCAGGTCCAGTTGCCGCTTGATAGGTCGGTGGAATAAAAGATTCGCACGGAGTCGAAGCAACAGCCGTTGCACGACGCAAGATAGGTCCGGCCGTCGTTCCAGGGATCGCCGCGCATCCCGAAGATCGCCGGATCCATGATGCTCACCGGCGGCGCGCTCGCGGTCGACTCCGACCAATTGATACCGTCCGAACTCCACCGGATCTTGTTGTCCGTCCTTGCCGTCAACCACCACTTATTGCTGGCATCACGCCAGACTGCCGGATTATATCCGGCCCAGGTCGGATTGAGACATCCGATGTGGGGCTTCCAGTTGTACGACCATCGGTCAAGAAGCTGATACCTGAAATCGTCGACACGCGCATTGCCGTTCTTAATGATGAACATCGGATGGGGCGCGTACACGTCGTCAAGAAAACTCCGCACAGAGCACACCACCGTGCTGTCCGCGGTTTCCACAATCGCCTGCGCCGTCTTTCCCAAAGACGGCAGGCGGTTTGACAATTGGAATTTCAAAATGTACCTGGTTCCTTGCGTCAACGCCGGGAGCGGCTGGGTGTCGGAACACCAGATGTAAAACCCGTTTTCCTGCCGCTCCGTCCAGTTTGTCTTTGTGAAACCGGTCTCGGTATGAGGGTAAATCGAATAGGTTGCGCGTCGTTCAATGTTAATACTCTTGTCCACCCGGTCAATCATGGCATAGCACCAGACGCCGTTCTCATCGGCAAAACCAACGCCCACGTCCGCGTTCCCGTCGTCCAGGCTGAACAGCACAGAAGCCTCTGCCTCCTGCGTGTTGGTAAATGCAGGGTTGTACGCGTAATGCATGACCATGGTGTCCGACGGGCTCGTGTAGCCGGCGGAATGCGATCCGTCGAGCGCGTTGGTCGTGATGCCGATGCCGTTGGACACATAATCGTTGAGGTCGCCCCGCTCAAACCCGTCGGTATAGTCCCACATATGCACCGGAGGAGTTCCGATGTTGAAAACGCCTGTGTCCGCACTGTTTACGGTGGCGCCGCCACCGGTTGCCTTAACAAACCAAGTGTGGCGTCCGACGGTCAGTTGTTGGGGTGAGGTCAGGTAAGTCTGGGTGGCGCCCGCGGCGATTTTAGTGGTATCCACCCAGACGTCATACTGGCCGGCGCCGGCGCTCGCCTGCCAGACAAAGACCGGCGTGTGCGCTTTTGTCCAGACGCTGTCCGGAGCGAGCAGGCGAAAGCGCGCGGGAGCCGCGAAAATCGCCGCAGTCACGAAAAGAAGAAATAATGGCGACTTGACCATGAGGCTGAACATACCGTTTCCCCTTTACCTTGTTATCCGGAGGGCGACATGTAAACAATTTAAGACGTGGGAACGCAAAGAACATCAGTAACCTATTTACTTGGTTTATACAATTTATATATTTATTAACATGCCGGAGAGCGTTGTTCAACCGGCGGTACCTCAATTTTTGCAAAGGACTCTTGTACCATGAAAAAGAGACCCGGGATGCAGAAGGCCATCGATTTTGTCCGGCGCGGAATAGTCTCCGGAAAACTGGGCCGGAAACTCCCTTCCATAAAATCCCTTGCGAGGGCGGCGGATGTCTCTTTTGTGACAATGTGGAAGGCAATCGACCTTCTCAGGTCGCAGGGGATCATTTCCCGATCCAGACAAGGGATCGGATCAACGGTGAGTGCACGGCTCCCCAAATCGATGAAAGAGGCTTTGGCGGAAACCGTCCCGCCGGACAACTATCGGGATATGGAACAAACCCGGCTCTTGTGGCAAAAAATGCTTTCGCAGTTCAAACAGGACATACTTACCGGAAGATTTCATCCCGGACAACTGTTGCCTTCCTGCAAGGAACTGCAGGGAATCTACAACGTTTCCTACCCCACGCTCCGGAAAGCGCTGGATCAACTCTCTTCCCAGGGGATGCTCAAGGCATATCGGCGCGGATACAGCGTACCGGTGCTTGTCAAATCGGCGGCAACGGCCAGGATCGTGGCGATCGGGTGCGGATGGGAAGACGGAACGCTCTGGGTTGATTATCAGGACAAAAACTACTTCCGCATCCTCGAATCAGGATGCATACAGGCGAAGATCGCTCTTGACATCGTCGTGTATTGCCGCCGGAACGGCAAACTCTGTTTTGTCGACACCGTGACCCGCAAGCCGTACGATCTTTCAAACGAGAACATCCTGAGCTTCGTCGTTGTCGTCGCGAACCTGGAAATTCCACCGGAAGAAGTGTTTCAGAAACTCGTGAGCCGTAGAAGGCCGGTTGCGATCCTGGACGTCGTAGGCGGGTGGGAAGCCTCGCCCCAGATTTCGAACAACGCGCGGTTTCAGTTCTTTACGGTTACGACATCTGCCCATCCCCCGCGGCGGGTGGCTCAGTACCTTCTGAGCCTCGGACACACGAACATCGCCTTCGTCTCCCCCTTCCACAAAGCGCTCTGGTCGATACAGCGCAGCAATGGAATCAGGGAGATTTTCAGTGATGCGGGGCATGGCAACAACGTGCATTCTTTCGTGCTCGACCAATATGCGTTCCAGTGGGATTTTCTGCAGGAAGATCATGAAAAACCCGAGGACATCCAGGCCCTGGCGGCAGCCTACGACAAATGGCAGAAATATGCCGATTCCGAATTCTTCAGAAAATTCGGGCACATCAGTTACAATATCTCAAAGTACCTCACCGAATGGAATTGCGCAACCGGTGAAATCTACTACCGAATGGTTCCGCTGTTCAGGCAGGCGCTCGGCACCAAGGCGATTACGGCCTGGGTAACGTCGAACGATTACACGGCGACGCTCGCCCTGGACTTCCTGAAGGAAAACAAAGTCCGCGTGCCGGAAGATCTTTCAATCATATCTTTTGACAATACGCTTGACGCAATGGAACACCAGATCACGTCGTATGATTTCAACCTGAACGGGATCGTAAGCATCATGCTGCGATACGCGCTACGGCCGTCTTCGGTTTCATCACCGCGGCGAAAAGCAGTCATCGAAGCCGAGGGAACCATTGTCGAGCGGCGATCCACCGCGCGGAAGCACTTTGACAAGTGACATCACGTGACAGACACCCGCTCCGTCAGGCTTGGAGCAACCCGCGTAATTATTATTACTCCGGCAATAAAATACAGATAAGAATCATGTGATTTTCCCTCTGTGGAACAAGTCTTGTTTGATCATATTTAGTTGCCGGAGTAATAATCCGGTCATTAAATAGGTTACCTATCCGTGGTTTTTGGTTGCCTCATTTTCCTTGGTTGCTTGCCTCGATACACCGCTCGCCGAGTGGCCCTTTGGACCGTATCGAGGCGAGCGGCACTCGGCAAGCATTTTTGAAGAGTAAAATTGTCACCACTATAATGACCGGATTAATAAACGGGATGCCTGCGGCTTCCCATTCCCGCCTACCGGTCATTTCCTCCACAGCGCTTCCATCGATTCGAGCGTCTTCCCCTTTGTCTCCGGCACAAGTTTCCAAACAAAAAGCACGGTGAAAACGCACATGCCGCCGTAGAGCCAGAACGGAAAGCCGCCGTGGAATTTGGCATTGAGAAAAACGTTGCCAAGAAGGACGGGGAACGTCCAGGATACGGCAAGATTGGATATCCATTGAGCCGCAACGGCGATGGACATGGCGCTGTCACGAATGGTATTGGGAAAGATTTCCGACAGCAGGACCCATGTCACGGGGCCGGCGGCAAGGGCAAAACAGGCAATGTACAAGAGCATCATGAAAAGCATTCCGAGCCCGGCCTGCTGCAGATACGCCGTGACGCCCACGCCGCAAATACCGATGCACATGCCGCTGTACCCGATCAGCATGAGCGCCTTGCGGCCGAATTTGTCCACGGTGAGGATGGCAATGACCGTAAAGGCAAGGTTGACCGCGCCCACGATAATGGTTTGCAAAAGCGAAACGTTTGTGCTGCTGCCCATCTTCTTGAATATCGCGGGCGCATAGTACAGGATAACGTTGATGCCGGTCACCTGTTGAAAAACGGAAAGCATGACGCCGATCAACACCAGCAGGGCCCCGTATGAGAAAATCTTCCCTCTTTTCTGCTGCAGCGATTTTCTGATTTCCTCCGCTTCAACCCTTGCGTGGTTTGTACCGCCGACCCTTGACAGCACAGCCACGGCTTTGTCGTCACGGCCCTTCATCATGAGCCAGCGGGGGCTCTCGGGAATAAAAAACAGGCACACAAAGAACAGCAGGGACGGCACGGCGCCGGAGGCGAACATCCAGCGCCACCCGACGGCGTTGAGCCACGTTTCGCTGCCCTGGAGCGCGATTGCGTAGTTGACAAAATATACAACCAGCATGCCGAAGATGATGGCGAACTGGTTCCACGAAACGAGCTTTCCGCGTATTGAAGCGGGGGCGATTTCGGCAATGTACATCGGGGAGAGCATCGAAGCCATGCCCACGCCGACGCCTCCCAGGATGCGAAACAGGACAAATCCGATCAACCGGTTCGGGAGCGCCGTCCCCAGGGCGGAGACAAGAAAGAGGAGCGCGGAGACGAGCATCGCCTTCCTCCTTCCAAGCCGGTGACTTGCCAGCCCGGCCATGGCGCCGCCGATAATGCATCCGAGCAAGGCGCTCGATGTTGTCCATCCGAGAAGGCTGTTGCCCGCGTCAACGCCCAGGTTCCTCGAATCGATGAAGTATGCCTTGAGCGAACCCACGGCGCCGGATATGACAGCCGTATCGTACCCGAACAAGAGGCCGCCGAGGGTGGCGACAAGCGTAAGCAGTATCACGTACGCTTTGCTTCCGGTGTCGCTTATCATGCATTCTCCTTGTGTCACACGTTCCGCGCTCAGCGGTACATTTCCCTGAAGTAACCGCACGCTTCAACGACCGATTCCCGCATCATATCTTCGGCTTTCGCTGTTTCCCTCCGGGAAAGATATTTCATCAACTGTTTGGTATCAAGCCCGGCCGCCGCCCTGTCGCACGCTTCCCACGAACAAATGCTCCGTACGACACGGTCGATGCCCTGCTCTTCGTTGTCGTAGGGCCGCACCGTCATGTCGTGCCCCTTCCAGCGGCCGTAGCCGGCTGCCTGCAGAAGGCCGGCAATGGCAATGTTCATGCCGTTGATGCGGACGCCGTGGTCGATGTCGAACTTCCCCGGACCGCCGAGGATGATGCCGTCGTTGTACCCCTGGCTGTTCATGTGCATGTGCAGCAGCGCGTTGTTGTCAAGCTCCTCAACGGAATCGTACACATGGTCAAGGCCGATCATTTCCGAATGTCCGAATTCCTTGTTGATCCCTTTCTTGTTGCGCTTGATGCCGAACTCCGCTTCGAGTTTGTACCAGAACAAAAGAGCGCTTGCGACGGTCGGCAGCAGCAGCGCCGGATGGCCCTCGTTCGGCTTGGGTTCGATCGCGATGTACAGGTTGCCGCCGAGTTTTGTTTCGTAGGTACATAATGCGGCAACGCTTTCCTTGAGGTTCTGGTACATTTTTTGGATGCCCACGGTTGCGATATCGTAGCCGTACGATCCGTTCCAGAGAACAAAGGCAGGCGCAAGACCGGCGTCGGGATGCCAGGCGGACCTAAGCGGACCGTACGTAAGATCAACCGCGCCTTTTCCGAGCTTTTCCGCGGCCGCCCTTTCCTTTTGGTCAAGTGAGGCTATGCCGCCGTAGGCAAAATGGCTGTGTGCGCCGGGAGTCATCATGGCAAGATACAGCCCGGACTCGTGCAGGGCCTCGGCGACCTGCCGGGCATTTGACTCGTTGATTTCGGTGTCGTAATGCACTTCATAGCCGAGAACGACGTGCTTGGGGACCCTCGGCGCAATCTCTTTTTTGATGAGGCTGATGAGGCTTACGGTGTCGAGCTTGTCCGAACTCCATTGTTTCCGGATATCGGCGGGAACAAACCCGCCTTTCCCCGCATGGAACGTCCATCTGCATACGCTGTGAAACGCTTTCTTTTCTGCCATGGTGCATGGTCCTTGTCTAGGATGGGGAACACAGTGGAATAGTCAGCCAACCTGTTTAATCGTCTCATCGGAACGGGCATACGACCAGGAGTCCTGCAGCAGGTCTTTCCATTGTTCGTAGCAGCCGGCATACACATCCGTCAAGTTCGGGTCCGGCGACACCCTGCGGACCACTTTGAGGCCCTCAAATGCTTCCTGCGCCGACTTGTACATTCCGGAACCGATTCCGGCGCCGCGGGCGGCTCCCTGCGCGCCGTCGGTGTTATACAGCTCGAGTTCCGTGTCGCACACCGCCGCAAAAACCTCGGCAAAGAGATCGCTCTTGAACATGTTGGCATGTCCGGCCCGCACCGTCGCGGCATTCACCCCGGTTTTGCGCATAACGTCAAGCCCGTACCGCAGCGCAAATACGATGCCCTCCTGAACGGCGCGCAGAACGTGCCTGCGGGAATGCAGGGTCAAATCGATCCCGTGGAACGATGCGCCGATGTTCCTGTTTTCCAGAATACGCTCGGCACCGTTTCCGCAGGGAACAACCATGAGGCCGTCGCTGCCCGGCGGAGCTTTCTGCGCTTCGGCGTTCATCTGCTCGTAGGTCATTGCGGCGGTCCCGACCGTGCACAGGTTCTGCCTCACCCACCTGTTAAGGATGCCGGCTCCGTTGACGCACAAGAGAACCCCGTACCTCGGCGCCTGTGCGGTGTGATTGACATGAGCAAACGTGTTGACCCGGAACGCCGGATCGCGGGCGGGTGCACCGGTAACGCCGTACACAACGCCCGATGTCCCGGCGGTCGCGGCAATCTCTCCCGGGTTGAGCACCTTAAGGGACAGGGCGTTATTCGGCTGGTCTCCCGCCCGGTAGGAAACGGGAATACCGCTTTGCAGCCCGAGTTCCTGCGCGATCTCCCGTTTTACGGTCCCCTGTACCGAAAAACCGGGCACGATGTGCGGTATGAATTCGTAGCTGAAATCGAAATAGTCGAGAACGATGTCGGCGAGCCGGTGATGGTAAAAATCCCACATGATGCATTCGGAAAGGCCGCATTCGGTTGTCGCAGCCTCTCCCGTCAATTTCATGGCGATGTAATCTCCGGGAAGCATAATTGTGTCGATCCTTCGGTAGAGTGCGGGTTCATGCTTCTTTACCCATGCGAGTTTTGAGGCCGTAAAATTGCCGGGCGAATTGAGCAGGTACTCCATGCATTTTTGTTCGCCGATTTCCGCAAACGCAGTATTGCCTATGTCAACCGCCCTGCCGTCACACCAAATAATCGCGTTGGAAAGGGGCTTGTGGTTTTTGTCCACCATGACAAGCCCGTGCATCTGGTACGAAATCCCGATCGCGCGGACATCGTGCAGGCCGGTGGGCGAAGCGGTCCGCAACAGGGCGGTGGCCGCCTTCACGTGGTCCCACCAGACTTCGGGGTCCTGTTCGGCCCAGCCCGGTTTTGGGCAGATGATCTCAAGCTCGGTCTGCGGAGACACGGCCGAGGCGACAACCTGCTGGCTTTGGATATCCATGAGACAGGCTTTTATCGACGAACTGCCGATATCGTACCCGAGAAGATATCCTGAACTCACCATAGTCTCATCCTGCACACCCGAATCTTGTTTTCGGAATTATCCGTCACTTGGCCGGTTAAGAACGGTCACTGAATAATTTACTACTACCGCCCGGCAAAAGCGATCTGGTGTTTATCACTTTGTTTAACGATGTTATATATTTTTGAATATGCACGGAATAGCGGGAGAAGCCGGGTGCTGTTGCCAACGGAGCAGCTTTCTCGCAGTGACGAATCAAGGAAATTGACAAATATGACAGAGGCTTCAGGAACACGCAGGATGGCCTTCTCCAGCCCCTGCGACGCCGACTATCGAACGAGTGAGACAATGCTCGCGGCTGCAATCCGGCCGCCGACTTTGACGCTCAAAACGTACATCCCGCTTGGAATTCTTTCCTGGGTCAGCAATGAGACCTCCCTGGTCCCGCTCGTTTTCCTATACTGAATCGTTCGCACAGTAGTGCCGTCCAGCCTGCAAAGGGTTATTTCCGCCCGCGTGTCCGCCGGAAGGTTGAGGTAGAGAATTCCGTTCCGCACATCAACGAGTTTTTCAGATGCAAACGGGGCGCCCGGTTTCATATGCACCCCAACTCCCGAATCAGGATTGAGCGGGTTGATCGGCATGATCTTTGACAACGGAATCCGGTTGTCGAGCATTTTCTTTGCGCATCCTGTCAATCGAAGGTACCAGTCGCTCGGTAGATTGTACCCGTCGGCGTCGAGCGTCAACCACCAGCCGTCCGAAGGAGCAAGCGACTTCTTCGGACACGCTTTAAGGACGGCCGTGCCTTCGTCCACTTCGTCGAACATGGCGCCGTACAGCATGGTGGCGCCGGCGCTGATCGCATTATATGCCTGCTCCCAGTAGAACGTGCCGCCCAGCCGCGGGATTTGGTTCTGAGGCGTGGTTCCCTGGTGCATATTGGACCATGAGAATCCGGGCCAGATAACGGGAAGGTATTCTTTCCCAAGGCTCTTGCATTCGGCGATATCAGGGATCAGGTTACTTGTCTTCCACGAGTCCGCACCGGCACTATCTCCAAAACGACCCACCAGCCAGGGGCTGATGATGTCAACGGATCTGCATACCGAGTCCCAGGGCGGGCCGATAGTTCTCCAGTCGTCATTGACACCACCCATGATGGTTGCCTGGTATTTTGCCGGCGCACCGGTCTTGAACCAGTTGATTATCTGTTGCGCGACGTCGGTGGTAATTGACCTGTCGGGAAAGCCGAATCCCCAGACTGACACCAGCGGCTTTCCCTTGTGCTTGAGATAGCGCGGGCTGCCGGTGACCTTGAATGTATCAACCAGATACATCCAGTCAGTCGTCATGTCGTTGAAAAGCGTGCTGTTATTCGCCCCGGAAACATCGTACATGACGACAAACACCCGGCCATAGGTCTCTGCCGCTGTTTTGCAATTCAACAGCACCTTATTTGTAAAGTCGTTCCACCCCACATGCTTGGGTCCAAAACGCTGCACCCACGCGCCGTCGATGTCGTAATCTTTCATCCACTTGAAATGCCTCAGTTCCGTGGTTCCCACATAGGAGGAATTCAAGTTTACGACGGAACCGTCGCTGTAACGCATGTCCGTCGCAAAAAGCTCGTTTGCGGCATATTCCGTGAAATCGGGGAAGAGATCCACATTGAGGGATGAATGGACCGGATTCTGGCTGTTGAACCAATGGAACCAGCCCCCGCCCGATCCGTCTCCCGGGCACTCGAACCAACCCTGGTAGCCGCACATGTATTTGCCGGTTAGCGTCGTGGCGTCCACGGTGTCCTGGGCCCGGATTGTCACGCATGCCGTCAATAACGCCAGAGTCGCAACCGGCACGATGTTCAGCAATCCTCTTCCATTACCATCAAAGAATGAAAGCAACTCTTTGCAAGACATCTCACACCTCCCGTCGATACTAACCGCAAAAATCGCCGATCGCCGAGACTCTTCCGGTAAATAATTTACCTGCCCGCGGTCCCCAAAGCGGTTGCAAGTTGGCTCCTTTGTTCAACTATGCAATATATTAATGAACTCAAGTGAAGAACCTCGCAGCAAGCTGCGAGGAAAAGGCCAATGAAGCAATTGATAAATCCCTTGTAATCCGGATGCATTTTCCCTTATATTTAGTGCGGAAAAAGGGAGGTACGCGATTGATTACTTGTAAGGCATGCGGTCAAACGATACAGAACGTCTATCCTGCAAACAAGCGCGCGGACTGCCAGGACACGTATCGCGGCATCACCTGCGACGGCTACCGCTGTTTGTGGTGCTGTATTCACGAGCGGACTCTGGCGCTGGCAGGAAAACAACCGAGCGATTCACGGCCACGATGATTGAAGAATCCCGCAGCCTCAGCAGCCTGGAATGCGCTCGCTATGGGATCCGTGCTCAAGAGAGGAAGCATTATGGACAAAAAGGAAATTGTCCTTCAAGGTTTCGTGAAATACGAGGAAAGCCTGTATTCTTCTCAGCTTTTTTTGAATAGCGACGACATAGCGCTTTTATCCGCGGATTCAGTACGAAGGCTCAATCCGGTAATACCAAGTTCAGAGAAGCTTTACCTGGTGAGACTGCGGTCGGGCTCGGAATTCCTCATTTCAGAACAAACTCGCGCGAACCTGGCAGAAAGATTAGAGCATTTGCATAACACCGACGCAAGAATATAAGGCGCGCAGCGGGCCGCTACAAGGCTTCAAGAAAATACTGAACCCTTCGGGCCGGCGGATTCTTGGTGAACCCGGATCGGCCCCTACCGTTTCCGCAGCGCATCCAGCGCCAGCCCCACCGCGCCGTGGGCATCGAAGGCCTCTTTGTACAGCGACGCGTCGATGGGACCGATCTTCTGCAGGTTCCACGCTCCGGGCAGGTACACCACCGGTTTTCCGAGGCTAAGCGCAAGGCCGATTTCGCTGAGAGTGCCGAACTGCCCGGGAAAGGCGATAAGCACGTCGGAGGAATTGACCACAAGCGCATTGCGGGCGCTGCCCATGCCGGAGGGAATGACAATGGTGACAAAGGGGTTTGCCTGCGATTTGTCGGCGCCGGGAATAATGCCGACGACAACACCGCCGTTTTCGCATGCGCCCTTGCTCGCGGCTTCCATGACCCCGCCCAGACCGCCGCACACGAGGACCGCGTTGTTGTTTGCGATGAATGCGCCCACTTCGTAGGCGATGGCGAGCGTTTCCTCGGAGGCCTGTGCGCCGCCGATGACGCCGATGGCGGGACTGAGTGCGGCCATGAATACATCCTTGCTAGGTGAGACTCGAACTATTCCCCGATGATCTTGATGAGGACCCTCTTTTTCCTTCTCCCGTCGAACTCGCCGTAAAAGACCTGCTCCCACGGACCAAGGTCCAGCTTTCCGTTTGTAATTGCCACCACGACTTCGCGGCCCATCACCTGGCGCTTGAGGTGCGCATCGCCGTTGTCTTCGGCCCCGTTGTGGCGGTACCTGCCGAGGGGCTCGTGCGGCGCGAGCTGTTCGAGCCAGTCGTCGTAGTCCCTGAGCAGGCCCGGCTCGTCGTCGTTGATGTACACGCTGGCCGTGATATGCATCGCGTTGACAAGACAGAGGCCTTCGGCCACGCCGCTCCGTGCGAGCGCCGCCTCAACCGACGGCGTGATATTGAGGTACTCCCGCCTGGTCTTTGTGTTGAATTCGAGGGTTTCCCGGTAGGATTTCAGAACGGCCCCCTAAAAAAGTCTCACCGCAAAGAACGCAAAGATGGATAGGGTGCAATGCACATCAATTCCTTTGCGTCTCTTTGCGACCTTCGCGTCTTTGCGGTGAATCTTGTTATAGTCCCAGTTTCAAAAGCCTCGCCTTGAGCGCTTCCCCCTGTTTCTCGTTTCCCGGTTTGGAAAGCAGCGCGAACATGTTCTTCTTGTACGCTTCCACGCCCGGCTGGTCGAACGGATTCACGCGGAGCAGGTAGCCGGACAGGGCGATCGCCTTTTCGAAGAAGTAAAACGCCTGCCCGAGGGTTTCTTCGGACCTGTCGGCGCAGGTGACGGTTGCGCAGGGTACGCTTCCGTCAAGGTGCGCCAGCAGCGTTCCGCGGTACGCCTCAGCGTTGACGTCCTCGAAGGTCTTCCCGGCAAGGTAGTTGAGTTCGTCGCTGTCGTCGCCGAGCCTGGGCAGCGGCACCGACGCGTTTGTCTTCGCGAGCACCACAAACGTTTCGAACACGTTGCGCACGCCCTCCTGCATCCACTGGCCCAGCGAGTGAAGGTCGGTGGTGTAATCGACCGACGCGGGAAAGATGCCCGTGAGGTTTTTTCCCTCGCTCTCGCCCGCAAGCTGCTTGAACCAGTCGCCCAGATAGTGGAGCTGGGGCGCGCACATCGCCATCACCTCCGTGGTTTTTCCGCGGCGGAAAAGAATGTTCCTGGCAACCGCGTACCTGCCCGCGATGTTTGCTTCCAGAGATCCTGTGCCGCAGAAATCCACGGCTTCCCCGGCGCCGGCGAGCATCTTTCGTATGTCGAGCCCGGCCATGGCGCAGGGAAAAAGCCCAACCGGCGTGAGCACCGAAAACCTGCCGCCCACGTCGGACGGGATGCCGAAGGTGGCGTAGTTTTCCTCGTTGGCGAGCTTGCGCAATGCGCCTTTTGCGGGGTCCGTTGTCGCCACGATGCGCGCGGCGGCTTCGGCCGTGCCGTAGCGCTTCTCCATCCACTGCTTTACGATGCGGAACGTGATGCCCGGCTCGGTGGTGGTGCCGCTCTTGGAGATGACGTTTACGGCAACGGCCCTGTCTTTAACAAGCTCAAGCAGGTCGGCGACATAGTCGGAGTTTATCTGGTGTCCGGCGAAAATAACCCGCGGCATGCGCAGGTCTTCAAACGACGGCGACACGAATTCGATTGCGGCCTTTGCGCCAAGGTACGATCCGCCGATTCCGATGCAGATGAGCACGTCGGTTTTCGGCCGGAGCGCCGCAGCGGTGTCGATCACCTTTTGCACCACCGCCCCATCGATGGTCTTGGGAAGGTCGAGCCAGCCGAGGAACTCGCGGCCCGGGCCCGTGCGTTTGTTCAGCATGTCCTGGGCCGCGGCAAACGACGGCTCGTAGGCGGCGCGTTCGGCGGGGGTTATCCAGTCGGCCAGGCATTTGTCGTCGTAGAAAATTCTTTGCATGTTATTCCTCTTCAGCCCTGTCCGGCTAAACCTCTTGACCAATGGCTAATAGAATGATAATTGCACTGGAGCGGAGCGCAAAGAACGTAACCGCTCGTAATTGACCCGTAGTAATTCAATCAAGCTTTCAAAACCAAGCAGCCTTTCTCGGATAACCCGCAGTAATTCCAGCATGGTGAAGGCATACCGTGCTTGGAATTTTATAAACGACAACAGGAGATACAAGATCATGGCTATCCACACCTGTGTCATTACCGCGTTTTCGCTGGTCCCGTAGAACGTCTTTATCTTCAAGTGCTGCTTGATCCACTTGAAAAATGTTTCTATCTCCCATCTTCCCTTGTACAGTGCAGCAATTGTCGTTGCCGACAACGTGAAATTGTTCGTCAGAAAGACCAGGTTCTTGTTTAACTCCTTGTTGTAATACTGTATCAGTCGCAGCTTCTCCGGATATGCCTTGCTTTCGTAAAAATTCGACATTTCGACTTCCTGATCACGGATAATTCCGCGTCTTACGTTCGGTTCTTTGTGCTGTCCGACAAGATGATATGCCATGTTGGATTTTGCCAGGATCACGAATGTAACACCAGTCGTATGCAGTGAATGAAGCCAGCCAAAATCTGTGTAGCCTCGATCAATGGTGAGGATGCTGTCCGGCGGAAGCGCAGGAAAATCATATTCGGCATCTTTCACCACCCGAATGTCATGGACTTTCCCGTCCGTCATCCGGATAAACGACGGTAGGTAACCGTCATGGTCCAGAAGCATATGAAGTTTCAATCCACCTTTGCGCCTGCGATACCGTGCCCATGGAAACGATGACAGACATACGCTGATCAAGGTTGAATCATGCGTAAATACCGGAACCTTTACCCGAAAGTCATGACGAGGTGCCAATCGCTGGCATTTATCCAGAAACTGATAGAAAAGATCTTCAAACATCTTGTATGGCCGGAGAGCGAGTGCATCTGCCAGTGTACTGCGGGCTACACTCGCAAGACCAATATGTTCCCACTTATCC
Source organism: uncultured Fibrobacterota bacterium (assembly GCA_963729895.1). Taxonomy (GTDB): domain Bacteria; phylum Fibrobacterota; class Chitinivibrionia; order Chitinivibrionales; family FEN-1185; genus FEN-1185. Next base: position 43,102 of record CAVSQB010000018.1, on the reverse strand, counting down.
GCATTGCTCTTCAGACACGCTTCTACATCCCGAAAGCTGACCAAATCCTTTACCAGCGAAAAGAGCAAAATCTGCATCTCCTGCCAGCAGGTCATGCTCTTTACGTACCTGTCTCCTTCGTACCGATTAACAATGCGCCAGAATCCCTTCCGATTCAACAGTTGCGTTATCTGATTGAATATTGTATTTCTTCTGTTCAAGGGCTGCCTCCTCTTTTTAATCGTCAAAAACTAAACCTTCAACGATAAAAATAGGTTGGTAGCCCTTCTCTTGTTGTCAATTTAACCGGACACTACTGATTCCTCTTCTTACATTATTGGATTCAAAAAATAAGAATCTGGGCGTTTCCCCGGCACGTAGGGGCAGGTTTCAAACCTGCCCCTACGTGCCGGGGTCGGCCCTCCTTATGGGCTCGGCCAAAGGCCTCGGTGCCAGTTCGCCCCTGTGGCCCTTCGGGCCGGGGTCGACCGGCACTGCGCTCTTGCGCACCACTCCAGTCCGGCCTAACGCGAAAGCCCATACAACCCGGTTGATGGTGTTTCCTGTTTAGTAAATCAAAGAGCCAACATTCTATCTGTCAAACAATCTCTCTTGGTGCCCCCACACAGCTGTTGACGCTTGCAACTTCCCTCTCTTGGGGGCCACCTGCTGAGGGGGTGTGGGTTCAGACAGCCTGCGCACTTCCGAGTAAGGGGCGCGTCGTGACGCGCCCCTACAAAAATGCGCCGGGTGGCTGAACCCCAAGGGGACGACCCTTGGAAGTACCCGACGGGGTAAACTTCCCCCGCCAAAATCAAATCTTGCTTTACAAATACTTCTGTATAGTACTTTTTTCCCGGTCCACCGGCTTCGATATCGTCAACACAATCGCGCCGTTCTTGAACAGCGTGACCATGCCCGTGGATTCCGACACGGTGATCGAAAGCGCCTTGGTGCACGCGGTGATGCCCGCGGCCGCCGCGTGACGCGAGCCGAACCCGCTCGGCAGGAGCTGCACTTCGGCCTGCGGCCGCAAATAGCTGCCCGCGGACAGCACGATGCCGTCGCCCGTGATGACGAACGCGCCGTCGATGCTCGCGAATTCCTTGACGGTTTCGGCCAGCGCCGGATCGATGATGTTGCGCTCGGCCTCGCTGTATCCCCGGAACGGATTGATGATGAGCTGCGTGACGTATTTGTTGACCGTGTTGGTGTCGCCGAGCACGAAGATGGTGCCCAGCGGCTTGCCCTCGCGGCCTTCCACGGCAATCTCGCCGGCAAGCCCGAGCACGCGCTCGAGAACTTCGGGCATGATGTCGGGCGGCAGGAGCGCGGGTGAATTTGCAAAAAAGAACTCGTATTCGCTCGACACGTCGAGCGCCACGATGGTGTCGAACGTGCCGGCCTTCGAATTTCCGGAAATGCACACGACCTTGTCGTTGTTGTCGATGAGGTTGCGGGAGAGCGCGAGCAGCACACCGATTTTCACCTGACCGATGCGCGAGGCCGGAAACGACGGCGCCTGGATGCAGGCCGCATACCGTTTGTCGTCCGGGTCGAACCGCGACTTGTTGCTCGTGACGACGATCACCTTGCCCTTGTTCTTGAGGATCTCGAGGAAATCGTTGTCGCGCACCGTGTCGGCAAACACCATGAGCGCCGTCGCCTTGATGTCCTTGGCAAGGTCGACCGCCGCGTTGAGCACGGACGACACGGCCTTTTTGATTCCCCGGGCCGGTTTCTCGTCGCCGGCCGGCGGGGGCTGCGGGGCGGACAGTTCGCTGAAATCAATTGTGGTGGGATCGGACAGCATCTTTTCGCGTATGCCGTCCGATTTGAAAAACGACGCCACCTCGGAGAGCAGCTGGATGTGCGCGGTGGTGTCGGCCTTTTCGTTGGTGATCACCAGCACCATGATGTGCGCGAGCGCCCCGCGCGCGGCGTCGTACTTGACGCCTGCAACGCTTCTGCCCACGGCCAGCGCGAAATCGCCCCGGATGTCGGCGCGCAGGTGCGGGATGGCGATGCCCTGGCCGATAAACGTGGACGCGGCCTCCTCGCGCTTCATGATCTCTTCCACAAAGGCCTTCTGCCTGCGGGAAATGGAAAGCGCCTTGCACAGCTCCTTGACAAGCTCGCGTATGGCGTCCAGCTTCTCGGTCGACTTGAGGTCCAGAACGGTGGGGATGCTCAGAAAGTCTTGAAAGGACATGCGGGTTCCTTCTATTCGGCGAGGGCCGCCGCGTAATAATCGACGATGGATTGCTTCCTGATTTCCACCCTGCCTCCCCGTTCGGCGATCGCCTTGACATGCCGCAATTGCCTGAGGCCGGTCGCAAGCACCTGGTCGGGCGACAACGCATCGAGCGTCTTGGTGTTCCGCTTCTGCTCGCCGAGCCGCGACAAAAGCGCGCGCACCGGTTCTATCGCGGATTGCCGCGTGAGGGCCGGGTTTTCCTTGAGGACCGCTGCAACCACATGTTCCGGCAGCAGCCGGTACAGCGACCACAAGGCGGCATAGAGGCGAGCGCCGACGATCCGCATGGAAGCCTGATGGCCCGACATCTCGTCGCGCGCCGACGCATTGTAATTGGCATTTACGTCCACGATATCCTTGACGCATACGGGGCTGCCGAAATCCACGAACACCTCGCCCTGCGTGAGGCCAAGGCGGGTGCGCAGGATGAACCTTGAAAAGGCGATGATATCGGCCCCGAAATAGTACAGGGTGCCCGCCAGCCGCACAAGGACGTTGTTCGATTTCTTGCGCATGTCTTTCCCTTTTCTCAACATCTCGAAAAAGGGAAGCTCCGGCAGGAATTCGTACGATATGGCGGTTGGAAGAAGGAAGACGTTCTTCCCGGGATTTCTCGCCTGGGCGAGGATCGCCGACAGCAGGATGCCGCCTTTCATCTCCAAAAGGTTGCCGCCATAGCTGCGCCCGCCTTCCGCGAACAGCAGGATGGGTTCGTTGTCCTCCATCATTCCCACAACGTCAAGGCACAACTGGCGGACGTACCCCCGCCGAAACGCCATGTCCCTCCGCACGGGAAAGGCGCCGTATGCCCTGAACCGTTTTCCGATAACCGGGAAGCCGGTGAGATTGTCGCCCGCGGCGATGCGAACGTATTTGACCCCGTTGTCGTACAAAACCCAGCCGATGAGAAAATAATCGGCCTGGCTCCGGTGCGTGGACACCGCCATGACCATGGAATCCCTGATGGATTCCGGGTCGTATCCGCTGCGATCGACGGTCACCGTGGTGAAAGCGCGGTGGTAGAACCGGTTCAGCCCGGGCGTGATGCCGTCAACCGCCTGCTGGTAGGGCTTCTTCATAGAGATGTGAAAATAGCTTGTGAGGGAAAACCTTGCCAAGTGATTCTATTGTTTATGGAAGTACTGCTGGCGTTCCCTTTGCCTTCGTCTTGACGAAGGCAAAGGTCGGTACTTCCTGCGGGCCCGGCCTAAGGGCCTCGGTGCCGTTCCACAACTGAGTCGGGGGTTCCGCTCCCGACACCCTGGCCAGGGGTGCTCACCAGCGAGCACCCCTGGACCCCGCGCCGCGCCTACAGTGGCGCGGATCGCCGCGCACTCCGGTGGGCTGCGAAACAATGGAAAGATATCGAAAAGCCTTTCCCTCCGGGAAAGGCAGGACTCGTCCTCGCCCTTTAAGACCTCCGTACGCGGCTGCGCCACTGATGGCGGAAGAGAAAGACAAGAATTCCGTGTGTCAACTGTCCAGCGACACCTCGCGGGTGCCCCCCAACCGAAGATTGGATTCTCGCAAATAAACTCACTTGGGGGTCACCCGGCTCAGCCATCAAAAAGCATTGGACGTTGAATCCGCCAATGAGTTGATCAAGTATATTTATGAGATTACACAATTTTCAAAGGAAAACCCCATGTCCGACCTCACCGCTTCCATCAAGACCGAAAAAGGCGCCATCCATCTTACGCTGTTTCCGGACAAGGCGCCGCTTGCGGTTGCCAATTTTGTCAACCTTGCCAACCATGGATTTTACAACAACCTCAAGTTCCACCGCGTGATCGCGGATTTTATGATCCAGGGCGGCTGCCCCAAAGGCAACGGCACGGGCGGGCCGGGATACAAGTTCCGCGATGAATTTGTCAAGGAGTTGCGCCACGACAAGCCCGGCGTCCTGTCGATGGCGAATTCGGGGCCCAACACCAACGGCAGCCAATTCTTCATCACGCACGCGCCGACGCCCTGGCTCGACGGCCATCATACCGTGTTCGGCGAGGTGTGCGGCAGTGAAGACATGGCGGTTGTCAACAGCATCGCGCAGGGCGACCGGATCGACACGATTGAGGTCCAGGGCTACGCGGAAGGGCTTCTGAAGGAACAGAGGGACGACGTTGAAAAGTGGAACAAGAAGCTGGGATAACTACTTTAGTTTCCGGTGGGGAAATTTCCCCCGTCCCGTAACCGCGCGTAGTGACAGCGCATGAGCTGGCCGGTCTTCTCATCGCGCAAGTGCAATCCGTTGCCCAGGCACCACCGGTACGCCTTGCATGAAGCGCAGGGCCCTGTTTTTGTCCACGACCTGTTCCGCATGACCCGGAACCTGCGGTTCCACACGTCCCAGAAATCGTCTTTGTAAATGTTCCCCTGGATATAATCGGCCCTCAGGCTCGGGCAGGCGGAAATCGAACCGTCGATGAGCACCGACCCCACGCAGATCCCCGCAGCACATTGGAAATAGTTGTCGCGCGCCATTCCCTCGTAGCCCCCGAGAAAGCCCTCGCACCCGTAATTGGGACGGACCCTGCCCTCTTTTTTCGTGTCCACGATGAAGTCCATGAGATCGACGAATTGCCGGTCGGAAATCTGCAGTTCCGCGTTCGCCACCGCCCGTCCCTTGGGAAACACGGTAAACAGGCGCCAGCGCGTGACGCCCCGGTCGTTCAGAAGGTCCTTGATTTTAGGGAGCTCGCCGAAATTCCGGAGGGTGACGCAGGTGGCCACGTCGAAGATAATGTCCGGTGAGGCCGCAGCACGCTCGACCGCCGCAACGGCGCGGTCGAACGATCCGGCCTTGCTCCGGAACCAGTCGTGCGACGCCTGCAGGCCGTCGAGGCTGATGGTGAGCGAGCGCAAACCCGCCTCGAGGAGACGGCCGTACCTGTCACGCGTGAGGGCGTAGCCGTTGGTGACGAACCCCCAGGGAAAGCCGCGCTTGTACAGCTCGGCGCCGCACTGTTCGAGGTCCTCGCGCATCAGCGGTTCTCCGCCTGTTATCGCGATGGTCGTCTTGTGCGGGTCAAGGCGGCCCTTGAGGGAATCCACGACGCGCAGAAAATCGGCCAAGGGCATATCGGGCACCGACGCGTCGCGCAGGCAGTCGCTGCCGCAATGCAGGCACGAAAGATTGCACCGAAGCGTGCATTCCCAGAACAGGTAGCGCAAATCATGGACGCGTGCGTCAATGCTCTTCTTGATGCTGAAAAGGTCGAGCGCAATGCGTTTGCGCAGGGGAATCTTGAGGCCGTTCATCGCTCGAGCGGGATCCTGGTTATGGCCGCGTGCGTACCGGTCTGCAATTTGAGGAAATAAATCCCGGCCGGAAGTCCGGACGTTTCCAAGCGAGCCTGGTGCTCCCCTGCCGATTCGGACCTGTCGAAGAATTCCCTGACCAGCCTGCCGGTTGCGGCGTACAAGGCCAGGTGGGCGCGCCCTGCAACCTGGAGCGTGTAGCGGGTTTCGATTGACCCTTTGGCCTCCTGACCGGCCAGCAATGACGGAGCCTGGGACACATTGGACCCCGCGGGTCTTACCATGAGCGGCATCTTTTGCAGATACAGGTCTACGTTTAGTGTATCGTTGCCGTTTGCAGGAAAGGAAATCAGCGTGTCTTTTGTTATGTACAGTGAGTCGCGGACCTCAAGGACCCAGGAATTGATCCCGACGGCATGGTTGAACGTCATAGAATACGACCCGCTGTCTGCCGTGAAACCGGAATCGATAGTCTGCCCCGCAGCCGTATCCTGCACAACGATTTTTGCGTTTTTGAGGGGTGTGCTGTCGACAGCGGACCTGATGGTTCCCTTGATTGTGGACGACGTGATGGGCGGGCCGTACATGACGATTCCATAGGCCGGCGATATTGCGGATACGTCAACTCTCACCAGTGATCTTCCCGCCGAAACGATTTGACCGGAGGCATAGACAAAGAAGGCAAAGAGAAAGGTTATTGCCGTACCGGCAAGCCTGAGCAACACTATAGACATACGACCGGGGAGCCTGATGATTCTTTTTGCCATGACATCCTCCATTGACGGGATACGCGAAGGGCGATTGCGGTCCGGTTACAATAATATAGTCGCAAAACCCGGGCGGGGGTTCACTATTTTTGCGCCGGAGTCGTCGGCCGGCCTCGGTGCCGTTCTACAACTGAGTCGGGAGTTCCGCTCCCGACACCCTGGCCAGGGGTGCCCTGCAGCGGGCACCCCTGGGAACCCCGCGCCGCGCCCGCAGCTCCGCCTGCTGTCACTTCGTTCCCCAGGGAGAAGTAGTTGGCGCTTCGCGCCAGATATTGTGTCGTTTGCCTTGTCAGCAGCGAGCACGCCTGGACCCCGCGCCGCGCCACAGCTCCGCCTGGTCCCTCGGCTGTCGGGCCGCTGTGCAAATGGTCGGGAGCTTCACTCCCGAACCCAGACCTACTTTTCTTCTTCAGCGAAGAAAAGTAGGCAAAAGACGCCGCCCCGCAGTGGCGCTTAATCGCTGCGACCTCCAGGGGGCTGCGGAACAATGGAAAGATATCGAAAAGTATTTTCCTCCGGAAAATACGGACTCGTCCTCGCCCCTTATCCTCCGGCCGCAGCTGCGCCACTGATGGGTAAAACCAAGACGAGCCTTGATTTCTTGCTTTTTGCGTTAGGCCGGACCGCAGGGTGCTCTGGAGAGCAGTGCCGGTCGGCCCCGCCGCAGGCATAGGGCTATCCGGCACCGAGGCCGAACGGCCGAGCCCGAAGGAAGGGCCGACCCGAGCAAAGCGAGGGAAACGCCCGGATATTACTTTACTATGAAGCAGAAAAATGTATCTTTGAATTGGATTTGATTGCAAAGAAAACGGATTCCTTCCCGCGGAGGCGACGGCCGTGAAACTCATTCTTATTCTTTCGGCCATGCTGCTTGCGGCGCTGATCGCGGCCTACGTATACAGGAGAAAGTCCATGGAAAAAATCTTCGCATTGCCTCCCGACGAGCTCCTTGTCATCGACGTGCGCTCAAAGAAGGAATTCGACGCCGGACACTTGAGTACGGCAATCAACATCCCGCATGATGCGATTGCAAGCCAGCTGGGGCGACTTGAGCCCTACAAACGGAAGCACATCGTCTTGTATTGCCATAGCGGGAACCGGAGCGCGTTTGCCCTGAACGTGCTCAAGAAAAACGGGTTTGAAAATGTGGTGAATGCGGGCGGGTATGAGGCAGTCAAGAGATTTGACAAGAAATAGGGAGTAACGCGCAGGACAGACTGCGGGAGGAGCTTTGTGAAAAAACATTTTCCCTTGATGGCGGCAACGGCTTTGGGCCTGGTTTTCGCGGCGCTGTTCTGCGCGTCCCATGCAACGGCAATCATCGTGGCGAAATCGGGCGGAGCGTATTCCACGATCCAGGCCGGCCTGAATGCGGCGAACGCCGGCGATACGGTGTACGTTACGGCCGGCACGTATCAGGAAACGGTGACTTTCGGGAAAAGCGGCGCGGCCGGCGCACCCATTGTGCTTCGAAACTTCGGGACCGACGCTCCGGTTGTCGACGGCAACGGCACGGCAGGCACGGTCGTCGCCATTTCGAACAGGAGCAACGTCCAGATAATCGGTTTTGAAGTGGAAAACGCGTCCGGCGGAGACCCGTCGATAGGCATCGGCATCGACGGTGCGGGGAGCAACATTCTCGTCAAGGATTGCAATGTCCACGACATCACTTCCGACACGAAGAACGCGCACGGCATCGCGGCATACGGGACAAGCGGCGCGTCGCCGATCAAGAACATCATTTTCGACGGCAACGAAGTACATAACTGCAAGCTCGGTCAAAGCGAATCCGTCGTGCTGAATGGAAACGTCGACAGTTTCCAGGTTATCAACAACACCGTCCATGACAACGACAACATCGGCATCGATTTCATCGGGTTCGAGGGAACCGCATCGGCCGGCGATCAGGCGCGGGACGGGTTCTGCGTCAACAACCATGTGTACAATATCAGCAGCAAAAGCAATCCCACGTACGGCGGGGACCAAAGCGCCGACGGCATCTATGTTGACGGCGGCACCAACATCGTGATCGAGCGCAACATAGTTGATTCATGCGATTGCGGCATAGAGATCGGATGCGAACATTCGGGAAAAACGACAAACGGAATCATGGTACGGAATAATTTCGTTTCGCGCTCGTACCAGGGCAACATCATGGCCGGCGGCTATGACGCAAGCGTGGGAAACGTGACGAATGTAACCATCGTCAACAACACCGCGTACCATAGCAACGACGGCGAAGTCCTGTTGCAATACCACAACAGCGGCATCACGGTGGAGAACAATATCCTGTATGCAAAGTCCGGCGAGGAGTATGTGGCCGCCGTCGGAACGGGCAACACCAATATCGTGGCCGACAACAATCTGTACTACGGCGGGAGCACGAGTTCGCCGGGCGCCGCGAGCGACGCCCATGCCCTGTTTGCAAATCCGCTGCTGGTCAACCCTCCGGCGGACATGCACCTCACCTCAGCTTCTCCTGCTCTCCGCGCAGGCGCCCTTGTGCCCGACAGTATATGCGGGACCCTTGACATCGACGCCCAACCTCGCATCGTGGGCGGCGCAATCGACATTGGTGCGGACGAATACGGCTCGACCCCGGTTATGGGCGGCAAACGCCAGGCGGCGGCGCCCGGCCCGATGGTCCGGTTGGAAAAGACGTCGCGGTCGACATGGCTGTTGCGCTACACGCTTGCCGAACCGGCCGATGTTTCCTATGCCCTTTTCGATGTGAACGGCCGCACGGTCTATGGTTCCACGGTTCTCCGCCAGCCTTCGGGAGCGCGCTGCCTTATCATCGATTGCGGCGCGCGCGCGGCGCAGGTCTACGGTGTGCGGGCAAAGATGGGCAATGCCGTGGAATCGTTTACGATTGCGCCTGTGCGGTAACCGATGAAGCATTCGCATATTGTCTATTTCCTCGCGGCCGCGCTTTTGGTGTATGCCGCGATCAATTACTACGTGCTCAAAAGGACCAGCCAGGCGCTTGACGGGACCGGCGCATTCCGGACGGTTGTTCTCTGGGGTATGTGCGTTCTCGCCCTCTTGTATCCTGCCGGCAGGATCGCGGACAGGTTCTTCCCGGGCGGCAGTACGGATGTTGCGGTCTACGCGGGTTCGCTGTATCTGGCCGTTTTGTTTTACGGCGTCCTCTTTGCGGCGCTCCTGGACCTGGCCGGGCTGGGCCGCCGGCTGTTCTTCTCTCTTCCGTTAAGCGCATCCGCGGGCCGCGCCGTATGGACGGCGGCCGCTATTATCATAGTGTCAATCGTGATTGCCGGCAACCGTGCCGCGATGTGTCCCCGGCTGCGCACCATGGACCTGGACGTCGCAAAAAACGCCGCGGGCCTGAAGGAACTCTCCGTTGTGGCGGTGACCGATATGCACCTGGGCGCGGTGGTTGGCGTTGCGCAATTGCAGCGCATTTTGTCGCTGATTGCTTCGGCAAAGCCCGACATCGTCCTGTTTGCCGGCGACATCTTTGACGAGGATGTCTCGGACGACATGGAACGGGAAATCGCCCGCGTGCTGAGCGGGATAAAGGCCCCTTACGGCGTCTACGCCGTCACCGGCAACCACGAGTATTATGCAGGCGTGGAAAAGGCGGTTTTGAACCTGACGCGCGGCAACGTGACCGTTTTGCAGGATACGGCAGTCGAGATCGCCGGCGCTTTTGTCCTGATCGGCAGGAAGGACCTGACCGCCCGGCGCATGGGCACGGGCAGGAAACCGCTGGAAGAAATCTGCCGCGGAGTTGACCGGTCCCTGCCGCTCATCCTTATGGACCACCAGCCCTTTTACCTGGAAGCGGCGCAGAAGAACGGCATCGACCTCCAGGTTTCCGGGCATACCCACAACGCCCAGCTTTTTCCGCTCAACCTGTTCTACGGGTTGATCTACGAAAAGCCCTACGGCTTTCTCAGAAAAGGAACCGCCAACATCGTGGTCTCGTGCGGGGCGGGCACCTGGGGACCGCCGGTGCGCACCAACTCCGTTTCGGAAGTGGTGCGGATCCGGCTGCACTTTACACAATAACGCACCGAGAGGTTACGCCGGAATGGCGACGGGCGCCACGTGCAGGGGCATAAACGGGGTGAGGGAAAACAGTTCGGCGGCCAGCACCGGCAGCCGGAGCGCATCCTCCTTGACATTGTACCGCATGCCGATGTTCATGGCAAGATACAGCAACGGATGCGACATGCTCCAGGGAAGGTTTTTCAGAATGGTGGGCACCCTGGTGAACTCTTTTTTTACCCACATCGCGCCTTCCTGCAGTTCGTAGGCCGACATGTTCTTGGGCCGGAACACGACCGTGGAATGGTCGTAATATCTCCAATTATCGGTGAGCAAGCGGCCTTCCTCCCTGAACTGATTGTATATCTTTGTGCCGGGATACGGAGTGAGGACGTTGTAGGACGCGGTGTTGATCCTGTTCTTTTGCATGAATTCGAGCGTGTCCGGGAAAATCGCCTTTGTATCGCCGTCGAAGCCGAACACGAACGATGCGTGAAAATGAATTCCCAGGCCCTTGACCTTCTTGACCGCCTCGCCCATCTCCACGATGTCCTTGATTGATTTGCGCATGGTTTTCAACTGTGCGACGGACACGCTTTCGAGGCCGAAAAACAGGGCGGCGCACCCGCTGTCCGCGGCAAGTTTCATGAGCTCGACATCATGGACAAATGAGATTGACGCCTGGCCGACCCATTTGATGTTATACGGCTTTATCGCCGTGAAAAGCCGTTTTGCGTAGGAGGGCTCGCCGATGATGTTATCATCGAGAAAGATGAAGATCTTGCGCCCGGACTCCCGGATGTCGCGGACCACGTTTTCGATGGGGGAATGCCTGATTTTCTTCCCGTACAGGCCCGACACGCAGCAGAAATCGCAGCTGTAGGGGCATCCCCGGGTCGTCATGATGGGCACCACGTCGAAGAGCCGCTTTCCGGGGGCGTTGCGGTGGTTCTTGGGGATATATCTGTCGAGAGACGGCGACGCCTTGTGGTACAACGGCTGCAGCCTGTTGTTTTCACAATCCTCCAGGACCGTTTCCCAGGCGCCTTCCGCTTCGCCGACGACCACCGCGTCGGCGTACGCGCGCGCCTCCTGCGGCAGGATGGTCGGGTGCACGCCGCCCATAACGACCTTCTTTCCGCGTCTTCTGAATTCCCGGGCCAGCTCATAGGCGCGCGGCGCATTTGCCGTCATGCAACTGATGCCGACAAGATCGCACGTATCGTCGAGGTCGACGCTTTCGTTTTCTTCTTCGACAACCTTCACGGAATGGCGTGAAGGCGTGAGTCCTTTGAGGATATGCAGGGCCAGCTGGGGAATCATGAGCCCGGTCGGCGTTTTGGTGTCCGGACAGACGCGGGGACTGATGATCAGAATCTTCATGAAAAGGCTCCTTGAGCGATTTACCAGGCCATTCGGTTGGGGGCGGTCGTAAGGTGGGTCGGGAATGGAGCAGGTGCGTTTACGGATGAACCGCTTAGTACTTAGGCCTAAATATATGTACTTATGCCGGCTGCGAGGGAGTTTTTCTTTCCCCTGTAGATTTTGAGCAGGCCCGCGGCGTGGCAGTCCAGATCGGCTTCCCGCGGTATGCCCTTTACAAAGTGGCATCCGTTGCAGGCTGGGTTCCGGCCGCGATTGCCTTGTGCATGCAGCATCCGCAAATCGCCCAACAAGGCCCCGTTCCAGATTTCTTCCACGATGTTGCGGGTCGCGTCACCGTAGCTTGCGTCCATGCACCAATCAACGCAGCAGGCGGAAACCAGGCCGTTGAACTTGATGGCGAGTCGGCAGAACGGTTCGGGGCAAATTTGTTTTTCCCGGAGGTTGGTATGCCCGTCCATGCCCTTGGTGACCGGCATGCCGAGCAAGAAGTCTCTTCCGGGAGACCCGGACCAGCCCATCAGGCCGTCGAGGTGAAGGCAATCGGAGACCGGACCGAAATCGCTGCGGAACCGATCCCGCTGTTGCGCCGACATCAGGTTTGCCAGTGCCTTTACATGAACGAACAGGTGCGCCCTTCTCCGGGTTTTTTCCTGATAGAGAAAGCCGCAATTGCGCCTGACGACATGATAGGCGCGGTCGGCGGGGACCGAAATGCGGATGTGGTCGAGCCCGGAGTCAATCAATTGCTTTGCGCGATCGGCGGTCAACAGGATCCCGTTGGTTGTGGTTGAAACGTACTCGGCAACGGCCTTGGATTTCGCGTACCGGACCATGGACGCCAGCAGGTCGTTGAGCAGCGGCTCACCGTCTTTGTAAAGATGCAGTATCCTGATCTTTTGGCCATGCCTGCGGACCATTGCTTCCATGTCGTCGACGATCTTCCGAAACAGCTCCATCTGCATTTTCCCTTTTGGCCGGTTGCGGATGAGCGGCAGCGCCGGGTTGCCCGTGGGACAATAGGCGCACCGCTCGAAGCAGACGTTGCACGGGTCCACGTTGATGGTCCAGGGAACCGAAAGCGGCAGGCTGTGATACAACGGCGGGACCGGCCGGGGCGCCAGGCGTCGAATGCGTGACCGCAGCGCCGGGCTCACAAAGGAGTACACCGGCTTCACCAGCACATAGAACCGGTAGTACAGGTTCCTGAGGAAAAGATACAACCGGGACATCGGGTTCCGGATTTGCACGGGGCCCCCATGGAGTTCCTTGCCTTGCCGGCGCGGTTTTCCACACGTCTTTTGCATGGGGAGGTTGCGCCGCGATTCACTTTTCCATTTGAAAATAACGCCGCCGGGGCCGTATTGGCAGTTCCTTGACAACAAAGTGTTTTCTGGCAGAAAACTATACTGCGAGGTTCTTCCGGCCGCAGCCAATATCAACGTTGCCCCTTCTGCGGGGCCGGTCTTCTTCCGGGCTCGGCTATTCGCCTCGGTGCCGTTCTTCAACTGAGTCGGGAGTTCCGCTCCCGACACCCTGGCCAGGGGTGCTCAGCAGCGAGCACCCCTGGACCCCGCGCCGCGCCTGCAGTGGCGCGGATCGCCGCGCACTCCGGGGGGCTGCGGAACAATGGAAAGATATCGAAAAGCCTTTCCCTCCGGGAAAGGCAGGACTCGTCCTCGCCCTCTAAAACCTCCATGCGCGGCTACGCCACTGATGGCGGAAGAGAAAGACAAGAATTCCGTGTGTCAACTGTACAGCGACATTTCGCGGGTGCCCCACAGCCAAGGATTGGATTCTCGCAAATAAACTCACTCGGGGGTCACCCGGCACAGCCAACCAAATGCATTATACTTGGATTTTGATATTGCGGCCAAATCCTCCGGCCTCAGGGTCGGCGCTGATGGGGGGACCAAGACGAATTTTGTTTTCTTGCTTTTTGCGTTAGGCGGACCGGAGCGGTGCGTTAGAGCGCAGTGCCGCCTGACCCCGGCCCGTAGGGCCAAAGGGGCAGTGCGGCACCGAGGCTGACTAGCCGAGCCCGAAGGGAGGCCGACCTGCCTCTGTGTGGCGCGCTGCGTCTACACAGAGGCAGGGAACGCCCATGAATTGCCTCAGGACTCCGCGTTACTTTACCACCAGAACCCGTTTCACAAGACTCTGCCCGTCAACGGCGCATCGCACAAAGTAAACGCCGTTGCGCATCGTGGTTTCGCCGCCCGGCGCCCCCACGTTGTGCCAGCCCGTCTCCTGCCGCGAGGCCGGGACCCGCATCACCGTTTTTCCGCCTGCGTCAAGTATGTCCAGGGACACTGTCGCGCCTTGATTGACAAAATACCGTATGATCCCGCGGGCCGTTTCTATGCGCAGCGAGGCCGCGGCGGTGCGCGCCGCCGGAAGAACCGTGCCGCGAACGGACACCGGGGGCGGCGTTGGAACCGGATACACGGTAAACGAGGTTGTTCCCTGGCTCAGTCCGGCCGAAGTCGCCGTGACGTTTACGGCGCCGGGCGTGAATGTCGACCGGACAGCCACTTTGCACATGCCGCCTTCGGCCGTGAGTTCGTGGTCGCCGGGCGAATGGTAATTCGCGCCGCCGGGGCCGATCATCTGGTCCGCCCCGCCGCGGTAATTGCCGGGCCCCGAAACGCTGAAGGTGACATTGTTGCTTGCCGTGGGACACCAGTTGTTCTGCGCGTCCACGACCGTGGCGAGAATGAATGCCGCGTCCGCACCGTTGGCCGTGATCCTGAACGTGTCCCCGGTGGCCGGATTCACGATGGGCGCAGCAACGGTGAGCAGGATGTGGTCCGGGTTTCCGGCAGTGACTTTCCGGTCGGAACACACCACGTTTCCGTTTGCGTCCAAACCCTGTGCCGTCACCGTGCCCGACTGCCAGGTTACGTTCCACGAACATTGGTGCGCAAGAAGCGCGGTGCCGTTGCCCGAGTCCGGATAGGGCGTTTGATCGGCGCCCTGCGCAACCCCGTTGACAAGCGACCGGACTGTTGGGCAATTGCTGAACGCATTGACCGTGACCGCACCGGAGCGGTTCCAGTGATTGGCAAGGTACACGATGGGCCGGACCGAATACGGAAACCAGCACGCCGCATAGATTTTGTAAAGCATTTTAGGGATCCGGTTCCCGTCCATCATGGAACAGGCGAAATTCCTGCCCAACCCGCTTTCGCCGGGCGACTCGGCCATGTACCACTGGCACATGCCGAAGGCATCCACGTTCTTGCCGCTTTTCCAGGTGGACATATAGTACTGGGCGAACGTGAGCTCGCCGTCGTAGTCGAAGCGCGTGCCCGCCTGTCCCCAGCCTTCGGCGCCGTAGCACGGCTTGGTGGGTTCCATTCCTTTCAATCCCACCTCGCATCCGTTAAGAGAGCACGCTATCACCTGGTCGACGACCATGTCGGATTGGTCGTTGCCCCGGTCGCTCTGCGCGCGGGGCATGAGCGTGTCCCATTTGACCACCGTGTCGCGGAGCGTGACGTCGTAGGCGTGGTCGATGGGCGCGTTGGCGCATTCCCATGCCGCGATGCACGGGTCGTTGCGGTCCCGCACGATCATGTCGCGGTGGCATTCGCTCTTGAGCGCCATGTCGTACGCGGCCTGGGCCGGCGTAAAATTGACATCCAGGGCCTGGGTCATGAACGTGCCTTCGTCGTCGCCGCTGGGCTGGATGATGCAGACGCCGAACGCATCCCCGGCTTCCACGAATTCGTGCGAGCAGGTGGAATGGCCGGGCCGCCACCACCGTCCGCCGCAGTCGGCGAGTGTCTTGACATCGCGCCAATTCTGCTCTTCCGGAACCGCGGTCCCCAAGGCCGGGTAATCGTACCGGCCGGCCGCGCCCCACATATAATGCGGATGTCCGTTGAAAATTGGAAAACTGGCGTCCCACGTGAGCGTGCGGATGCCGAGCGGGCTGGTGAAAACGTCCACCGTTGTCCCGCCGACCTTTACTATATGGTAGACCTTGTACATATACGGTTTGCCGTAGATGCTCGCATTGGGATACCAGAGATGCGGGTTGCTTACCGTCCCCGTCTGGTCGAACACGTAACAGGCGCCTGCGGCAACGGCCTGGGAACCGGTAGTGGACGTCACCACGTTGCCGGCCGAGTCAACCACGTCGGTTGTGAGGGAAACCGTGACCGCCGCGCCGTTTTCGTTCTGGACGTTGGTGAGGATCCGCACCGTTGCCGACGCATCCGAGGCCGACATGGTTGCCACGCACGTGCCCCAGTTATTGACAACGGAGAACACATTGAGCGGCACATGTACTTTGTCGGTGATGTGCAGCCACACGGGCCGGAATAGTCCCCCGTCGCCCTGGCCGAACCGGAAATCATTCGAAAAATCGGGATACGTGAACCAGGACGAGCCGGTGGATACCCGGACCGCCAGGACATTGTCGCTTCCGCCGAATTTCACGTACGGCGTGACGTCCACCACGAACGGCAGGAACCCGATGACGTGCGTGGCCTGCGGGTTCACCGCGCTGTTGCCGGGAATAAACGTCTGGTTGATATACACCTGCGCGCCGATGTGCGCGCCCTCGAACTCGACAAAGATTTTTCTCCCGGAATACGCGTTATCTAAAGTGAAGTGTTTCCGGTACCAGCCGGTGATTCCGAGCAGCGAGCCCGCGTTTCCGCCGCGGCCATGTTCAGGAAGGTGTTCGTGTCGTTCCAGGTGTGCGGGACGCCTACCGTGCTCCACGACCCGTCGTTGTAGACGGTGTCCTGGGCGTTTGTGGGATCGGCCTGGATGAATTTCCACCCTCCCTGGAACCCGCTGAGGTTGATTTTTGCGCGGTTGCTCGGTTCGCCGTTGTAGGTTTGGGCAAGAGTGGCTGATGAAAAGCCTGCCAGGGTGATGACGAGTGCCGCCTGAAGAATATTTGATCGCATGATCCTCCCTGTGAAACGTTAGATTTCCCCCGAACCATTACTAAAGGGCCTGGGCGTTACCCTCGCTGCGCTCGGGTCGGCCTCCCGCCGGGCTCGGCAGGTTGCCTCGGTGCCGCAGGCGACCATGGCGGTCCGGCACCGAGGCCTTCGGCCGAGCTCGAACGGAGGCCCGCCGTCCCGGCAGGGACGGGGCGCCCCGATTCTTGCTGTGATTGGAAACGAAATGCTCGTATCATCGCGCGAGAACGATGCTCGTTTTCTGCACGGTTGCCCCGTTGTTAAGGACGGCGACATACGCCCCGCTCCCGGCGGGAATCCGCTCCAGGGGAAAGGACGCGGGCCCGGCGGCCATGCGCCTTAGATCGCCCGAAAAATCGGCGACCAGCGCGCCCTCGAGCGAATAGATCCTGAGCGACGACAGCGGGGGCTTTGCAAGCGAGAACACGACTCGCGATCCCGAGACTTTTAGATTCCCGCCCGCCGTGACGTTGTGCGGCGTTGCAATTGTCCGGACCGTTTTGTCGGTGGGGTACATTCTCACCGACATGTCGTACCCGTCGCCGCTCATGCTCGTTATGGTGCCGTCGAGCCAGACAAGATTGACGTTCATGCCGTCGACGTGGTCGCGCGGCACGCACGGACGGACATTCTTTGCGGCCGATCCGCGCGTGATGGCCACCGAGTCCCAGGTGAGGCCGCTGTCGGCCGTGGTCCACTTGTCAAGTTCGAAGTTGGGGTTGACGGTGACAAAATCGGCGGTGGAGATCTTTTTATAATTTGCAAAGCTGGTGTCCGCAAGATTAAACGGGGTTGCGCTGGATGTCACGGCTTGGCGCGACATGTAAATGACATTCGGGTTTTCGTGGTCGAACGTCATGCCGCCGCAGAATTGCTGCCCCGTAACGCCGTCGTTGGCGCCGCTATTGACAAGCGGCCGCTTGTACCAATAGCTCCCGGTCCACCGCAGGTACCAGTACACGTGAATCGCGTTGTTGCTGAAGAACATGTCGTAGAGAATAACGGGGTTGTCGTTTTTGTCGTAGGCGATGTCCCACACCGTGCCGCCCGCGCCGTAGGCGCCGGGATAGATCACGGTGTCGAGCACCGTATTTACAATGGGCAATTGAGCCATGGTGGCGATCAGTTTTCCGCTTGCCTGGTAAAACGCGCCGTTCTTGTATTTCATGTAGTAGGTGGGAACCGTGCCGCCGATGGCGCGGTTTTCCCGCTCAATGTCGATATGGATTTCGTCGATTCCGTTGGAAGCGCAGGTGAAATAGGGCTTGTACCCGGTGGGATTGTTGGTATAAAGGTTGAGTTCCGTGCCCCATGTTTTGCCCCAGTCGTCGCTGGTGCGGAACCACGGTTCCAGGTTCACGTCGCGGTAGAAAAGGTAATAACGTCCGCTGTCACCTTCGTTCTTGAGGAAACAAATGTTCGGATAACAACTGTACGACAGGATCTTCACCGTAAACGTGTCGAGCGCGGAAATGTCTTCGGGCTGCTTGGAAATACACTCGCTGATATGCGTGCCGTCGTGGCCCGTCTGGAACGTCATGACGCGGCCGTCCGGCCTTACGATAACGCTGGGATGGTTATGGTCGTCGGCCGGGTAATGCCACGGCAGCAGCACCTGGCTCGTGGTTTTCGTGTCGTGATCGTAATAGCCGAGATACTGGTTTGTCGCGTTGGAGGTCCAGGCCACATAGGTGCGTTTGTGAACTCCCGCATAGTAAACGGCCTTGGGGTTTCCGTACCAGGTCCAGCAGCCGTTATCGGTGATTGAGGAAAAACTCTCGCCCGGCTGCGGTATCGTTTGCGCGGCGGGCTGCTGGGAAGTCAGGAACGACACGGCGAAAAACAGACACATGAGAGCGGAAAGCCTGATGAACATGTTGGCACCTCCGGTTTAAGGTTCCAGAAAGTCAAAGTCTCAGTTTCGTCAACGATTTTTGCATCTACGAAAACGCACGGATGGGCCGGACATCAGGCCCGAGCCGCCGCTCGAGATCACCTATGTATGCACACGTCATATCCGGTTTCACCCGCCGGTTATAAGTATAACATAATGGAACGGACTTTGCCGCGACCCAATTTCGTCCTGCGGGGGGAAAATTCCGTTACACGTTCGTGTAACGGATAATGACTTTGGGGCCATCATTTTCCCTTGGACCGGGCCACGCGTGTTTATGTTATTACCGAGGGGCCTTATGCGAACAGGCTCGCAAACGATGATCTTTTTCGCGAACAAGCCGGCGCATCCGCCGACCAATCGCCTGCTTTCCTGAAGAATCACCTGTTTTTAACCAATAGATTTGGAGGCTTTATGAAAATTTCGAGGCGCCTCGCCCATGAATGGTCCTTGGCGCTCACCGCACTATCCGTGGTGTTTGCACTCACGGGATCCGTTTTCGCCGCGGGCGGGACCCAGAAGCTGGTGGTAGCAAACGATTGTCCCATTACGCTGTGGATCCATTTCACCGAAACGCCCTATACCGCGCCCATCAACGGCGCTGCTGCCCAAAAATTGCTTCCTAACGATACGCTTGTGTACGATTCCCTGCCGGCTTTCGGGTCCGGAAGATGCTGGGCCTACTATCACGATCCCGGTACAAAGACCAGTCAAGGCGCGCCTTTAATTCCCGAAAACGGGTTTGTGGAAATGACCGTGAGCGGGGGACCGACAGGCGTGCAGAACTACAATATTTCCTGTGTCGACTATGCCACGCTGCCGGTGAAGGTTGTGGGAGGTTGCTCAAGTTGTATTCCGACAATTATTCCCGTCACCTTTAAGGAAATGCAGAACCAACTCTTGCACGGGTGTCCCACACAGGTCAATTTTTTCGACAGCACCTTGGAATTAGGGATATGCCTTGGTTCTTATGACTACTGCGTCCAGCCCGGATACGATACCGGAAATATATACTGCAACAAAATGTGGCTGGGCCACCACCACCACGGTACCGAAGTATACGGCGGTTCGCTTAATCCCGGTTCACCAAACTCACTGTTTGATTCGATTGCCGCATGGCAAAGGGGAACATTTTACCAGGACGCGGATTCCGCCGATTACTGGAAAAAGCCGGAACAGGACTCAGCCGGCAACTGGGTAAATCCCTACAACCTCTATGCCAAATGGATCCACAAAACCATGAATGCCCAGGTTTACGCTTTTGCCAACGACGACCATCAGAACCAAAGCGGCTTCCAGGCATGCCCGAATAGTTGCGGCAATGGTGAACTCGACATCACGTGGTGCCCGTGCGAGAACGGGTGCGCGGATGACGTGCTGGCGGCAACGAAAGCGGCGAATTTTACGCCGGTGATGCGATTGCAGGAGCAAAAGTTCATACGGTATACTCTTTTTGCGCCGAACGGAAAAACAATACGCTCCGGCGTCGCAACTACCATGGAAGAGGTGAGCCGGGCGCTCTCGTCGAGGCTTGCACTTTCGCGCGGCGTGTACATCATCGCGCTGTACGGCAAAGACGGAGCCCTGGCCGCAAGCAAGAGGATGCTTGCGACATGGTAAATAGAATAATGTAAGGGCAATAAAAGACAAATACTTGGGCGTTGCCTGTCCTTCGCGAATAAGAGCGAAGGACAGGGCCGTTCTCCCTACGGGCCACCCCTTCGGGCGACGCCTCGAAGCACCCGAAGGGGTGTGCTTCTCCCCCGTCGGGGATTTGCAAGGGTCACAAGGGTCGTCGGCTAGTCAGCCTCGGTACCGGACCGCCCTGTGCCTAAGGCCGGGCACCCCGTCGGGTGCTTCCAAGGGTCGTCGGCCGGCACTCCCGCTACGGCGGGACCACTCCGGTCCAACTAACGCGGGGCATTCGTATTGTTTCCCAATTGTGTAGTTTCTAGTTGCAAAGCACTGCAATTACAGCTGTGAATCTTTATTTTTGCTACCCGCCAAGCGGTATCCAGGCGTGCCCGAACTGCGGTGAACTTGATATAACCTGGTGCCCGTGCGAACACGGGTGCGCGGACGACGTCCTGGCTGCCCAGAAAGCGTCGAATTTCACTCCGGTGATGCGGTTGCACGAGCAGAAGTTCATACGGTACGCTCTGTTTGCGCCGAACGGGAGAACCGTGCGTACCGGCGGCTCGTTGGAGCCTGCAATGCCGTTTTCCGCCCCATAGTGAAGAACCCCGAAGCTTGCTTCGGGGTTGCGCATTCATCACGTAAACGCACCTCTCTATCCCAATTTTGCTATTGTTAAGCCAGCATGACAATTGCTATATTCCTTTTGTGTATCATCCCTAAATCCGTGAGAAAAACTTTGGCATTTTGATGATTTTTCGTGTAGATTAAGGGTGAATGGTGCTTGACTAAATGGCAGTTCACATTATTCACCCGGAAGGTGTCATGCCAAAGCCGAGAAAGTTGATAATCACGGAGACGGACGAGTTTCTGACCAGCCATGGTGGAATGGCAATGATCGGGATGCTTGCGGAGCGATCCGGTTTGCGCGAGCGTGTTTCGCAGGTTACTCCGGACAAGAAGAGCGGGAGTATAAGCACCGCGGACGCGCTGCTGACCATGACGGGGCTTTTGTGTCTTGCCAAACCAGACTTTGACGGGGTCGAGCAGTTTCGTGAAGACGACTATTTTCAGGAGATGCTTGGATTGAAAGCGGTTCCTTCCGAGGCTACACTGCGGCAGCGAATGGACGAAACGGGCCTGACCGTTCAAAACGCAGTCCTTTCCGCTTCGGCGTCCCTGTTGAAAAAAGCAGCGCCACGGCTCACCGCCTGCTTTGGACCGTATATTCCGATTGACGCTGACGTATCTCCTTTTGACAACAGTGGTTCTCATAAGGAAGGCGTAAGCTGCACGTACAAGTTGTTCGAGGGATATTCTCCGATGCTTGCCTACATAGGCGTGGAAGGCTACCTGCTGAACGCGGAGTTGCGCGAAGGGAAACAACATTGCCAGGAAGGAACTCCGGAGTTTCTGCGCAAGACCATAGCCCTTGCTCGAAAAATAACGGATCGTTCGATCCTTGTGCGTCTTGATGCCGGACATGACGATATTGAAAACATGCGAGTCTGCCGCAAGGAAAAGGTCGATTACATAATCAAACGGAACATACGCAGGGAATCTATTGACGAATGGCTCGTGGATGCTCAAGCGCTCGGTGACTGGCGTCATCCTCGTGAAGGCAAGACCGTGTACGTTGGTGAGACAATACGGGAAAGAAACGGCGAAAACATGCGCGTTGTGTTCGAGGTGATCGAACGGACAATCGACCGCGACGGAAACGCCTTGCTGCTGCCGGATGTAGAGGTTCACACGTGGTGGACGAGCCTGAGCAGACGCAACGCCGGCCCGGACGACGTTATTGCAGCGTACCGGGATCATGGCACCAGCGAGCAGTTTCACTCGGAGCTGAAGAGTGATATGGCGCTGGAGCGGCTTCCCAGCGGGAAGTTCACGACCAACGCATTGGTGTTGACGTTGGCGGTTCTTGCGTTCAACATGCTGCGGCTCTGCGGCCAAGTTGGAATCGACAAGGGGTACGTGCCGCGTAAGAAAGTTGCACGCCGGAGATTGCGGAAGGTCATTCAGGATCTTATGTACATAGCAGCACGCGTGATAACGCATGCCCGCCGGTTGATGCTTGCCCTGTCGCGGCGGAATCAACTCCGCATAGCGTGGACGCAAACGTATCTGGCGTTCGCCACGGATGGCTGACCTAAGGAGAGCAATAAACGGAAATAGACCCGTAACCAAACAAACGTCGCCACCGACACGTTGAGTGTATTTGTCAACCATGGGGTCAGAAGCGCAAATCATAGTGGAATCACCCCGGCAACAACTTATCAAGAAGCCTTAGCAACCATATTCGTTCTTGTCAACGCCGTCAATTTGTTTTTAATAACCTTATCTCACGGAATCAGGTTTATATAAATATTCCAATCAGAACCATAAATATTCCTATTGTCGCAAAGTTCCAAACGAGAGAACGCAACAATGGAATTCCAATTGCATATATTACTGCGTAGGCAATTCTTCCCAGCAAATAAAAATATGCTCCCCAAATTGTTATTGAATTATGATGTCCCGTTAAATGTGCAATTATTACTACTGTCGCAAAGAAGGGGAATGTTTCCAAATAATTTATTGCAATTCTTTCCAATCGACCTGCAATGCCGGACAACGGCGGAATAATCTTGTCTCTGTTGCTTGCAGTCCATTTATAGCCACGTTGAAAACTGGCAGCGTGTGACGCCATGACGAGATGAATTATTCCCAGAATTACGCTTAGAACAAGTACGGTCAATTCAATTGTCATGGTATTCTTTCCTTTATTATCGGCTAAACTCGCGGTTAACCTGCCGACGCGGGAAACGCGACCAAAGGGAGCGTTTGGGACCCGCGTTCGGTTATGGGTTGAACCGCTTGTTAGCGGGAAGTTATTTGTATGCTGTTTTTAACTTGTTTGCAGAGGAAAGTAAAGCTCTGTCGCGAGTATATAGTGCACAATTTGAAATCAGAGCGGATGCCAAAAGATTAACGTCCACAAAACCCATTCCAGTGCCAAAAAGCCGATGTTGATCGAGAAATGAAAAGAATTCATCTCTCGATATTTCCCGAGTCAAAGGCAAGGCATTCAATAAAGACAAAATCAATTTCCTGTTCTTGAAATTTCCGCAAGCAAGCTCACCAATAACAAAAGGATGGACCGCAACCTCGTTTTCGTCCAATAAAAATTCCAGGTCCTTATCCCCAAAGTTAAAATGATCTATCCAGACTGAGGTGTCCACCAAAACCATACTATTTCTCTGTTCTTCGTCGTCTTATGTACTTAAGGGGACCTCTAAAAATTGCCTAATTTGCCCAATTAATGCTTGACAAAGGCTATTTCGTCAATTATTTTAATTCCAGACAACAAACCTGCGAACCCACTACCGTCTGGAGGATATTGCGATGGGACAGATAGGCCTTTTTGACCTTGAGAATCGCCTTTCCGAGCTTTCCGAAATGGGAGACCCTCTTGAAACCATCAATCGGGCCATACGTTGGAAGAGTTTTCGTCCTGTTATTGACAAGGCTTTTCGCAAGGAACGGAAGAGCAACGCCGGTCGTCCACCGTACGATTATATCCTGATGTTCAAGATTCTCGTGTTGCAGACGATGTATGGGCTTTCCGATGCGCAAACCCAGTTTCAGATTCTGGACCGATTGACGTTCAAACGGTTTCTTGAACTCACTTCCGAGGATAGCATTCCCGACGAGAAAACGGTCTGGTTGTTTCGGGAAACGCTGACACAAGCAGGCGTTGTCAAGAAGCTGTTTGACCTGTTCGGTCGTCAGTTGAACGAAGCGGGTTACACTGCCCAGAAAGGCCAAATAATAGATGCGAGTTTTGTCGAGGTACCTCGCCAGAGAAACACGCGGGAGGAGAATAAAGAAATCAAGAACGGGGGCACGCCGCAGGAATGGGAAAAGCACCCTGAGAAACTTCGTCAGAAAGATGTTGATGCGCGATGGACGAAGAAGAACGATCAGACGTTTTTTGGCTACAAGAACCATGCGTCGGTAGACGCGAAGCATAAAATCATTCGAGACTATGCGGCGACATCCGCAGAAGTGCACGACTCCAATATGCTTGAACCTCTCCTTAATCCTGAGAACACGAACGCGGACGTGTTTGCCGACAGCGCGTATCATTCGGAAAAGGCGGAACAAAGGCTTGATTATCTCTGGTACAGAAGCAAAATATGTGTCAAAGGGACTCGTGGCGCACCATTGACGGAAGCACAATTGGCACAGAACCGGAAGAAATCCAAAGTCAGATCGCGTATAGAACATGTGTTTGCTCAAATAGAAATCATGTTTCGTGGCAGGATCAGGTGTATCGGGCGGCTGAGGGCCGCGGCGAAGATAGGACTCCTGAACCTGGTTTACAACATAAAACGCTTTGCATATCTTGAGTGCCACGCCTGAAAAGCGGGACAGGACCGCACAAGGCCCCCAAAGGGACCGAAAAAAGAACAGTTTTGGGCACCTATCAGACAAATAGACGCCCTGACATCGCGAAATAATACTATCTGTCAACATGATCTTGGAATCTACTATTTTACAGAATTTTTAGAGGTCCCCTAAAGTAAATCCTTTAAAGCATTTCAGAAAACTTAAAGAGATTCCCCGCGACGTAGTAATATCGGATATTGACCAGCAGCGCCTGCTCAATGTGATCGAAATGGAAGCACCTCATTTAAAGGCAGTTGTGCGTTTTGCTTTGCAGGTTCCCTGCCGTAAGTCCGAGCTTGTTGGAATGACGGTGGATGATCTGGACCTGTTCAACAATGTCATTCGGGTACGCAATGGTGAAACCAAGAACGGCGCGGGTCTATGGAAACCGATTCCGCCGGACATGCGAGAATACTTCCGATCTATTCCCGTGGGATGCAAATATCTTTTCTACCGTCAGGATAAGAACGGGTATCACAGCTTGGGTGATTTTAAGAAAGCATGGAAGCGGTGCTTAAACATAGCTGGTGTGAATAATTTCAGGTTTCACGATACCAGGCATTGCAGCGCGTCGATGCTTGTCGACAACGGAACACCTGAGCAGGTGGTCATGAGTATAGCCGGATGGAAAACGAATATGCTGCGAGTGTATTATAATCGCGAGCCGAAAAAAACACTCGATCTTGTTCGTTTTACCCGGCAATGTGATAGTGCTGTGATAGTGCCGAAGGCTAAAGCGGTGTAAAAACCCTTAAAATGATATTAAAAAGGCAGGAATCGACAGTCGATATACGGATTTCTAATCCGCAGGTTGGGAGTTCGATTCTCTCAAGGCACGAATATAACATCCGTCAAATTTGCCGTTCTTCGCGCAAGAGAGGCATTTTTGAGGGTTTCTTGTTTTTCCCCGCAGTGCCTCAAACCTACGAAATACCCCGCGAAACTACCCAAATGTGGCCACTTTTGGACTATTTGTCAATCGCAAATAAGTCATTGACCGGGCACAGTGAACATCCAGGGGTACTATCCTGGTCAAATGGTAACAAGCGGAAGCAGAAAATGACAACGAAATTGATTTCGTTGCCTTTCCGGTTGCCGGGTGGCTGGAACGACAATAAGGAGACAAGAACCTTCTGTCGGGTACGGCAGTCCAGCTTTGTAATGTGCACCTGAGGAGATCACGGTGAGAATGTGTGAATCAACGAATCGAGCCGCTGAGTAAGTTTCTTTGCTCCAACGGGGCAGAGGTGGTTCTGATTCGCGGCATCTTCGTCACCGTAGTCATGATTGCCGAACTGATATGCATCAAAAAAGTGGTAATGAGGATAGCGCTGTTCCAGCGCTTTGAGTTGGGCAACGTATTCTCTTCCGGTATTCCAGGAGGGACCGCCTGCGGCGAAATAGGCGGTATTCTTGAATCCGCTATCCTCCGGAAACAGAACCATGACAACCAATATTTGTCTTTTGTCAAGATCACCAACAAGAGAGTCCATCATCGCAACATTTTGGCAATAGAGGGAGTTTGATGTGTCCCAGTCTATGCTTCCGCCGGGTTCAGGAATTCCCCATCCATTACACGCTGTCGAATCCGCCATTCCAAGAGTGTCCAGACCATATACGTTCACAAATGGTGCCTTTGTCATAAGTTCATCAAAACCTCGGGGCAACCCACCCTGCCAGAACTGATGCGATTTATCATAAAGATATCCTTTATTTTGAGTCAATCCGGCAACCCACGGATTCCATGCATTCCCGCCTGAATCGGCAAGCCAATAGGGCGTGGCACCCAAGATCACGGTTGTCAGGTTCGGACACCGGTTCATTACGTAATTGCGCATGATATCGACGATTTCAGATACCCCGCATCCGCTGTAGCCGAGGTTGATCCCGCTCGCGTTTGTGAACTGGCTGCAATCGATACCGGACAGTATCTGGGAACTTCCTGCTGCGACAATCTGTACCGTGGAATAGTGGGTCCAGAACATCCGCATTTTTGCGGCCCATTGAGAAAGTGCATCGCTCACGGGAGGATCATTGTAATGTCCCAGGCTGTCAAGTGCCAATTGCGCGGGGTTGCCACCGACATCCGCTGTCCACAGATAGGGCTCTATGACTGTAATGCCGGCAACTGCTTTCAGCGATGACTTCTGTTCGAGGTCAATAACGTAAATGCCATCGGTAATACCCGACGAGAGTTCGCCTAAACCCACGGCATAGGGTGGTTGGTTCGACCACTCGACATCATCCCACGAATTGGTGCCGGCTGGAGCATGCATCCACCAAAGCACGGCGCCGGATGAGTCGGTCATGAAAAGATATTCATGAACGGCATAGGAGGAGCCGATCAACGAGCTTATTCGCGGGTAGCCGAAATCAAGAAAAAGACAGCGGCTCTCATTGACCGTGTCGGGACAAATTGAAACATTGCAGGCCTGCGTCGATCCGCCAGCATCCTTGCCGTTTTGGGGTGACGTAAAAAGCTGGGTTGAAATGCCGGTTTCGGTGTTGCGCATCATGAGCCGTGTAAAGCCCGAGACGGTGTATCGTCCGGATTCCGAGAGCCCGTCATGGAATCCGGCGCAGTTGGCAAGCTCCTCCCGAACCCCTACGGGGCGGCCACCAGACATTTTCTGCCGAAAAGTGACGGCATTCGTCCACATGGATGACGCATTGTCAATGGCTGTGTTCGCATAGATGATAAACGTGTCCCTCGTTGCACGGTCGACCCACCAACGCGGAATATAGCAACTGTCGCCCGGGATGCGAACCGCAGGAGAGGTGACCGAATCGACCGCCCGGACGTAGCCGTAGGAAGTTCCTGAAAGTCCTACACCGCGAGACCCGAACACAACATAGTGGCCGTCGGGCGAAAGTGTCGGGTTGCTGACGGTGCGAATGTCCTTGAACTCACGAACCATCGGGTGCGCTTCCTGAAAATTCACCGCACAAAGCGTCTGGTAATTGCCCGTGACATTGACATATACGAGTCTGGCGCTCATTGTCCCCAAAAACTGCTGCGTTGAGCTTATCAGAAGACTGGTCGGTGTAGTGACAAATGCCGATGAGGTGTCCGCGGTGATAAACGCGGGAGACGGTATTATCGCGCGCGCACAGCGGAAACCAACATATTCGGCAATTGCCGAAACGGTGGTTGCATAGGTAGCGCTGCGGTTCGACACACGCAGGAGCGATAACCCGTGCTCGAACGAGCCGCCTTTGACAACCCGCTCGTATTGCGCATCAGGGTACTCGCCGCCGACGGGGTTGCTGATTGCCTCATTTCGGTAGGCAGTTTTCCAATCGTTCACCCACTCAAAAACATTGCCGGCCATGTCGTACAGGCCAAACCTGTTGCGGCTTTTCGTAGCCACCAAGTGAGTCTTGCCATTGGCATTTGCCGAATACCATGCAAGCGAACCAGCCTTGGTCGAATCGGCAAGAGTCAGGATTCCATCGGGTGGAGTGCCTCCTCGGGCGGCATATTCCCATTCCGCCTCGGTGGGCAATCGAAAGCCGTTTTTTGAAAAGTCGATGAGCAGTCCTGTCATATTGAACACAGTGCCATTAGCCAATGTATCAAATGAGTGGTAGGAATATACGGTGTCCAGTTTTCCTTTTTTGCTTCGTGCGTTACAGAATAGAACCGCATCATACCACGAAACGTAGTAGACGGGATACCCATCGCCGAATCCGTAGGCGCTGCTGCTTAAGACAGGCAACTTGCCGGTGCAATCGATGTATTGTCTTTGGGTTACTTCGGTGGTATCGAGCCAGTAGTCGTAGGTGAAGGTTACCGGCATCGGCGGCTGCTCGTCAGGGGCGGCTTCAGGGGCAGAACTGCCCATCACGAAAGTCTGTCCTGCGCTTGCAATGTTCACCATCCCGGAAGCACCGGGGACTTCATGCTGTTGTGATGAGAAAAGATTATTGGTGCACGCAAAAAAGAATACAGGAATGACGAGCACGAAAGCGTACGGTGCAACGTATTTCATTGATGGTCCCTAACCGAGTCTTCTTCTTCGCTCTTCATCGGACAATATACTTTCGAATTCAGCAGGTGGCAAATAAACCGAAAATTGGACGCGCAAATCGATAGCCTCGAAAAGAGGCTCCTTTCCGAGAATCTCCTGTTTCACAGGGATAGATGAGAATCTCAGCCATGGCAACATTATGGTATATTGTGGCTGAATATTCATGATAGTGATGGGGTTTCTTATGCCTCAATTGAGACAAGAATTTCTCAAATAATATGATTTGATAATTCGACCCCTATGGCAATGCATATCGTGGCTGCGCAATGATTATATTAGGTGATTATAAAACATCTTGCACAGGAATTATCTTGTGCATATGGGCTTTAGTCAATTAGAAACCTTTGAATTCATAGGGAAAACTGAAAACAGGGCAAAATTGTTCCTCAGAAAGTTCTGTTGGAAAAATGGCCATGTTTTCTGCATCAATTGTAACAGCCATAAAATCTATCGTTTAAAAGGTAAAAAGTTCAGGTGCAAACGATGCGGAAATACCTTTCATGACTTCTCGAATCGGTGGATTGGTCAGTGCCGCGTCCCTCTGAAAAAGCTGCTGTGGATCATTAAGCTCTTTGAACTGGAAGTCTCAGCACGCAGGATAGCAACTCAGATCGGTTTGAGCTATCCCACGGTCTTGCGGATGTGTAATCTCATCCGAAGGGCCTTGATGGTCGCTGAAAGCGATTTCTGGCTCTCTGGAGAGGTTGAGCTCGATGAATCCTACTTCGGCGGCAGGCGTAAAGGTAAACGTGGCCGGGGTGCTGCCGGAAAGGTTCCCGTCTTTGGTATCCTGGAGAGACACGGAAAAGTGAAGGTGACAGTAGTAAAAAACGTCACTGCCGAAAGCCTGTTGACTGAGACTGTGAAAATGGTCAGACGAGGCTCCATCATTTACACTGACAAATTCCGCGGCTATGACGCCCTGATGTTCTGCGGTTATCGGCATTTGAGAGTCGACCATGGGAAAAGATTTGCCACAGGCAAAGTTTATATTAACGGTTTGGAAGGCTTCTGGAGCTATGCTAAGGAACGTCTTGCAAAGTTCCATGGAGTCTCCAAAGAATACTTTCCAGGGTATCTGAACGAAATGGCTTTTCGGTACAATCATCGTCATGAAAATTTCTTTGAAAAACTTGTCAAAATGATCACTAATTTGGTGCAAGATCCTTTATAATTACCTTATATTATGCTGAAATCTGTCCTTCCGGTTGCCTTCGGATATCAAGTGAAACAACGTAAACTGCCAGTCCATTTCAGGAATTCTGAAAATCGAATCCAGCAGCTTTTCGCTCTGTGGTCAAACAGGAATCCGTACCGTTGATTTATGCGAGAAATAGCTTTCCTATCCTGCTTTTTTTCCTTGTGCCTCTTGGTTCCCCAGGCAAGTGTTTCAGCTGCGGAAGCGAGGCCACTCAGTAACGAAGAACTACCTAACCTTGAATCCATCAGCGTCACCATTGGCGGCAGCTTCCTTGTAACCGGCACCTTCCCTGCTTCTCCCCAGGAGCGGGTTGATCAATTCCTGACAAGAACCTGTATCGATGTCAGAAATGGGAAGGGCATGTCCTTTCAATTTTCGAAAAGAAACATAGTTCTGAAAAGATCCACAGGAGAAAAAGTGCCGGTTGATCTGCTCAAATTTCAAATGACAGGGGACTTTGCTTACAACCCATACCTGAAAAATGGAGATGTCATTATTATTCCTCCGTTCGCTCTTGATATTAATTTTGTTTCAATCGAAGGTGCCGTTACTGGCCCTACAACATTCCAGTTCGTGGAAGGGGACCGGCTTTCGGATGCAATTCTTTTCGGGCAGGGCCTTGACCCTTCCTATCAGAGCGTAACGAAGGCGCTCATTAACAGAATAAATAGTGACGGCAACGGGGAACAGGAAGATACTGTTACCATATCGGATAATCCCAAACTGTTTCGAGGTGACAGAATCAAGATTCTCGCCGATGATGATCAGCGGAAGGACTACAAGGTGTATGTCGACGGGGAGGTTATACACCCCGGCACTGTCTTTATCACGCGGAACACCACCACCCTTAGGAAAGTAATTGAAAAAGCCGGCGGATTTAAGCCTTCAGCCGACCTTAACAGAGCGGAAATAATTCGGGGAGCCAACGTATTTCGTTCAACGCTTTTCACCGAGGACTTTGAAAACCTCCTTATGGGCCGCATGTCAAACATTTCACTGGAAGATTCCGCTGCATTCATGGTAGACAACAAATTGAGAATCTCCCGTGGAAATGGCGCGGTGGATTTCAACAAAGTCTTTGACGAAAACTCAACAGACGGCGCATTCATTGTCAAAACCGGCGATTATATCTTGATCCCGGAAAAAGTTGACCTGGTTTATGTGTTCGGACAGGTGAATTCCCCGGGATACATTCCCTACCTTAGCGGAAAGGACGCTAAATACTACATAGAGAAAGCCGGCGGTGTCGGCATGACCGCAAAAAATGAAATCTATCTGATCAAGGGAAAAACTAGAAATTGGCTTCAAATCAAGGAAAATAAGGCAAATCCTATTGAATCCGGGGATTACATCTGGGTCCCCAAAAAGCCGATTCACCATTTGAATTACTACTTGCAGGAGATTGGGTTTCTCGCAACTATTGTCACGGGTTTGGCTACGGTGATCTTGTTGTTTTCTCAGATTCACAAGTGATTGTCCTCTTCATCGGAAAATGGTGCCATGGATTTTCTGGACTACGTCATTGTCATCATGAGATGGAAGAAGGTGCTGGTTTCCGCTTTTTTCCTGTCGCTCATAACATCCTACTTACTCATATACTTCTTTATTCCAAAACAATATCAGGCCACAGCGGAGCTGGTTCCGTCCATGGAAGAGAATGGCCTTGTTGGTCTTTCTTCATTGATAAAAGATTTCTCATCCGTTCTGCCTTCAGGTCTCAGCAGCATGAAGCAGGAATCGGAAATGGATCTCTACAACACAATTATCTACAGCCGCACGTCAATTGAACTGCTGATTCAGAGGTTCGACCTGCAAAAAGTCTACAAGATGCGAAGCAGGGAGAACGCCGTCAAACAGATTCGGAAATCCATAAAGACAACCATAACCCTGGAAAACGCCTTTGTCCTCAGCGTCCAGTCAAACAGCCCACAACTGGCGTGCGATATGGCCAATTATCTCGTGCAGTATCTGAATGAAAAGATTATTCAGATGGACGTTGCGAAATCAAAAGACAATCGGATCTTTCTGGAGCAGAGATACTCCGAAATCAAGACAAACCTGAAGAACGCAGAAGACTCGCTTAAAGCATATCAGGAAAGAACCGGGGTTTTTGAAGCAGGCAAGCAAACTACGTCTACGATTGAAACTCTTGCAAAACTTGAATCAGATGTGGCAGCCAAGCAGGTCGAATCCAACGTGCTCACCAAAATTTATGGAGATAATTCTCCGATGGCCAACAATGCCAAGCTTTCTCTGACAGAGTACCAGAATGAAGTCCAAAGGCTGAAGAGCAACAGCAACAGGAGCGAGATCGTTATCGGGTTGAACTCCCTTCCGCAAAAGGCCCTGGACTACTTCAGGTATTATCGCGATGTTAAGATTTACGATGAAATGCTTCAGTTCATTGTCCCGTTGTACGAACAGTCTAAGTTTGAAGAGCAGAAGAAGATTCCCATATTACAAGTAATTGATTATGCGGTCCCGCCTGAACGAAAAATGTATCCGCCAAGAATCTTTATGTCCGGTATCATAGCATGCATGGTGCTGTTCTTCTCTGTTTGTTACTTGATCGCAAAAGAAGCCCTGGTAAGAAATAACAATCCAAAAATTGCTTTGATACGAACGGGTTTGTTCAAATTAAGATAAACCAGAATCCGGCGATGCCTTTGCATTTTCTCATTTTCGATCAGGACAAGAAATACTCTCCTGCCAATAATAAAGCGCTATTATTGTGGATGATGGCTGTTTCAATTGCCTACGTTGCCGTCTTCAGACAATATGGCCTCGGAAAAAAGACATTGGGCCTCGCTTTGGGCCTCCCCCTCCTGGTGTCCGCTCTGCTGAATACCAACGTGGTCATTATTATTTCTATCATCGTATTGTGCATCAATATTGACGCGCTGTACTACAAGGCCATCGTTCTATTTTCTATTCCAGTTGCCGTGTCCTATTTACTGACACGCAAACCTGATTTCTCCCCCAAGATTGCAAATCCTTTGCTTGTTCCAATAGGAATCTACTTGATCGGGATTATTCCATCATTTATGAACGTCAAGAGCCTTGGCGGCTGTCTACTTGCCCTCGTTAACCTGGTTTCCATGATAGTCATGTGCGGCATTCTTGGAATATGCGTAAAGAACCACAAGCAGATTAAATCCTTCATGATTGCCTTCCTTGTCATGACTATCCTGAACGGATCGGTTGTGATAGCGCAGGGTTTCCTGACAAAAGAAAGAGTGGTTGGATTTACCGGAACAGTATTCGTTGATTATGTGTGCATTGCGATTCTCATGTTCATCATAATTGCCTTACATACAAGAACGTGGAGGTCTGTCGTGTATGTCATTATCTCTCTCTTCTTGTTTGCATCCCTCATTTTCACTCAGACAAGAAACTCCATACTATCCTTACTCCTGTCGTTTGCATTCCTCATAGCATATCTTTTCAGGCGCCACACGGCCTTTTCCGTGGACCGCAAGAAACTGGTCGTTCAATCGATTTCCATTCTCGTTCTTGGGGCTGTTGCATTAACGATTCTTTCGGTGGCTGTTCCCGAAGCGTTTAGCAGGCTGCACGAATTGATTTCAAGCAAGTACACTGGACGCTCCTCAGAGGTGCCCTTGGTCTCAAACTCAATGATATCCCGCTTCTTGATATGGTATACGGCGCTGACGGCATTCATGCAACATCCGATAGTGGGAATAGGAGCCTATTCATTCTACCTTGACTCCCAGTACTATCGTACCATTCCCAGGGAGCTTTACAAGGCCTGGGTTCAAGGATTAAGCCCTCATGTTGCGTATTTTGCAGTACTCACCGAAACCGGGATTGTCGGGATGATAGGGTTCCTGGTTTTTCTTGTCGCATCGCTGAGGATGGCCCTCCGATCCGTAACATTCTCCGTTCGGGCGGACCAACGATACTTCTCCCTGGGAATCCTTGTTCTTCAAGTCTTCATTTGCATTTCGATGTGCATGACGGACGCGTATTTATGGGGCCAATGTGGGATGTTATGGAGCATGCTTCTGGGCATTTCGGTCGCAAATTATAAAATGGTGATGAAGGCACATAATGTTGTTGGACAAAAACAGTAAGAACTCCCTTTGGCTCTCTTCCCAGTACTCACTGATACTGGTATTTTCTCTCATCGGCCTCAAACTTAATTTGCTGACGCTGGGAAGCCAGGTTTTCAGTATTTGGGTACTTCTTTTTTCAATTTGGGGTGTTGGTTCGGCAATCGATTTCGGATTCGGCATATCAACCGTGAAATTTGTTGCGCAGTACAAATCCGATCACGCAAAAGTGAACAAGATTATTTCAACCAGCCTTTTTTTGTTCATCGCCCTCGGCATTGTGATCGCCATGCTGGGTTGTTTCGTTGCGGAACTTATTTACATTGGGAATCCGAAGATTGTTCCCCGCAAACTCGCCGCTCCAGCGCAAACCATCTGCCTCCTTTCCGGAGCCATCTTCTATGTGCAATACCTGACCATCGTCTTCAGGTCCATACTGGAAGGTCATGAAGATTTTGTGCTGACGTCGAAAATCGCAATCGCAAACAGCCTCTTTGTATTTGTGTGTGTGATTATTGCCAACCTTTCTCATTTCTCGGTGGCCTTGTTGGGTATTCTGTATTTGATCGCAGCAGTTGTCCAACTATTCGTTTTCCTGATTTCGTTCAAGATGTATTATCGGCACCTCAGTATCGGTTTTACCCATGTTAATGTCGCCACGTTCAAGGAAATTTGCAAATTCAGCATTTCGGTTCAGGCAACATTCTTCCTGGGTTCTCTTATTGATCCCATAACCAAGTACCTCATTGGGAATTTTTCGGAGAACAGGCTCATTCCCCCGTACGAAATTGCGAAAAGATTCACGCTTGCCATTTCTGGATTGTTTTCTTTCGCTTTCAAGAATACCCTCCCCAACGTGAGCAAGCTGTCGGGAAAACCGGAACAGGTCAATTTCTTGTTTCTTGACGGAGTGAGTGTTTCACGAAATGGCATTTCATTTTCAGGCCTTTTCTTTGGAGTATTCCCCATAGCCTTCTCATTGATCTTCACATTTTTCTATGGGTACAAGGAAAGCATTATCATCTTCCTGATTCTGGGTCTGGCAGAATCGGTCAACACCGCCGGATATGTGCTCTATGTGTTCATTCTTGGTATCGGAAAATCGTTGTTCCTGGGATTCCTGCAGGCGTTGAATATCATTGTCATTGCAGGGCTTTTGATTGTCGGCTTGTTAATCTTCAAGAACAGTCTTGCATTATTTGGGTATTACGTGTCTGTGGTTGGCGCCAACCTTGCCATGCTTTTTTACATCAGGAAACAGGTGGGTATCAGTGTCCTTTCATTTTACAGAAAAGCAGGGTTCTGGAAACTGTGTTGCCTCAGCATTGTCATGCTGTGCAACATATTTGTATATTTTGTGAAACCGGATGCATTGATCGTTTTCCAAACGCTCACATCTGTTTTCTGCATCTGGCTATTCTGGAGAGATATTCAAAGCATCTTTGCATTTTCCCGCAATCTGCTGAAGGATAGTGTTGCCTGACTAACCTGATGTTGTTCTATGAAAAGGAAATACTATGGCACTAGGCTGTTTTCTCAAAAACCTTGGATGGTTTGCGTTAGAAACTATCTGCCCGGGTTTGAAAAGGGATCATCAGGAACGTCTGGCCTGGGATGTTATCAAATCGAACTTTACCGATAGCACTCTGGAAAAACCGGCAATAGCCTATGTTCCCTACCACTTGTTTAAGGTCTCTATTGGAAAATATACGTATATTGCCGCCAATTCTTCCATTTCGCTTACCGACATCGGCCGTTTCTGCTCAATTGGCCCAAACTTTTTCTGCGGCTGGGGCTTGCACCCCACAAATGGCCTGAGCACATCGCCCATGTTCTACTCCTCCTCAAAACAAAATGGATATTCCCTGTGCGAAGCCGGCAAAGTTATCGAACGAAAGAAAATAGCAATCGGCAATGACGTGTTTATCGGCGCAAATGTGACGGCGATTGACGGGATTTCCATAGGTGACGGCGCTGTCATCGGCGCCGGCGCCGTGGTGTCGAAAGACATACCTCCTTATGCAATCGCCGTTGGCTGCCCGATACAGATTACCGGCTATAGATTTACGGAAGCAGAAAGAAAACGACTGCTGGAAATTGAATGGTGGAACTTTGATGATGCTATGCTTGGCGACATCGAAAAACACTTCTTTGACGTTTCCGGGTTCTTGCAAAAACACTCCGGGCGGCATTCCTGAGCATTGTTCGGGACTACTCCCTTTCCGGATTGATTCGTGAAAATATCAATTATAACACCCACACTGAATCAGGCAAACTTCATTGAGGACACCATCTTATCTGTCAAGAGCCAGCATTATCCCGATTTTGAGCATATTATCGTGGACGGCGGTTCCACCGATGGAACCATCGAGATCCTCAAGAAATATCCTCATGTGAAATGGATTTCCGAAAAGGACAGCGGCCAGAGCAATGCAATAAACAAGGGATTCCGCATGGCAACCGGAGACATCCTTGCCTGGCTCAATTCCGACGATTACTATGAAAAGGATGTCTTCCCGATCATAGCGGAGTACTTTGAGAAGAATGCCGGCTGTTCTTTTCTCTATGGCGATATCACCTATGTGGACGAGAACGGCAAGATGCTCGGACGAATTTCCGGGGATCAGATGAGATATGCGGAACTTGTGAAAAACCCGGACCTTGTACGGCAGCCAAGCTGTTTTTGGAGAAAAGAGGTTTTGCAGATCGTTGGCTTTCTCAACGAAAATCTGCATCTGGTAATGGATTATGAGTACCTTTTGCGGATTGGGAAAAGATACGGGTTCGGATATCTGAATAGAAATATCAGCTATTTCAGGTCGTATGGCGGGAATAAGACGAGCAGATTGAACAAGGAACAACTTCGTGAGTTGCAGAAGGTTATGGGGAACGATAGTGAAGTGGGACGGTGGTGGTTTTATCGATTCGTTTTGGGAAGGTATATCCGTATCGTGAAACGCTGGGCGCGATTGCTGGTGTAGTAGGGTTTGACAATATCCTTCCAATATAGCCTAAAGTCAATTATAGCATTCTATTTAGCCCCCAAATTCTCTGATGCCTTCAAGCAATTTGAGGTACCTTAACATTCCTCTCTTCGTCACGTCCTTTTTGCTTTTCTTAATATGAATATCTCAAGAAATCGCGCCGAAAGACCATGTTCCAAATCATAAAGGTCTTCAATAACTGTTTCCATGCCGGTACAGGTCCTTATGTAATCAACAATATCGAAACCCTGTGAACTGATTAGTCATTTGTACAGAGTGCCCGTTAGCCAAATAGCTTGTTTTGCCCTGGGGAATCAAGAATGACCTTTGCCTTGTTCAAGCCCTTGAGACCTGGGCTTGCAGGATCAGAACAAAACCGGCCAGGTTGTGCTGCCCCGCTCCTTCATTGTCCATCAATAGCGTGATATATTTTGCAGGCTTGTACTCCCCAATGAGGTTGAGGCATTCCTTGAAAAAAGTACTCTTTGTGGATCATGACTTCGGATTTTCAGGTGCTACCGTAAGCCTGAAATACATCGTCAAGTTCTTTACCGAATCCGGCATTCAGGTTTATGTATTGACACCTAAAAATCCCCGCGATCAGGAATGTTTCACCTCTGTTGGCGCCAGGTGCACGTCTTCTCTGGTTTTTAATCGCGATTTTCTGCGCCTTGGGCTGCATTTCACGGACAAGCAATCCATACCCACGTTGAAAGGAATGATCTTCCTGGGAAAAGAAATCGCCCGCGTTTTCCTTGGCATGGTGCTTGTATGCAGAACTATTATTAGAATCAGGCCAGATCTTGTTTATGCAAACGAGTATGTTTCAATTCAGGCTTCCATTGCAGGAAAGCTGCTTGGGAAAATGACAGCAGTCCACATAAGAAGCCCTTTTCTAAGAGGAACCTTCGGAATCCGAAGAAGACTTCTGGCAAAGACCATTGTCGCCTGCAATGACGTGGTTTTTGCAATTACCCCTTTTGAGGCAGACCAGATAAAACCATACACCCGGCGATGCGACAACATCGAAGTTGTTGGAGAATTTCTGAATCAGGAGAATTTCCAGGCCAGCGGTCGTGAAGACCAAATCCGATCGCAGTTGAAGTTACCGGACAACAGAAAGATAGTAATAATGCTCGGCGGAATTTACAAAATCAAAGGCACCCTGGATTTCCTGTTGTCAGCCGAAATCGTTTTGCGCGCCACCCAGATTGTTCACTTTGTCGTTGCCGGTAAAGAGTACATGTTCGACCCGGCTTATCTTCACGAATGCAGAAGGATTTCCAGCCTACATGTGATGCAGAACAAAGTGACGCTCCTTGGAGAGATTCACAATCAAATTGACCTCATAGATGCCTCTTGCATTCTTGTTTCCTCAAACACCGAAACTCATTTTTCGCGGCCGATCATAGAGGCATGGGCCAGGAATAGGCCTGTTGTTGCCACAAACACTATGCACAACCAGGCCCTTGTAGATAACCGGGTTGATGGAATTGTTGTTTCTATGGGGAACCATCAGGAAATGGCTGACGCAATCCTAAGACTTATTCATGACGACAAACTTGCTGCAGGAATGGGGAAAAACGGGTATGAAAAAGCCAAAAAACAGTTTGATGCTTCAGTGAATATAGGGAAGATATTTGCTTGTTGTCAGAAAATAATGAGACATGATAGAACAACGATGTGATACCATCTGGACCCTGCGCAAAGAGGTGACGGGCATTAATGCAGAATCTTTGTGCAACCAAATATTGGTTCGGAGTCACAAACTTGACTCGCTGATTCATGCGTTCCGGACCCCCTGAACGGCCGTCTCTTAGTCTATTCCCGATACACGGGATCAATCTCGATCTATTGCACACCAGCGAGAATGGAATCCATGAGCGAATCCACACTCGCGCTCATCCTTGCGGCCCCCAAAGGGCACAAATGGTCGGGATCGCGAGCTTCGGCATCCGTGTAATCGTGATTTCCGAATTGATTGACATCAAGTAAGTGGAAATACGGGTATTGGTTTTCGAACTGCCTGAACCGCGCCACGATCAGTTTGCCGACATTAAGGGAAGGCCCGTAGCGTCCGGCAAAACCCATTTTGGCAAACGCAGGATTCTCAGGCGTAATTATAAAAAGCACGTGGATTCTAAGCTGATTCAATTCGCTTATCATGGATTCCAGTCCTGCAACGTTCTGTATGTAGTTGCCATCCGTTGTGTCCCAATCTCCTGTACCGTACATGCTCGGGTTGCTTCCTCCCCAACCATAGCACAAACTGAAAACGGCATTAAGAGAATCCTGTTCGGGTAGAGCATCGTAAGGCTTATTTATCAATGCGCTTCTGATGTGATCGTTGAGATTATTTTTCCAGAATGAGTGGACGCTGTCGTACACATATCCCTTGCTTTGTCCGATACCGCGTGAGAAACTTATGTCCACCCCGTTTGGGGCATTCAAGAAGCCTGGTATGAAATCCATCCCAATGAATTTTATCTGACTGCAATGATTCAGCACATAGTTTGTCATCATTGCGAGCGTTGCGGGCGGGTCGCCCTGTTCAAAGGCAAGATTGTATATTGTCCGATTCCTGAACGCATGCGGATCGATGGCCAAAGCAGCGTGAGAACTTCCGACGAATACAAATTGCATGGAATCGCACAGTTGCCAGAAGAAATGCATGCGCCCGGCGAATCGTACCTGTGTCACAAACACGGGTGGGTCGTTGTAAGCGCCGAGGCTGTCAATCTCGTTCGGTGTCAAATCCGGAGGATTGTTGACCCACAGGCAGGGTTGCTCCAATTCGACTCCCGAAACCATTTCAAGCGTCGCACCCAGTGAAAGGTCAACCAAATAAACATTATGTGCATTGCCTGCCGAGTTCCTGGCGCTTGAAACGGCGAAACGATTCACATTGGACCATTTCGGATAGTCCCATTCGTTTTCGGACTCCGGGCAGGGCATGCACCAGTTTATCGAATCTGAAAACGATGCGATAAACAGGTACTGGTGGATGCCATAACTGACTCCTGTCACGGTGCTCGGGGTTGGGCTGCCGAAATCAAGGAACATGCATCGCGGGTTTGGGCCCGTGTCCGGAGATACGGTGGCATTGCAAACCTGCGTGGAGCCGTTTGCGTCCTTGCCGTTGTGGGGGGGAAGAAACAATTGTTTTTCCTCGCCCGTCACAAGATCCTTCACCATCAGGCGAGTGTAAGAGGTAACCATATAACGGTTGCTCGTCGAAATCCCATCATGATAGCTGCCGTCGGAAATGATCTCCCGTGGAATTCCCGCCGGAATGCCACCCTGCATCTTCTGGATGAACGTTCTTGATGAATTCCATTGTATGCTGCTGTTGATGATCCCCGAATTGGTATAGACAATGCAGGTGTCACCACTTGAAGGGTCCACAGTCCAATGAGGAATATAGGCGCTGTCGGCGCTGAAGATCACTTTAGGAGAATCAATTGAATCGAGAGGACGGACGGCGATCACGGAAGGGCCCGACAATCCGACATCGTTGCTGCAATACGCCACATACTTTCCATTGGGGGAAATGGTGGGCATGAAAACGTTTTTGCTGTCGAAGAATTCCTGAACGTAGGGAAACGATCTGCTGAAATCGACATAGCAAAGCGTGCGGCTGGCATCCGTAACATTGACAAATACTAATTCTGCTGCCGGCGTTCCGCAAAACGCCTGCAACGCGCCGGCGTCGGTAGCTATGGCGACTTGGTTCGTGGTGAGTCCTTGCTGGCCCGCCCCAATGTAACTGCCGTTCGCCATGGGACCACGGGCGCATCTGAACCCCACGTATTCACAAAAAGTGGAGAGCGATGTGGCATACGATGCAGATCGGTGGGACGGCCTCAGAAAAGACATGTCATAATTGAATGATCCGCCCTTAATCACCTTCTCGTTCGCATTGTCCGGGGTGGGTGACCCCAGGGAATTGGTAATGTCTTCGTTGTTATAGAAACATTTCCAGTCATTGGTCCACTCGAAAACATTTCCCACCATGTCGTACAGCCCGAGAGCATTCGGCGCTTTGCTTGCCACCGGGTGTGTCGCGCCTCCCGAGTTTGCCAAGTACCATGCAGTACCTTGAGCAAAGATGCTGTCGCTGGGCGTTGTAAAACGAAGGTTTGATGATGCCTCTCTCGCCGCAAATTCCCATTCCGATTCGGTCGGAAGCCGGTATCCGTCGGCAGACAAATTGCTGCACAGGCCGGTCAGGTTGTAAATGCTTCCATTTGCAATAAGCACCTTGGTATAGGAATAAACCGTGTCAAGGTTTTCCGATCTGCTTCGGGCGTTGCAGAAAAGTGCAGCATCAAACCAGCTCACATAATAGACCGGATAGTTGTCTCCAAAACCGTACTTCGCTGAGTCGGAAACAGGCATTTTGCCTGTTATGTTGAAATAATGCTTCTGGGTGACTTCTGTTGTGTCAATCCAATAATCGTAGGAGAAGCTGCTTTTCATGCCCGGCCGCTCATCCGCGGATGCAAGCGTATCGTTCCACCCTTGCTGGAACGATTTGCCGGCGGCAGTTATCTTTCTCATGCCTGGATGTGAAAGGTCCGCCTGATTTTTTGAACTCGAGGACAGCGGCGAGCAGAACAGCAACTCAGAAAAGGAAATTGCTACAGCTATCAACGCCGTTTTTCTTCCAGGATGGTTAGAAGATATCTTGATCATAGTAAGAGTTGGAATCGAAAATACATCCCTTTTTTACCTGAACGCATTAGATGCACACCGATTATTAATCTTCGCAAGGATCCCCATCAGGTTAAACGGCTTGATGTAATTGGAGTCAGGATTCCAGATGAGACTACCTTGCCTGGAATCCACATCGGCAACGTCGCTCCAGGCTGTAGCTATGTAGCCAATACTCTTGGAGGTGAACTTCCTGTCATGTGCGGCCCTCGCAAATTCAAGTGCATTTTGATATTCTGCTTCACTGCCGGGAATATACAATGGCTGCAAATAAGTTGAACCGGCACACGCATATAAGACTTTATACCCACGAGCTGTAAATGTGTCGATTGCATTCCTGGGGAGATATCGTCCGCCACGGGCAACAGTGTCATACACCCAAGGGCAAAAAATCAAGTTGTCTTTAACAGATTGCATATCTGATTGTTGCAGAGCGCCAATAAGGCTTACCTTCACCAGACTGCCTTGTGCGTCAAATGAGGGGTCATTGCTTTGTAATGCAGGGTCAAACAGGTTTCTAAACGAATACACATCGGGTGGATACAGTTCCGGGTCAAGCATATCGGCCCATAATATTGATTTGGTAATGCAGCCAAATTTCTTGGAAATTGATGAAATATGATTAACGCGTTTCTTGATATTTGCAGCGTAGAGTCGCTGTATTTGTGTTTCGGTACTTGATCCTTTCAAACCCTGAGTCGTGAGCCAGGAGGTGTCTGGCCCGCAAAGGCCCACCAAGGGAATAATATGTGCGAGTGGATCGTTCTTCCAGGAGTAATAGTTTTCATCGTATCCTAAATGAACAAAATCTAAATTTTTACACCTCATCTTTTTCTTGGCATGGTCAAAAGCGTTAAAGACCATAGTCCAAAGGGAATCAAAAGCATTATTCATCAAATCAGCTCCGGCATTGCTTGAATCAGTGGACACAACAAAGGACCTATAATCCGAGATCATGGCATCCGGAAGTTTTTGATGAATGAGTTGCCCGGGAATCAGCTTGTTAATATAATCATGATAGAATTCGCCATGGATGTCACCTGTCTGGAGCTCCGGAATAAGTCTCAAACCGGCCGAATCTGCTTGTTGAAAATGCTGAGTCAATCTTTTTTCAAAATTAGTTGGACGTGGCGACACAATTTTGCCGCTGTCGTTCCATTCACTCCAATACGGAACATATTCGCACAAAACATAATTGTACCCGTTTGCCTTTGCGTCAATTAGAAATTGCTGAGGAATTGGTTTATCTTTGCCAGGCCATTGAATGTGTGCAATACGCAAACTATCCGGGGAAAATTGACCAAAGCAGTGCCCCAATAACAGAAGACAAAGAATAAGATTGACTTTATTGGTCATACATTTCGCGATATTGGTTGATTTATCGCACAGCACGGATGAAGATTTGTGACCATCTATGGCATTGGCCAATCATCCTGAGGCTGTAGAGTCCGGCGGTTCCCCTACCCGGCACTCCCAACTGAACCGGACGGGCAGATTAGTTCTTTAGCAGTTGGATCATGACGCAAGACTGCA